>NZ_BAAAEU010000007.1:0-228868 GCF_039523175.1 Dokdonella soli
CGGCAGCTATTACTACACCGTCAAGGCGCTGAACAGCGGTGGCATCGGCACGGCCAGCAATGGAGTGAAGCTCACAGCCGTCGCTCCGCCGCCGCCACAAAGCGTCTGCACCGTACCCGGCAAAACGTTGCTCACCGATCCGGCCGGTGACAACTCGGTAGGCGGCACCGGAGCCCCGGCACCGGCCGGCACCGACCTGCTCTCGTTCCAGCTCGCCCAGCCGCTCGCCGTGGACGGCAACATCAAGCTGGTCTTCACCCTCAACACGGACAAGGGCCAATCGCCGCAGCCCTCGGGCTCGGCCTGGTACGTCGCCATGAAGATCGCCGACCCGCCGCCGGCGACGACGTTCCACTACCGCGCCGTGCACATGGCCTGGTACGGCACGGCGCCGACGGCGCCGACGTTCGAGTCCTATACGCCCGCCGCGAATACATCCGGCACGGTCGACGGGCGTTTCGTCACGGCGGGCAGCACCAAGCCGGCGGACCCCAGCAGCAGCTACGCCGCGCCGTTCAACCAGATGGTCATCGTGGTCAAGGCCAGCGATCTGGGCTTGAATCCCGGCGACGTGATCAGTGGCTTCGCGTCGGCCACCACACAGAGCACCGATGCCGGCGGCGTCGGCCCTGGCGCCACCGAAACCTACGACCAGATGCCCAACAGCCTGAGCTACATGAGTCCCTACACGGTCGGCAACAGCTTCGATTGCGACGTGATCTTCAGGAACGGCTTCGAGTAGCCGGACTTGCCTGGCGCCGATCCGCATCGGCGCCAGGCTCACGCCTGAAAGACCGCGAACATTTCCAGATACGAGCGCACCGAGCGGGAAACACTCTTCCGTGCGATCGCCGGATGGATCGCGAAGCACGCACCGGATCCGTCGCGGCAGCGGCCGTAGGAACGAACCGCAACCCGCGCCGGAGGTTCTGGCAAGCGCGGGGCTCAAGGACGAGCCCCGCATCCTGCGCCCGCCAAACCCGCGACATCGGGAGACGCGCTGGCACAGCACGGGCCCGGCGCCCTGACGCAAGCCCACGGATCGTGTGTCGCGAGACGATGCCCGACGCTGCACTGCCGCCGAAGCGACGCAGCGATCAGTCGTCGTCGGACTCTACTTCGGCCGCGGGGGCGCGCTTCGGCTGACGCGCTGCCAGCGCCGCGTCCGCGATCACGTGAGCGACGAAGGCGTCGCTGCGACCACGCGCGATGGGCGCGGTGGGCTGCCCGCGCACCGCGAGTTCCTTGCTGAACGCTCCGGCGACGAAGGCACCCCCGCGGGTATCGGGCGCGATGGCAAGAACCTGTTGCGTACCGCGCCCGGAGAATGCCAGCGCATCGTCGACGTCGAGACCGCGATCGAACACGGCGAACCAGGCATCGCCCCCCTCGGCCACGAGTTCACGGTGCCCAAGCGGCAAGCGGCCGTTGAAACTGCCGGCAGCCCACAACCGGCCATCCTGGCCATAGGCGAGCCGCTCCAGCGTCGTCGCGCCGGTGCCGGATATCTGCACGTGATCGCGCAGTGCCAGATTGGCATCGAGACGCAGCAGCAACGCGTCGCTGGCACCGCGACTGGCCAGATGCAGCGCCCGCTCGCCGATCGTGAGTTCGCGCGAACCGGAAAAATAGCCGCCGACAGCGATCCCTTCGGCATCGGCCGCGAGGGTTATGAAGTCGTCCGGCGCTTCGCTGCCGATGCTGCAAGCGGCGATCACCCGACCGTCGGCGGAAAATCGCAGCAGCAGGGCATCGTTGGCGCCACGCGCGACGAATTCACGTCGGCTGCCGGCGATGTCGAGCGCCAACCGCCCGCGGTAGCTCGCCAGCAGGTAGCCGCCGCCATCGGGCGCGGCGGCCAGGGCCAGCGTTTCGTCATCCTCGGCGCCACCGACTGAAATCGCCCAGCGCACCTGTCCATCGGCACCGAGTCGCAGCAGGAATGCATCACTGCCGCCGTGACTGACCAGCACCCGCGCGCTGCCGTCCTCCTGTTCGCCGAAGCGAGCGTTGAGGCGAAAGCTGCCGGCGACATAGACGCCGCCTTCGGGCGCCGGCAGCAGCGCGCGTGCCGTGTCGGCGTACTTGCCGCCGAAGCGCCGCAGCCAGCGCAGATGGCCGTCGGCGCCGAGTGCGGCGACGAAGGCGTCGCTGCCGCCGTCCGATTCGACCGACGGGCCACCATTCGGTGCCAGCAGGCCGAAGCGACCGCTGAACCAGCCGGCGCCAAAGATCGAGCCATCGGTACCGCTCGCGACCGCACGCACGGCCGGGTGTGCACCGGGTCCGCCGAGACCTTCGGCCCAAGTCAGATGGCCGCGGCGGTCATAGGCGGCGAGCACCGCCATCTCCTCGGCGGACGCCGAGATCGCTTGCACGGCGCGCCCGTCGAACCCCGGGGACCCCGCCGTCTCGATGCCGACCACTATGCCGCCATCCGGCGACACCGCGAGTGCATGCGCGAAATCCACACCGGGGCCACCGATGCGCGCGAGGCGCTCCACGGCAAGCGGAGCCGGCACCCGTGTCGGCGCGGATGCACATCCGGCGAGCACGCCGAAAAGGGCGAAACGCAGAGCGTGTCCAAGGGTCGTCGGCATCAACTCGTATCCGGGTGCAAGAAAAGGAAGATCGCGCGGCCCCCGCGGGAGCGGGAAGCCGCGCGATCCGGATGATCGTACGCCTCCCCGGCGCCGATCCTGCTTCCTGCCGTCCCACCCGATCGCACGCTCGATGCGGGCGGGACCATTCCGCCGACGCCGCGGCGGGGAAGCCGCGGCGCCGGTTCCTCCCTCAGGGAAGGTTCGGGTTCGGGCAGATGTGCCCGCCGTCGAAACCCTCGGCGAAAATGTATTCGGAGACACCGGCCGTATTGGTGTGGTCGTGGTGCACCACCACCACGGCGTGTGCAGTGTCGCCGTGGGCATTGGCGATCGTGTAGGCGAAGTGGTCCTCGCAGACCGTTCCGCTGGGCTGGTAGACCAGCGTGGTCTTGTCGGCGCTGATGCTGACCGTACCGGAAGCCGGCTGCCCCACCGACGTGATGGTCAGCGCATCGCAACTGTTGGCCTGGTCGTTCGCCAGCGGATGCAGGGCGACGCTCGGCTGGTCGAGGTCGACGCTGAAATGATCGTCGTTGGCGAGCGGCTTGCCGACCGGCCGGCACATGTCGTTGCCGATCATCTGGTACGACAGCGCTGGCGCGGTATCCGCGGCGGTCGTCGAGGTGACCGGCTGCCCGCTCACATTGCTGTTGAAGGTGCGCACTTCGAGGCCGGCAAGCTGGTAGCCCGGTCCGATGCTGCAGCCGCTGCCGCTGCAGTCGTCGATCAGGTGGGTCGGCACCGAGATCGTCAGCGTGCCGTTCGGCTTCAGTTCGCAGTCGCCGGCGGCCAATGTTGCGGCGTCATTGCCGAGGTTCGAGTTCGGCGCGACGATCTTGCCGACATGGCACTCCACGCCGGTTGCGGTCATGCGCGCGTTGACCATTTCGCGGTCGCAGGCGGCCGGCGTGCAGCTGGCATCCGGAACGACGCGGTTCCACAGCACGATCCATGCATTGCCGGCCGTGGTGGTCGACGCATCGGTGACGTCGACCGTGAACACCAGCTTCTGCGGCGAGGAGACCTTGCACTGCAGGGGATCACCGAGGAACGGTTCGCCCAGGAACAACGCGCGGATGTCGAGCTGGTTGCCGCCGATCTGGTCACCGGCCGGGTCGGTGCCACGCTGCGCGCCGGGCGCCGTGCACGGGTCCGCGGCAACCTGTTGCACGGCACACGCTTCATAAGCCAGCGCGGATGCGCCAACCGCATTGACGGCCTGCACCTGGTAGCAATAGCCGGTGTTCATTTGCACGGTCGTGTCGACGTAGTCGCGCACGTTCGCACCGACGCTGGCGATCTGCCCGTAGCTGCCGCCCGGATTGACCCGGCGCAGCACACGATAGCCGGTCAGCGGCGAGCGGCCGTCCCACGGCCTGGCCCAGGTGACGTTGACGCGTGCCTGAGTCTGGTTGCCGGTCTGGATGGCCTCGAGATACGGCTGCAGCGGCGCGACCGGCGCGCTCGGCTTGAACTCGCTGTCGAACGCCGCGTAGAGGCTGCGCGAGCCGGGTTCCTGGCGCGCGACGCGCGTGTACGCGGTGCCGCTGTTGTGGCCGCCGGTCACGCAACCGCCGATGCAGCCGTCGGCAAAACCTACGTAGACACGCCCCTTCTCGTCCTTCTGGACGTCCATGAAGTCGAGCAGATTGCGGTTCGACGCGCAGGTGGTGCCAGCCAGGCAAACCGGGCCTTTCTGCACCGGATCGTTCTGCGTGGCGGTGACCGTGGTCCAGGTCAGGCCGCGGTCGTAGGTGGTGGCGACATACAGATACCAGTTGCCGCTCCATGCATTGGGATCGGCGCCGGTCGCCGCCGCGCCGGCGGTTGAACTGCCGAGGAACGCGAACGCGGCGCGGTCGCCGTCGCCGGCCACCATCGTGGCGAACACGCAGTTCTTGATGCCGAGCGGGGCGCCGACATCGAGCGGCGCGCTCCAGTGGTCGCCGTTGTCGGTGCTGACCGCGATCAGCGCCGCGGCATTGTTGCGGCCGCACTGGCCGTAGTACAGCGTACCGTCGGCGCCGGCGGCGATCCCTGGATCGCTGCTGCTGCCGCCGATGCCGGCCACCTTGATCACCTGCCAGGTGGTGCCGCTGTCGCCGCTGCGCGCGAAGCCGGCATCGCCGCCACAGTTCCTGTTCGGCACGAACACGTTGCCATTCGGCGCCACCTCGATGTGACCGTGCAGACCGCCGCAGGTCGCGATGGCGTACATCGGCACGGCCGCGGCCCAGGTGGTGCCGCCGTCGCGGCTCAACCCGGCCTCGGCCGCGGCGATATCCTGCGACGCGTAGTAGGTGGCGGTCGGATAGCCGTTCAAGCCGCCGACCGGATCACTGGTGGGGAACTTGCCGGTGCCGATGGTCTGGTGATCAACGCCCGAATTGATGCCACTGCCCTGCGGACTGTCGCTCCACGTATCACCCTCGTTGTCGGACAGCGACATGATCGAGCGTTTGCCGGCGAGCTGGGTCGAGATCGTTCTGCCGCTGATCGGATCGACCTCGAGGATCGGGTCGAGCGAGGTCTTGTGCGTTGGCGAGCTCTTGTCGCTCCAGGTGCCGATCGCCGGCGAGACCATGCTGTCCACGACCAGACGCAGCGTCTGCAGCCCGGCCAGGTACATGACGCGTGACTGCGTCGGGAACACCTGCTGCAGGTTGAGGTTGTGCTTGACCGGCACGCCGAGGGTCGGCTCGCCGGCGGAGAGGCCGATGCTGCTTGCGCCAGCGCTCGGGGCGTACGCATCCCAGTGCGCATCGGGCTCGGTCAAACCGAGCGGCGCATAGACGCGGAACGCCAGCGGCTCGGTGCCGTTCACGCCGCCACCGCCGCCCGTCACCGCGGTCAGTTCAGCACTGCCCTTGTAGGCGGTGACCGGCGCGTAAGGCGCGGAGGCGACGGTGTAGGTACCCGCGACCGGATTCAGCAGCACGACCGTCTCCGGCGTGCCGGGCCCGTTGCCGGACTTGCCGACCAGCGTGCCGTCGGGACCGTAGACCTCCAGATCCCAGTCGTCGGCGGCGCCGGCGGTCTGAGTGATCTTGACCTGGAACGGATAGCCCGGCGTCGAGACAGTGAGCAGGAAGTTGTCGCAAGCCGCATTGTGCGGGCTCCCGCAGGCAGCGGCGGTCGCCGTCTTCATGTCCCCGTTCCAATGCACGAGCGGATTGGCGTCGCTGACGGTGCCGGTGGCCGGCTGCGCGGCGCGCAACAGGCCGGGCGTGAGAGCAGCGAAACAGGTCGCGAGGCAGAACGCCGTGAAAGATGTGCGCATGGTCGGATCGTCCCCAGCCGGATTGTGTCGCGGGGGCCGACTCCTGCCGGCCCGCCGCCCCCTTAGTTTCGGTACGCGGAGCGCTCCGGCTCTCCGCCACGCAGCGCAACCGGACCGGATCCCTCGTGCCGCGTCACCACGCATGCTAGGGCCGGTAACGGGTCAAAACAGTCCGGGGAAGCACTCAGGCGAGATAGGGGAAAACCCTCAAGGGGCGCACGGAGACAAATATTTAAGCGACAATCGCTGCGTGTGTGGCTAGGATCGCCATTGCGCTGCACGCAGGTGAATATCGGCATCACGCCGATCCGCTCCAATTTGCTGACGCATGGATGCGCGGGGAATCCATGATCATGACCACGCTCCTTCGCCGGTTTCTCGGTATCGCCACCCTGCTGCTCGCCGCGATCGCGCCAGCGGCGCAGGCCGATGTCACCGTCAGCGTCTCCGGCAACACCGCACTCGCGAACATCAGCCTGCCGGGCGGAATGGGTGCGGACGTGACGCTGGTCTTCGACAGCGTGCAGAACCTCGACGCGAGCACACTCAACATCAGCGCGCAGCTCGTCAACGTGAATGACCCGGCCCTGCTCTCACGCTTGCCCAGTCCGGCCGCATCGATTCCGGCCGCATTCCCGGTACTGATCACCGTGGAACCGCCCGCGGCGGGTGGCCTGTCATTCCAGAACGCATACACGCTCGAAGTGCACACGCACAACCTCGGTTACGCACCGGGCACGCCGCTGCGACTGTTCAAAGCACCGCTCGGCGGCAGTTTCGAAGACATAACCAGCGACGTACTCGCCGGCAGCGTTCGTGCACGCGGTCGCGGTGGCGCGTTCTCGCAATTCATGATCGTCGCCGACATGCGCGCGACCAACGACGTGGCCAACGCTAAATTCTCCGCACTCGACTACCGCCTCAACAACGCGGTGATGCCGGCGGATCTGCGCAGCCAGCTCAACAGCACGCTGGGCCTGGCGCGCACCGCGTACAACAGCGCCGACTATGTCGCCGCCATCGCACGAATCGACGACCTGTTGAGCCAGGTGCAGGCCGCCGCCGGCACAAGTCTCGCCAACGTCTGGCGTGCGCAGCGCGACCTCGACAACATCGCCGGCGGGCTGCTCGGACAGGGCTCGACACTGCGCTTCACCTTGGCCCGGCTGCGCGACTTCGGCGCCTGACCGGCATGCCATGACGGCACGCTTCGAGGCCTACCCGCCGGACCGTGCATCGCTGGTGCGGTTCCTCGAACCGGGTCGAATCTATCGTGTCGGACGCAACAGCGCCTGCGAGCTGCGCATCGACCACGACAGCATCTCGCGCTTCCATGCTGAGTTGCAGGACGACGCCCGCGGCTGGCATCTGTCCGATACCGGCAGCAAGAACGGCCTGCGCGTCGACGGCCATCTGGTCCTGCAGGCGCATCTGACCGATTCGATCTGGTTCGCGATCGGCGATGTCTATTGCCACTTTGAACCGCTGTCGCCGGAGCAGGTGCACGAACTGCGTTCGCAACACAACACGCGCCGCTCGATCTCGCGGGCGCTGTCCTCGCGCCTGTCGCCGGATCTCGGCTTCGAACCACTGCTCGCGCAGACGCTCGATGCGATGCTCGAGCTTTCCGGCCTCGGCCGTGGTTTCGTGCTGTACGGAGAAAGCGTCGATGCGCTACGCGTGCGCGCCAGCCGCGGCATCGATCTGGACGAACTGGCGCGCTCATCCTTCGCCGGCAGCGTCGGCGCGGTCGATCGCGCGCTGCGTGAGCGCCGCAGCGTGGTCTGCGGCGATACCGGCGACACGCCGTGGCTCGGCGTGCGCCCGAGCGTGCAGCTTGGCGGTATCCGCGCTCTGATCTGCGTGCCGCTGCTGCACGATGGCGAATTGCTCGGCGCCGTGTATGCCGACAGTCGCCGTCCCGGCACGCCACTGACCGAACTCGACCAGGAACTGATCGAGAGCATCGCCGGGCATGCCGTCGCCACGCTCGCCATGGCGCGTCTGCGCGATGCGGTGGACAGCCTGCTCCAAGCGAGCAGCGCTGCCGGCGCGCGCGCGCCACGCTGGCAGGAAATACGAAGCGCATGCCGGATGGCATGAGCGCAGTGGCCTCCGAAGCAGCTGTCCGCATCAGAGAGGCAGCGCGCGAATCGGGCGTCCGCCGGGCGAGGCGCGACGCCCTCGCCGATCGCGCCGCCGGACATATTTCACGCTATCGTGCGCACATGATCGAAGTGGCGCCCGAACCCCGTCACACTCCGGCCGACGCGGCCACAGTGACCGGCATGCTGACCACGGCCGAGCTGCGTTCCGGCGATATCGTCGCCGGACGTTTTCGCATCGACAGCATGATCGGCATCGGCGGCATGGGCGTGGTGTACCGGGCCACCGACCTGTCGCTCGGGATCGAAGTCGCGATCAAGCTGCTGCGCCCCGAACTCGCGCGCAAACCCGAGGCGTTCGAGCGCTTCCGTCAGGAGCTGCTGCTGGCGCGCCAGGTGTCGAGCCCGCATGTCGTGCGCATCCATGACATCGCCCAGCACGGCGAGCGCTGGCTGATCAGCATGGACTATGTGGCCGGCGAGTCGCTGGAACACCGGCTCGACCGCGAGCGCAAATTGCCGACCGAGGATGCGTTGCGCATCGTGCGTCATCTGCTCGGCGGGCTTGCCGCTGCACACCAGCGCAACGTCGTGCACCGCGATCTCAAGCCCGCCAACATCCTGCTCGACGCGGCCGGCGACGCGTACATCAGCGACTTCGGCGTGGCACGCAGTCTTGGCGCGACCGGCCTCACCCAGACCGGCCTCGTCATCGGCACACCGGAATACCTGTCGCCGGAACAGGCGCGTGGCGAGACGGTCGACGCGCGCAGCGATCTCTACACGGCCGGGCTGATCCTCTACGAGATGCTCAGCGGCCAGCTGCCGTTCGCTGGTGGCACACCGGCCGAGACCGTGATGCAACGGCTGGTGCGACCGCCGCCGCCGCTGGCGCAGGCGCGTCCC
This sequence comes from Dokdonella soli, assembly GCF_039523175.1. Classification (NCBI taxonomy): domain Bacteria; kingdom Pseudomonadati; phylum Pseudomonadota; class Gammaproteobacteria; order Lysobacterales; family Rhodanobacteraceae; genus Dokdonella; species Dokdonella soli. Next base: position 8,895 of record NZ_BAAAEU010000007.1, read on the forward strand.
GACCTGCCGGCGTGGCTCGGCGCGTTCTGCGACCGCCTGCTGAGGATCCGGCCCGCGCAACGCTTCGCGTCCGCCGACGAAGCCCTGCGCGCGCTCGATGCGCGCAAGGTGCCGCGGCCACCACTGCCGCGCCGGATCTGGCTGGCGGCAGCGCTCGCGCTGGTTGCCGCGATCGGCGCCGGCGATTGGCTGTCGCATCATCCGCTGCACTGGCCAGCGCCGCCGCCGGCGACGATTCCCGCCACTCCCGCCGTTGCGGTTCTGCCGTTCGAGACCGACGCAAGCCTGGCGCCGCTGGGACGTGCATTCGAGGCGCACCTGCGCACATGGCTGCGCGGCGCAGCGGCGCTCGCGGTGGTTGAACGTCAACGCACGCTCGATGCGCTCGCGCGCACGACGCCGGACGCGCACGGCGAGGCATTGCAGCGCCAGTTGCCCGAGGTCGCGCGCGCCGCGAATGTCGCGCGCCTGGTGCGCGCCGAACTCGACGCCGACAACGGCCATTACCGGATCCGCTTCACGCTGTATCCGGCGACCGGCGCGACCGGCACGCAGCGCTTTGCCGCCGGTGCCGATTCGCCCGCGACGTTGCCTGCGGCTTACCGGGAAGCGGCCGGCGCGCTCGTCGCCGCAGTCGCCGGCACGCCGCCGCCGGCCCCTGCTTTCTTCGCCGATGACAAGGAGGTCGCCGCGTTCGGCAACGCGCTGCTCGCCGCGGACCGCAAACAACCGCAGGCCGCGGCCGAACTGCTTGCGCCACTGGCGAAGCCGTCGTCCGCACCGGCGCTCGCCTGGCTCGCGCTGCTGCGCGCCGAGCAGGAGGGCGGACAGACCCTGCCGGCGCAAGCGACCCGCACCGAAGCGTTGGCGCGCTTCGCGCGCGACGACGCGCTGGACGCACGTGCGCTGCGGATCGAAGCGCTCGCAGGGAACGGCGACAGCGCCGCCGCACTGACGCAATTGCAGCAGCTTGCCGATCGCTATCCGCACGATCCCGAGCTGGCATTGAGGCTCGCCGAGACACTGGCCGATGCCGGCGACGGCGCTCGCGCGATCGAAGCGCTCGATCGCCGCCTCGCCGCCGATCCGCAGGATGCGCGCGCGCTGTTCCTGCGCGGCAAGTACGCGATCCGGCAAGGCGACGCGCAGCGCGCGGTGGATGACTATCTCGTACGTGCGCTGGTGCTCGACACGCGCGCCGGCGATGCCGCCGCCGAGGCGGATGCGCACAACGCGCTAGGCGTTGGCTATGAGCGACTCGGCCAGCTCGAGGCCGCGTCCGAACAGTACGCGAGGGCCGTCTCGATGCGCGACAAGCTCGGCGATCGCGCCGGTTTCGCGCGTTCTCTGCGCAATCTCGCGATCGTGCAGGCCGTGCAGGGTGACAAGACTGGCGCCGAGCACAGCCTGGACCGCGCCAAGAGCGTGCTCGAAGCGCTCGGCGACCGCGGAAGCCTCGCCGACCTGCACAACGACCGCGGCGTCGTCGAGGAGGAACGCGGCGATTTCGCCGCCGCACTCGCGGCCTACCGCGACGCGCTCGCGCTGCGCCAGCAGATCGGCGATCCCGCTCCGATTGCCGAGAGCCTCAACAACATCGGCTTCTGCTACTACCACATGGGCGAGTTCGACAACGCGCTCGTCTACTGGCAACAGGGACTCGCGCAGTACCGCAAGCTCGATGACCAGACCGGTGCGCTGCACATCCAGCAGAGCATCGGGTTGCTCGAGATCGCACGCGGCCATTTCGACGAGGCGCGCAAGCAGCTCGCGATCTCGTTGCGCACAGCCGAGGACCATCAGTTGCCCGAAGAGGAAGCGGTGGCGCAGACCTACCTGGGTGAACTCGATCTTGCCGTTGGCCGTCCTTCGGATGCGCTCGCCGCGGCGACTCGTGCAGGCCAGATCTTCGCCCGCCGTTCCGACCGGCGTGGCGCGATTGAAGCGCACCTGCTGACTGCACGCATCGAAGGCGCACTCGGTGCGGCCGAACCGGCTCGCGCTGCGCTCGCCGCGATTGGAGCGGACGCCGGCACCGAACAACGGGCCGCCCTCGCGCTGGCGCAGGCCCGCCTGGCCGCATTGGATGGTGACATCAAGCTGGCGGACTCACGCTTTGCCGATGCGCTGAAGCTCGCCGGCGAAGCGCATGCCGGCATGCTGGCACTGGAGGCGCGAATTGCGCAGGCTCGCCTGGAACTGGTCGAAAACGACGGCGTGCGCGCCAGCGTGCTGGTCACGGCGCTGCACATCGAGACATCGAAACTCGGCCACGTGCCCCTGCGTCTCTCTGCGATCGAACTCGAACTGGCGCAGAGCCTGCGTACACGACGCTGGGCCGATGCAGCCGGCCACTATCGCGAAGCGCTCACGCTGCTGCAGCACACCGGTGGCTGGCGTGATGCCGCGCTGCTGCACGCGCTCGGCGCGGAAGCCTTTGCGCGGGTTGGCGACGCCAGCCAGGCCGCCGCCGCACGCGATGCGGCAGCCGCGGCGCGCGCCGCCCTGCTGGTCGCCACACCGGCGGATCGGCGCACGGGTCTCGAACACCGTCTCGACACGTCGTACCGCCAGGATTCCGGCCAATGAAACCGGCACATGACCCCACTGATATCGAGGCGCTGAACCAGCGCCTCGGCCAGTTGATGAACCAGCACCACGAGCTGTTCGAGCGCCTCAAGCAAGGGCAGCGGCATTTCCAGCGTCTCGCCCGCTCGGTCTGGCGCGTGCAGGAGGAGGAACGGCGGCGCCTTGCACGCGAGCTGCACGATGGCATCGGTCAGAACCTCACCGCGCTGATCCGCCAGCTCGACGCGGCGCTCGCCGTGCTGCCGCCCGACGCGACTGCGGCGCGTGCGCGCATCGAGCAGGCGTGCGCGTTGAACCACGCGACGCTGGAGGACACCCGAGCGCTGTCACGCCTGCTGCGTCCGCAGATCCTCGACGATCTCGGCCTCGAGGCAGCGCTGAGCTGGCTGGCGCGCACCATCGGCGAACATCATGGCCTGCGCGTCGTGCTGAATGTCTCGCGTTCGCTGCCGCCACTCGACAGTGACCTGTCCACGCTGATTTTCCGCGTCGTGCAAGAGGCGCTCACCAATGTCGTCAAGCACGCCGCCGCTGCGCACGCCGAGGTGAGCCTGCGCGTGGACCGCGACGCGATCGAGCTCAGGGTCGACGACGACGGCCGCGGCTGCGAGCCGAATGCGGCGCTGGCGAGCGGCACGCAGGGCCACAGCAGCGGTCTCGGTGGCATGCGCGACCGCGTGCACCTGTTCAGCGGCGAATTCCGGCTGGAATCGACACCCGGACACGGATGCCGCGTCGTGCTGCGGCTGCCGCTGCCGCCCGAGGAAGATCCGCCGTCATGATCCGCATCCTCGTCGCCGACGACCACACCATCGTGCGCGAGAGTCTGGTCGCGGTGCTGAACGCCAGTGGCGAATGCCGCGTCGTGGGCGAGGCCGCCGATGGAGCGTCCGCCGTCGAGCAGGCACTGGCGCTGTGTCCCGACGTGGTGCTCGTCGATGTCTCGATGCCGCGCCTCAACGGCATCGAGGTCGTGCGGCGTCTCGCGCAGGAATTGCCGCAGGCGCGCACGCTCGTGCTGACCATGCACGAGGAGGAGGAGTACGTGCTGCACATGGTTCGCGCCGGCGCTTCCGGCTATCTGGCCAAGCACGCGGCCACCAGCGAGCTGATCGCTGCGATCAAGGCGGTGGCGGCCGGCAACGTGCACTTCGGCCCCTACGCGGCGAAGATTCTTGCCGGGCAGGTGCAACGGCCGGATCACGCGCTTGATGATCCGTACGGCGCGCTGTCGCCGCGCGAGCGCGAGGCGTTCCACCTGATCGTCGACGGCCTGACCACGAAGGAAGTTGCGCGAAAGCTCGGCATCAGCGTGAAGACCGCGGAAAACCACCGCTCGCGCATCCTGGACAAGCTCGGTGTGCGCAACACCGCCGAGCTGGTGCGCTACGCGGCGCGCAAGCGGTTGCTTCACTGATGCACTTCGTGGTCAAGACAGCTTCGCTGTCGCCCTTGTCTTGATCGACCGATGCCTTTCGGCGAGTCAGGAAAAACGTCGGCAGGGTCGACGGCGAACGTGACGTCGTTCAGTCCAGAGGCTTGCTGAAAACGCGCTGGGTTTTGGCGCATGTGTAACCCGCGCGCTCGTAGAAGCGATGCGCGCGTTCGCGTTCGACGCGACTGCGCACGCGCAATCGTCGTATGCCTTTCGCATGGGCCCATGCCTCTGCCGCATCCACGAGCTGCTTGCCGATACCGGCGCCGCGCGCGGCTTCACCGACGACCAGACCGAGGATTTCCGCGTCGGCATCGCCGGTCAGCTGCGCGGTCTGCGCAACCTGCAGCCAGCCGACGACGCGGCCGTGTGTATCCTCGGCGACGAGTACGCACGCCGCCTTCGTCGCCTCGATCGCGGCGAGGCGCGCGACGATCTGTTGTCGGTTCGCTGGGTAGCCAAGCTCGCCATTGAGTTCGGCGAGCATGGGAGCGTCATAGGTGCGTGCGGCGCGGATCGTCGTCATGAAAGCCTCCGTTCAGCGCAGCACGCTAGTGCAGGAATCGGCGCGATTCGTGGCGCGCACATGGCGAGGCAGCGGCGATGCAAGACGAAGCACCGCGAAGGCTCCCTCCTGTCATTCCGGCTTGCACCGGGATGACAGCATTTCCATTCACCGTTCCTAGTCGCAGCAGCCGTCACCGCCCTTGACCGTGTGCGCATGCGACGCCGCGACGCCCTGCGTGAGCCCCTTGCCGCTGGCGATGTAGTGGTCCGCGATCACCTGCGCGACGCACATCGACATGCGCTTGCCGGTCGGGATGTGCAGGAATTCGTTCGGGCCGTGCGCGTTCGAGTGCGGACCGAGCACGCCGGTGATCAGGAACTGCGCGCCCGGGAACTTCTCGCCGAGCATGCCCATGAACGGGATCGAGCCGCCCTCGCCGTTGTAAGCGACGGGCGCTCCGAAGAATTGCTTCGAGGCCGCGTCGACGGAATGCTCCAGCCACGGCGCCAGCGCCGGCGCTTCCCAGCCGCTGCCGGCTTTCTCGAGCTCGAACGTGACCTTCGCGCCGTATGGCGGATTCTTTTCGAGCAGGCGCTTGAGGAACTCACCGCCCTTCGCTGCATTCAGCGTCGGCGGCACGCGCAGGCTCAGTTTCACTGCCGTGTAGGGACGCAGTACATTGCCGGCCGAATCCAGCGCCGGCAGGCCGCCGACACCGGTGATCGACAGCGCCGGTCGCCACGTGCGATTCAGCACGAGCTCGGCGAGGTCCGCATTCATCGGCTGCATGCCGTCGACCAGCGGGAACTTGGAATACACCGCGTCGCCGAGGATCTCGGCGGTACGCTTGGCCTGTGCGACGCGCTGCGCCGGGATCTCGACATGCAATTCCTGCGGCAGGATCTTGCCGCTCGTTTCGTCTTCCAGACGCGACAACACCTGGCGCAGGATGCGGAAGCTCGATGCGACCACGCCGGATGCGTCGCCCGAATGCACGCCCTCCTCGAGCACCTTGACCGTCAGGTTGCCGCCGGTCAGGCCTCGCAGCGAGGTAGTCAGCCAGAGCTGGTCGTAGTTGCCGCAGCCCGAATCGAGACAGACGATCAGCGACGGTTTGCCGATGCGTGCGGCCAGATGGTCGACGTAGTACGGCAGATCGTAACTGCCCGATTCCTCGCAGGCTTCGATCATCACCACGCAGCGCGCGTGCGGGATGCCCTGCGCCTGCAGCGCGAGGATCGCGGCGAGTGAGCCGAAGATTGCATAGCCGTCGTCGGCACCGCCGCGGCCGTACAGCTTGTCGCCTTCCAGCACCGGCTTCCACGGTCCGAGGTGCGCGGACCAGCCGGTCATCTCCGGCTGCTTGTCGAGATGGCCATAGAGCAGCACGGTGTCGGTACTCGCCGCATCAGTGCCGGGGATTTCGATACCCCCGCTACGCCCCGTAGCGGGGATTTCGATAAAGATCAGCGGCGTGCGGTTGGGCAGGCGCACCACTTCGAGCTGCATGCCCGGAATCGGCTGCGCCTTTGCCCACGCCTCCATCAGCGCGACGGCCTGGTCCATGTAGCCGTGCCTGGCCCAGTCGGCATCGAACATCGGCGACTTGTTCGGAATGCGGATATACTCGGTGATCTGCGGAACGATCTGCTCGTCCCAAAGACCGCCGACGAAGCCGCTGAGTGCGTTGGAATCCATCTGTTCACCTGTTGATCGTGAGCGGGGGACGCGCTGAGCGGGCAATGCCGCCGCACGACAAGGGCCGATCGGCCGCGCATCGCAAGCGGCGAATCGTAGCGGATCGGAGGTCTTTCTTCGCGTGCCGAAGCACGCACCGGCGATTGATCAGTTCGGCCACGCACGGATCGCGCCGCAGCCGAGCCATGTGAACAGGGCCAGCAGCCGGCGCCACGGCGAGCGCGGTGCTTCGGGCGCTGGCACGGCGGCGAGACGCTGTGCCAGATCGGGATCGGCGATGTGGCCGTGCAGGAACAGCAATCCGGTCCAGGGGGTCGGCATAGACGGTCTCCGTTTCGTTGGGCTGTGCACTGCTATTGGTCGTGCGTTTCGCCGGACAGCGCGGTCGCGCGCATCGATGGCCGCATGCAGAAGCGCTCGTACCATGCCGCGAGCCGTGGCCGGCCGTTGCCGAATGCGTAGACGTCGCGGAATTCGATCCAGCTCAACGCCGTCGCGACCGCGATGTCGCCGATGTCGGGCGGGCGATCGCCGTCGAGATCGTGTTCGAGGAAATCGCAGGCGGCGGCGATCTTCTGCAGCTGGCCGTCGCGCAGAACTGGCCAGCGCAGCGCCGGTGGCCGGCGCTCGACTTCCCAACGCACCGCGATGCCGGCATCGGCGATGCCCTGCGCGACCGCTTGCGCGCGCAGCGCGCGCCAGCGCCGCGGCGGATCATCCGGGATCAGGCGGCGATTCTCATGCAAGCCATCCAGGTATTCACAGATCACGTCGGAGTCGAACAGCACGAAGCCATCGTCGCAGATCAACACCGGCACCTTGCCTAGCGGATTGAGCGCGAAGATTTCTTCATTCCGCAGAAGCGGACTCGTTTCGTGATGGATGACGTCCAGCCTCTGGTCGAGCCCCATTTCATGGGCCGCGACGAGGACCTTGCGCGCGTAGGGGGAGTGCGTCTGATAGAGGAGCTTCATATGGATGTCTTCCAGAGAAAGTAACGACGAATAGCGGGAACGGCGCCCCACGATGGCAGGTGTGGCTAAGGCTGCAGCAACCGGTCGCGCAGCTCGATCGAGATGTTTCCACCGCACAGGATCGTCGCGACGCGCCGTCCCGCGAAGCGATGCGGCTCCGCCACGACCGCGGCGAGACCCGCGGCTCCGGCTGGCTCGACGACGAGGCCGATACTCCGATGGATCAGCTTCATCGCCTCGAAAATCCGATCCTCCGACACTGCGACCACGGCATCGCAGCAATCCCGCAACAGCGCCAACGTCGCTGGGATCGGGACGCGGACCGCGATGCCGTCCGCGATCGTGTTTGCGCAATCTGTTTCGATGACGCGCCCGGCCTCGAGTGAGCGCTTCATCGCAGGAGCATTTTCCGCAACCACCGCGATGATCTCCGCATTGGGAGCCGCGTGACGGAGAGCCGTGCCGACGCCGGCGAGCAGCGCGCCGTTTCCCAGTTGCACGACGATGACATCGAACGTCGCCGCCGCCGCGAGCTCAAGCCCGACCGTTCCTGCGCCCTCCGCGATCGCCGGCTCCGCGCCGTCCTCGACGAAACGCATGCCGCATTCGCTCGCATGGCGTCGCGCGGCCTCCTTGGCCGCATCGAAATCCACGCCGGCGAAACGGACCTCGGCGCCGAGTCGGCGCATCGCATCGACCTTGACGGGATTGGCCGTCTCCGCGACGAAGACCGTGCACGCGTGACCTCTCATTGATGCAGCCCGCGCGAGTCCCTGCCCGAAATTTCCGGCGGACGCGCAAACGACGGCTTCTCCACGCTTCAATGCCTTCGCCGCGAACAGCTCCGTGCCGCGTCCCTTGAACGAGCCGATCGGATTTGCGATTTCGACCTTGGCCAGCACATGGCAACCGAGCGCCGCATCGAGCGCTGTGTCGGTTGTCGTCGGTGTATCCAGGAACACCGGATCGATCCGACGTGACGCCGTCAGGACATTCGCGATTTCGACCGTGGACCCCATGCGGAAGACCCTTGCGCGTTGGCGTTTGGAAGTACCGCCCATGCTAAAGTCCGGCCGCGCGGCATGGCCGCGAATCCCGCCGCGAGCGCGGGAATTTCCCCCGCGTTTCGAACCGTTTGCGCTAAATGCCACTGGAACTCGACAAGTACGACAGCCGGATCCTCGCGCTGCTGCAACGGAACGCGCGTCTGTCTGCCGAGATGATCGGCGCCGAGATCGGCCTGTCGGCCTCCGCCGTGCAACGGCGCACCGCGCGCCTGCGCGATGAAGGGGTCATCACGGCGGAAGTCGCGATCATCGATCCGCGCAGCGTTGGCCGGCCGTTGACGATGATCGTCGACCTGGAGGTCGAAGGGGAACGGCTCGAGTTGGTGGCGAACCTGAAACGCTGGATCGCCGGCGAAGCGGCTATTCAGGAAGCCTGGTACGTCACCGGTGACGAGGATTACGTGCTGATCGTGACGGCCCGCGATGTCGACACCTACGAGGCGCTCATGCAGAAACTGCTCGTCGAGAACGCCAATGTGCGGCGCTACCGCACGCGTGTCGCACTCGGGACCCTGAAGCGTGGCATGAACGTCCCGGTGGACCTGTAGTCGTTGCACCCGGCGGCCAGCCGTTGCGCGTGCACGCATATCGTGCGCTTCGGATGCCGATGCTCCATGAAGGAATTCCACTCCATGCGGGTGCAGGAGTGCGCGTAGGAAATTTCCTACGCGCCACATCGCCGTGTTCCTACGCCGGGTTGCGCCGCGCTGCGCTGCCGGCAGCGCAGCGCCCTGCCTAGACTTCCGGTATCCGCGCCCATGCGCCCATCGTTCGAAACAAGCTTGCCGATGAAGACGCTCCGACGACTCCTCCTGACCCTGCTGCTCGCGCTCGCGCTGCCGACGCTCGCGGCCGCGCAGGTCGACATCAACCACGCCGACGCGAAGACGCTGGCCGAATCACTGAACGGCATCGGCCTGGTCAAGGCCGAGGCGATCGTCGCGTACCGCAACGCGAACGGCCCGTTCAGGAATGTCGAGGACCTTGCCAAGGTCAAGGGCATCGGCGCGAAGACGATCGATGCAAACCGCGATGCGATCGTGATCGTCACCGCCCCGGCGAACCCGCACAACGCCGCCAGCAACGACCGGCCGTACGCCGCGCAGTGACGCCGCGGTCGCGCGGCGCCTGAAGCCATCCGCGCAGCGACACCGCGCCGCAGCCACGGCCCGGGAGCCGGCGTGCTAGACTCGCGGCCCGCCGAAGGGCGGTCCAGCGCATGATCCTCCCCCGTTACCACATCGGCCCGTCGTTGATCACGGGCGCAGGGCAAGGCTTGTTTCTCGACGAGCCGGTCGCGCGTGGGCGCCTGATCACCGCGCCGGACGCGATTCCGCAGGTCTACACGTTCGCTGAAATCCTCGCCCTGCCGGATGCGGACAAGCTGCTGCCGGCCACCGTGCGCTGGTTCGAGGACCGTTACACGGTCACGCCGGAATGGCCGGACGAGTGCTACATCAATCACGCTTTCTTGCCGTGCGGAGTCTGGCATCTCGGTTTCGTGTTCGCCGTGGCCGACCTCGACGCGGGCACCGAGATCACCGTCGACTATCGCCATCTGCTTGCGCCGGGCCAGGAAGAAGATTTCCGCGACTCGCAAACCGGCGATCCCATCGTAGGCTTCACCTGGATCGAAAGCCTGCGCGCGTCCACCACCGCGCTCGCCGCATTGCTGGCTTGAACCTTCCGATGATCGAAATTCCTCGTATCGAGACCGAACGGTTGCGCCTGACCGCATTCGGCGACCGTCATTTCGAGGCATATGCCTCGATGCTCGCAGATGCGAGCAGCACGCGCTTTGTCGGCGACGGCCAACCGCTCGACCGCATGAACGCCTGGCGCTCGATGGCCATGCTGCTCGGCCACTGGGCGCTGCGCGGCTACGGCATGTGGGCGGTGGAACTCAAGGACAGCGGCGAATTCGTCGGCCGCGTCGGCCTGCACAACCCGGAAGGCTGGCCCGACCTTGAACTCGGCTGGATGCTGATGCCGGCGCGACGCCGCAAGGGCTACGCCACCGAAGCCGCGCGTGCCGCACTCGATTTCGCCTTTACCCAAGTGAAGGCGTTGCGCGCGGTCAGCCTGATACGCGTGGAGAACAGCGAGTCCGAACGGGTCGCGCGACGTCTCGGCGGACGCCAGGCCACGACGATCGACTTCCTCGGCCACGCAACGCTGGTCTACGTCTATCATCCACCGGAACTCGATTGACGGAGTGAAGCCGCGATGCGTCTGATCGCCGCGAAGGACTGCCATCGCACACGCTGGAAGAACGACGGCGGCTGGACCACCGAGCTCGCGCGCGATCCGGCCGATGACGCCACCGACTTCCGCTGGCGCGTCAGCATCGCCGAGATCGAGAGCGACGGACCATTCTCCGCGTTTCCCGGCATTGCCCGCGATCTGCTTCTGCTCGAAGGCAACGGCATCGAGCTCGACATCGACGACAACGCGCCCGTGCGCCTGACCCGGCGTTTCGAGCGCGTGCATTTCAACGGCGAGTCGAGAGTGCACTGCCGCCTGCTCGCCGGTCCGACCCGCGACTTCAACGTGATGGTACGTCGCGACGCGCTGCGCGCCGAAGTCGTCGCACGACCGCTGGTCGGTTCGATGGTGATCTTCCCGGAACCCGGCGTCGAGTGGTTCGTGCACGCATTCGCCGGCCACGCCAGCGCGCGCGGCGGAACCGGAGAACTCGCGCTCGAGACAGGCGCTTCGCTGCATCTCGATTTCCACGGCGCCGACGCGGGCCGCGTGCTGCTCGATGGCGCGGGCGAACTGGTGCTGGTGAAGTTCGCGCCGGTCGCAGGCGGCTGAGTCCGCGCGGCGCGGCATGCGTCGCGTGCCGTTGCATCCGGCCGGCCATGCGTCGACGCGCATGGCCGGCCACGCACGCCGGCGATCAGAAGCGCAGGTTCACGCCAACCCGTAGCGAACGCGGCGTGCCCGGCGTGATGTTGTTGTTGCTGTTCGCGTTCGCGTAGTACTTGCGGTCGAACAGGTTCTCGACGTTCGCCTGGATGCGCAGGTTGTCGTTGACCGTGTAGTAGACGGCCGCGTCGAAACGCGTGAACCCTGGCAGCGTGACGTGATTGTCGGTCGAGGTGAACATTGCGCTGCGATGGATCGTGCCGAGGCCGACGCCCCAGGCGGGCGAGAAGTCGTAGCGATTCCACAGCGAGAACGTGTGCTCCTGCAACTGTGCCAGCCGGGCGCCGGCCTGCGCGCTCGCCGACTGCGTGCGCGTGATCTCGCCATCCTGGTACGCGTAGCCGCCGATCACCTGCCACGCCTGCGTGAGGTTGCCGGCGACTCCTAGCTCGACGCCCTTCGTCGTCTGGCCGTCGACCAGGATGGACAGCGTCGGATCGGCCGGGTCGGGCACCGCCACGTTGCTGCGATCGAGCCGGTAGACCGCGAGCGTCGCGGCCAGGTCGGGACGCAGGTCCCACTTGGCGCCGATTTCGACGTTGCGGAACTTCTCCGGTTCGAGCGAACGGTTGCTCGCCGACAGCGACGACAGTTGCTCGCCGGCACGTGGCATGTAGGCGACGCTGTAGCTGGCATACAGCGACAGCGGTTCGAGCGGTTTGTAGACGAGGCCGGCGCGCGGCGACAGCGGCGAATCGGTGGCGGAAACCAGCGCGCCGTTGCGGTTGTTGCGCAGGTCGATCTCGAAGCGATCCTGGCGGACGCCCAGAATCGCGCGAAGCCCGGGCGTCAACTCGATCTGGTCCTGCGCATAGAGCGCCGCCACCGAAGCCTGTCCGCTGTTGTTCGCGTCGGTCGCACTGGGTGCGAACACGATCGGCAGCGGCGCGATCGGACGGGTTACCGGCACGTTGACCGAGGTCGCATTCGCGCCGAGCGAGGTGAAGTAGCCGGTCAGACGCAGGTTGTCGGTGTCCTGGCGTCCGATCTCGCCGCCGACCAGGACCTCGTGCCGCAGCGCGCCGGTCGTGAAATTGAACGTTAGGTCGGTCTGGTTGAACAGGTTCGTGCGATCGGTCGCGTTGCTGTAGGCAGACAGCGCCACCTCGGTGCCGGCCGCATTCACCGCGCCCGGAAACACGTTCTGGTAGAACTTCGTGTAGTCGGCATAGCGCGTGCGGTTGCGCAGCGTCGCACCGTTGCCGAACTCGTGATCGATCAGCAGGTTCAGCGCATCGACCTCGGCATGGGTCGGGCTCAACGCTGCGCTGCCGAAGAACGTCGAGGGATCGGTCTCCAGTGGCCGCCCCTGGAACGACGGGATGCCGCGATCGGCGGTGCGCTCGTCGCGAAAATGCTCGTAGCCGGCGGTGATCAGCGTGCTTTCGCCAGCGCGGAACGACAGCGTCGGATTGATGCCCCAGCGTTCCAGCGAATAGCCGTCGCGGTAGCTGTCGGAATCCTCATGGACGCCGGTCACGCGCAGCGCGAGCGTGTCGCTGAGCGCCTGGTCGACGTCACCGGTAATGCGGCGGTCGTTCCACGATCCGGCGGTCAGGCCAAGCTCGCGCGTGTTGGACCAGCCGGGCGCCTTGCTGACGCGGTTGATCACGCCGCCCGAGCCGCCACGGCCGAAGATCATCGCATTCGGTCCCTTCAGCGCCTCCACGCGCTCGATGTTGTAGAGGTCGCGGAAATACTGCGTGTCGTCGCGGATGCCGTCGATGTAGAAATCGGCGGTGGAACTGTTGCCGCGGAAGATCGCGGTGTCGCGATTGCCCTCGCCCTGCGCGAAGCCGATGCCCGGCACGTAGCGCACGGCCTCGGCCATGCTCTGGATCGCCTGGTCGCGGATCTGGTCCTGGGTGACGACACTCATCGACTGCGGGATGTCGCGCAACAGCGTATCGGTCTTCGTCGCCGTCGAAGAGCGCTCGGCGCGATAGCCCTTGCCAGAGGCGCTGACCTCGACTGCGTCCAGCGCGGTACAGGGAGCGTCGAGGCGGTCCGCGTCGGCGTCTCCGGCATCAAGCTCGGTGGCATCCGGCGCCTCTGCCGCACGCGCCTCCGTCAGCGTGAGGTCGGGGCACATGCAGGCGGCTCCGAGAGCGGCGACAAGCAGGTGTTTCGGCGTTGCCGAGCGCGCAGCGATGAAGGGAGCAAATGACATCGTTACAGTCCTTCGATGGGGAGATGAAATGTCGGACGCACGCTCAGGTCGCGCCCGCGTTGGTGTTGTGACGCGGCCCTGCTCACAGGCGTGCGAATGCGCCGTCACGGCGAGCCGAGTTGCGCCGCGCCAGCCACAGCCACCAGCCGCTGATCGCGAACAGCGGCATCAGCAGCGCGATCCCGCGGATCGCATGGGCCGGATACGCGGCCCGCGCACTCGCGATCCATTGGTCCGGCGTCGATGTGCTGCGACCTTCGGCGGTGATGTGCAGCTCGGGGTTGAGCAGCGCAAGGATCGGCTCCTTGAAGCCGAGCAGGCCGCCGGTGAAGCCGACCACGGCCAGCACCAGCCTCGCGATGAGGCCGGCAAGCCAGTGCAGGCGGTATAGAACGCGCTTGAGCGGCAGACGCTTGAACGGAAGCGGCATCGACATCGGCGACTTTCGGGGAGGCGCCGCATTCAATCATTAATGCGAATCATTCGCAACTGCGTTTGCAATTATGCACCACTCCTGCTGCGATGCGATCTCATGCGCGCCTCGCCGGATCAAGCCTTCTGTGCGGGCTTACGTGCCATTGCGATGGACTATGCGCCGCGCTGACTCCCGCGCGCACGCCGACCGCGCAACCCGTGCAACAGCAACGGCAACGGCAGCGCGAGCCCCACGAGCCAATGCACGAGCGCCACGACTTCGTGCATGCGGTCGCCGCCTGCGTAGTACAGGAGATAGCCGCTGAGCACGAGCACCGACAAGAGTCCGCTCAGCACGATGCCACTCGGCCGCCGTCGTGATTTCCAGCCCGGCACCAGATGGATTGCCCATAGCAGGCCGATCAGCCACAGGCCCGCGAACGCGCCTGCGCCATGCAGGCGCAGCCACCACGCTTCCAGCGGATGCGACATCTCGCCGAACTCGCCGGCCTGGCGCAGGAAATAATGGAATACCAGCCAGCCGATGCCACTGGTCCAGAGCAGGCCGAGAATCCAGTACACGAGCGCCTCGCGACGCGGCGACAGGCGTGCCCGTGCCAATGCCGGATGCGCAGGCTGATGGAAGCGACGATGCTTCACGTGCAACCGAGCATGCGCCAGCCGCGCTTCGCGTCGTGCAGGCAGGCGCTCGCGGCGTGGCGTCGCAACAGGCGCTCACCGACGCGCGCATCCGCGAGCACGACCTTGGTCAGCGCGTCGGCGATCAGGCAAGTCGGGGCGACGACGCTGACCGCACGGTGTGCGCGGATCGTGCGACGCGTGCGCGCGTTCAAATGTCCGCCTCGCCGGCGTCCGCCGACGCGATGACTCGCGGCGTCGACGGCGCTCGTCGCAACCGCCGCATCTGCCAGTTCAACGACCGGCAGCGCGACATCCGGCGCCAGTGCAAACCGCAGCTCCACACGCTCCGATTGCGCCCCGAAGCAACGCAGATCACCGCCTGCGTTGACGCAGGCCGCGACTGCACCGCGCTGCCGCAGCACACCGAGCGCACGATCGACCGCGTAGCCTTTCGCGATGCCGCCGAGATCGAGCCACAACGGCCGCTGGAAACGCACCAATGATCCATCGAGCAGCTCGATATCGCGCCAGGTCGCCTGCGCGTCGGGCGATGGCGAGGACGCCGGTGCCGGCAGGAAATCCCAGGCGACCAGCTGCGCGGCGATCGTCGGATCGAAACGACCATCCGATTCCGCAGCGAGACACAGCGCAGCCTCGAGCACGGCAAAAGTGCGCGCGTCGACCCGCACGGGCGCGGACGCCGCCGCGCGATGCAGGCGCGACAGGTCGCTGGCGGGTTCGTGAAAACTCATCAGCCGATGCACCTCGGCGACCTCGGCGAACGCCGCGTCGATCGCAGCCAGTGCGTCAGCATTGGCGAGTCCGGCGACGCGGATCTCGACGAAGGTGCCAAGCCAGGGTCGCGCGCGCCGCATCTCGTGCATCGCATTCAACCGGCAGCGCGCAGGACGCGTTCGTACAGCTGCAGCAGCCGGTGCACGCCTTCGGTGACATGCCGCGACGACAAGGTCGCGCCGGAAATGTTCTTGATGTCTCGGTCGAGCTGCACCGGTTCCTGCGCAGTCTTGCCTACGAACTGCTTGCGCCACGCCGCGAGCCGCACTTCGCCGCCGTGCGTCTCGCGGTAGTCGAGGATTTCCAGTGAGCGCACCGCACCCGTCGCCTCCAGCGCGAGTGCGTAGGTGATCAGCTCGCTCTTGCCGATCACGCGGTCAACGATCAGCCAGCCGAGGCGCCGGTCACCCGCACGCGCCTCGAAGAGCTGCGGCGACCAGCCCGGTGCGCCGAGCGCAGCCGCGGTCGCCGCATCGATCGGCGGCAGCGCATGGAACTCCGCGGCGTCCGCGAACGCTGCGCGCTGCGCCGCCTCGACGCTCATGTACTGCGTCGCGTACGCAGCGTGGAAGGCCGGCACGGCGACGAGGCCGACCGGCAACAACCAACGCGATCGCGGACTTTTCATCATGGTCAGAATTGGTAGCCGACGCCGAGGTCGAAGCGATTGCCGTAACCCAGCACTTCGTCGGCGATATTGAAGTGCTGGTAGTCCGCCTTGAACACAACGGATGGCGTCAGATAGTAATTCAGGCCGACCGTCCAGACGCGCTCGGTGTCCGCGGTGGGCACGCCGAGGCCCTGCGGCACGGGCGCATACGAGGCCGCCGTGTTGAACGCCTCGTAGCGCAGGAACGGCGCAAGTGACGAATCGCCGCGCTGCCAGACGCGCCACGCGCCCTGCACGTAGCCGCCCCAGAACGACTTCGGCACCGGCGTCGGGTGGCCGACGAAGCTCAGGTTCAGCGCCTCGGTGTCGCTGATCTGCCCGCGCGCATACAGCGCGGACAGATCGAACGGACCCGGCTGCCAGCGCACGTGCGCTTCGCCGAGGGTCAGGCGCGCATTCTTCGCGAGAAAATCCTTCTGGCCCTGACCAACGCCGCCGGTGAACACACCACCGCCAACCGTGAAGCCGGGAATGCCCTGCCAGTTCGCCGCCGCGTACATGGACACATCGCGGGCCTTCGCCAGCTGCATTTCCTGGTGAATGCTGAACAGCGGCGACGCGCGGCCTTCGGTGGCCGTCGCATCCCATTTGCCCAGGTTGAAGCCGGTGGTCAAGCCGACGTTCCAGCTCAATCCCGAGTCGGTGCTGCCGAGCAACGAGACGCCGCCCTCGCGCCAGGTCGAAGGAATGATCGCGGTCTCGACGAAGTTGCGCTCGACCCCGTAGTAGTTGGTCGGCTCGTGGCGCTCGTTGATGAAACCGAGCGGAATCAGGCTCAGGCCGGCGCGCACCGCGACCGCGGGAACCACCTGGTGTTCCACGTAGAGCTGCTCGACCTCGCTCTCGCCGGAATCGGTGGCGGAGACGACCGCGTGCTCCCATTCGAGTTCACCGTAGACATGCGTGT
The DNA here is from genome assembly GCF_039523175.1 of Dokdonella soli. NCBI lineage: Bacteria > Pseudomonadati > Pseudomonadota > Gammaproteobacteria > Lysobacterales > Rhodanobacteraceae > Dokdonella > Dokdonella soli. Next base: position 25,695 of record NZ_BAAAEU010000007.1, read on the forward strand.
CCTCATCGAACGCATGGCTGAAGCCGATCACCGCGCGGCGCACATCGGCCTTCGCGGCGGACGCTTTCGAGGTCGGCCGGTTGTAGTTGAGTTCACCATAGCCCCAGAGCCGCGTGGAATCGCCGACGCCGATGCCGGCAGGCGACGATGCCGGTGCAGCCGCCACGCTGGCGGTGCCTGCCGCAGGCATGGGCGCCGTTGTGGTTGATGTCGCCGGCTGTGTCGCGGCGATCGATGCCGTGGACGGATTCGCCGTCGGGGCCGCCGCGCGCAGCTGGTTCACTTCGGCCTTGAGCGCACTGAGCTCGGCGCGCATGGCAGCGAGTTCCTGGCGCAGGCTTCCCTCGTCGGCGTGCGCCGGGGCGGTGGCGGCCAGCAGGGCCACGCTCAACGCGGCCATCGGCATTGTTGTTCGCAACATTCAGTCTCTCCAATCAAAAAGTCAGTGCGCCGCCGGCACGTTGCGTGCCGGATCGGCCGTGTCGGTCGCCGGGTCGTAGCCGTCGGTCAGTGTTTGCAGGAACGCGACGAGGTCGTCGATCTCGGCCGCGTCGAGACGCGGTGCCTGGCCGGGCCGCCGGTCGTACGGCACCTCTTTCGTGTTGACATTGCGCTGCAGTTCGAGCGGCAGGTCGTCGAACCTCGAAAGCGTTCCGTCCGCGGCGCGCGGGTAGAACTCCTCGGGATGCGTGTCGCGACGCACGTAGAAACGCACCGCGTCGCGCAGCGTCTTGAACAGGCCGTTGTGGAAGAACACCTGGCGCGTGGCGACGTTGCGCAAGGTCGGTACCTTGAACGCCCCGCACCGATCGCGCAGCGCGACCAAGTCGGTGCGGTCGGGGCCGCACAAACCGAAATCGAAATAGCCGGGGTCCGCGTTCGCGGGAATCTCCCGATTGCGCGGCACGCCGAGATTGTCGTAGGTGTAGTCGGTGAACAGCGGCGGCGAGCCGTCGCTGCCACGGGTGCTTGGATGGCAGGCCACGCAATTGCCCTTGTCCTTGCGGTTGAACAGCGTCAGGCCACGCAATTCGGCCGGCGCGAGCATCACCCTGCCTTGCAGGAAGTAGTCGTATTTCGAATCGAACGGATGCAATTCGGGAGCAGACTTCTCGAACGCGGCGATCGCGAAGCGGGCGCGCAGCAGTGCGCCCTCGGCATCGTCGAATGCATCGTTGCCGAACTGCTTCCGGAACTCGTCGGCGTAGCTGGCCGCGGCGAGCTTTGCGGCGACGGTCGCCGCGTCGCCATTCGCCATTTCGTGCGCGGCGAGGAATGGACGCTCGGCCTGGTCGATCAGGCTCGCCGCGCGGCCGTCGCGATTGAAGCCGGCGGTCGGCGTGCCGTCCTTGGCGAAGAAGAAGGCGCCGCCGTTGAGATAACGCAGCGAAGGCACGCTGCGGAAACCCGGCACGTCGAGTCCCGCGCCGCCTGACTGCACCGCGAGCGCGTTCGACTGCGCGTGCGCATGCGCCGGATCGTGGCAGCTCGCGCACGACATGCGGCCCGACGCCGATAGCGAGGGATCGAGGAAGATTTCGCGTCCCAGCGTGGCGACCGTCAGCGCTGACGAGGCGGCATCGGCTGCAACGGCACTGGCGGACAACACGGTTAGGAAAACGGCCGCACACAAGTGGCCACGCAGCCGGCGAACCGGCGCCGGACAGGAATGCCGCATGGGAACCCCGTCAACAAGTCGTTAAATTAGATGCGAACGATTCTCAATCGTTCTATTATTTTTGTCAACGCACGTGGACGGCTTGCCGTGACATCGCCCGCCCCATCGCGGTCGGGCTCGATCCTCGCGTTGATTCCTGGGCAGCACACTAGAATGCGTCGATGCGCGTACTCATCATCGAAGACGATGCCGCGATTGCCGATGCGATCGGTGCGGCCCTGACCAATGCCGGACACGTAGTCGATCGCCTCGCCAGCGGGCGCCAGGCGGATGCGGCATTGCGTGACCACCCCTACGACCTGATCGTGCTCGATCTCGGCCTGCCCGATATTGATGGCGTCGAGTTGCTGCGCCGGCTGCGCCAGCGCGCGGACGCGGTGCCTGTGCTGGTCGCGACCGCGCGCGAGGAGCTCGAGGAACGCGTGCGCGCGCTCGATCTCGGCGCCGACGACTACCTGGTCAAGCCCTTCGCGCTGCGCGAGTTCGAGGCGCGCGTACGCGCACTGCTGCGTCGGCGCACGACCCAGGGGGTGCCCGAACTCCAGCTCGGCCACCTGCGCCTGGACCTGCCGCGGCGCCGCGCACATGTCGACGATGCGCCGCTCGAACTCACCCCGCGCGAATTCGGCCTGCTCGAAGCGCTGGCGGCGCGACTCGACCGCGTGATGAGCCGCGAGCAGCTCGTCGACGCGCTGTGCAGCTGGGACACCACGCTCACCGACAACGGCCTCGACATCGCGGTGTACCGCCTGCGCCGCAAGCTCGAAGGCAGCGGTGTGCGCATCCGCACCGTACGCGGCCTCGGCTACCTGCTGGAGGCCGGCGATGCAGCGGCCGGTTAGTCTGCGGCGGCGCCTGCTGACGATCCTGGCCGTGCCGATGACGCTGGCCTGGCTCGGCAGCGGTGCGCTGATCTATGTGCTCGCGCTGCACTACGCGAACATCAACTACGACCGTTCGCTGGTCGACAGCGCACATGCGCTGGAGCGCATGATCCGCAGTGAATCGGGCGAGCAGGAGCTGAGCCCGCAGGTGCGCATCCTGATGGAGTACGACTCGGTCGACCCGAGCTACTACGCGGTACGCAGCCTGCGCCACGGCGTTCTCGCCTCGAATCTCGAACTGCCGCTGCCCAGCCCGGTGCCGGCCGTCGGCGCACCGGCGCGACTCGACTCGATCGTTCGCGCCGGTCGCAAGCTGCGCATGGCCTCGCTCGCGCTGGCCGACCATGAGACCGGCGACACGATCGTGATCTCGGTCGCCGAAACCCTGCGCGAGCGACACGCACTGGCGCGCGAGATCCTGGTCGGCACGCTGCCGATCGTGCTGCTGCTGGTTGCGTTCGTCCTGGTGCTGGTCTGGTTCGGCGTCAGCCGCGGCCTGCGCCTGCTCGATCCGCTGACCGAGCAGATCGCGGCGCGGCGCGCGCGTGACCTGTCCGCGCTCGACCAGAGCCAGGTGCCGGTCGAGATCCGGCCGCTGACGCAGACGATCGACGCGCTGTTCGCGCGCCTGCGCACCCTGCTCGACCTGCAGGAACGCTTCATCGCCGACGCCGCGCACCAGCTGCGCACCCCGCTCGCGGGACTGCGCCTGCAGGCCGAGCGCGCACTCGCCGATCCGCGCCCGGAGAGCGTGCGCGACGCGCTGACCCACGTCGAGCGCCTGTCCGCGGGTGCCGGCCGCGCCGCCGGCCAGCTGCTCGCACTGGCACGCGCACAGACCTCAAACGACGACGATGCGCCGAGCAGCCCGGTCGACCTCGCCCATCTCGCGCGCGACTACATCGGCGAACGCGTGCCCGACGCGCTGGCTGCGCGTGTCGATCTTGGCTACGAAGGCCCCAGCCACGGCGCCGAGGTCGCGGGCGATGCGGTGATGCTGCGCGAGGTGCTGGTCAACCTGGTCGACAATGCGCTGAACTACGCGGGCGAGCACGGCACGGTCACCGTATCGGTCACTTCGGAAGCGCGCACGGTCGCGCTCGCGGTCGAGGACTCCGGTCCCGGCGTGGCCGAGGAGTGGTGGCCGCGCCTGGGCGAACGCTTCTTCCGGCCACCCGGCAGCTCGCGCGAAGGATCGGGACTTGGGCTCGCGATCGTACGCCGTGTCGCCGAACGGCATCGCGCCGCCGTGGTATTCAGCCGCGGCCGCGACGCACTCGGGCTGCGCGTGACCTTGCGCTTCAGCGCGCTGCCGCAGGGCGACGCTCAGCGGTCGTCACGCGTGTAGACAATGCCGTCCTCGACCTTCACCGGAAACTTGGCGGTCGGCTCGTAGGCCGGCGGACACAGCACGTCACCGGTGCGGATATCGAAACGTGCGCCATGGCGCGGGCATTCGATCTCGTGGCCCTCGATCACACCGCCGGTCAGCTCGCCACCGTCGTGCGTGCACAGATCCTCGATCGCGTACAACTCGCCGTCGATGTTGAACACCGCGATCGGCGTGTCGCCATCGTAGACGTTGCGGTATTCACCGGGCAGTAGTTCGGCGGTCGCGCAGACCCTGACCCACCCGCTCATGCGTACATGCCGCTCACAGCGATTTCACCAACAGCTCGAAACGCAGGTCGTCGCGCTTCGGGATGCCAAATCGCGCGTCGCCATACGGGAACGGTTTGTACTGGCCGGTGCGCCGGTAGCCGCGGCGCTCGTACCATGCGATCAGCTCGTCGCGGATCGAGATCACGGTCATCTGCATCTCGTTGCATTGCCATTCCTCGCGCGCGATGCGCTCCGCCTCGGCCAGCAGCGCGCGGCCGACGCCGCCACCCTGCAGGTCCGGACGCACCGAGAACATGCCGAAATAGCCGGCCTCGTCGAGCTTCTCGACATGCGCGCAGGCGAGTATCCGTCCGTCCGATTCGGCGAGCAGGATGACGCTGCCGGGCCTGTCGATCAGTGCCGCGACGCCCTCCCGATCAGTACGCTGGCCATCGAGCATGTCCGCCTCGGTGGTCCAACCCTGCTTGCTGCCTTCGCCGCGGTAGGCCGACTCGACCAGCGCGACGATCACATCGATATCCGCAGGCCGCGCGGCGCGGAAGATCAGGCGAGCAGGTGCAGCAGTCGCGTTCATGCGGACTCCGGTTCGGTAGTGGTGTGTGCGGTTCCAGCCAACGCCGCGCGCAGGGTCGCCCAAGGCAGCATCGCGCATTTTCGCCGGGCCGGATAGCGATGCAATTCGCGCATCGCGTTGAGCGGCCCAAGCGAGGCATCGTCGTCGCCCGTTTCGATCAGGCGTTCGAAGCGCGCGCCGAGTTCGGCAATGTCCCGCTCGGCGAGATCCACCACGAGCGAGCTCAGCATCGACGCGGTCGCGGTCGCGATCGCGCAGGCCTCACCGGAGAATCGCAGTTCCGCAACGCGCTCATCGAGGCAACGCAGCTCGATGCGCAATGCATCACCGCACAACGGATTCGATCCGTCCGCCGCGTGCGTGCAATCAGCCAGCGCACCACGATTGCGCGGCCTGCGATAGTGATCGAGTACAGCCTGCTGATAGAGCGCGGAGTCGGCCATGAGATCGTCGTGGTCGCGTCGGGACGGTTTACGCGAGCAACTTGCGCACCTTGACGATCGCCGCGACGAAGCGATCGACCTCGTCCCGCGTGTTGTAGAACGCCAGCGAGGCGCGCACGGTCGCCGGCACGCCGTAGAAGTGCATCAGCGGATGCGCGCAATGATGGCCGGAGCGAACCGCGACGCCTTCGTGGTCCAGCAACGTCGCCAGATCGTGCGCGTGCGCGCCCTCGATGAGGAACGAGATCACCGAGGCCTTGCGCGCGGCCTCGCCGAAGATGCGCAAGCCCGGGATCTCCTTGAGCGCATCCGTCGCGTAGTCGAGCAGCGCGTGCTCGTAGGCTGCGATGCGCTCGCGACCGAGCGACTCGACATAGTCGATCGCCGTGCCGAGACCCACGAAGCCCGCGATGTTCGGCGTGCCGGCTTCGAAGCGGTGCGGCGGATCGGCGAACGTGGTCTTTTCGAATCGCACCTCACGGATCATCTCGCCGCCGCCGAAGAACGGCGGCATGTCGCGCAGCAGTTCCTTGCGGGCCCACAGCGCGCCGGTGCCGGTCGGGCCGAACAGCTTGTGCCCGGTCAGCGCATAGAAATCGCAGCCGAGCGCACGCACGTCGACCGGCAGGTGCGGCGCGGCCTGCGAGCCGTCGACCAGCAGCGGGATGCCGCGCTTGCGTGCCGCACGTGCGAGTTCGGCTACCGGATTGATCGTGCCGAGCACGTTCGAGATGTGCGTGACGGCGGCGAGCTTCACGCTCGGCGTCAGCGCGTCAACGAACTTCTCGACGATCAGCTCACCGCTCTGCGAGATCGGCGCGACCTTGAGCTTCGCTCCGGTGCGCTCGCAGACCAGCTGCCACGGCACGATGTTCGCGTGATGCTCCATCGTCGTGACCAGGATCTCGTCGCCGGGCTTGAAGCGCGGCAGCGCATAGCTGTAGGCAACCAGATTGATCGCCTGGGTCGTGCCGCTGGTCAGCACGATCTCGTCGCGCGACGGTGCGTTGATGAAGCGCGCCAGCTTGTCGCGCGTCGCTTCGTACGCGGCGGTCGCTTCCTCACCGAGCTGGTGCACCGCGCGCGAGACGTTCGCGTTCGTCTCGCGATAGAAGCGGTCGACCGCCTCGATCACCACGGCCGGTTTCTGCGCGGTGTTCGCGCTGTCGAAATAGATCAGCGGCTTGTCGTGCACCCTGCGCGTGAGCAGCGGGAAATCCGCGCGGATACGTTCGACATCGAACACGGCGGCGTCTTCGTGCGGACGCGCGGTCATGACAGCGCCTCCGCCTGCGGCAGGCTCGCGGCGAGCAGCGCTCCGATGCGTTCGCGGAGTGCGGCCGGCTCGATGCCGCTGATCACCGCGCCACAGAACGCCGAAACCAGGATGCGACGCGCCGCGTCGAGCGGAACGCCGCGCGAGCGCATGTAGAACAGCGCGCGTTCGTCGAGCTGACCCACCGTCGCGCCGTGTGCGGCCTTGACCTCGTCGGCGTAGATCTCGAGCACCGGCTGGGTGTCGATCTCGGCGAGCGGCGACAGCAGCAGGTTCTTGTTGCTGAGCTGCGCATCGGCGCCATCCGCACCCTCGGCAACCGTGATTGCGCCATGGAACACGCCGCGCGCGCGCTGGTCGGCGACGCCGCGCCAGACGATGTCGCAGGTGGTGTCGCGTGCGTTGTGATCCACGACGAGATGCGTATCGGCATGCTGCCGCCCACGCAAGGCGAACACGCCACGCGAATCGAAGCGTGCGCCACGGCCGGCCAGGTCGACGCGAAAATCGTGGCGCATCGTCTGCGCACCGGTCTCGATCGTGTGCGCGGACAGCGCCGCGTTGCGGTCGAGACGGAACGTATTGCGCCGGATCAGGGTCGCCGCCTCCGCCGCGTCCTGGATCTGTACGAGATCAAGCCGTGCGCCGGCAGCAATCGCGTAATGCGCGACCAGGTTGCCGAGATGCGCGTTCGGGCTCGCGCCGATGTGATGCTCGACCAAGGTGAGTACCGCGCCCTCGCCGAGTTCGATCAGCGCGCGTGCCTGCCATGCAATGTCGGTGTCGGCCGCAGCACCGGCGAAGACCAGATGCACCGGCTCGGCAACACGCGTTCCGCCAGCCACGCGCAGCAGGATGCCGTCAGCCGCGAGCGCCGTATTGAGACGCACGAACGCATCGGCTCGCGTTTCCGCGCCGGCGGGAGCACCGCGCAGCGTCGATGCGAACGCGTCGGGATGTTCGGAGAGTGCCTCGATCGTCAGCCCAAGCTGAGCCGGCGCGACCGACAGATCCCGCCGGAACACACCGTTGACGAACACCAGCCGCGCGCCGGCGACTTCCGGCAGCATGAATGCGCCGGTATTGATCGCCCGCGTTGCTGCATCGGCATCGCCGTCGCGGTAGCGGCGCTGCTCCAGCGCGCGCAGGCTCGTATATTTCCATGCCTCGTCGCGCGCGCCCGGCAGGCCGTCGCGCAGCAGTGCGGTGACAGCCTCACGCCGTACCGCGGAGGCATCCGCGACACGTTCGCCGAGCAGCGATTCGAGCAGCGCGCTGGCCATCTCAGGTCGCTCCAGCCCGGATGTTGTCGGGCACGTGGCGTCCGGCAACCCAGGCGTAGCCATGCTCTTCGAGCTTGTGCGCGAGCGTCCTGTCGCCGCTCTCGACGATGCGGCCGTCCGCGAGCACGTGCACGACGTCCGGCACGATGTAGTCGAGCAGGCGCTGGTAGTGCGTGATCACCAGGAACGCACGCGCCGGATCGCGCATCGCATTGACGCCGTCGGCGACCATCTTCAGCGCGTCGATGTCGAGGCCGGAGTCGGTCTCGTCGAGAATCGCGAGCTTCGGCTCCAGCAGAGCCATCTGGAAGATCTCGTTGCGCTTCTTCTCGCCGCCCGAGAAACCCTCGTTGACCGCGCGGTGCAGCAGTTCGTCCTTCAGGTGAAGCACCGCGAGCTTCTCGCGCACCTTCTTCAGGAACTGCATCGAGTCGAGTTCGGATTCACCGCGGTGCTTGCGCTGCGCGTTCAATGCCGCGCGCAGGAAATACGTGTTGTTCACGCCCGGAATCTCGACCGGGTACTGGAACGCGAGGAACACGCCTTCGGCGGCGCGTTCTTCCGGTTCGAGTTCGAGCAGGTTGCGGCCGTTGTACTCGACCGTGCCGGCCGTGACCTCATAACCCTCGCGCCCGGCCAGTACGTTGCCGAGCGTCGACTTGCCGGCGCCGTTCGGGCCCATGATCGCGTGCATTTCGCCCGCTTTCACCTCGAGCGAGACGCCCTTGAGGATTTCCTTGCCTGCGACACGGACGTGGAGGTTGTCGATCTTCAACATGCTTCGGACTCGATGGCTCAGGTGATGGCTAGCTCGTGGCGGCGGCGCAGCACGACATAGGTAAAGGGTTGCTCGCGGCCGGCCGGAGTCATGTGCACATTGCGGCTGTCGGCGATCTTCTCGAAATGCGGAGCGAACACTGCAGCCAGCGCAGCGGCGTCGTAACGGTTGACCGGCAGATCGCTGCAGCGCTCGGGACCGTCCATCGCGAACGTTGCAATCACGGCGTGGCCACCCGGACGCACCGCGCGTGCAACGGCCGCGACGTAGCGCGTCCGATCCGCCGCTTCGGTCATGAAATGGAAGACCGCACGGTCGTGCCAGAGCGCGTAACCCGCGGCCGTCAATTCAGTCTCGGTCACGTCACCAACGATCCAGCGCACGTTCTCACTCTGCGCGCCGAGCCGAAGCCGCGCTTCGGCCAGCGCAGTCTCCGAGAGATCGATCACGGCGATGTCCTGGAAGCCGCGCATCAGCAGATCATCGACCAGCGTCGCGCGACCTCCGCCGACATCGAGCACCGGCGCATCCGGCGACAGGGCAAGCGCATCGATCAGGCGCAGCGACTCCTCGAGATGCGCGCGGAACCAACTGGTCTGCGTCTCGCTCTTGCCGCGATACACCGTCTCCCAGTGCATCTGGTGCGATGCATTCATCCGATCGCGCCCTCCAGACTCACTTCAAGCAACTTCTTCGCCTCCACCGCAAATTCCATCGGCAGTTCCTTGAAGACCTGCTTGCAGAAGCCGTCGACGATCATCGACACCGCGTCTTCCTCGCCGATGCCTCGGGCGCGGCAGTAGAACAGCTGGTCCTCGGAAATCTTCGAGGTGGTCGCCTCGTGCTCGACGATCGCGCCGGGATTCTTGACCTCGATGTACGGGAACGTATGCGCGCCGCAGCGCTTGCCGATCAGCAGCGAGTCGCACTGGGTGTGGTTGCGCGCGCCCTCGGCGCCCTTCTCGACCTTGACCAGGCCGCGATAGGTGTTCTGGCCGTGACCGGCGCTGATGCCCTTGGAGACGATCTTCGACTTCGTGTTGCGGCCGATGTGGATCATCTTGGTGCCGGTGTCGGCCTGCTGGCGGTGGTGGGTCAGCGCGACCGAATTGAACTCGCCGACCGAGTCGTCGCCGCGCAGCACGCAGCTCGGGTACTTCCAGGTGATCGCCGAGCCGGTCTCGACCTGGGTCCACGAGATCTTCGAGCGTGCGCCGCGGCAGTCGCCACGCTTGGTCACGAAGTTGTAGATGCCGCCCTTGCCGTTCTCGTCGCCCGGATACCAGTTCTGCACGGTCGAGTACTTGATCGTCGCGTCGTCCAGCGCAACCAGCTCGACGACCGCCGCGTGCAGCTGGTTCTCGTCGCGCATCGGCGCTGTACAACCTTCAAGATAAGACACGCTGGCGCCTTCCTCGACGATCAGCAGCGTACGCTCGAACTGGCCGGTGTCACGCGCGTTGATGCGGAAGTAGGTGCTGAGCTCCATCGGGCAGCGCACGCCCTTCGGCACGAACACGAAGCTGCCGTCGGAGAACACCGCTGAGTTCAGCGCGGCGAAGTAGTTGTCGCCGGTGGGTACGACGCTGCCGAGGTACTGCTTCACCAATTCCGGGTACTCGCGGATCGCCTCGGAGATCGAGCAGAAGATCACGCCGACCGCGGCCAGCTCCTTGCGGAACGTGGTGCCGACCGACACCGAATCGAACACCGCATCGACGGCGACGCCGGCAAGGCGCGCGCGCTCGTGCAGCGGTACGCCGAGCTTGTCATAGGTTTCGAGCAGTTTCGGATCAACCTCGTCCAGCGACTTCGGCCTGTTCTTCGGCTGCGAGAAATAGCTGATCGCCTGGAAGTCGATCGGATCGATGCTGAGCTTGGCCCAATGGGGCGGCGTCATCGTCAGCCAGTGTCGATACGCCTTGAGCCGCCACTCGGTCATCCATTCCGGCTCGCTTTTGCGCGCCGAGATCGCGCGCACGGTGTCCTCGTCGAGGCCCGGCGGCAGGCTTTCGCTCTCGATATCGGTGACGAAGCCGGCGTCGTAGCGACGGTTGAGCGCCGCCTCGACCGCCTCGTTGCCGGAGGCGGCAGGCGCAGGGATGCGTTCGCGCAGTTCGCTTTCGATCTGGATGCGTTCGGTGGCCATGTTTCGGGGCTGCCTACTCTTTACTTTTGCGATCTTCCCTGATCGCGAGCGTCACTAAGCAGCCATCCGTGGCAGCACTTCTCAAAAAAAACCAACTACGCCGTTGCGACGCGCAACGGAATCGTCGCGCCACGCTTCGGCGGCGGCTTGACCATGTCGGCCAAGGTCACGTTTTCAAGCGCGCTCGCGATCGCCTGGTTGATGCGCTGCCAGTTCACGCGTACGCCGCAATGTGATTCGAGGTCGCACAGGCCTGCGTGCGCGCTGCACTCGGTCATGCCGATCGGGCCTTCCATCGCGGTCACGATGTCGGCGATCGAAATGAGGTCCGGCGCGCGCGCAAGCCGGTAGCCGCCGTTGATCCCGCGCGTCGACACCACAAGCTCGGCCTGCGCGAGCTGCTTGAGCAGCTTGCTGACCGTCGGCACCTCGAGCCGCGCACGCTCGGCGAGGCTCTGCGCGCTGAGCACGCCATCGCCGGCCGTGACCAGGCAGGTCATCACGACGGTGGCGTAGTCGGTGAGTCGGCTGACGCGGAGCATGGCAGTTCGCAGCGCAGAATGGCGGCACAGAGCCGCGGGAGATAATGAGTACCGAAATAGTACTATTTAGCGTCCAACCGGTCAAACGCCGCACGCCGCTGCGCTAGACTTTCGCTTTCGTCCCCAACAGGAATTGCAGTGCCTCCCACAGCTGCCCGCATGGACGCGCTTCGCCGCTTCGCCGCGAGCGCACTCGCCAGCGACGCCATCACGATCGAACCCGCCTCGGCCGATGCGAGTTTCCGCAGCTACTGGCGCGTCGGCGGCGCCCACGGCACGCGCATTGTGATGGATGCACCGCCGGACAAGGAGAACATCGAGCCGTGGCTCGATGTCGGGGCACGCCTGCACAACGCGGGCCTGCACGCGCCCGAGGTGTTCGCAGTCGATCGAGCGCAGGGTTTCGTGCTGATGGAGGATCTCGGCGCGCGCGATTATCTGTCCGCCCTGAACGACGCGACGGCTGACGCGCTCTACGCGGACGCGCTCGATGCGCTGCTGCGCATGCAGACGCGGATCGACCCGGCCGGATTGCCAGTGTTCGACGAAACATTCCTGACGATGGAACTCGAGCTGATGCCAGAGTGGTTCCTGCGCCGCCATCTCGGATACACGATCGAATGCGACGACTGGGATGTGATCGAGCTCGCGTTTCGCACCCTGATCAACACGACACGCGGACAGCCGCAGACGTTCATGCACCGCGACTACCACAGCCGCAACCTGCTCATCGTCGATGGCGCCGATCCCGGCAACGGCACGGGCACGCTCGCGAAGCCGGGCATCATTGACTTCCAGGGCGCGGTCATCGGACCGGTCGCCTACGACCTCGCCTCGCTGCTGCGCGACTGCTACATCGCCTGGGATGCCGAGCGCGTCGACGGCTGGCTCGATGCGTATCGCCAGCGACTCCGGCATGCGCACCTGCTCGACGCGCGTGTCGACGCGGCGCGCTTCCGGCGCTGGTTCGATTTCGCCAGCCTGCAACGCCACCTCAAGGTGCTCGGGATCTTCTGCCGGCTCTGGTATCGCGACGGCAAGCCGCAATACCTCGCCGACCTTCCCCTCGTATGGCACTACGTGATCACGGTCGCGCGCTCGCACCATGAGCTCGCGCCGCTGGCCGATCTGCTCGAACGCGCGCTCGACGGGCGCGACATAACGCAACCGCGCGTCGCGGTCGCCGCGCGATGATCCGCCGCGCGATGATCTTCGCGGCCGGCCGCGGCGAACGCATGCGGCCGCTGACCGATGCAACGCCGAAACCGTTGCTGCGCGTCGGCGGAAAGATGCTGATCGAGCATCATCTGGAAAAACTCGCTGCCGCCGGCATCGAGGAGGTCGTGATCAACACCTCGCATCTGGCCGACCAGTTCGCGGCCGCGCTCGGCGACGGCGCGCGCTGGGGCCTGCGCATCCGCTACAGCTACGAAGGCCCGCAGCCGCTGGAAACCGGCGGCGGCATCAAGCATGCGCTGCCATTGCTCGGCGATGAACCGTTCATCGCAGTCAGCGCCGACATCGTCAGCGACTACGACTACGCGCGCCTGCCCGTCGAACCGGAAGGACTCGCGCACCTGGTCATGGTGCCCAACCCGGCGTTCCATCCGCGCGGCGACTTCTGGCTCGACGGCGATAGCCTCAACGAGGACGGCGCCGGCGAACGGCTGACTTTCGGCAATATCGGCGTCTACCGGCCGGAGCTCGTCGCCGGCGAACCCGCGGAACGTTTCAAGCTGCTGCCGGCGTACCAGCGCGCGATGCGCGCGGGACGATTGAGTGGCGAACGCCACGACGGGTCCTGGCGCAATCTCGGTACGCCGGAGCAACTGGCGGAACTCGCAACGACAATACGAGAACGCCCCCACCTCTCTTCGTAGGAGCGGCTTCAGCCGCGATGCCTTTCACTACCAGAAGCATCGCGGCTGAAGCCGCTCCTGCGAAGGAAGGATTGTTTCAGTCGGGGTCACGCAGCAGCCCGCGCAGGAACGGCACCGTGACGCGGCGCTTCGCCGCGAGCGAGGCGGCGTCGATGCGGTCGAGCAGTTCGAGCAAGGTCGCGATGTCGCGCTTGCGCCGCGTGAACAGCCAGTCGAGTGCCGGCTCGTCGAGTTCGATGCCGCGGGCGAGTGCGCGCTCACGCAGCAAGCTGCGCCGTTCGACTTCGCCGAGCGGCTTCAGCACAAGCTGGGTGCACGCGGACAGCCGCGAGAGCAGATCCGGCAAGCCGATACCGAGTTGCGCCGGCGCCGCGCTCGCGGCGAACAGCAGGGTTGCCTGCTCCGCCTTGCAGCGGTTGTAGAGGTCGAACAGCGCGTGCTCGGCGGCGCGGTCGCCGGCGATCGCATCGAGGTCGTCGATCGCGAGCAGGTCGCTGCCACCGAAGCCGCGGATCGCCTCCGCGCGGGGCGCGCGCAACGTGGCCAGCGGCAGATATTGGGCGCTGCGTCCGCACGCGTTCGCAGCAGCACAGGCTGCGATCAGCAGGTGTGTGCGACCGCTGCCCTGGGCGCCGGCGAGGTGCAGCCACGGACCACCGGATTCATGTGCGGCGGTACGCAGCAGCTCGATCGCGACGCCATTCGGCCCCGCGACGAAACTCTCGAAACGCTGGTGTGCAGGCCAGCGCAGTGCAAGCGGAAGCTGTCCGGTCATGGTTCCGTCGGTGACGTGCCCGCGCCGGATGGCGGACGCTCGACGGCCGCTGCATCGTTCCCGCCGATGTCCGCCATCGGCGTGCCGGCGACGACGATGACCGGCTCGGCGCGCGTCGTGTACAGCTCGCTTTGCGTATAGCGCTGATAGAGATAGCGCAGCATGACCATCACCACCGAGGCGACCGGCAGCGCAAGCAGCACGCCCAGGAAGCCGAACAGTTCACCACCGGCGAGCACCGCGAAGATCACCGCGACCGGATGCAGACCGATCTTCTCGCCGACCAGGCGAGGCACCAGCACGTAGCCCTCGAGGGTCTGGCCGACCACGAACACGCCGAGCACGAGCAGCACGTGATACCAGTCCTGGTATTGCACGAGCGCGGCGATCACGCCCATCACGACACCGGTGATCGCGCCGAGATACGGCACGAAGCTGATCAGGCCGGCGATCATGCCGATCAACGGGCCGACGCTGACGCCGACCAGCCACAGGCCGGCGCCATAGAACACGCCGAGCGCTACCATCACGCTGAGCTGGCCGCGCAGGAACGCGCCGAGCACGTCGTCGGATTCGTGCGCGAGCCGCGACACCACCGGTTCGATCGAGCGCGGAATCAGCGCATGGATGCGTTCGACCAGCACATCCCAGTCGCGCAGCAGATAGAACGCGACGACAGGGATCATCACCAGGTTCAGCACCCAGCCGACCACCGTGAGGCCGGATTTCGACACGCGCGCGAGCGCGCTGGCCGCGAACCCGCCGGCTTCCTTCCAGTTCGCCTGCAGTGCGCCGATCAGCTTCTGCGTGTCGAGCACGTCCGGCGAGATGCCGAAGCGCGCTTCCAGCCACGGGGTCGCACGGGTCTGGAACCAGTCGATCCAGACCGGCAGTTGGCCGAGAAACGCACTGATCTGACGCTCGATGAACGGCACCAGCACCAGCACGATCGCGGTCACCACGACCGCGACGACGAAGAACACCAGGCTGACCGCGAAGCCGCGGCCCATCCAGCGTTCGAGCCGGTCGACGATCGGATCGGCGAGATACGCGAACAGCGCCGCGGCGACGAACGGCATCAGCACCGGCGATAACAGGTACACGACTGCGCCGAGCACGAGCAGCAGGATCAGCCATTGCCAGCGCAGGTCGAGCCGGAATTCGTTGCGGCTGGCTTCGCTGCGGCCATTTTCGCTCATCTCGGATTCTCCGTACGCGATCGCGCTGCGCGCAGGGCTCGCGCGCTCCAGACGACCACGTAGTGCAGGCCGCTGGCCAGCGTGAGGCCCGCGGTGATCGCGATCAGCACCGCGCGCAGCGGCGACGGCACCTCGATCCAGTGCGACAGGTGCAGCAGCTCGGCGAGCACGAACACGATCTGGACCACAGTGGTCAGCTTCGACAGTCGGCTCGGCGCGGCATCGAAGCGCCCGATCAAGGCATGGTAAGCGACCGCACCGGCGACGATCGCCAGATCGCGCCCAACAACCAGCGCGGCCAGCCAGATCGGCAGTTCACCGGCCAGCGCGAGCCAGACAAACGCGGCGGTCAGCAGCAGCTTGTCGGCGACCGGATCGAGCATGCCGCCGATCCAGCTCTGCCAGCCGAAGCGCTTGGCGAGGAACCCATCCACCGCATCGCTGAGACCGGCGATTGCAGCGATCAGCAGCGCGCCTTCGTAGCGACCCGCTCCGATCAGCCAGCACAACGGCACGACCAGCACGATGCGCAGCGCGGTGATCAGGTTCGGAAGATGGCGCAGCATCAGCGCCGCCCGTTACGGCACGAGAGAGAGCGTCGCGTCGACCTTGTCGCCGGACGTGGGCGCGCTGGCCACCGTGAGCGTGCGCTCCATGCCGACCGCGTCGAGGAACCGCGCGAGGTCGGTCGCCAGCGACAGCTTGACCAGGATGCCGTCGCCATGCGCCTGCATCGGCTGCGCCCCGCGCACGAAATTGTTCTTGCCGAGGTAGCCGATCACGCGCGCATAGTCCTCGGCGTTGCGGATGCCGCCAATCCACACGGTCGCCTCGCTCGGCGTCTCCGACACGGCGGCCTTGCTGTCGGCGGAACCCAGGCCGAGCCGCTGCAGCATCCTGTCCACCGCCGCGCTGTCGAACTGCGCAACCAGGGTCATCTTCGCCTCCCCGGCGTCGCCAGCTACCGGGTTGCGGCGGTACTGGTACTGCAGCACATAGCGCTCCGCCTGCGCGACGGCCTTGGCGACATCCGGCCGCGCCAGCACGCCGCTGTCTCCGGTCTGCGCGACGACGACGTTCGCCAGCGCGGTCTTCAGCGCCTCGGCGCGCTCGTCATCGGACTGCGAATTGACCGGCGCGGTGCCCATGTAGCCGGTCGGGGCCGCCGCCCATGCGGCCGGGGCCAGCAAGGCCAGTACGAGCGCGCACACGCACAGCGGAAATTGGAATCGCATCTCGTCATCCGTCACTTCGGCGATGCCTGCCAGTCTGCCCAAAGCACGCCGGCACGTCCATTGCGAGCGGCCGCCGCATGCACCGGTGCTATCATGCGCGCCCGCAAAACCGCCGTTCCGCCATGTCCGCCGAGCACGAAGCCCTCAGTTACCGCGCCGCCGGCGTCGACATCGACGCGGGCAACGAAGTCGTCGAGCGCATCAAGCCACTGGTCAAACGCACGTTCCGGCCCGAGGTAATGGCCGGGCTCGGAGGTTTCGGCGCGCTGTTCGAGCTGGGCGGGCGCTACCGCGAACCGGTACTGGTCTCGGGCACAGACGGCGTCGGCACCAAGCTCAAGCTGGCCCAGCAACTCGGCCGCCATGACACGATCGGCATCGACCTCGTCGGCATGTGCGTCAACGACGTGCTCGTGCAGGGCGCAGAGCCCTTGTTCTTCCTCGACTATTTCGCAACCGGCAAACTCGACGTCGACACCACGGTCAGCGTGGTCGGCGGCATCGCGAAGGGTTGCGAGCTCGCCGGCTGCGCGCTGGTCGGCGGCGAGACCGCCGAGATGCCGGACATGTATCCATCCGGCGAATACGACCTGGCCGGCTTCACCGTCGGCGTGGTCGAGAAGTCCGCGCTCGTCGACGGCTCGCGGATCAAGGCCGGCGACGCGATCATCGGCATCGCTTCCAGCGGCCCGCACTCGAACGGCTATTCGCTGATCCGCAAGATCGTCGCGCGTGCCGGCATCACGCCCGACAACGGCGGGTTCGACCTCGATGTCGGCGGCGTGAGACTTGCCGACGCGCTGATGGCGCCGACCACGATCTATGTGAAACCGATCCTGCAGCTCCTGAAGCAGCAGGTCGATCATGCGAGTCCCTCGCAAAGTCCCGCACGTCCCGGTGCGGACTCTCAGATTCACGGCATGGCGCACATCACCGGCGGCGGCCTGAAGGAAAACATCATCCGCGTCGTGCCCGACGGCCTCGGCATCGCGCTCGACAGCAACGCCTGGAAGCTGCCGCCGGTGTTCGACTGGTTGCAGCGCGAGGGCAAGGTCGCGCGCGACGAGATGCTGCGCACGTTCAACTGCGGCATCGGCTACACACTGATCGTGCAGCGCGACCAGGTCGGCATCACGCTGGACGCACTGGAGACGCTGGGCCTGACCGCATGGACGATCGGCGCGGTCGAGGCGGCTCGCGGCGACGAGCGCGTGCACATCGCCTGACGAGGCGGACACCATGGCCGAGCGCTTTCCGATCGCAGTGCTCGCCTCCGGCCGCGGCTCCAACCTGCAGGCGCTGATCGACGCGCAGCGCGCCGGCCATCTGCCGATCAAGATCGTGCTGGTCGCCAGCGATAAGGCGCACGCGTACGCGCTGCGCCGTGCCGAGGAGGCTGGCATCGCCACCCTCGCACTCGATCCGAAGAGCTACCCGGACCGCGCCGCGTTCGATGCGGAGCTGTTTGCGCGCATCGCTGAGTACCAGCCGGGATTGATCGTGCTCGCCGGTTTCATGCGCATCCTCGATCCCGGCGCGCTCGCTCCGTGGGTCGGGCGCATCGTCAATATCCATCCCTCGCTGCTGCCGAAATACCGCGGCCTGCATACGCACCAGCGCGCGCTCGACGCTGGCGATGCGACGCACGGCGCCAGCGTGCATTACGTCACCGCCGAACTCGACGGCGGGCCGACGATCGCACAGGCCGAAATCCCGGTGCTCGCCGGCGACACGTCGGAGACGCTGGCCGGGCGCCTGCTGGACCAGGAGCATCGACTGCTGGTGGCCAGCATCGCGCTGATCGCGGCTGGCCGCGTCGCGCTCGCGGATGCCGGCGTGCTCTGCGATGGCACCCTGCTCGGCTCGCCGCTGCGCCTGGCTGTGGATGGAACGCTCGCGCGCGCTGCGTGAAGTGCCGTTCAGCCACCTGCGACGACACTGAGGCGATTCCACGTGGACGCCGCCTGATGAAAACCTTGTTGACCGTGCTCGCCCTGAATCTTTGCGCGATCGCCCCCGCCTTCTCCGCTGACCCCGCGATCAAACCGTTCCACGCCGAATACGCGACCCTGCGCAACGGCAGCGAACTCGGCCGCACGACGCTGGATCTCACCGACAACGGCGACGGCAGTTGGACCCTGCGCAGTGAGACCAAGGGCACTTCCGGCCTCGCCAAGATCGCCGGCGTGCATATCGTCGAGACCTCGCGCTTCCGCTGGAAGGACGGCCGTCCCGAAGCGCTCGTGTATGACTACCGGCAGGATGGCGCGTTCAAGCAGCGCACGCGCCATGCGGACTTCGACTGGAAGGCCGGCGAGGTTCGCGTGAACGAGGGCGACGGGATTTTCCACTACGCAACGGCACCTGGCCTGATCGACCGCCAGGCGGTCACGCTCGCGCTCGCCAGCGACCTCGTGCGCGGCACATCGGGCTTCGAGTACAAGGTCGCCGTCAAGGACCGTATCGAGGACATGCGCTACACGCGCGGCGCGGTCGAATCGCTGCAGGTTCCGGCCGGCACGTTCAAGGCGCAGCTGATGCAGCGCGACGGCGAACCCGGCACTGACCGCAAGCGCGTCGCGCGCAGCTGGTTCGCCGAATCGTTGGGCTGGCTGCCGGTGCAGATCGAGCAGACCGAGAAGAAGGGCGATACGGTCACGTTGAAGCTGGTTTCGTCGAAGCGCTGACGAGACGTCTCTCACGTCGTAGGGTGGACTTAGCCACCACAACACTCCGCAAATTCGTCGGTGGGCATCCAACCTACGCTGCTGACTTGCCTACACCCTTCCAAACTCGGGCTATCTCTGCCATAGACTCAACATTCACAGGATCGGTGAGCCCGAATACATTGCTCTGCGCAATGAATGCGGCAACTTCAATGACCAACGCTGCCTGACGTCGAGTAAATCCGGTCGTATTCGGATGGTGACCGAGGTTGACCAGCAGCATGTTCGCCAAGTTTCCGCCCGGATCCCTGACGCCTTGGCGCAACCAAGCCGGGAGGAACGCTAGATACGCGTCGTGCGATAAAAGTGGGAGAACATCGTCGTTTGAGTTGACAAATTCGCTGGGAACGTCGACCCACGTGATCCCTGCAAGATTGTCTCGCAGCGAGCGGCATTCATCGCAGTCGTGCGGAGCGATCGGGCCATCCACGACACGTTGTGGAAACACCGCAAGCAGTTGCTTTTCGATGTTCGCCACGTCTCCCATCGGGGTACTGCGCGCGTATCAGGCCGGCAACCGCCGGATATGCGCCCCGAGTCCACCGAGCTTCTCCTCGATGTTCTCGTAGCCGCGATCGATGTGGTAGATGCGGTCGACCACGGTGTCGCCCTGCGCAACGAGGCCGGCCAGCACCAGCGATGCCGACGCGCGCAGGTCGGTCGCCATCAGCGGCGCGCCGGACATCTTCGGGACGCCCTTGATGATCGCCGCGTTGCCTTCGAGCTGGATGTCGGCGCCGAGGCGCTGCAGCTCGTGCGCGTGCATGAAGCGGTTCTCGAACACGGTCTCGGTGATCACGCCGACGCCTTCGGCGACGCAGTTGAGCGCGGTGAACTGCGCCTGCATGTCGGTCGGGAACGCCGGATACGGCGCGGTGGTGACGTTGACCGCCTTTGGGCGGCGGCCGCGCATGTCGAGCTCGATCCAGTCCTCGCCGGTGTTGATGTGCGCGCCGGCGTCCTCGAGCTTGCTGAGCACGACATCCAGCGTCTTCGGGCGTGCACGCTTGGTCATGACCTTGCCACCGGTGATCGCGCCGGCGACGAGGAAAGTGCCGGTCTCGATGCGGTCCGGCAGCACTTCGTAGGTAGTCCCCGAGAGACGTTCGACGCCTTCGATGACGATGGTCGCGGTGCCGGCGCCCTCGATCTTCGCGCCCATCGCGTTCAGGCAGTTGGCGAGATCGACGACCTCGGGCTCCTGTGCGGCGTTCTCGAGGATGGTCGTGCCGGACGCCAGCGCGGCGGCCATCATCAGGTTCTCGGTCCCGGTCACGGTGACCAGGTCGAGGTTGATGCGCGCGCCCCTCAGGCGCTTCGCACGCGCCTTGATGTAGCCGTTCTCGACGGTGACCTCAGCGCCGAGCGCCTGCAGGCCCTTGAGGTGCAGGTCGACCGGACGCGAGCCGATCGCGCAGCCGCCCGGCAGCGACACGACCGCTTCGCCGAAGCGCGCGACCAGCGGACCCAGCACGAGGATCGACGCGCGCATCGTCTTGACCAGGTCGTACGGCGCGAAATAGCGCTTCGCCGGGCGCGGATCGACGTGGATCTTCATGCGTTCGTCGATGACCAGCTCGACGCCCATCTGGCCGAGCAGTTCCATCGTTGTGGTCACATCGTGCAGGTGCGGCACGTTGCCGATCGTGACCGGCCCGTCCGCGAGCAGACACGCGGCCAGGATCGGCAGCACCGCGTTCTTCGCGCCGGAAATCCAGACATCGCCGTTGAGCGGTTGCCCGCCGTTGATAACAATCTTTGCCACGCTGTTTCCTCGCAATGGACCATCCATGGTGCGTTCTCCTTTTCGCCTTCCCTGGCTCGCCGGCTCACGGCGTGATCTGCGCTTCAACGCAGATCACGAAAGCATCCGCGTACCACCTTCTCGCCTGTTGCCACCGTCCATGGAGGTTTTCCTGACGGGCTTCCTTGCCCGAACCAACAGCGGCCGTCCTGGCCGCACTTTTCAAAAGAGCGGGGCAACTCAGCCGCGCGCGGCTTCTTCCGGCGTCAGCGTACGCAGCGACAATGCGTGGATCGCGCCGCCCATCAGCTCGCCGAGCGTCGCGTAGACCATGCGATGGCGCGCCAGCGGCAACTTGCCGGCGAACGCCGGACTGACCACCAGTGCCTCGAAATGTACGCCGTCGGGGCCATGCACCTCGACTTTCGCGTCGGGCATGCCCTGCTGGATCAGATTCTGTACGGTGGAGGTGTCCATCTTCTGCGTTTCCTGGGCAAATCGCGGGGACGGCTATGCGAGTCCGGCGGGACGGTCGGCTGCGACGCTGTCGCCATTTGGGTCGTCCTCAGCCTGACCGCGGGGCCAATCCGGCCGGTGAAGCGGCTACAATGAGGCGGCGCATGGTACTCAAATTCCTGCAACAGCGCAGAAATCACGATGTTACGTACGCTTCCGAGCCGCTAACGCATTCTTCGCCGATGACCGCCCAGATCCTTTCCGCCGTGCGCTCCTTGAGCAACCCGCTGCTCGATGCGAGCGCTCTGGTACGCAGCGCGCAGGCGGTGATCGCGACCGAGGCGCACGCGATCGAGGCGCTGAGCGACCGCATCGACGCGAACTTCCTGCGCGCCTGCCAGCTGATGTTCGAGTGCCCGGGCCGGGTCGTCGTCTCCGGCATGGGCAAGTCCGGGCATATCGCGCGCAAGATCGCCGCGACCCTGGCCTCGACCGGCACGCCCGCGTTCTTCGTGCATCCGGCCGAGGCCAGCCACGGCGACCTCGGCATGATCACGCAGAAGGACGTCGTGCTCGCGCTGTCGAACTCCGGCGAGACCGATGAACTGCTGACCATCCTGCCGCTGATCAAGCGCCAGGGCATCCCGCTGATCGCGATGAGCGGCAACAACGGCTCCTCGCTGGCGCGCCTGGCCGATGTGCACCTCGACACCAGCGTGCCAGCCGAAGCCTGCCCGCTCGGCCTCGCGCCGACCTCGAGCACGACCGCGGCCCTGGTCATGGGAGACGCGCTCGCCATTGCGCTGCTCGAGGCGCGCGGCTTCACCGATGAGGACTTCGCGCGCTCGCATCCGGCCGGCAGCCTCGGCCGCCAGCTGTTGCTCAAGATCAGCGACATCATGCACACCAATGGGCAGATCCCGGCCGTCGCTCCCGACGTCACGCTGACCGAGGCGCTGGTCGAGATGACGCGCAAGGGCCTCGGCATGACCGCGATTGTCGATCCCGCCGACCAATCCCTGCTCGGCGTGTTCACCGACGGCGACCTGCGCCGCGCGGTCGACGACGACGACATCGACCTGCGCACGACGCCGGTCACCCGCCTGATGACCGCGCAGCCGAAGACGATCACCGCCGACAAGCTCGCGGTCGAGGCTGCGCAACTGATGGAGGCGCACAAGATCCACGCGCTGCTCGTTGTCGATGCGGACCGGCGCGTGGTTGGTGCGCTGAACATCCATGATCTGCTGCGGGCGCGGGTGGTTTGAGAAGCGACCGCCGAACAAGCTCCTGCGCAATCAACAAGAATTCCCGTCGTCCCGGCGAGGCGCGTCTCAACAGCGAAGCTGGTCAAGCCGGGACCCAGCGCTGTCAACGGAGGTCGCAAGACACTTGATCCCGGCCTACGCCGGGACGACGAGCAAGCAGGTTGCTTCTACCCCAACTACTTTTCAGCTTTGACACATGCCCTACAGCCACCTCGCCGACCTCCCTGCCGACATCCGCGAACGCGCCGCGCGCGTGAAGCTGGCCGTGTTCGACGTCGATGGCGTGCTGACCGACGGCAAGCTCTGGTACACCGCCGACGGCCACGAGTTGAAGGCGTTCAACGTGCACGACGGGCTCGGCCTGAAGCGCCTGCTCGCAAACGGCGTCGAGGTCGCGGTGATCACCGCGCGGCTCAGCAATATCGTCACCGAGCGCATGGCCGAACTCGGTGTCGCGCACGTCTACCAGGACCAGAAGGACAAGCGCGCCTGCCTCGGACACCTGCTGCATGCGCTGCGGCTTGCTCCCGAGCAGGTCGCCTACACGGGGGACGACCTGCCCGATCTCGCGCCGATGCACGACGTCGGCCTCTCGGTCGCGGTCGCGAACGCACATGCGTGGGTGCGCGAACGCGCGCACTGGCGCACGCGCCTGGCCGGCGGCTGCGGCGCCGCGCGCGAGGTCTGCGACCTGATCCTCGCCAGCCAAGGCAAGGCCGAGGCGGAACTCGCCACGTTCCTGCGCTGATCCGGATCGCCAATGGAACGTCGCTACTGGTTGATCGTCGTCGTGCTCGCCGTGCTCGCGGCCGGCAGCCAGTTCCTGTTGTGGCTCACACGCGAGCGTCCGAACGAGCAGACCTTCGCCGGCCCGCCACGCTCGGACTACACGCTGACCGATTTCACGCTGGACGCGCTCGATGCGGCCGGCCAGCGCACGTTCCAGGTCAGCGGTCCGCGCCTCGACCGCCGCGGCGACGACGGCTCGGTGTTCGTGACCACGCCGGACTACATGCTCATCGACGGAGGCGGCCATCCGTGGAAAGGCAAGTCGGACGCGGCCTGGGTCAACAAGGACGGCACGCTCATGAAGCTGCAGGGCCACGTCGAGATGCACCGCGAGCCGGGCAGCGACGGCAAGCAGGTCGATGTCGTAACCAGCGACCTCACGACCTGGCCCAAGGACAAGAAGATGGAAACCGCGGCGCCGGCCACGATCACGCAACCGGGCTCTATACTCCGCGGGATCGGCATGCGTGGCGATCTCAACGACAAGGCCCTGGAGCTACTTTCGGATGTCCACTCGACCCTGCAACCCAAGCGTGCGCTGCGCCCCGCGGAATGAAGCGCGCTTGCGCCTGCTCGCGTTCGCGTTGGCCGTGACGGCCGCGTCGTCCGCGCACGCGCGGTCCAGCGACCGCGAACAGGCGATGGACATCACCGCCGACTACCAGAAGACCCAGCTCAACACGAACAACAACCAGCCCGGCGCGACCCATCTCAAGGGCAACGTGCGCATGGTCCAGGGCACGATGAAGGTGCACGGCGACGAGGCGACGATGTACCAGCATCCGAACAACGCGAAGGATGCGCAGGGCAACGACCTGTCCGGCGGCGTGCAGCGCGTGGTCATCATCGGCAAGCCGGCCCACCTCGAGGAACAGCAGGACAACAACGCCGGCCTGGTCAGCGCGGATGCGGAAAAGATCGACTACAACGCCGACACCGGCATCGCCGAACTGACCGGCGACGTGAAGGTCGTGCAGCAGGGTCGCGGCGAGTTCCACGGCGCGCACATGACCTACAACACGAACACCGGCGAAATGGAGAGCGGCGACTACACGCCCGCGGGACGCATCCACATCATCACCCAGCCGAAACCGAAATCGAAACCGGCCAAGGACGCGCCTGCAAAGGCCGACGCGAAAGCGGCCGGCACGGACGGCAGCCTCTGATGCTGAGCGCATCGGGCCTGCGCAAGAGTTTCCGCAGCCGCGCCGTCGTGCGCGACTTCGAGTTTTCGCTCGACCAGGGCGAGATCGTCGGCCTGCTCGGCCCCAACGGCGCCGGCAAGACGACCTGCTTCTACATGGTCGTCGGCCTGATTGCGGCCGATGCCGGCACGATCCGCATCGACGAACGCGACGTGACCACGCTGCCGATGCATGCGCGTGCGCGGCTCGGCGTCGGCTACCTGCCGCAGGAGGCCTCGGTATTCCGACGCCTCAGCGTGGCCGACAACATCCTCGCGATCCTCGAATTGCGCGACGACCTCGACAACAGCGGTCGCCAGGCCGAGCTTGAGTCGCTGCTCGACGACCTGCAGATCGGTCATATCGCCGGCCAGAAAGGCGTCAGCCTCTCCGGCGGCGAGCGCCGCCGCGTCGAGATCGCGCGCGCACTGGCTGCGCGGCCGCGTTTCATGCTGCTCGACGAGCCGTTCGCCGGCATCGATCCGATCTCCGTCGTCGACATCCAGCGCATCGTGCGCCAGCTGAAGTCGCGCGGCATCGGCATCCTGATCACCGACCACAACGTGCGCGAGACGCTCGGCATCTGCGAGCGCGCCTACATCATGAGCGAGGGCGCGGTGCTCGCACAGGGCGCGCCCGCCGACATCCTCGCCAACGAGCAGGTGCGCGAGGTCTATCTCGGGCGCGAGTTCAGGATGTAGTCCCGCAGTCCACTGCAGAGCGCGCTTTTGCGGGATCGCCCGCGAATCCCGTCGCAGTCCAGACGATCCAGCCAGCCTCCGCTTGCTTTTCCGCGACGTCAAGCCCTGCCCGCCACCGGCCTTTGGCGCTAGGATGGCCGAAACGCGACTTGGCACGCTTCCGGCATGAAACCCGCCCTCCAAATCCGCCTCAACCAGTCGCTGGCGTTGACGCCGCAGCTGCAGCAGGCGATCCGGCTGCTGCAGTTGTCGCGGCTGGAGTTGGAGCTGGAGCTGAACACCGCGCTGGAGTCGAATCCGCTGCTCGACATGACCGAGGAACTCGTCGACGGCGAGGATGCCGAAGCCGATGCAGCGGCTGATGCCGAGGCAGCCGAAAGCCCGGCCGACGCGGCCGACACCGGCGACACCGACGAGCAGCCGCTCGATCTTGAATTCGAACGCACCGAATACCGTGGCACTGCGCTCGACGAGGACGGCATGGAGCCGCAGGACGCCGAGGTCGAGGACCTGCGCGATCACCTGCTCTGGCAGCTCAACCTGACCCCGATGTCCGCGCGCGACCGCGCGATCGCCGCCACCATCATCGAGGCGATCGACGATGACGGCTACCTCGGCGAGAGCGACGAGGTGATCCGCGACACCCTTGCTTCGCTGCACACGGTCTCGCTCGAGGAGATCGCATCGGTACGCCATCGCGTGCAACACTTCGATCCGGTCGGTGTAGCCAGCCGCAACCTGCGCGAATGCCTCGGCGTGCAGCTCGATGCGTTCAGTGCCGACACGCCGGGCCTCGCGCTGGCGCGCACGCTGGTCGCCGATCATCTCGAGGCGCTCGCGAAGCAGGATCGCGTACGCATCTGCCAGCGCCTGCACGCCGACGAGGCTTCTTTCGACACGGCGCTCGCGCTGATCCGCTCGCTGGTGCCGAAACCCGGCAACTGCTTCTCCAATGCAACCGCCGAATATGTCGCGCCGGATGCGTATGCGCGCAAGGTCGGCGGACGCTGGCAGGTGACGCTCGCGCCCGGTTGCCAGCCGCGGCTCGGCATCAACGAACACTATGCAAGCCTGATCGCGAAAGCGCGCCGCGACGACGCGAATTACCTGAAAGGTCAGCTGCAGGAAGCGCGCTGGCTGATCAAGAGCCTGAAGACGCGCGCAGAAACGATGCTGAAGGTCGCCAGCTCGATCGTGCGCGCGCAGGAGGCGTTCCTCGAATTCGGCGCCGAGGCGATGCGCCCGCTGGTGCTGAAGGACGTCGCCGACGAGATCGGCATGCACGAATCGACGATCAGCCGCGTGACCACGCGCAAATTCCTGCATACGCCGCGCGGCACGTTCGAGTTCAAGTATTTCTTCTCCAGCGGAGTGACCACGGTCGACGGCGGTGCGGCCTCGGCGACCGCGATCCAGGCGATGATCAAGAAGCTGATCGGCGAGGAGCAGCCCACGCGGCCGCTGTCCGACCAGGTGCTCGCGGCCGAGCTGAACCGGCGTGGCATCAACGTCGCGCGGCGTACCGTCGCGAAATACCGCGAGGCGCTCAACATTCCGTCGTCGAACGACCGCAGCAGGCTGGGCTGATGCGCAATCCGCACACGATTCCATTCGTCACAAAGGCAGGAGGGAACGCAACCAGCAATCGCTTGTCGGAAACATTGGAGCCCTTGCCTCGTTGCCTCGGGCGGCGACGCGGGCGGCATTCAAACCGGGGCCGGCCAAGAACGGACCCATCCAGTAAGGAGTCAGTCATGCAGATCAACGTCAAGGGTCACCAGGTCGAAGTCACTGCCGCATTGCACGATTACGCAGTCGGCAAGTTCGAGCGCGTCACGCGACTGTTCGACCAGCTGCATGAGATCACCGTCGTGCTCGGCATCGAGAAACTGCTGCACAAGGCCGAGGTGACGTTACTGCTGTCCGGAAAGACGCTGCATGCGGACGCGACCGCGGCCGACATGTACGCAGCGATCGACGTCCTGGTCGACAAGGTCGAGACGCAGCTGCGCAAGCACAAGGAAAAGCTCACCAATCACCATGCCGACGTAGTGCGCTCGGCGCGCTACAGTTGACCGTCGATCCCTTCGCGCGAGACCACGCACCCGCTATGCCCTTCCTCGATTTGCTGCCCACCGAGCGGGTGCGGACCGGCCTTGTCGTACGCGACAAGGCCGATCTCGTCGACCAGCTTGCGGGCCTGCTCGCCGATGGCGGCGAAACGGGTGTCGTGCGCGACGCGATCGCCGCACGCGAACGGCTCGGCACGACCGGACTGGGCCATGGCGTAGCGATTCCACACGGCCGCAGTGCCACCATCGGCGAGGCGCGCGCCGCCTTCGTGCGCCTCGCCACGCCGATCGACTTCGGCGCCGACGACAACCGTCCGGTGGACCTGATCGCCGCATTGATCGTCCCGGCCCATTTCACCGACCAGCACCTGCGGCTGCTCGCCGAGCTCGCCGAACTCTTCTCCGACACCGCGATCACATCGGCGCTGCGCGCGGCGCCGGATGCACCGTCGCTGCGCGCACTGCTGCAACGGGGAATGCGGGCCGAAGACGCAGGGATCCGCGCTTAGAGCTCAGGCGCGCGGGGTGGCATGGCCCACCCCGATGATCGTCATGTGACGACGCCCCTGCTGTACCCGTACACTCTTGCCCACCGAGTGTCCCCCGGTTGACCGAGTACCGCATCACCGTGCCCTCGCCCCTGACCGCCAATCCGTCGTCGTGGACCGCCTGACCGCCCGCCAATTGTTCGACGCCGTCGGCGAACGCCTCGCGTTGCGCTGGATCGCCGGCATGCGCGGCGAGAACCGCGCGATCGAGACCGGCGTCAGCCAGGAACGCCGGCCGTCGCTGGTCGGTTACCTCAACATCATCTACCCGAACAAGGTGCAGATCATCGGCACCGAGGAGCTGAATTACCTCGACAGCCTCGATTCGCGCCAGCGTTGGGAGACCGTCGAGAAGATCGTCGCCTACCATCCGACCGCGCTGCTGGTGACCAAGGACCAGGCGATTCCGGCGGACCTGCGTCAGGCCGCCGAGGAATCGAACACGCCGCTCTGGCACAGCCCCAAGCGCGGCCATGAGCTGCTGACCTATCTGCAATACCAGCTCGCACGCACGCTGGCGCGGCAGATCACGCTGCACGGCGTGCTGATGGAGGTCTATTCGATCGGCGTGCTGATCACCGGTGAGAGCGGCACCGGCAAGAGCGAGCTCGCGCTGGAACTGATCACGCGCGGCCATCGCCTGGTCGCCGACGACGCGCCGGAGTTCACGCTGATCGCGCCGGACGTGATCGACGGCAACTGCCCGGACATGCTGCGCGACCTGCTCGAGGTGCGCGGCCTGGGCGTGCTCAACGTACGCGACATGTTCGGCCAGACCGCGGTGAAACCTTCCAAGTACCTGCGTCTTATCGTGCATCTGAAGCCGCAGAAGCTCGATGCGCCCGGCGACGGCATGACCCGCCTGACCGGCGATGTCGGCTACCGGGAAGTGCTCGACGTGCAGGTTCCGCAGATCATCATTCCGGTTGCGCCCGGCCGCAACATCGCCGTGCTCGCCGAAGCCGCGGTGCGCAGCCACATGCTGAAGAGCAAGGGCTTCGACCCGGCGCAGACCTTCATGGATCGCCAGGCCCACCAGATGCGCCGCCTGCCGCCATGGTAGACACGACGAACCGCGGCACCGGCGAAGGCACCACGGCGCCGACGGACCAGCTGATCATCGTCAGCGGACTTTCCGGCTCCGGAAAGACCGTCGCGTTACGCACGCTCGAGGACCTCGGCTACTACTGCGTCGACAATCTGCCGGCCGCACTGATGCCGGCGTTCGTTCAGGCGATCTCGCAGGGCGGCGGCGGCCTGCAGCACAAGCTGGCGGTCGGCGTCGACGTGCGCAACCGCGCCGAGAACCTGAATCGGTTGCCGGAAATCCTCGCCGAACTCGCGCGTTCGGATGTCGGCTATCACCTGGTTTTCCTGGACACGCGCGACGAGGTGCTGATCAAGCGCTACTCGGAGACGCGTCGCCGGCATCCGCTGTCCGGCGACGGCCTCGGCCTCGCCGAGGCGATCGCCGAGGAGCGCCGTCTGCTGAAGCCGATGCTGGCGATCGCCGACCGCATCGTCGACACCAGCAACCTCAATGTGCACCAGCTGCGCCGGCTGGTGATCACCGAGATGGGCCTCGCCGCCGGCGCGATGACCCTGCTGTTCGAATCGTTCGCCTACCGCCGCGGCGTGCCGACCGACGCGGATTTCGTGTTCGACGCGCGCTGCCTGCCCAATCCGCACTGGGATGCGCAGCTGCGGCCACTGTCCGGCAAGGACGCGCCGGTGCGCGAATGGCTCGAGGCCAAGCCGGAGGTCGCGCAGTTCAGCGGCGACCTGCGCGGCTTCCTCACGACCTGGCTGCCACGCTTCGAGTCGGACGGGCGCAGCTATGTAACGATCTGCATCGGCTGCACCGGAGGCCGCCATCGCTCGGTGTATCTTGCCGAGCAGCTGGCCGAACATTTCCGCCAGCGCTACACGCAAGTGCTGACGTATCACCGCGAGATGGAATGATGATTGCCGTGATGGGTGATTCGGGATTCGTGATTCGGAACCGCGGGCGATTGCGGACGACCGGACGCACCTTCGCTCTGCGCTCTTCTCCAATCACGAATCCCGAATCACCAATCACGGCGTGCGGAGCACGCCCATGACCGTCGGTGTGCTGCTGATGACGCACGAATCGATGGGCGCGGCCCTGGTCAGCGCCGCGCGCCATGTGCTCGGCCGCCTGCCATTGCCGGTGGACGTGCAGGAAGTCAGCGCGAATGCAGACCCGGACCAGATGCTGCGCGCGGCCGTCGCGAACGCGCGCGAACTCGACCGCGGCGACGGCGTGCTCGTGCTGTCCGATCTCTACGGTGCGACGCCCTGCAACATCGCGCAACGCCTGCCCGACCTGGGCGTGCGCATGCATTGCGTGTCGGGATTGAACCTGCCGATGCTGCTGCGGGTCCTCAACTACCCGGAGCAGTCGCTCGACGAGCTTGCGCAGACCGCGGCCAACGGCGGGCGTGGCGGCATCGTCGTCGACACGCCCTGAGGAAACGCGATCAGCGAACCCGAATCATTCACGACAGGACTGCCATGCTCGAAAGGGAAATCACGATCAGCAACAAACTCGGCCTGCACGCGCGCGCCTCGGCCAAGCTCGTGCAGGCGCTGCACAGCTTCCAGGCCAGCGCGTTCATCGCCTGCCGCGGCAAGGAGGTCAACGCGAAGAGCATCATGGGCGTGATGATGCTCGCGGCCGGACTCGGCACGCCGGTCACGTTGCGCGCCGATGGCGTCGACGAGGAAGCCGCCATGACCATGATGGTCGACCTGTTCGAGCGCAAGTTCGACGAAGGCCAGTAGGATGAGCCGACCGCTCGCGGCAAGCCGCAGCGGAGGACCAGGCATAACCAGCAGCGGAGGCCAGCAAACGCGTGCGACTCGTACTGACCGGCAGTGGCGCCTCGCGCGGAATGGCGCTCGGTCGCGCACGCCTCGAGCAACCGAGCCGCTATCTGGTCGATGAGCGCCCGCTCGGCGAGGCCGAGGTCGAGGGCGAGATCGAACGCCTCAAGGCAGCGCTTGCCGCCGCGCGCGAGGAACTGCGCATCCTGCGCGAGAAACTGCATGGCACGATGGCGCGCGAAGTCGCCGAGTTCATCGACGCGCACAGCCTGATGCTCGCTGACCGCGAACTGACCACCGGCCTCTACGACTTGATCCGCATCGGCCGCTACCGCGCCAGCGCCGCCCTCAAGATGCAACGCGACCGCCTCGTCGAGATGTTCGAGGCGATGGACGACCCCTACCTGCGCAGTCGCAAGGAGGACGTCGACCACGTGATCGCGCGCGTGCAGGCCGGGCTCATGCGCGACTCCAGCCAGGAGGAACGCAAGCTCGCCTCGAGAGTCGGCGAGATCCTGGTCAGCGACACCGTCGCGCCGTCCGAACTGGTGCCGCTCGCCGAACATGGCGTGCTCGGTGTGCTGCTGAGTTCCGGCAGCACGGTCTCGCACAGCGCGATCCTGGCGCGTTCGCTGCGCCTGCCGATGATCGTCGCCGCGCACGATGCGCTCGCGCATATCCAGGACGACGACCTGATCCTGATCGACGGCGAGCACGGCGAGGTCGTCGTGCACCCGGCCACGCAGGACATCGCGCGCTACCGCGCCTGGCAGCGCGAAGTCGCGCAACAAGGCAAACGCCTCGCGCTGCTGCGCAACGTCGATACGCGCACCCGCGACGGCGTGCCGATCGCACTGTACGCGAACGCCGAATCGCCGGCTGACGTGGCCCAGGCGCGCGCGCTCGGCGCGGCCGGCATCGGCCTGTACCGCACCGAATTCCTGTTCCTGCAACGCAAGGAACTGCCCGGCGAGGAGGAGCAGTTCCTTGCTTATCGCGACCTCGTGCTCGGCATGGGCGGTCTGCCGGTCACGATCCGCACACTCGACCTCGGCGCCGACAAGGCCGACTCCAGCGGCCTCGTGCTCGATGACGAGGAAAACCCGGCGCTCGGCGTGCGCGGCGTGCGCCTGTCACTGCGGCGCCCGCAGCTGATGGCGAACCAGCTGCGCGCAATCCTGCGCGCGTCCGCCTACGGCCCGGTGCGCGTGCTGGTGCCGATGGTGTCGGCGGCCGAGGAAATGGTCAGCGTGCGGCGCATGCTCAAGGAGTGCGAACGCGAGCTGCGCTCGTCCGGCCACGAGATCGCGCACAATGTGGAGCTTGGCGCGATGATCGAGGTGCCGGCCGCCGCACTGGCGCTGCCCGGCATGATCCGCAGCCTCGACTTCGTCGCGATCGGCACCAACGACCTGGTCCAGTACACGCTGGCCGTCGACCGCAACAACGACCAGCTCGCGAACCTCTACGACCCGCTGCACCCAGCCGTTCTGAAGCTGATCGCGCAGACGATCGCGACCGCGCAGAAAGCAGGACGCCGCGTAAAACTCTGCGGCGAGATGGCCGGCGACAGACGCTATACCGCCTTGCTGCTCGCGCTCGGCCTGACCGACTTCAGCATGCACCCCGGCGTGCTGCTCGAAGTGCGCGAGACCGTCAACGCGCTGGACCGCTCCGCGCTGCGCACGCATGCCTCCGCGCTGTTGCGCGCGCCGACGCGCGAGCGCATCCAGCGTGTGCTGGAGCGGCTCGGAAGCTGATCATCCGGTCGGATCGATGCCATTGAAGTGCGGTCGTGGAGTGCGGCATGGCATCATGCGCGGCCATGACAGATACCGACCTTGCGGCGCTTCGCGCCTCCCATTTCGAAACCAGCGCACGTAGCGCGCCGACTGCCCTGCGCTGCTGATGCTCTTCACGTCGCTGCATTTCATCGTCTTTTTCATCGTGGTGCTGGTGCTCAACCAGCGCCTGAAGTCGTGGCCGACTGCGCAGAAACTGATGCTGCTGGCCGCGAGCTACTACTTCTACGGGCAGTGGGAATGGCAGTACCTGCTGCTGATCTGGTTCTCGACCATCGTCGATTACCTGATCGGCCGACGCCTGGCGAACACGACGCGTCCGCGGCGACTGATCGCGGTGAGCGTGCTGGTGAACATCGGTTTCCTGGCGATCTTCAAGTACGCGAACTGGCTGATCGCCACCGTCAACGGTGGCGCCGAAGCGCTTGGCACCGCCTTCCACATCACGCCGATCGATGTGCTGCTGCCGGTCGGCATCTCGTTCTACACGTTCCAGAGCCTGTCCTACACGATCGACGTCTATCGCGGCGAACTGCCGCCGCGCCGCAACCTGCTCGACTACGCGCTGGCGGTCGCCTTCTTTCCGCAGCTCGAGGCCGGCCCGATCGTCCGCGCCAAGGAGTTCTTCGCCGAACTCGACGGCGACAAGCGCATCAATGCCGGCGACGTGCAACGTGCGCTCGTGCTGATCGCACTCGGCTACGTCAAGAAACTGGTGTTCGCCGACAACCTCGCGCTGCTGGTCGATCCGGTGTTCGACCATCCCGCCGCGCACGGCTTCTGGGACACCCTGCTCGCTGTCTACGGCTTCGCGTTCCAGATCTATTGTGACTTCTCCGGCTACACCGACATCGCGACCGGCTGCGCACTGCTGCTCGGCATCCGCTTCCCGAAGAATTTCAATCATCCCTACGTCGCCGAGAGCTTCCAGGACTTCTGGCGGCGCTGGCACGTCACGCTGTCGCGTTGGCTGCGCGACTACCTGTACATCTCGCTCGGCGGCAACCGGAACGGCGCCGCACACACCTACGCGAACCTGATGATCACGATGCTGCTGGGTGGCCTCTGGCACGGAGCGAGCTGGAACTTCGTGATCTGGGGCGGTCTGCACGGACTGTATCTGTCGTTCGAGCGCGCCGTGTTGTTCCGCCTGCGCTGGTGGAACAGCGAGGCGCTGCCGATGCGCGCGCTGCGCGTGCTGGTCACGTTCCATCTGGTGTGCCTGGCGTGGGTTTTCTTCCGCGCGCACAGCTTCGAGCAGAGCCGCACGCTGCTGCACACGCTCGCGCATCCGACACTGGCGAGCTTCTCGGTCGGCGACCATCTCGGCCTGGCGGCGCTGCTGCTCGCGCTGTTCGGCGCGCAGTTCCTCGGCAACTACGGCCGGCTCAAGGACCGTCTCGCCGATAGCCGCGGTGCACTGTTCCCAGCTGCGATGGCCGCCGTCGTGCTGTTCCTGATCTGGTTCACGCCGGCAGCGACGATTCCCTTCATCTACTTCCAGTTTTGATTCCCGGGTTCTGACATGCGCGGCTTCCTGCTCAAATTGCTCGCGGCATCTGCGCTGATCGTGATGGCGGAAGCGGCGTTCCAGGCTGGCATCTGGGAGCCGCTGGCCAAACCGGACAGCCACGCCGGCACCAGCGTGCGCCTGAAGCGCGCGTTGACCGATCCGACGGTGCGACGCATCGACTACGTCACGCTCGGCAGTTCGCGCCCGGAATACGGCATCGACCACGCGCTGCTGGCCGCCACGGCGCAGCAATCCGGTCACGTGCATGCCGACCTGACCATGCCCGGTTCGCACTGGATGACGATAGGCATCCTCACGCGCTGGCTGCAACGCGAACATCCGGAAGTCCGTGGCGGCATCGTCGCGCTGTCGATTGCGGATCTGGCATACCCGGGCAATGGCAACTACGAGCTTGGCATCGTGTATCCATTCCGCGACATCGGCGATATTCCCTGGATCGCGCAGCACGTGCCGTTCGAGCGCAGCGACGTCGAAAGCTACGGCGCGTATTCGGCGCTGTTCGGCTGGCGCCAGGATGTCCGCGACTTCATTGCCGCACCGCGCCAGCGCCGGGTTTCCCTTAACTGGTTCGCGCAACTGCCAACTTCGACGATGCTGTTCTCCAACCCAGAGTCGCACGGCGACATGTGTGCGTTCGGTCTCGATAGGCTTTCGGCCTGCGACAGGGTGGATGCATCGACAGACCCTCAACACGATGGCCTCAAGCGCCAATGCAAGGAACTGCGCGGGATGGCCTCGGGCCGGAGCGATTTCCGGCTCTCGCAACAGCCACTCTCCGTGTCCATGCAAAAGACCCGTGACATCGTCCAGGCGCAGCTGCGCGCGACGCAGTGGCCCGAACCGCCGTTGGTCGTCCTGATGCCGGTACCCGGCATCTGGACACGCGATGTTCTAGGCATCGGCCTGCACGACTGGGCGCTCGCGATCCTGCAGCCGCTCGCCGACGAAGGCCGCATCCATCTCGTCGATGCGACCGGATTCTTCGATAGGGACGGTGACGCCGGATGCAGCGCGTTCTTCGATTTCTACCACCAGAACGCAGAAGGTCGCGAGCGCTTCACACGTTGGTTGTTGCCACAGGTAGAGTCAATGCTCTATGCGAACCCGGGCAGTTCAGGTTCACGACTTTCGACGACTGCCTCTCAAGCATCGAATCATTTGCCGACGCCCGCACGCAACTGAAAACAAGTGGACCCAGAGGTCGTCTTGTAGGTCGAATCCGCTCGTTGATCATGCCCGGAAGTGTGCCGCGTATCGAGCAGTCTGAAGTTACGATAGTAGGTTGCCCTGGAAATAGATGAGCGTATGCCCGCACGTTTGCGCATGTATGGACCCGCCATACTCATAGGGATCGGGATTGCTAGCTGTATCAGCGGCTTGCTCTGGTATCGGATGTGGCTCGCGCTGCCCTGGAGCCGGTTTTCCGAAAGCTTGGCAGTAGTCCTCATTTCGCTCCTATTGGCAGCCGCGATGCACCGCCTGCGTGGTTGGGCTTTGGCGCATGCTCTGGCTGCGATCGCATGCGCTGCACTGGTGTTTTTCGCCGGCATGCTACCGACGATAGCGACTCTCGCGCTCGCGGCCACTGCGATCGCGGTCGGCAGCCTGCTGATTCCACAGCGCGATGCGCTCGACGCAGTTATCGCGCTGCCGGTCGGGCTAGCCTTGATCGGCGGCTGTCTCGGCTGGTTAATGCCGCTGCCGCTGCACCATAGCGGGGTCTATTTGGTCGTCGCAGCTGTCCTCTGCATCTGGCGCGCACAGGAACTGCGCACTGCGGGTATCGCGCTCTGGTACGCCTGGCAGGACAACGTCGCTGCTGCGCCGTGGCATGCCGCCGCCGCCGTGCTTGCGCTTGGCCTCGCTACGACTGGGGCTTGGCTGCCGACCATGCAGTCCGACGATCTTGGTTACCATCTTGGACTGCCGAGTCAACTGCTGAGGGACGGCTTCTACGCACCCGATCCGGCGCAGCAGATATGGGTGCTCGCGCCGTGGCTCGGCGATGTCGTGCAAGGCATAGCCGAGGTCCTGGCCGGGCACGAAGCGCGCGGCGCCGTCGATACACTGTGGATGCTGTCAGCGGCGGCAGCGCTGGGAAGCTTGACGACGACTGTTCGCACAGACGCTCGCATCCGATGGCTGGTCGTCGCGCTGTTTGCAAGCATGCCGCTACTGGCGTCGCTCGTTGCCGGTATGCAGACCGAATTGCCGGCGACGGCGCTGATTGCTGCCATGGCGCTCGTGATCATGCGCATGCCGGGAGACCGACTGACGTGGTGCGCCGCCGTGCTTGCCGGAGGCTTGTTCGCGTTGAAGTTCGGCCAGGCAGTGGCTGCGCTGGTGCTGTTGATCTGGGCACTCGCGCGCGTACGCGACCGCGTCGACGCAAAGCGCGTGGCCGTGGCGATACTGCTGTTCTTGCTGATAGCAGGGTCGAGCTACTTCCATGCCTGGCGCATCAGCGGCAATCCGCTGCTGCCGCTGTTCAACAATGTCTTCCAATCCCCGGTCATGGCGCCGCATCAGCTCGACGACGTGCGCTGGCATGCCGGTTTCAGTCCGACTCTCTTGTGGGCGATCACGTTCGATACGAAGCGTTATCTGGAGGCCGAGCCAGGCGGGTACGGATTCGTGCTCGTGGCATTCGTCGGGGTATGGCTGCTGGCGTTGTGGCGACGCGAAACGCGCAGCCTTTCGCTGGCGGCTAGCGCCATCATCTTGTTGCCGCTACTACCTATGCAGTATGCGCGCTACGCCTTTCCGGGCGTGGCATTGCTCTTGGCGCCGCTGGTGATCACGGGCAGCACGGTGCTTGGTGTACGCCGTTTCGCTTACGTCGGGTTTGCACTGTGTCTGTTGAACTTCGCGTTCCATGCCAATGCGAGTTGGGTCTTGAGCACTGTCGCGCGCAAGCGCTTGCTCACGAATCTTGGCGATACCCAGCTCGTGTTGCAGCGCTTCGCGCCCGAGCGTTTGCTGATTGCAGAACTGCACGAGCGCGATCCGACCGATTCCGTGGTGCTCGCCCTCAATCCCGAGGCACCCTATATCGCAGAATTGGCTGGCCGCGGACGCACGGTGTCCTGGTATTCGCCGACGCTGGAAGCGGCAAGATTCGATGCCGAAACCGATGCAAGCGGCCGCCGCTGGAAAAACCTGATCGACGCCACGCACGCCCGCTGGTTGCTGCTGCGCCCTGATCTACTCAGCCCGGCACAGCGCGCAGCGCTTTCGCTCGGTGGGGCCCGGCAAGTCATTACTGCCGGCGTGGCCGAGCTGTGGTCGTGGGGCGATCCCGCCCTCGGCCGGACTGCACTCCCATGAGTCTGCTACGCCAAGGACGACACTTTGCGCTTATCGGCGTCGCGCAATGGCTGCTGGACTGGGGCGTCATGGTGATGCTCAGTCGATCCGGTGCGCCCGTCGCCATAGCGAACGTCGCCGGAAGAGTTTGCGGAGCGCTGCTCGGCTTCTGGATGAATGGCTCGATCACGTTCTCGCGTGGCGGCGCAAGACCTGGTTGGCCGCAGCTCGCTCGCTACGTGATTCTTTGGTGCGCAAACGCCGCAATGAGCACAATCGCAGTCAGCATGATCGACGCGTCGCTCGGATTGCGTGGTGCGTGGTTCTTCAAGCCTCTGATCGACGGCATCCTAGCCATCGGCAGTTTTCTCGCGTCGCGGCACTGGGTTTACCGATGAGGTAGTGCATGCCATCGTTCGTTGGGAGCAGGCTGCGGTTAAAGTTTCCCCACATTTACACATTGGTACGCCGCAGCATGGCCAGAGGTTCCATCTCCTTGTGGCCTACCTAGTGTTCCAGCGAAGCACTGACGATGCGGTAGGCGAGAGCGCGCCGGTCGCCCGAATCCGACGCTGCGCCGGGTATCCAGGTGTGCGCGGCGCGAATCGAGAGCCCGACCTCCTCTCCGGCCCGTGCCTGCAAACGCAGCGATACAGGCGTGCGCATGCCCGGGCGCAGCGCCTGTGAGAACGTCTGCCCGCCAAGCTCGATGCGCAACTCCTGCTCATTGCCGAGCTGCGGTGGCGACCAAAGCTCGAGGCGCAGGCCCTTGGCTGCACGCGTCGGCATGAGTCGCATGCTCATCTCGGCACCGGCCCAGCCGTCCGGCCACAGTCCTTGCACGCCCGCCGGCTGAGTCGCATAACCTTGCAGCTCGAGACGCTGCGCACTGCGGGCCTCGCCAAGCGCACGTTCCAGCGCATCGATCTGCGCACCAAAATGCTTCTCGCGATCGTAGAGGTAGCGCAACTGGGTGCGCAGACGACTGAAGCGTCCGGTCAATTCGCGCACATCCGCGTCGCCCAATGTGTATCCGCCTCGCAGATGCGAAGGCATCACCTCGGGCACGTAGATTGTCGCGTGCGGTGGCGCCGTCTGTGCGGCGGGACGTTCGCGCGTGTAGAGATAGATCGCGAACGATTTGCGCGAGAGATGTGCGGAATCGGCCGGCAGGCGGATCTGCGAGAACCCGTGCCATGACGCTTCGGTCGTCTCGAAAATCGCGCAGGTGTTGAATGCGGGGGCGATCCCTACCGCGTGGTCGGCCGCCGCGTTCCACGGATCGGAGTGCAGTTCGAGCATGCCGCCCCACGCCGCCGCCCAGTGCGGGTTGAGGTACACGATCAAGTTGAGACGCCGATGCCAACGCGTGCGCGGGTGGTAGTTGAAGTCCACATGCGCATCGAGACTTTGTCCATCGCGATTCTCGTGCGTCCCTCCACCAATGTAGTCGGGATCGTAGAGAAGATCGGGAATGCCGGTCGCGCGCGATACGAAATCGAGGAATTCCGCAGTCTGCAGGTAGCGATCCAGTACGCGATAGCTTTCCGAGATGTCGCGCACGTCCATGCGCACGGCCTTGCCGCCGACCTCGCCCATCTCGTTCAGCGCGTGACGGTCCTCGAAACGAGGGAAGTCGGCGAGCAGCTTTTCGCACAGCGAACGGTCAAGGAAATCGGGTATCACCACGTGGCGGAACGGCTGGGCCGCGACGAACCGGCGTTCGATTTCGTCCGCTTGCCTGAGGTTGACCGGATCAATGCACGACATGGATGCTTCCCGAACAAGGTCACGTGGCATTATACGAATCCCCCTGTACTTGCAGACTCCCCGGATGGCGCTCGATTTCCTGCTCGGATCCCCTTGTCGTGCCTGCGGGCGCCGCGCCCGCCTGCGGCGGCTCGGCGAAGTCGCGCCAACGCATCCCGGTTCGTTCCATACGCAACGCTTCGAACTCGTCCATTGCGAGCGTTGCGACGTGATCTATCTCGACCCGCCCCCCACCCCCGACGATTTACGCGTGCTCTACGAAGAGTCGGTGCAGTTTGCGGACCCGCACTATACGGACCCCGAGCGCGTCGCCAGCATTCTCGAGTACTACGGCGGCGCCGTGCGCGGGCTCGGCCTGCTGCCGGCGCCCGGTGAACGCGTGCTGGAGATCGGCGCGGGCCTTGCCTGGGTATCGCGCGCCTGCAAGGTGCTCGAACCCCGCGTGGTCACCGTCGCCCAGGACGTGAGCGCCGAATGCGAGGCAGGATGCGAATGGGTCGATCAGTACCACGTCGGCACGATCGCCACACTCGACAACCGCGAACCGTTCCGCCTGGCGTCGATGACGCATGTCATCGAACACCTCGTCGATCCCGCCGCGATGCTCGGCGAAGTCGCCAAGCGGCTCGCTCCGGGCGGCAAGCTGTTCATCACCGCGCCGTTCCGGCCGACCGGCTGGCGTCTGAGTGACGGCCTCGCCGGATGGCGCGACTACTCCTACCTCCATGTGCCGGCGCACGTCACCTACTTCTCGCGCGCATGGTTCGACAGCGAGGCGCCGCGCCACCGACTGCGCGTCGCGCACTGGGATGCGACGCACGAGCATGGGCAGGCGTTCGAGCTCGTGCTGGCGAAGTCTTGAGCGGAGATCCCACACGCCCCGCGAATGGGAGCCGCACGCGTGCGTCAAAGGCGGCTCATGCGTCAAGTGCAGCGATCCGCGACCAGAACTGCATCCACAAGCCCACATGGACGTTCCCTTGACATCCTCATCCTCCCGTTCGGTACACGCATCGACGCTGTCGCTGACGCTACGCAAGCTGACACGCTGGATCACGGTCACAGTGTTCGCGTGCGGTGCGGCGCTCTGGCTCTGGACTTCGCTGATCGCTATTGCAAACTTTGCATTCCGCTATCCTGCGTTTGACCAGTTCCGCCTGTATCGCCTCTATCTCGGCCTGCCGTTCCCAACCAACGCGATTCAGCTCGAAAACGGCCACCGACCGATTCTCCCGGCCCTAGTTCGCCTCGCTGAAATTCGCTGGTTCGACGCCGACCAGATCCTGCAAATCGTCGCCGGGTGTAGCGCAGCGTTGCTGGCTTTGATCGCGATCGTTGTCACGATCGCACGTGAAAAGACCATCCCGGCAACCACGCGCGCAGGCGCTTGTCTGCTCGCGGTGATCGCGCTGTTCTGGCTCGGCAATGCACGCATGCTTATGCATGGCAACGAACTCGTGCACACGTATTTCGTGGTCCTGTTTACGGCGCTCGCCGTCCTCGCGGTCCATGCGGCGCGCCTGCGTAGCCCGGTGTTCTGGATGGGTCTGGCCGGCCTCTGCTGCTTCGCGGCGACCTTCAGCTTCGGCACCGGCATGGCGAGCTTCGGTGCGGTGCTTCTGCTCGGCGTGATCCTGCGCCTGCGTTTGCGTGATCTCGCGATTCCCGTCGGCCTTCTCGTCGTCGCACTGACGATCTATCTGCTGGGTCTGCCCGGGAACGACGGAGTGCGCGGCACGCTTCTGCTCGACCCAATCGGAAATCTTGCTGTGCTCACGCGCTGGTTGTCGGCGCCATGGATGCGCACATGGCTTGGGCACACCGATCCGTCCATCGAACCCTGGCTGCAGTCATCCTTGCTGTCCTCCACATTGGGTCAACCGCTCGTCATCAGCGCGCGCTGGCTGGCTTCTCCATTTGGTGAAGGTGGAGCGATGCTGGAAAGCGTGGTCATCGGCGGCATTGGCGTGTGCGCGCTCCTGGTTGCGTCGGTCCATGCCTGGCGTCGCGGCAAGAGTCTGTCCGCAACGCGTGTGCTTGCATTTGGCCTGTCCGCTTTCGGGATCGGTGTGGCGGTGATCGTATGTTTCGCGCGGCTGCACGCATTCGGAACCTCGCCAAGCCAGGTCTTCGCCGATCGCTATCTTCCGTGGAGCTGCCTGTTCTGGCTTGGTCTCGCCTTGTACGCGATTGCCGGCCGGGGACCTCGTCCGGTCTGGCGCACAGCGGGAGTCGCCTGTGCGGTCGTCCTGACAGCGCTGGCCGCACTGCCGTCCCACCGCGCATTGGCCGGATGGAGCGCCGCAGTGTCCCGCCATATCCAGCAGTCCGCCGTCGCCGCGCAACTGGGCATCTGGGATGCCGCGCGGCTCGACTACGAACCCGCGGCCACCAACGACGATATTCGAACCAGCCTGGACTTGCTCAAGCAGCGGCACCTGTCGATGTTTGCCGAGCCCGCATTCAATCTTGTCGAGCATGGCTGGCACGCACCGGCGCAAATGCCTGCGCCGCTTGCCCGCGCCTATGCGCACGTCATGCGCGAATTCGACGATCCGCAGGGACATCGCCGCGTCGCCGATTTCGAGGGCTGGATGCCACGCGTCCGGGGAGTCCCGAGCGAGCCGGTGCTGGTCGTCGTCGATGCACAGGGCGCAATGCGTGGGCTCGCCAAGCTCAGTTTCATCGGACCCGGCAAGGATTCGCTGCGTTTCAATATCGCACACAAACGCGGATTCGACGGTTATGTGCTCGATCCGCAAGCGGACGAGCATCTATCGGTACTGGTTCTGGACACGTCAAACACGCAAGTTCTCGCGACCATACCGCTGCACGTACCGAACGACTCGACTCCGGGTGGTTGAACGAGCCGCCTTGCGTGGCTACGGCGCGTTTCGCTTGCGTTGCTCAGCAAGCGTCAACGCAACCTTGTCACGCAGGTACACCGGCAGCGCCTGCTCAGGCGCGACGCCCCCACCCTCGCGCGCGAGCGGTGCGGCGAGGCGCGCAATGTCGAGCGCTTGCGGATAGCGCTCGCCCTGAGCCCACAACGGCGCGGCCGGCAATCTCGCAGCGAGCGCATCGCGATAGCTCGCCCAGCCGCTGCCGATGACATTCCACGCCGCGGCCCCCGGCAATTGCAACGCGTCCGCCGAGCCGACGGATTCCACACCGATCGGTTCGACCCCACCCTCGCGCGTGCGCCGGAACGTGCCGGCGTAGACCTCGCCCATGCGCGCATCGATCACCGCGAGAATCGCGGCGCCATTGTCGGGTGCCTGCAGCGCCAGCGCCGCAAGCGAGGATACCGGCACGACCGGAATGTCGAGCGCCAGCGCGATGCCCTGCGCGGCCGAGATCGCGAGACGCACGCCGGTGAATGCGCCCGGGCCGCAGCCGACCGCTATCGCGTCGAGATCACGCCGTTTGATCCCGGCTTCGGCGAACAGCTCGTCGCACATCGGCAGCAGCAGCTCGGCATGCCGGCGCGGTGCAAGTTCGCTGCGCGTGAACGCACGCTCTCCAGCAAGCAGCGCGGCGGAACAGCATTCGGTGGCGGTCTCGATCGCGAGCAGGTTCATGGCCGCGAGTTTATCCGGCCCCGCTCCGCGCGTGCGGGCGACTGGGTGCCGGGCCGCTTTTGACACCACCTCAACGCGGCCGGTGGTAGGCTCGGGCCACCTGACGTGATCGATGACGGGAGGTCGAGGTGATGAATCCGATCGGTGATCGTTTGATCTGGCTGGTACTGGGACTCGTGGTCGGCTGGCTATCCGGCTGGCTGGTATTCGGATGGCGACGCGGCAAGGCCCCACCTGCCCCCCGCGCGGAGCTGCACCCTGCGATGCCGACCACCGTGGCGGCGCCGGCCGAAGCGCTGCCGGAACACGTCGAGGCGGTCGCGTCCTCGCGCCTGATCGACGTCGGCGCGGCTCGTGCGGCCGGCTTCAACATGAAGCACGCCGACGACCTGACCATCATCGAAGGCATCGGACCGAAGATCGATGAGCTGTTCCGCGCGAACGGCGTCGCCAGCCTCGTGCAGGTCGCACATCTGGGCGTGCAGGACATGCTCTACATTCTCGAGCGCGGCGGCCCGAGCTTCCACCTCGCCAATCCCGACACCTGGGCCGAGCAGGCGCGGCTGGCCTCGGAAAATCGCTGGAAGGAACTCAAGCACCTGCAGGAAGAACTGATCGGCGGGATCAGCCCGACAGCCGGAACCTGATCCCGCGGGAACATTCAGGATTCGACGAAAAGCGACTCCGTAAGCGACTCACTTCCGGAGCGCGGGCGCCAGGTCCCACACCCGTACCTCGAACGGCTGCAACTTCAGCGGCGTGGCCTGGCCGGCGTGCAGCGGCTGCGGGGCGCCCAGGGTGTAGACCGGTGTCGCTATCCAGTCCCGCGTCGCTCCTTGAGGCAGTTCCAGCGCGTGCTCCACATCCAGCGCGAATTCCTGCGGCTGGTCGCCCGGATTGCGCAGCGCAACCACTGCACGACCCGGGGCCCATGACGCCCAGCCGTAGACCTGCAGGCGCGCCGGATCGCCACCGATCCAGTGGCTGTCACGCAGCACGGCCGCGCGTTCACGCGCCCACTTCGCGGCGGCGGCGAGGTCATCCCAGTTCTGCGCGGTGAGCAGGTCGGGCGAGACGTACATCTCCTGCAGGCCGGTGCCGCCGGCGAAATACGAGCGCACTTCGTCGGCGAAGTCGTTGTGCGGATCCGCGTTCAAACCCTGCGCCTTGCGCGCGTAGATGATGCCGTGGAGCATCAGTGAATTCAGCGGGAACATCGGGCCCTGACGCACGATGCCACCGTAGGTGTCGGCGTCGCGATAGGTGATCCAGCGCTGGCGGTCGCTACCGACGCCGGCGAAAGAATGATCCTCGCCGCCGCGCCAGATCGAGTCGGCGGTGCGCAGCCAGAACGGCGACGGCCAGGTGCCGGTGGTGAGGTTGATGAACAAGTCCGGCTTCACCGCGCGCAAGTCGTTGATGAGCGCGATCGCCGCCGCGAAATCGCTGTCGAATTCGCTGCCCGGCGTGACCTTGTCCGGGCTGCCGGTGCCGTCGAGCTTGAACTGGTTGATGCCGTACCGCTTCAGCAGGTTCAGCGCCGCATCGTGAAACAGCGGGTAGTACTTCCTGCCCGACAGGGCGATGCCCTGGTCGTCCACTTCGTACCCCCCCGCCTTGGCGGTGGCAAGACGCTCCTCGCGCGGCGGGCCGTAGCCGCCCCAGGGCGACAGCCAGACGCCCGGTTCGGCGCCGAACTTCCCGGCCGCCTCGCGCACCGGTGTGAAGCCGTGCGGAAAGTCCTTGCTGAATTGCCATAGGTGCGCGTGGTCGTCCCAGCCGTCATCGAACAGGAACGAGTCCATCTTCACGCCGCGGTCCTGCACCAGCTGCTTGCCGTACGCGTCGATCACGTTGACCGCTTCGGCCTCGGTGTACGGCGTGAAGTAGCCGATGTCGTACCAGGAGTTGTAGTGCAGGAAGGTGTGGAACGGCGCCGCGCGCTCGTTCTCGAGATACGCCTGGAAGCCGCGGCGCAGCTGGCCGTGCGGAGCCACGCCAAGCACCGCCGAATATTCCGTGGCGACGCCACCGCGCAGCGGCAGCACGCGTTTGAGCGAAGCGGTGGCGCGGCCGTTGA
Organism: Dokdonella soli; assembly: GCF_039523175.1. NCBI lineage: Bacteria > Pseudomonadati > Pseudomonadota > Gammaproteobacteria > Lysobacterales > Rhodanobacteraceae > Dokdonella > Dokdonella soli. The sequence continues at coordinate 70,422 of NZ_BAAAEU010000007.1, forward strand.
TCGCGCGGGCCTGCGCCATTGGATGCTCGAAGCCGAAGAAGCGGTCGTCGGCGATCAGCGGCGAGCCATCGGCGGTGCCGTCGACCCAGGCGGCTTCGAGATCCAGGTCGATCAGCGTGACCGAGGCCAGGTCGATCGTCGCGTTTGACTCGAACGTCAGACTCTCGCGCACATAGTTGCTGCCGTCGCGCAGCAGCGCGCGCCAACGCACCTTGAGGCCGCTACCCGGATCCGTGAACCTGGCGTCGAGTGCGATGCCGGCACGGCGTTCGGCGGCACGCGCCGCGCCGGGTGCGGCCGCGATCCGGTTGCAGCGGAGCGCGCCATCAAGCCGGAAGTTACTTGCATCGAGCTTCTTGCCGCCGCGCGGAAGCACCGAAAACAGCTCGCCGTTCAATGCGTGCCTTGCGGCGGCAAAGGCGTTGTCGAATTCAGCCGGGCGCACGCTCTTGCCGTTGATGGCCACGCCGAAACGCAGCGCGCCATTGGTCAGCTCGGCGTGGCTCGCATCGGTCCGGCAATGCGCGGCGCCGGGATCGCTCGGCAGCCATGGCGCTGGCAGTGTGGCCGCAGGACTCGTCCCGGCCATCACATCGACAGAGACGAGTGCAGCAGCCGCGGCGAACGCGGCGCTAAAAAACAGAAATCGGTTCATACGCGACCTCGGAGGAGTCTTGTTGACGATGATTCGATCACGCGCGAGCTCGGTCAGGCTCTGCAGGTACCAACGCCTGCAGTTCGTCAGCGGCGTCGCCGAGCGCAGCGAACAGCGTGAGCTGATTGCGCGCACGCTCCAGATTGTGTTGCGGCCGTTCGATGCGGAAGTAGCGGTCGCCATCGAGATGGTCGGTGAGGAAGCGCAGCGCCATCACGCCGGTGATCAGTCGCGCGCCGAGCACGAGATTCGCGCGTTCGATCGCGCTCAGCACGGAGCCGCATCCCTCCACGTAGCCCGCAGCGAGCGCGGCGAACAGATCGCGGCGTACTTGGATGCGATCCAACTCGATCGAGTCCTCGGCCACCGGATTCACCAGGGTGCGCACCAGATCGCCGAAATCGAACAGCAGCGAACCGGGCATCACGGTGTCGAGATCGATCACGCAGGCGGCGTGGCCCTGCGCATCGAACAGGATGTTGTTCAACTTGCAATCGTTGTGGACGATGCGCCGGGGAAGAGTCAGCCGCTGCCACGCGGCGACGATCTCCGCGTAGGCTGCCGCGGCCTCGCATTCGGCGATGCAGCCGGTGGCGCGTCCGACACGATCGCCCGCGCGCGCGCGTTCGAAGGCGGCGTAGCGCGCGTCCGGGTCATGGAACGCGGGAATCACTTCGCCGACCGAGTCGGCCGGCAGCCCGTCGAGCGCACGCGCGAACGCGCCGAAACCGCGGCCGGCCTCGCGGGCCATGGCCGGTTCGCTGACGGTATCGTGCGTGCACGTATCCGGCAGATAGGCATACATGCGCCACCAGCTCGCGTCGGGCAGAACCAGCGCGGGCGCACCGCCGAGCGTGGGCAGCAACTCCAGCACCGAGTAGGCATAGCGTCCGGCGGCGCGTTCGCGACCGAGATGTGCGGTCACCGCGTGGCAGTTGCGCATCACCCGATCGGGGCTGCGGAACACCTCGACGTTCAGACGTTGCAGCACGCGTTCGCGTCCGCCGTCGCGTACGCACAAGGTGCGATTGATCAGGCCGTTGCCGAGCGGGTTGAACTGCGCGCGCGGACTCAGGCCCCATGCGCTCGCGATCGCGTCGCGCGTCGTGGCATCGGGAAATGTGTCGATCGCATCCATGCTCAACCCCACAAGTGCGGTGGATAGCGGCCGACGGCATGCAGCGCGGCGAGACGTGCGGCGACGGCGTCGGCGTCGGCGGGATAAGTCACGCCGAGCCAATCGTCGCGGCTGTCGAGCACGCGCAGGCGCCGGCCATTCGCGGCGAGATAGCGGTCGATCGCGGCAGGCAGGAAATATTCGTCGTCGTCGCCGGCGCCAGCGAGGAAATCGCGCAGACCGGTTTCGAGCGTCGGCAGCAGGTCGGGCAGCAGGCCCCAGCAGTTCAGCGAGACGATCGCCTCGGCGGCCAGCGGCTGTCGCGCGTTCCGCACATCGAGCCCGCCCAGCCTGCCCGCGTCGACACGAATATCGGTGTACTCGACGATGCCGGCGAGATCGCCACGGTCGTCCAGCGCACAGAGGCCGCGATTGACGCCACCGTGCGCGGATAGCGTGCGCCCGAGGCGATAGCCGACCATCGCCGGTCCGTGAGCGCGAACGAAGTGCCCGGCGAGAAGTGAAAATGCAGCGGCGCCGTAGTAGTCATCGGCGTTGATCACCGCAAACGGCCGATCGAGCACATCGCGGCAGCACCACAGCGCATGGCCCGTGCCCAGCGGCTTGCGGCGCGCGGCCGATGGCCGGCAACCTGCCGGCACGCAACTCAGGGTCTGTTCGACGAAGGCGATGTCGGCGCGACTGCCGATATGCGGTGCCAAGCGCTGCGCCAGCGCGCCGCGCAGTTCCGCGCGGATGACCAGCACGATGCGCGTGAAGCCGGCGGCGAGCGCATCGTGGATCGCGTACTCGATCAGCCATTCACCGCCGGGGCCGAGCCCGGCGAGTTGCTTGTCACCGCCGAAGCGACGGCCAAGGCCGGCGGCGAGTATGACCAGGATGGGACCCGCCGCGTTCACTGCGCAACCGCCGAAAGACGGGCGAGCGCGGGACGGCGCGCATCACGCAGGGAGGCGCCGCGCAGGTCGGGGCGTGGTGTCGGGAAATGCTGATCCACGGGGTACCGTTCGGGAAGAATCCACTTTGGCGCGCCGCGGGATTCCGCTCCGCCACGTCGGTGGCTACGAGCGCGCTGTCCGGCCGCGAAGCCGTGATTAGAACAGAAACGGACGCGGCGCTTCAGCATGACAATGCGGCGCCGTGCGAAGGTTCCGTCGCCATGTCCGCGCGCTCAAGGGTGGCGCTTGTTCTCGGCTGCACCACGCCAGCGAAAACAGGTCCAGCCATCTGGACGTCCAGATGCGAACTGCGCGACGGTTTCGAAAAGATTTCAAAAGAAACTGTTGACAGCCGGATGCGGTACACCGTAGGGTCAGCCACATGTCGCAGCGCAACACCCATGGCCGCATCGCCGAACGGCACCGTCTCCTGACGGTTGCCGGCATGCTGCGACTTCGCAGCCAGCTTCTTCTTGCCCTTGTACTCGTACTCCTTATTACCAACGGAGGTGCGGGCTGAGGGCGCGTGTCCAGGTAAAGCAAAACTAACCTGAATACCCCAAAGAACCCCGCACCCGGAAACGGATGTGGGGTTTTTTATTGCCTTCGGCGCCGCCCATAGCGGAGCCATCATGACCCCCAGCGACACACGATCTGACGACTGCAGCGACGCCAACGGCGCCGCCGCCGCTCGCGTACGGATCTTCGACACCACATTGCGCGATGGCGAACAAGCGCCCGGCTTCTCGATGGATCGCCGCGCGAAACTGCGCATGGCGCATGCGCTCGAGGCGCTCGGCGTCGACATCATCGAAGCCGGTTTTCCGCAGGCTTCGCCGGATGATTTCGCCGCGGTCGCGGAAATCGCCAGGGTGCTGCGGGCGCCCACCATCTGCGGCCTCGCACGCTGCCAGTCCGGCGATATCGATACCACGGCGCGGGCACTGGAACCGGCCCGCCATTCGCGTATCCACCTGTTCCTGTCGACCAGCCCGCCGCATCGCGAGCACAAGCTGGGCATGAGCAAGAATCAGGTGATCGATACCGCGGTGGTGGCGATCGAGCGGGCGCGCGGATTGTGTGATGAGGTGGAGTTCTCCGCCGAAGACGCGCTGCGCACCGAACCCGACTATCTGGCCGAAGTGTTCAGTGCTGCCGTCGCCGCCGGCGCCACCACGCTGAATGCACCGGACACGGTGGGCTACACCACACCCGGCGAAATCGCCGAGCTGTTCGCGTATCTGCGCCGGCACGTGCGTGATGCGGACAAGGTGATCTTCTCCACCCATTGCCACGACGACCTCGGCATGGCCGTTGCGAACAGCCTGGCCGCGGTGAGCGCGGGTGCGCGCCAGGTGGAGTGCACCATCAACGGCATCGGCGAGCGCGCCGGCAATGCGTCGCTTGAGGAAATCGTGATGGCGCTGCGCGTGCGGGCACCGTACTTCGGCGTCGGCACCGGCATCGATACGCGCAAGCTCTACCCGACATCGCGCCTGCTGACCCAGATCACCGGGCAGGCCGTGCCACGCAACAAGGCCGTGGTCGGCGAGAACGCGTTCGCGCACGAGTCGGGCATCCACCAGCACGGCATGCTCAAACACCGCGGCACCTACGAAATCATGCGGCCACAGGATGTCGGCATCGCCGAAACACGGCTGGTGCTGGGCAAGCATTCCGGCCGCCACGCGCTGCGCCAGCGCCTGCAGGCGCTGGGGCACACGCCGGACGATGCGGCGCTGGACGATCTCTTCGTCCGCTTCAAGGCGCTGGCCGACAAGAAGCGCGAAGTGCATGACGAGGATCTGGAAGCGCTCGCGCTCGGACAGGACCCCGATGTCGCCGGCCCGTGGCGCATCGTGCACCTCAACACCAGTTCGCATCTGGGCGGCAGCGCTTCGGCCTCGGTGAGGCTGGCCCACGACGACGGCCACGAAGTCGGCGAGGCCGCGATCGGCGACGGCCCGGTGGATGCCGTGCTGCGCGCGATCGAGCGCGCCACCGGTGCCGATCTCGAGCTCACCCAGTTCCAGGTGCGTGCTGTCAGCGAAGGTGGCGACGCACAAGGCCAGGCCCAGCTCACCGTGCGCCACCTCAAACGCGACTGGCGCGGCAACGGCGTCAGCACCGACATCATCGAGGCGACCGCGCTGGCCGCACTCGCCATCGTCAACCGCATCGAACGACAGGGCGCCTCACGTCTCGATGCTCCTATTGAAGAGTGCGGCCATGGAAGGCCGCTTTTTGACCTTCGCGCGAATGGACGCGCGCAAAAGGAGATCACGCAATGACCACGCCATTCCTCTGGCACAACGGCTGCATCAAGCCCTGGACCGAAGCCACGGTCCACGTCAGCACGCACGCGCTGCACTACGGCTCCTCGGTGTTCGAGGGCGAACGTGTCTACGCAACGCCGCAAGGCCCGGCGTACTTCCGCCTGGCCGACCACACGCGCCGGTTGTTCGCATCCGCGCGCGTGTACGAGATCGAGATCGGCTACCGCGAGGACGAAATCAACGCGGCCTGCCTGGAGCTGATCCGCGCGAACCGGATGAAGTCGGCCTACGTGCGCCCGATCGTGTTCCGTGGCGCCGGCGGCCTCGGCGTGCTGCCGAGCGACGACACGCCGGTGGACGTGGCGATCATGGCGCTCGACTGGGGCGCCTATCTCGGCAGCGCGATCGAGCGCGGCGCGGATGTCTGCGTGTCCTCGTGGCAGCGGCCCGCGCCGAATACCTTCCCGAGCTGGGCGAAGGCCGGCGGCAACTATCTCAGCAGCCAGCTGATCGCGCTCGAGGCACGTCGCGGCGGCTACGCGGAAGGCATTGCGCTCGGCCACAACGGCCTGCTCAGCGAAGGCGCCGGCGAGAACCTGTTCCTGGTGAAGAACGGAAAGCTGGTCACCCCGCCGACCAGCGCCGGCATCCTCGCCGGCATCACGCGCGAATCGGTGATCACGTTGGCCGCGGACCTCGGCATCGAGGTCGAGGAGCGCGATCTTCCGCGCGAGGCGCTGTATTGCGCCGACGAAGTGTTCATGACCGGCACCGCCGCCGAGATCACGCCGGTGCGCTCGGTCGATCGCAAAGCCGTCGGAGCGGGCAACCCCGGACCGATCACCAAGGCGCTGCAACGGGCGTTCTTCGGTCTGTTCGACGGCAGCACCGAGGATCGCTGGGGCTGGCTGACAGCGGTGCACGACAAGGCGCAGAGCCAAGTCGTCCCGGCGATCGATGAGGAGCGCAGCCATGGAGGGCCGCTTCCTGATTCTCGCGCTCATGGACGAGCGCAAGAAGAGAGGGCCATCGCATGACGGCGCAAACGCTGTTCGAGAAAGTCTGGGACGCGCACGTGGTTGCGCCCGAGTCCGGCGATGCCCCGGCGATCCTCTACATCGATCTGCACCTGGTCCACGAAGTGACCTCGCCGCAGGCGTTCAGCGAACTGCGCGAACGCGGCCTCGCGCTGCGTCGACCGGATCGCATGCTCGCCACGCTCGACCACTCCACGCCGACCTTGCCGGCGATTGCGGACGGCGAGCGGCCGTATGCGAACGCCGAGGCGAAGGCGCAGGTCGCGCAACTGGAAGCGAATTGCCACGAGTTCGGCGTCGAGCTGCACGGCTGGGACAGCGCCGAGCGCGGCATCGTGCACGTGATCGGCCCCGAGCTTGGCGCGACCCAGCCGGGCATGACCATCGTCTGCGGCGACAGCCACACCTCCACGCACGGTGCATTCGGCGCGCTCGCGTTCGGCATCGGCACCACCGAGGTCGGCCATGTGATGGCCACGCAGTGCCTGCTGCAGCGCAAGCCGAAGACGCTGGCGATCCACGTGGACGGCCGCCTGGAGCGCGGGGTCGGCGCGAAGGATCTGATCCTGCACATCATCGGCGAGATCGGCGTGGATGGCGGCACCGGCTACGTCATCGAGTATCGCGGCGACGCCATCGAAGCGATGTCGATGGACGAGCGCATGACCGTCTGCAACATGTCGATCGAGGCCGGCGCGCGCGCGGGATTGATCGCACCGGACGACACCACGTTCGCATGGCTCAAGGACCGCCCGCGCACTCCACAAGGCACAGCATGGGACACCGCCGTGCAGCGCTGGCGCGCACTGCGCAGCGACGACGGCGCGCGATACGACCGCGAAGTGCGCATCGACGCGGGCAAGGTGCGCCCGACCGTCACCTACGGCACGCATCCGGGCATGGCGATCGCGATGGACACACCGGTGCCGGCCGCACACACCGCGCAGGATCGCCGCGCGCTCGATTACATGCAGAGCAAGCCGGGCCAGCCGATGCAGGGCACACCGGTGGACGTGGTGTTCGTCGGCAGCTGCACCAACTCGCGTCTGTCCGATCTGCGCGAAGTGGCACGTGTGCTGCGCGGGCGCCGCATCGCCGACGGCGTGCGCATGCTGGTGGTGCCCGGCTCCGAAACCGTGCGTCGCGATGCGGAACGCGAAGGACTGCACCACGTGTTCATCGAAGCCGGCGCCGAATGGCGCGTGCCGGGCTGTTCGATGTGCATCGCGATGAATGGCGATCTGGCCCAGCCGGGGCAACTGGTGGTGAGCACCTCCAATCGCAACTTCGAAGGCCGCCAGGGCAAGGGCGCACGCACCGTGCTGGCCAGCCCCGCAACGGCCGCCGCGTCCGCGCTGGCCGGCGTGATCGCCGATCCGCGCGAATACCTGCCCCAGGAGCAAGCCGCATGAAACCGGTCACCCGCCTCCACTCGCGCACAGCCGTGCTGGCCGACGAGAACATCGATACCGACCGCATCATCCCGGCGCGTTTCCTCACCACTACCGAGCGCACCGGACTTGGACGCCTGTGCTTCCACGACTGGCGTTATCAGTCCGACGGCAGCGACAACCCGGCCAGGGAGAATCCGGATTTCCCGCTGAACTCGCCGCTGGCACAAGGCTGCTCGATCCTGGTCGCCGGGCGCAACTTCGGCTGCGGCTCGTCGCGCGAGCACGCACCGTGGGCACTGCTCGACTACGGCATCCACGCGGTGCTGTGCAGCGAGATCGCGGACATCTTCCGCAACAACGCATTGAAGAACGGCCTGCTCGCGATCGTGATCGACGCCGCCGAACACCGCTGGCTGCTCGATCACCCGGGCATCGAGCTGATCATCGACGTGCGCGAGCAGACCATCGAGCTGCCTGACGGCGGACGCATCCAGTTCCAGCTCGAGCCGTTCGCGCGCCATTGCCTGCTGCACGGCGTGGACCAGCTCGGCTATCTGCTGCAGCACGCGGATCAAATTGATGCGTTCGACCGTGAACGCGAACGTCAGGAAGCGGCCATCCATGGCTGCACTCCTCAACAAAAGCAGCTTCGATCAAATGGAGTGAATGCATGAAAGCGCACATCGTCACTCTGCCCGGCGACGGCGTCGGCCCCGAAGTCACGGCGGCGGCGGTCGCCGTGCTCGATGCGGTCGCCGCGCATTTCGATCACGACTTCCGTTTCGAGGAGCACCCCATCGGCGGCTGTGCCATCGATGCCAGCGGCGATCCGCTGCCGCCGGCATCGCTGGCTGCGTGCAAGGCCGCCGACGCCGTGTTGCTGGGCGCCGTCGGTGGCCCGCGCTGGTCCGATCCGAATGCGCGGGTGCGTCCCGAACAAGGTCTGCTGGCGCTGCGCGCCGCGCTCGGCGTGTATGCCAATCTGCGTCCGCTGCAGGTGCATCCGGCACTCGCTGCGCTGTCGCCGCTGAAGAACGAGAAGTTGAAGCACGTCGACGTGCTGTTCGTGCGCGAACTCACCGGCGGCGCCTACTTCGGCGCGAAGACGCGCACCAGCGATAGCGCCTCCGACGAATGCCGATACACCGTCGCCGAAGTCGAGCGCGTGGTGCGACGCGCGTTCGAACTCGCGCGCGGTCGCCGCCGGCACGTCACCTCGGTGGACAAGGCCAACGTGCTGGAAACCTCGCGCCTGTGGCGCAGCACGGTGCAGCGCATCGCCGCCGACTATCCGGACGTGAAGGTCGAGCATCAGCTGGTCGATTCGATGGCGATGCTGCTGCTGACCCAGCCGAGCCGCTACGACGTGGTGGTCACCGAGAACCTGTTCGGCGACATCCTCACCGACGAAGCCGCGGCGCTCGCCGGCTCGCTCGGCCTGCTGCCCTCGGCATCGCTGGGCGACGGCAGGAGCGGCCTCTACGAACCGATCCACGGCTCCGCGCCGGACATCGCCGGCCAGGGCGTCGCCAATCCAGTCGGCGCGATTCTCTCGGCCGCATTGCTGCTGCGTCATTCGCTGAGCCTGGAGCGCGAGGCCCTCGCGGTCGAAGCCGCCGTCGATCGCGTGCTGAGCCACGGCCCGCACAGCCGCGATATCGGTGGCAACGCCGGCACCGCGCAAGTGCGCGACGCCGTGCTCGCCGCACTGGAAGAGGACGCGTGCGCGTCCGTCACCTTTCTGCGCTGGAGCCGGGCCTGCGGATGAACACGCCTCCCGATCAACCAACCGGAACACCCATGCGCAGCGATCTCATCAAGAGCGGCCCCGACCGCGCTCCTGCCCGCGCCATGCTGCGCGCCACCGGATTGGACGATGCCGCCATCGCCAAACCGCTGGTGGCCGTGGTGCATACGTGGTCCAACGTCAGCCCATGCAACCTCAACCTGCGCGACCTGGCCGAGCATGTCGCCGCCGGCATCCGCGCCAGCGGGGGTACGCCGATCGAGTTCAACACGATCGCGGTGACCGACGGCATCGCGATGGGCACGCCGGGCATGCGCGCTTCGCTGATCAGCCGCGAGGTGATCACCGATTCCATCGAACTGGCGGTGGATGGTCACTGCCTCGACGCGATGGTGGTGCTGTGCGGTTGCGACAAGACCATCCCCGCCGCGGCCATGGCGATGGCGCGCCTCGACATCCCGAGCGTTGCGCTGTACGGCGGCAGCATCGCGCACGGCACGCACGACAACCATCCGATCACGATCCAGCAGGTGTTCGAGGCGGTCGGTGCGCATGGCGCGGGCAGGATCAGTGATGAGGAACTGACATCGGTCGAACGCGACGCCTGCCCCGGCGCCGGCGCCTGCGGTGGCCAGTTCACCGCGAACACGATGGCGATGGTGCTGTCGACGCTGGGCCTGTCGCCGCTGGGCTTCAACGACATTCCCGCCACGCATCCGGCCAAGGCCGTCGCCGCACGTCGCTGCGGCGAACTGGTGATGGATTGCCTGCGCGAGCGGCGCACGCCACGCGCGCTGATCAACCGCACCGCACTGCGCAACGCGGCACGCATGGTTGCTGCCACCGCCGGCTCCACCAACGCGGTGCTGCATCTGCTCGCGATCGCGCGCGAAGCCGGCGTGCCATGGACGCTGGAGGATTTCGAACCGGCCTCGAAGTACACGCCGGTGATCGCGGATCTCCTGCCCGGCGGGCGCTACACCGCCGTCGAACTGTTCGGCGCCGGCGGCAGCGCACGCGTGGCGCAGGAACTGATCACTGCCGGCATGCTCGACGACGCGCCCACGGTCACCGGCCGCAGCCTGTTCGCGGAAGCTGCCGCGGCACCGCGTGCGCAGCATCAGGATGTCGTGCATCCCGTCACGCAACCGCTGAAGCCGCGCGGCGGCTATTCGATCCTCTACGGCAACCTCGCGCCCGAGGGCTGCATCCTGAAACTTGCCGGGAAGGGCGCCAGCCACTTCGATGGCCACGCGCGCGTGTTCGAGAGCGAGGAGCAGGCGTTCGCCGCCGTGCAGGGTGGCCGCATCGCCAAGGGCGACGTGATCGTGATCCGCAACGAAGGTCCCGCTGGTGGACCGGGCATGCGCGAGATGCTCGGCGTCACCGCCGCGCTGATCGGACGTGGCCTCGGCGACGACGTCGCCCTGATCACCGATGGCCGCTTCTCCGGCGCCACGCACGGTTTCATGGTCGGCCACATCGCACCGGAAGCCGCGCGCGGCGGCCCGATCGCGCTGCTGCGTGACGGCGACCGCATCCGCATCGACGCCGACCGCCGTGAACTCGCCACCGACGCGGACCTCGTCACACGCCGCGCGACCTGGCAGCCGCCGCCACCGAAGGTTACCCGCGGCGCGCTCGCGAAATACGCGCGCCTGGTCGGCTCCGCTTCCGACGGCGCCACCACGCACCCGGACACTGCAGTTGCCCCACCCACACACGCCCAAATCACCGCTACCGAAGGAGCCCCCGCATGAACAGCAGCACTTCCAACCCCGCTCTGGCCAAGGCCCGCATCGCCGTGCTCGGCTATGGCAGCCAGGGCCGCGCCCACGCCCTCAACCTGCGCGATTCCGGCCTCGACGTCGTGGTCGGCCTGCGCCAGGGCGGACCCTCGTGGCAACGCGCACGCGCCGAAGGCTTCAACGTCGCCGAGCCGGCCGATGCAGTGAAAGGCGCCGATCTGGTCGCGGTGCTCACGCCCGACATGGTGCAACCTGCGCTGTATCGCGAAGCGATTGCGCCGCACATCAAACCCGGCGCGGCCTTGCTGTTCGCGCACGGCTTCAACGTGCACTTCGGGCAGATCGCACCGCGCGCGGACATCGACGTGGTGCTGGTGGCTCCGAAGGGTCCGGGCGCGCTGGTGCGCAGCGAGTACGAGCGTGGTCGCGGCGTGCCCTGCCTGTACGCCGTGCATCAGAACGCCAGCGGTCACGCCGAGGCGAAGGCCAAGGCGTACGCCGACGGCATCGGCGGCGGCCGCGCGCTGCTGATCGAGACCGACTTCAAGGAAGAAACCGAAACGGATCTGTTCGGCGAGCAGGCCGTGCTGTGCGGCGGTGCCAGCGAACTGGTGGTGAAAGGTTTCGAGACGCTGGTCGAAGCCGGCTACAAGCCGGAGATCGCGTACTACGAGGTGATGCACGAGCTGAAGCTGATCGTCGACCTGTTCTACGAGGGCGGCCTGAAGCGGATGCTGGAGTTCGTCTCCGAGACCGCGCAGTACGGCGACTACGTGAGCGGCCCGCGCGTGGTCGACGCCGGCACCAAGCAGCGCATGAAGGCGGTGCTCACCGACATCCAGGACGGCACCTTCGCGCGCAACTGGATCGCCGAATACCAGGCGGGCCTGCCGAACTACAAGCGCCTGAAGCAGGCCGATCTCGATCATCCGATCGAACAGGTCGGCGCGAAGCTGCGCGCGCGCATGCCGTGGCTGCAGAACGCCACGCCGAAGCCTGCGGCCGAGCCGCTCAAGAAGGTCGGCTGACCCGTTCGAGTCCTCTCCCCTGCCGCGCGGGGGAGAGGGGAGCTGCCACCCCGTACTTTGAGGAATCACTGCCCGTGCATGCGCAATCGTTGAAAGCCGTCCCCGAAACCGATCGTCACCCGCTCGCCGGCCGCGCCATGAGCGGAGCCGAGACGGTCGTGCAGGTGCTGGCCGACGAAGGCGTCGACGTGCTGTTCGGCTATTCCGGCGGCGCGATCCTGCCGGTGTACGACGCGGTGTTCCGCTACAACGCCACCCACCTGGGATCGAACGGTGGCGAGCCGATGCCGCTGATCGTGCCGGCCAACGAGCAGGGCGCCGGCTTCATGGCGGCCGGTTATGCGCGCGCTTCCGGCAAGGTCGGCGTGGCCATCGTCACCTCCGGCCCCGGCGCCACCAACATGGTCACGCCGGTGCGCGACGCGATGGCCGATTCGATTCCGCTGGTGGTGATCTGCGGCCAGGTGCCCACCGCCGCGCTCGGCAGCGACGCATTCCAGGAAGCGCCGATCAGCAACATCATGGGCGCCTGCGCCAAGCATGTCTTCCTGCTCACCGATGCGACACGACTGGAAGCGACGATGCGTACCGCATTCGAGATCGCGCGCAGCGGCCGGCCCGGCCCGGTGGTGGTCGACATTCCGAAAGATGTGCAGAACACACCGCTGACGTTCGCCGGCGAGGGGCAGCTGTCGATTCCCGGTTATCGCGCGCGCCTGCACGCACTGGACAATACCGTGTTGAGCGACGCCGACTGCGCGGCATTCTTCGCTGCGCTGGCCAAGGCGAGGCGTCCACTGATCTATGCCGGCGGCGGCATCATCGCGAGCGCGGCATCCGACGCGCTGCGCAGCTTCGTCGCGGACTTCGGCCTGCCGGTGACGACCACACTGATGGCTCTTGGCGCCTACGACACCACCGAACCGCTGGCGCTGCACATGCTCGGCATGCACGGCACGGCTTACGCCAACTACGCCGTGGAGGACTGCGACTTTCTGTTCGCGCTGGGAGCGCGCTTCGACGACCGCGTCGCCTGCGTGCCCGACAAGTTCGCGCCGTGTGCGAGGTTCATCGCACAGGTGGACATCGACCCGGCCGAGATCGGCAAGGTGAAGTCGGTGCACTGGCATCACCACGGCGATCTGCGGCGCACGCTGGAACGGCTGCACCAGTACGGCATGCGCCACGACGTTGGCAAAGAGCATCGCTATGCCGACTGGCATGCGGACGTCGCCGCACTGAAGCGCTCGCATGCACTGGACTACGATCGCGCCAGCCCGCTGATCCAGCCGCAAGCGGTGATCGAGGAGATCAATCGGCACACGCAGGGCCGCGCGATCATCAGCACCGGCGTCGGCCAGCATCAGATGTGGGCCGCGCAGTATTTCGATTTCCGCGAGCCGCGGCATTGGCTCACTTCCGGCTCGATGGGCACGATGGGTTTCGGCCTGCCGGCGGCGATCGGCGCGCAGTTCGCGCGGCGCGATGCGGTGGTGATCGACATCGACGGCGATGCCAGCATCCGCATGAACCTCGGCGAGCTGGAAACCGTCACCACCTACGGCCTGCCGGTGAAAGTCGTCGTGCTCAACAACATCGGCGACGGCATGGTGCGGCAATGGCAGAAATTGTTCTTCCGCGGCCGCTTCGCCTCGTCCGACAAGAGCCTGCACAAGAAGGACTTCATCAAGGCCGCGCAGGCCGATGGCTTCGAGTGGGCGCGACGGCTGGAACGCAAGGAGGAGCTGGCCTCGACCATCGCCGCATTTCTCGCGTTCGACGGCCCGGCCTTCCTCGAGGTGATGATCGACCCGGATGCCGGCGTCTATCCGATGGTCGGCCCCGGCGCGACCTACGCACAGATGATCACCGGCGATTTCATTCGCGCGCGTCATGCGTCCGCGCCGCATGACGTCATCCCGACCGGCATGTTCTGACGAGTGAGGCCCACCATGAGACACACCCTTTCCATCCTGTTGCAGAACGAAGCCGGCGCGTTGGTGCGCGTGGCGGGCCTGTTCGCCGCGCGCCATTGCAATATCGACTCGCTGACCGTCGCCACCACTCGCGATCCCGATGTGTCGCAGCTGACCCTGGTCATGCACGGTGCCGAAGCCACGGTCGAGCAGATCATCAAGCAGACGCGCAAGCTGGTCGATGTGCTCGAGGTCAACCGCCCCGTCGTGCGCGCGCATCCATGAATGCGCAGCTGGCCAGGCAAGCGGCGACCAGCGATGCCACGCCGACGGCCGAGCCGGCGCTGACCGATCACGAGCTCCTGCGCCGCACGCTCGTCTCGCACGTCTACGATGTCGCGCGTGAAACGGAGTTGGAGCCGGCGCCGCTGCTGACCGCGCGCCTCGGCAACCAGGTCCTGCTCAAGCGCGAGGACCAGCAGCCGGTGTTCTCGTTCAAGCTGCGCGGCGCCTACAACAAGATGGCGAATCTGGACGCCACACAGCGCGCACGCGGAGTGATTGCCGCTTCAGCTGGCAACCACGCACAAGGCGTCGCGGTGGCAGCGGCGAAGCTCGGCATACGTGCGGTGATCGTGATGCCGGTGACGGCGCCTCAGGTCAAGGTGGATGCGGTGCGCCGGTTCGGAGGCGACCGGGTCGAGATCGTGCTCGCCGGTGACTCGTACAGCGATGCACACGCCGTCGCCGCAAAGTTGCAGGCCGATCACGGATACGCCTTCGTGCATCCGTTCGACGATCCGGACGTCATCGCGGGGCAAGCCACGGTCGGCATGGAAATCCTGCGCCAGCATTCCGGCCCGTTGCACGCTATTTTCGTCCCGGTCGGGGGCGGCGGCCTGCTCGCCGGCGCCGCCGCCTATGTGAAGGCGCTGCGCCCGGAAGTGAAGGTGATCGGTGTGCAGATGGTCGATTCGGACGCGATGGCGCGCTCGCTGGAAACCGGCGTACGCATTGCGCTCGACGAGGTCGGCCTGTTCGCCGATGGCACCGCCGTGAAACAGGTCGGCGTGCGAACCTTCGAATTGTGCCGCCGGCACGTCGATGCGATGTTGCGGGTGGACAGCGATGCGGTCTCCGCCGCGATCCGGGACGTGTTCCAGGATACCCGCAGCGTGCCGGAGCCGTCCGGCGCGCTCGCCCTCGCCGGTCTCAAGCAGTACGTCGCCGCGTACCATCCGCGCGGCGAGACGCTGGTCGCAATCGTCTCCGGCGCGAACGTGAATTTCGACCGCCTGCGCTTCGTCGCCGAACGCGCCGAACTGGGCGAGCAGCGCGAAGCGGTGTTCGCGGTGACGATTCCCGAAGAGCGCGGCAGCTTCCGCCGCTTCTGCGCGATGCTGGGTCAGCGCGGCATCACCGAGTTCAACTACCGCATCGGCAACGCGACCGAGGCGCATATCTTTGTCGGCATCCAGATCCGCGACCGCAGCGAGAACGCCGTGCTGGCGGCCGCCTTTCGTGCGCACGGATTTTCCGCACTCGATCTCACCGACGACGAGCTGGCCAAACTGCACTTGCGCCACATGATCGGCGGACGTTCGCCGCTGGCGGGCGACGAGTGCCTGTACCGCTTCGAGTTTCCCGAACGCCCCGGCGCGCTGCCGCGCTTTCTGGGTCACCTGCACCCGGACTGGAACATCAGCCTCTTCCACTACCGCAACCAGGGCGCCGACTACGGCCGCATCCTGGTCGGCATCCAGGTACCGCCCGAGGAACGGCCGATGTTCCGACGATTCCTCGGTACGCTCGGCTATCCGCACCGGGACGAGAGCGACAATCCTGCCTATCGGCTATTGCTGCGCGAATGACGCGCATCGGTGCACGTCGGAGCGAATCATGGGCATGTCCGTGATCCCATCGAATCCCGGACAGTCGCCTCGGCCTATGCGGATGCGCTCATCGCCGAAACCTGGAAGCCGCTGCCGTGGAGGTCGGACGATTGTCGCGCTGTCGCATCAAGGCACTCTTCCATCCTGAATGGATTTTCAGAAGGCCTTAAGGTTGGGGTTAGCTTGTGCGCCTACATTGCCAGCATTCGCGTAGCGTGCGGAATAGCTTGAGAAGCCTGGGGAGTGATCGCTTTCCTCCCTTTGCAACATCCTGGCATGCACAAAGGAACAGAATGAGAACCCTGTCAAAGCTCGTCTCGGCTTCGCTGATTGCAAGTGCGGTCTCGCTTGCAACATTGACGACTGCCATAGCGCAGACTACCGCAACAGCATCTGCCTCCGAAAAGAGGGCAAAGAACTGGACACCGCCCACACACAAGATCTATGCACAGGTCTTGTCAGACCAGATCATAGCGGCGCATCCGGATCTCCTGAACGTGACGTTCCATGGTGTACCGCCCGGCCTGAAAGAGGTCTACACCATGTTCGCCGGCTCCTACCCCGAACGCATCGGCAACCCGGACGACCCGGACGACATTGACGTGATCACCAAGGGCATCACCATCGTCGATCCGCGATGGCATCGCGCCCGGGACGCGGTAAAGAAGTTCGTCGTGCAGTTACCACTGCGCGATGCGGCAGGCGAGAATGTCGGTCTGCTCGTGCTCGCCTACAAGCTCGATGCGAATCCGGGCAAGGGCGAGAAGGACTTCTTCCTCGCCGCCACCGCGTTGCGCGACAGCCTGCGAGCGCAAATCCCGAGCTACGCGGGTCTTTTCGAAGCAGCGAAATAAACCACGCTTGCCCTTCCTGCCAGGTCTGCCTCAGCCTGTTTTCGAGCGTATCCGTATAGGACTAGCCGATCGCCTCGCTGCGAGGCTGCACGAAAACGGAGTTGATCCTGTCCGACAACCATCCCGGCCTGCGCGTCAGCGCATTTTCTCAGCCGCCAGAATCCCGTGCTGCGTAGCCCGTTCCGCGGTTTGTTTCGCTGTGTTCACACGCTCATGATCACGCGTCGACTCACACGGACCGAGCGAGAGCGATCAGGGTCAGCGTTACCGTGATCGCACCGCCGATGCGCGTCGCGATCTGTGCGAACGGCATCAGTGTCATGCGGTTGGACGCAGTCAGGATCGCGACGTCCCCGGTGCCTCCCTGACCGCTATGGCAGGCATTCACGATCGCGGTCTCGATCGGATACATATTCATCCATCGGCCGACGAAAAAGCCCGTTGCCATCAGCGACATCACCGTGGCGACGATAGTGATGAGGTTGGCCCATGTGAAGGCCGAAACAAGCTTGTCCCATGGCGTCATCGCGACACCGATTGCGAACAACAAGGGATAGGTCACCGCGGTGGAAAAGAACTTGTAGACCACGAACGCGCCTTCCTGCAGCTTTGGCGAAACCGCTTGGGTCAGCTTCACCAGCACCGCGAGGAACAGCATCGTGACCGGCGCCGGGAACGCGAACAGCCTGAACGCAAGAAGACCCACGAGATAGAGCGAGACTGCCGTGACGCCGGCGGCGGCAATGTGCGAGACATCCATATGTCCGCTGATCTCTTCCTGCGCCGGATCCATGTCGTCGTGCTCGCCCGGTTGCAAGCGGCCTTTGCCTGTGAGTTGGGGATATCGTTCACCGACGTAGTTCAATAGTCCCGACAGCAGGATCGCGCTCAGACTCCCGAGCATCACCGAAGGCAGGATCTGCGCGAACAGATCGCCCTGCTGCTGATGCAGGATGCCTGCGTAACCCACCGAGAGTGGAATCGCCCCCTCCCCGACACCGCCCGCCATGATCGGAACGACGATGAAATAGAACGTGCGATATGCGCCCAGACCCAAGGCGATTCCGACTCCCGTGCCAACGATCATCGCGACGATCGATCCGCAGGCAAGTGGCACGAAGATCTTGACAAACCCCTTGATGAGCACGCAGCGATCCATGCTCAAAATGCTGCCGACGATGATCGCGGCGATGAACAGATACAGGAAGTTGGTCGACTTGGTGAAGTCCGTCACCCCCTTCACCAGCGTCTCGGGCAACAGTTTGTGGAATGCCAGAAACGACGGAATGAAGGTCGCGCATATTGCCGCTGCACCGACATGGCGCAGATACGGCAAACGTTTGCCGAACTCGCCGCAAGTGAAGCCGCCGACTGCAAGCACCGCAATCGCCACGTTGATCTCCGTCGGCAACCCGCCGGTGAGCACGAATCCCGCGATCAAGCCGAGCAGCAGCACATAGACCGGCAGCGGAATGACACCAATGCGCGCTTCCATCAGCTTCCACCAGCCGTTGGGCCAGATGGGTTCGACTTTCAGGGGCAGCGGTTGGCCCGCGGGAGGAACGTTGGTCGTCGGCATGTGCAATCCTGAGGCGTCACTTGCGTGAATAGGTGAGCACCGTAAACGTATCGTCGAAATACGTGTTCGGGTAAAACGCAGACACCGCGGTGTTGATCTTCTTCGCCGGATCAGCGGCTCCTTCGGCGGTCACCGTGTACACCTTCCCGGATTTCGGATCGAGCGCCATGGTGCGCGCATAGGGCCGGGTCGTATCCGCCTCGATGAGCGCGTACGAATTCGCGTCGACCTGTGCGTAGATCACCAGGTTCGCGTCCACACCGTTCGATGCATAGATCTGGCGCGACTGCGCATTGAATACCACGCCGTCGTTGCCGCGGCCGATCGGCAACGTGGTGACGACCTTGCCCGTCCCTGAATCCATGACGGCGAGTACCGGCTTGTCGCCGCGGCAACCGATGAAAATGCGCTGGTTCGTCGAATCGAACGCCAGCCCCGTAGGTTGGCTGCATCCGTCGATGTTCCACTCCGCCGCGACCTTGCGCCGCTTCACATCGACTTTCGCGACGCGATCCTTGTCGCGTTCCGCGACGAAGAGATTGCCCTGCCCATCAGGCGCGGATGCATCGAGTTTGTGGCTGTCCATCGCGAGTTGGCCGACGACCTTGCCCGTGCCGGCATCGACGAAGCCGAGCGCATGGCTGTCGCCCATCGTGAACACGAGCTGCCTGGTCAGCGGTTCATAGAAGACCGCGTCCGAGTCTTTGCCGAACTGAACGCGTTTGAGCGTCTTCAGCGTGGACAGCTTGAACATCGTCGTCGAGCCGTCTTCGTTCGCCGTATAGCCCCGGTCCAGTTCCGGAACCAATTTTATCGAACCGGCGCCCTTGGAATTTTCGATCGTCATGACCTCTTTCTTGGCGGCGACGTCGTAGACCATCACGCCATCACCGCGCCGGCCGATGTAGAGATACGAGCGCACCGGATCGAGTGTCACGTAATCCCAGTCCGGCGCGGCCCCCTTGAGCACGACCGCCGATTCGAGCCGGTAGAACGGTTGCGCGGAAGCCGCGGAGGAGAGAGAGAACAGCGCGGCCGCCGCCGCGAGCCAGCAGGTGTTGCGACAATCGTTACGGAGAGTGGACTTCGGCAAGTTCGCTTTCATGTCGTTCCGGATTCGTGGATGGCCGTCTGTACGCTGTGAAAAATGGAGAACGCACTGGATGTCGTTGCAGGCAACAGGGCGCAGGGGATGCGGCTCGCCGTCGAGCGTCCGCGGCGCCGCCGGTTTGCTGGGCACCTGCGAACACGCTCCGGGCTGTCATCGGGCTGGACGCCGTGTCCGCTGCTACCCAGGCATTCTTCAGAACTTGATGCTGGCGCTGACGTAGAACAGGCGCCCGAGCGGCGAGTAGGTCGACACGTCGGCGTTGTTGTCGGTGTAGGCCTGCGGCGCCAGAGGCGGCATGCGATTGCCGATATTGTTGATGCCTACTGCGACGTCCCACTCCTTGATGAACCGCCATCTTTCGCTCGGCGTTTCTACCGAATAAGCCGCGCGCAGGTCCCACGTTGCGTAGGCACCAACATGGATGCGTTTCAAGGTCGTGCTGTTGGCGAATACGATGCCGCCTGGGCCAATGTCGGTAACGGAAGAAATGAAGTTGTTGCCGAGCATCAGGTCCCACTTGTCATAGCGCCAATCGAACGACGTATAGAAATGGTATTTGGGGATCGTGCCCTGCACGCCGGTGCCGCCGTTGGTTACGTAGCCCGCGTATTCGTAGAAGGGCTGCCCGGGCAACGCCTGGAACTTGTAGTGCAGGAATATCGCGCCCGTGGTCGCGACCGAGAATGTGCCCGCGGTCTCGGTCGGATGTTCGTAGCTGCCGCTGATGTTGATCGACTGTTCCTTGATGCCGCCGAGATTGCGGAACTGGTCGATGGCATACAGGTTGAGCGAGCTTCCGCCGCCCTTGAGGTACGTCAGCAGATCGCCGGGATTCGTGAATGGCTGAGTCGCACCGCTCGCACCGGGAAAGTTGCCGACGCCGAGATTGGCGAAGAACGGTGACGCCGACCCGTACTGGTTGATGCTCTGCAGGATGTTGGTGAACCCGATCCCGCCGGGAAAACCCTTTTGCCGGATGTCGGAATAGTCGATCGTCAGGCGCAGCCCCTTGATGACTTCGGGCACGAGGGTTACGCCGATCGCCGCCGTCTTCGCCTTGCTGGGGTTCAAGTGCGGATTGTTGCCGTCTTCACCATTGATCGGCATGGCAGGTAATCCGAACACCGACTGGATGACCCCCGCACCGACGATGCGCGTATCGGTCGGACCGAACATCGCGTACAGCGTCGGCGCGGTAAACGACTTCGCGTAGGTACCGCGCACCGTGACCTGCGCGTCGAATGGCTGCCAGTGGAATCCGATCTTCGGTACCACCGAGCCGCCGACGTCGCTGTAGTGCTCCGCACGCACCGCCCCGATCAGGTCGAAATCGTGCAATCCCGGTGCGTTCCAGTCCGCGCCTGTGATTGGCACGCGTGTTTCAGCGTACAGCGCCGAAATATCGCGGCTGCTCGAGAACGGATCGGCATAGGTGCCGCCGATCCAGCGCTGAGCGGTCGGACCGGTGTTGTAGCCGTTCGCATCGGGGCGGCCCTTGAGGGACTCGGTACGGTAGCTTGCGCCGATGGCGAGACCGGCACGGCCGGCCGGAAGATCGAACAGACTGCCGACGATCTTCGCGTCGACCGCGCGCAAACGGCTCGATGCGTCGATGGTCTCGGTACCGTACAAGTTGTTCAGCGACCCGGCAATCACGCCGCTCGCGCGGGCAAACGGGTCGAGCGACGGAACGAATACGAGCGGGTTGGATTCGTTGTAGCCCGGTACGACCCCGCTGTACGTACCACCGGTGACGGGATTTCCGTTGGCGTCGTAGCCACCGGCGATCGCACGCGCGAGGTTGGGCTTGTAGATCAGCCCGCTCTGCTTTTGCGTGAGCAGACTGCTGCTGTACACATAGGCCGCTTCCCAGTTCCAATCGTCGGTGATCTCCCCGCGCAGCCCCAGGGTCACGCGCGTATCGCGGCTCTCGTTGTTGAAATTGTGGGTGAACGGCAAATAGCCGAACTGCACTTTGGGGAAGGCAGTCTTGAGGGGATCGTAGGGTGCGCCGGCGGGAACGTTGACCGCGGTCACGACAGGCAGGAATTGCGTGTAGCTCTTCGTTTTCGCCAGCTCGACATCACCGAACGCCGTCAGTCGGTTGTCCGGCAGCAAGGCCGAGTTGAATGTGGCTGCCAGCGCGTTCTGATCTTGCTTCAGCAGCAAGGTCTGGTACTTGGACAGGTCGTACGTACCCGCGATGCCGGCCGGCGTGCTTGCCGAATACGTGCCATTGTTGATCAGGTCGCCGATCGATCCTGCCGTTGCCGACGAGCCCGTCGGATTTCGATCGCGAGGCGAATCGAGGCTCGGATTGAGCAGCGCGCCGGGATTAAGTCCGTTCGCGCCGACCGCACCGGGAACCTGGGACGAGCGCCCGGTGAGCGGCGTCGAGAATGGGCGCTGGTTCTGGAACAACGGATCGGTGTGCGAGGTACTGCCCATCACGGTGATATTGCCGCCATGGATGGGCGTCCCGGCGACGAAATTCGCCGAGCGTTCCTGATAGCCACCTTCGGCGAACCCGAAGCGCGTGCCGATCTCGACACCTTCGTAATCGGACTTCAGAATGATGTTGACGACACCGCCGATCGCATCCGAGCCGTAGATGGCGGACGAACCATCGGTCAGCACCTCGATGCGGTCGATCGCCCCGACCGGAATCTGATTGACGTCGACGAAGCTCTTGCCACCGATACCGTTGATGCCGCTGGTAGCGACGCGGCGACCGTTGATCAGCACCAGCGTATCGAGATTGCGCAATTGCACCTGCGAGCCGCCCGCGGTGTTCTGGTTGTTGTTGTTCGCGTTGCTGTTGCCTGCATTGCCGCGCCCCGCGAACGAAGGGATCATCTTGCGCAGGATCTCGAGCACGTTCGCGCTCACACCGATGCGCTCGATCTGCTCGGAGCCGAGGATCGTCACCGGCACAGCAACGGCGTCCGGCGTGGTCGGCAGGTTCGAGCCCGTCACGGTGATCCCGGTGAGCGTCTGCGCTTCCTTTTTCCCCTCGCTGTCCTTGTCTCCCGGTTCGGCGTCCGACCTGTCCGGCATTGCTACCGCCGCGGTCGAGGTTTGCGCGGAAGCGTTCGCACTCAAGCCAATGCTGATGCAAAGGGCCAAGGTCGACATCGCACCCAACGATACCCATGCCTGACTTTTCATTGTCTCCCTCCCGAGGAGTTGCGGCGGCGCGACGGTGCGATCGGCTGGCGTTCTACGTGGTAGTTCATCTGGATCTCTTCGAACCCATGGTGCCTTGACGGCAAACGCAACGGTGTGTCTCGTCTCCGAACGGCGCTAGTTCGCCACGTCGAAGACCAGTACAGCCGCCATGGCCTTCGAGTCGCCCGGCGAGGCCGCCACGAACAGCTTGTTCAAGCCCGGCACGAGAATGCCGGTCTTCGCGCCAGGTGCCGAAGGAACGCGCGCGAGTTCTTCGTAGTGATCGGCGTCCTTCTCATGGAACACACCGATGTAGCCCTCGCCGCCCAGCACATAGATGCGATGCCTCGCCTCGTCGAAAATGACCTGGTCGGTGCGTTCCGGCGCCTTGAAATCAGCGATCGATGCGCCGGTATCGGCGTTCACCACGATCAGCCGGCCGGGCTGGCGCGTCACCACGAACAAGCGCCGGTTCGCTTCGTCGAACGCGAGCGGCGCGTTCTTTTGCGCTTCCTTGATCGGCCAGGTGGCGACCACCGCCCGCGTCTTCTTGTCGAGCACGGCCATGGTGTTCTTGCCGGTGACGTTGATGTAGATCTTGTCGCCGTGCTCTTCGATCGCCATCGCCTCGACCTTGTCGGTGTCGAACTTGAGTTCGCCGTAGCTTTTGCCCGTGTAGGGATCGAGCTCGACCAGATGCGAATCGGGCTTCTTCATGTCGCGGCCACCGGCGACCACGTACAGGCGCTTGCGGCCCGCGTCATAGCCCATCGAATCGGCGCCGGGGGTGTGCTTGAACGAATCGACGATCTTGTAAGTCGCTCCGTCGATCACCTTGGTCGCGCCGTCGGAGCCGGTCTGGGTCACGATCAGCTTGTTGACATCCGGCAGGTACAAAAGGCCATGCGGCGTCTCGACGCCGGAGATCGTCTTCAGATGCTTTGCCGACTTGAGATCGAAGACCTCGAGCGTGTCGTGATCCTCGGCCGCGAGAAACAGGCGATTGCCCTTGATGTCGACTTCGAAGTGATCGAAGTCGCCGGTGTAGCCGGGCAACTCGGTGCGACCCGCTGGCGTCAGCACCGGCGCCGCGGCTTTCGACGGCACGACGCCCTGAGCCGGTGCGGCTGGGATCTGGCACATTGCAGTCGCGACAAACATGGACATCAAGGTCCGCATCGGTAGCTTGCGCAGGGTCATAGGGTCTTTCCTTGGAAGGTTCAGTTGGCGTGTTGCCCGCACCGCTGGCACGGGTGCCCATGTGCGTCGAGCGGCACTGGAGTGCTTCGGTTCGGCTCTGCTCGCGACGTGGGATCAGGGCGCGGGCTGCAGCAGCGCGTCGACCGTCGCAATCTGTCGGGCCATCGCGTCACGGACTTCGTCCGCTTTCTTGTGCAGCGCCTCCTGGTCGTCGCCCTTCTTGTAAGGGAAGACAACACCGACGGCACCGATCACCTTGCCGCCGGCATCGTGCAGCACTCCCTCGGATTCGAAGCGGTCGCCCGTTTCGTTGATCTCCAGTTTCGGCTTGCCGGTCTTGATCACGTCCATATCGTCCTCATCGGCCTTCTTGCCGATGCGACCGATGTTGGAGGCGATGATCGGATAGCTGGCGTTCGATTTCGTCGCGACGTGCATAGCGATGATGATGATGTCGCCGTTGGCATCCAACGCCGTATCGACGAGGTGCTGGGCGAACGTATGCGTGGGGACGGACGCATCGAACAGATAGTTCTCCATCAGGTTGGCGACGTGCGAGATGCGCCGCGCCAGGTCATCGCGGATCTTCTCCGCTTTCTTCTGCAAGGCATTCCTGTCGTCGCCGGCCTTGTAGGGGAACACGATGCCGATCGCGCCGATCGGACGATGCGAAGCGTCCTTCATGACTAGCTCGACCTCGTAGCGATCGCCGGCCTTGTTGACGCTGAGATTGGGCATTCCCGTATCGATCACGCGCTGGTCATCGGCGTCGGCCTTCTTGCCGATGCGGCCGATATTGGAAGCGATGATGACGTTGTCGCTCGCCTTCGGCGGTTTGACGTGCATGGCGACGACAGCGATCTCCGGATGCGCCGCTACGATTTGATCCACCAGCTCTTGCGCGTAGATCTTCCTGGGTGGTTCGGCCGCGAGCACGGGCGCGACCACCCCGGGCGTCAAGATAAAAAGGGCGGATGCCAAGGCGGCCACACGCAGCATATGCACTCCCGTTCCTGTTTGATGAGCTGTCGAGTTCACTGTCGATTTCGCGATTGATCTTGACCGCGCGGCGACCGTGAAGCGAATCCGGCTGCCGCATGGTCGTTGCACGGCGCGCACCTTAGCCCGCAAACCTGTCCTCGCCCTGAAGGCATCCTGAAAGAAAATTCAGTTGCGTGCTGCACCGCACATCGCTTCGGCCGCTGCACTCTGCTTTAGTGCATTGCAGCACTTCGCTCGCAAGAATAGTTTCGTCAATGAAAGTCCTGATCGTTGAAGACCAGCACGGCCTCGGCCAGTTTCTCAAGCAGGGTCTGGCGGAACGCAGCTACACCGTGACCTGGGTGCGCACCTGCAGCGACGCGCGCAATGCGCTGTGCGAAACCAACTACGACGTGATCGTGCTGGACCTCGGCCTGCCCGACGGCGACGGCCTCGACTTGCTGCGCGAATGGCGGCAGAGCGGCTTCGTCGAACCCGTGCTGATCCTCAGCGCACGCGATACGGTGGACGATCGCATCGCCGGCCTGAATCGCGGAGCCGACGACTACCTGCAGAAGCCTTTCAGTTTCGAGGAACTGCTGGCGCGTATCCGCGCCCTGATCCGGCGCCAGGGTGCGGTCAAGCAGACCGTCCTCGAATATCGCGGCATCCGGCTCGATCTGCTCAGCCACACCGTGCGCATCAACAGCAACGAGGTCGACCTCACCAGCCGCGAGTTCGCACTGCTCGAAATTTTCATGCACAACCCGGGGCGCACGCTCACGCGCACACTGATTTCCGAAAAAATATGGGCATCGCACTACGAAGTCGACACCAACCTGCTCGACGTCTACATGAGCCGCCTGCGCGCCAAACTCGAACCGGGTTTCGACAAGCCGTTGTTCAAGACCGTACGCGGCGTCGGGTATCAACTGGTGTGAGCCGGTCTCCATGATCCGCTCGATTGGCGCGCGATTGGCGACGTGGTACGCACTGGCTGCGACGGTCACCCTCGCCTGCCTGTTCGTGGCCGGCTATCGCCTGCTGGAGAACCGGCTGATGCATGGACTCGACCTGCTCAACGCGTCGGAGTTCACACAGATCAAGGCGCATCTGGGCAACGACTTCGGACAGCTCGATTTGCGTTCCATCGACCAGCGCATCCGCGAGACCACGGAATATGCCTCCGTGCTGTTCTACATCAACGTGCACAATCCGAAGACGAACATGTTGTTCTATTCGACCAACCTCAAAGGCGTGCCCATCCCGGACGTGCCAGGCGAGCACATCTACGATGCGGAACTTGCAGGTGTCGGCCGCGTACGAGTCGGCGAATTCATTCTGGGAGGCTTGGACGTTGTCATCGCCACGCCTTCGGCGCAAATCGACACGGTGATGCAGGGTTACGTAGAAGTGTGCGCCGCATTGCTGGTCGCGATGCTTCTGGCGAGCTTGGCCATCGGTTATGGCCTGAGCCGGTTCGCGCTGCGCCCGATTCGCCTGATCAGCGGAACTGCACTGCGTATCGGGTCGGACAACCTGAGCGAGCGCATCCCCGTTTCGTCCGTCCACGACGAAGTGTCCGATCTTGCGCGCCTGCTCAACGCGATGTTCGATCGCCTGGAATTGTCGTTCAACCAGATCCGCCGATTCAGCGCAGATGCCTCGCATGAGCTGAAAACGCCGTTGTCGCTGGTGCGGCTGCACGCAGAAAAGCTGCTCTTCGACGGCCCTCTGCTGCCGGAACAGGAAGATGGCTTGCAGATCCAGCTCGAGGAACTCGCGCGGCTGGACAAGATCATCGATCAACTGCTGTTTCTTTCGCGCGCCGAGGCCAACGCGATCAGGCTTGATCTGATGGCCCACAATCCCGCGATCTTTCTGCGAGGCTTCGTCCAGGACGCCGGGGCATTGGTCGAACATCAAGGTTTGCATTTCGAGTTCAGCCACCAGGGCAGCGGCAAGATCAGGTTCGACGGAAAATGGATCCGTCAGGTACTGCTCAACCTCATTGCCAACGCGATCAAGGTCTCGCCGCCGCAAGGAACCATAACGCTGAGTTCGGTCCTTGCGGAAGGCGTGTGGCGGGTCGGCGTCGAGGATCAAGGCCCCGGCCTGGCTGCCAATCAATGCGAGCAGATATTCGAGCGGTTCGTGCGTCTCACCGCTTCAGGGGGCAGGGATGACAAAGGCAGCGGCCTGGGCCTCTCCATTTGCCGCAGCATCGTCGGCCTGCATGGCGGCCGCATCTTCGCGCAGAACGCGAACGGACATTCCGGACTGCGCGTTACCTTTGAAATCTGACACTACGAACCACTCGACGCCGGCAGCTCCGCCGTCAGCGCATATCGTCGACGACCTTGCTTCGGATCGGAGTTTCCAGAACTTGATCGGAAGCTCGAATATCCGGCTCGGCTCGGCTGACGGATCCGCTAACACCCGTCGAAGCCGCTGTTGAAGATGACATCGTTCTGCTGCACCTCATAGGCGCCGACGTCCGCCGCTGCTCCGGAGACGCGTGGATAACCCGTCCCGCGCTGGTCCGTACCCTGATTGGCGGCGTTGTTGCCAGCGTCGATCGCCGGACTTCGGCTCATCAACGAATGCGTCTGCGTCGGACCGCCGTTGTCGCGCAACGGCCCCAACAAGGGGCATGCCGTGGTGACGGTGGGCGGATGCTGCGGCCCGATGGAGGCGCGAATCAGGCTGTTGGCGCTCGTGATGACGATCGGCGCGCCGCTGCTGGTGGTAATGGTGCTGAAATCCGCCGCCGTCGTGCCGTAGGCGTTGTTCGACAGGATCGAACTCTGCAGATCCACCGCAAACGACGTCAGGGTCGGATGGTTGTAACTGGAGACCACCGAAAGGCCGGCCGCGTGCAGGAACGTGTCGTTCGGCGCATGGGAAATCGCGGCTTTGTTGAACGCGATCGTGCTGTTCCGCACCGTCGTCGGCGAGTCGGAGCGCACGCCACCGACCTCGCCCGTCAGTGCCACATTGCCGGATATGGTGCTGCTGACGATCGTCAGCGTGGGCTGGACGCCGCCAGCCGCGACATACAGACCTCCCACCTCCTTCTGCGCGGTGTTGCCGGAGATGGTCGACTCGATGATTTGAGCGCTGGACGCTACCAGGGCACCTCCCCCGCTCCCGGCCGTGTTGCCGTTGATCGTGCTCCCCTTCATGTACAGGGTGCCTCCCGACCAGACGCCGCCTCCTGCCCCTCCGAATGCGGAAGTCGTCGTCGTTGCCGAGTTGCCGGCAATCTGGCTGTATTTCACGCGGAGGTTGCCACGGGCGTTCACGCCGCCGCCGTTGAATCCCACGCCCATTCCGGGTGACTTGATCGAGCAGCTGTACACCGTGGAGTCGAGCAGGGTCACGTTGCCCTTGGAATAGATGCACCCTCCGTTGCCCGCGCTGAACGCGCTCCCCGCGGCCGGAACGAGATTGCCGTAACTGACGTTGAGATACTGCAGTTGAAGGGTGCCGGCCCCCTTGTGGTAGAGGACGCGATCGTTCTCCAGACTGCATGCGTGGTTGAAGTAGTAGCACCCGGTGATCACCTCGTGTCGAGCCGGCCCCTGGATGTTCAGGTCGTTCTGCGCAATCGTGATCGCTCCCGTCGTCAGCGTGATCGTGCTGCAGGTGAGTCCGGACAGGTCGACGACGTCGCCGGACAGCGTGGTCGGCGCGGCAATCACCGCGCGCAGGCTGCCGGCGCCGCTGTCGTTGCAGTTGGTCACCGGCCAAGTGGTCGCGGCGAACGCTTCCGGCGCCGCCAGCAGGAACAGCGCGGTGAAGCAGGCGGCGAGCGGCTTGCGGCGAGCGGTCGATGGAAGGGAAGGCATCGAAGTCTGCACGATCATTCTCCCGAATCAGAGGGGTACGCGTGTCGCGGTGTCGACCTAGAACAGCGTCGGACACCCGTCGAAGCCGTTGTTGAACACGATGTCGGCCTGCTGCACTTCATAGGCGCCGATGTCCGCCGCTGCTCCGGACACGCGCGGATAGCCTGTCCCGCGTTGGTCCGTCCCCAGGTTGGCGGCGTTGTTGCCGGTGTTGATGGCCGGACTTCGGCTCATCAATGCGTGCGTCTGCGTCGGACCGCCGTTGTCGCGCAGCGTGCCGAGCAGGGGGCAACTCGTGGTTGTGGCCGGCACCACCGGCCCGAGGGCTGCGCGGACCAGGTTGTTGGCGCCGCTGATCGTGAGCGTGTGGTTGGGCGTGACGACCGAACTGAAGTCCAGCTCGGTCGCGCTGGTGCCCGAACCATAGGTGTTGTTCGACAGGATCGAGCTTTGCAGTTCGACCGCGATCGTCGTGCCGGTGGGTGCGGCGCCGGTCGTGACCGTCAGTCCGGGCGCGAAGCTGTAGGCCATGCCATTGCTCGCCATCACCGCGGTGTTGAACGCGATCGTGCTGTTCTTCACGGTCGTCGGAATCAGCGACTCCACGCCGCCGATGGTTTGCGCTGTCGCCGAATTGCCGGAGATCGTGCTGTCGATGACATTCAGGCGATCGTCGGCGACATGCCCGTTGACCAGCACGCCACCGACCGTTGCGGCCGCGTTGCCGGAAATCGTCGAATAGAGCAGGCCGGCGCCTCGACCGGCATAAGCTCCGCCCGCCGAGCCGGTCGCGGTGTTGCCGCTGATCGTGCTGCTGGCGAGCGAGACACTGTAACCGGCCCAGAGCCCGCCTCCATTTCCGGAGTTGGCCTTGTTTGCGAAAACCGCGCTGTCGCGCAGGGACAGGAACCCGCGTACGTAAATGCCCCCGCCATGGGCCTGGGCGCCGCCCGGCGCGGTGGCCGTGCAGCCGAACACCTGCGTGCGAAACAGCGACACGCTGGCGTTGGATGCGATACAACCACCGTTGGCCGGACCCGCGACAGGCGAAAGCCGTCCATCGTAGATGTCGAGATATTGCAGCGAAAGTTCGCCATTGCCGGTATGGTTGAAGACGCGATCGTTCTGATAGGTACCGTTGTACTTCCCGCTGATGCCGACGAGATCGCCTGGCCCCAGCAGCGTCAGGGAGTCCTGTGCAACCGTGATCGCGCCGGTGTGGAGGCTGATCCTGCTGCACGCATAGGTGGTCCGCAGCTTGGACAGGTCGACGGTATCGCCGGACAGCGTGGTCGGCGCGGCGATCACCGCGCGCAAGCTGCCGGGACCGCTGTCGTTGCAATTGGTCACCGTCCAGGTATTCGCGGCGACAGCCTCCGGAGCCACCAACGCGAACAGCACCGCGATGCAGGCTGCCAGCGGCTGACGTCGCACGGTCGACGGAATGCACGATGAAATCGTCATGCCTGCTCTCCGTTGAATCGGAAAATCAGTTGTACGTTTCCAGGAACCCGCTGCAGCGGATGGAAAGGACTCTCAGCAGTTGCTCGAAGCCGTTCGCGAAGATGCGATCGAGCGCGACCGACGACGAAGCCTCGCTGCTCGTAGCCGTTCGCATCGGTCGCGCCACGCGGATTCGGAACGGCCAGCGTACCGACCGTCGACGCGAGTTGGGCGCAGGCGAGCGCAACGCCCGGCGGCCATGGAACGGCACCGAAAACGTTCGTTGCGATGCGGAACCTGACGCGATGCCTGCATGTTCCCATGATCGCCGCTCTTTTTCGGAAGCCCGGTCATCCAGCAGACGCGGGCATACGCTCATGAATGCCGCAGCGCGCGAAAGCGAACAGCGCCCGGCTCACCGGTCGGAAACCGCTGCGCGGGAGCCGCTGTAGAATGGGGCAAACCGGGAGAACGCCGTGCTGACCGAACGCTTCACGCGCGCCACCGAGTACGCCCGCGAAACCCACGCCGGCCAGGTGCGCAAGGGCACGAGCGTTCCCTACCTGTCCCACCTGCTCGGTGTCGCGAGCCTCGTGCTCGATTACGGTGGCGACGAAGACCAGGCGATCGCAGGTCTCCTGCACGACATCGTCGAAGACCAGGGTGCACACCACGAGGCGATCGTGCGCCAGCGATTCGGCGAACGCGTCGCGCGGATCGTCATGGCCTGCACCGACGGTTCCCATGAATCGAGAGCCGAGGACGTCACGCCGGAACAAAAGCGCGCGAACTGGCAAGCCCGCAAGACCGCGTACCTCGAGCACCTGGAGACGCAACCGGACGACGTGCTGCTGGTGTCCGCCTGCGACAAGCTGCACAACGCGCGCGCGATCGTGCGCGACATCCGCGATCCCTCGGTGGGCGCCGCGGTCTTCGAACGCTTCACCGGCAAGCGCGACGGAACGCTCTGGTACTACACGTCGCTGGCCGACCTGTGCTCGTTACGCAATACGCCGGTCGCCATCGAACTCGCGGCGGTGGTGGAGGAAATGAGAGACATGCCGGGCGGTTCGCTGAGCGGCATGATCATCAATCGCGGCGCATTTTGACGCGCGGCTGACGGGCCTCGGCGCAGGCGTCCGTGAATGCCCGACGTGCCGAACGACGCCGGATGGGATATGGGCCGTGATCCTACCGGACAGGCATCCTATTCTATTGATTTACAACATTTGTATAGATGCT
This sequence comes from Dokdonella soli, assembly GCF_039523175.1. Taxonomy (NCBI): domain Bacteria; kingdom Pseudomonadati; phylum Pseudomonadota; class Gammaproteobacteria; order Lysobacterales; family Rhodanobacteraceae; genus Dokdonella; species Dokdonella soli. Next base: position 101,620 of record NZ_BAAAEU010000007.1, read on the forward strand.
CAGTGGACAACTGACTCACAAAGGTACTCACGTTATTCGATGCTCGCCATTGCGGCCGCCGACATCGGGATTCGCTCGATGCCGAGCCGCTGTAGCACGATGACGCGAGCCATCCGCACGTGCTTTTCCCGCAGTCGTCCGTTCGGCTCTTTTGCTCTGGCGTTTCGCTTCGCTTTGTCGTCATGCCCGATCCTCGCTCCGGCAGCATCACAGCGATAACCGGCTCGCCAGCATTGCCCGGAGCGACGTGCAGCACGAATGCAACCGCCGCCAGCCGAGAACACGCAGCGATTAGATCGTGCGATGCTTGAGGCGGTTCTCTCCGGAAGATAAATGATGACGTGTCGAGTCGATGGCCGCGCTTTTGCGAACGAGGATGGCCGGGCCTGGGTTGAAAGGTTGGCTGCATACCGAATGCCGAGCGATCGGCGCGCCGTCTTCGAGTTGACCGTGACTGCGCTTCCGTTTCTCTCTCTTTGGAGCGCCATGGCACTGGCCGCGAACCACGGATTGCCGTGGCTTCTGCCGCTGCTCGTGTTACCCGCCGCCGGGTTCCTCGTTCGGCTTTTTCTCATCCAACACGATTGCGGACATGGCTCCTTCTTTTCGCACAAGACAACCAACGACTGGGTCGGCCGCGTACTCAGCATCCTCACCATTACGCCTTACGATCACTGGCGGCGTGGGCACGCGCTTCACCATGCCACGGCCGGCAACCTGGCGCGTCGCGGCATCGGTGACGTCGATACCCTGACGGTTTCAGAATATGAGGCTCGCTCTGCTTGGGGACGTCTGCGCTACTGGACGTATCGGCACCCAATCATTCTGTTCGGCATCGGTCCCACCTATCTTTTCGTCATCCAAAACCGCTGGCCCGCGGGGTTCACCCGCAATGGTTGGAGGCCGTGGTTGAGCACCATGGGCACCAACGTCGCCATCGGCGCGGCGGCAATCGCCGTCATCAGCATCGTGGGACTGCGGACATTCCTTTGGGTCGAAATCCCCACGCTTCTCTTGGCTGCCGCCGCCGGAGTCTGGCTGTTTTACATCCAGCACCAGTTCGAAAAAACTTTCTGGGCCGAAGGTGCTCTATGGAACGTTCACGACGCGGCACTGCGCGGCAGCTCGCACTACGATCTGCCTCTCGTCCTTCGGTGGTTCTCCGCGAACATCGGCATCCACCACGTCCACCATCTTTCGAGCCGCATTCCGTCTTATCGGTTGCCTTCAGTGCTCGGGGACTTCCCCGCACTCAAAGAGATCGGAAGGTTGACTCTTTGGCAAAGCTTTCGGTGCGTGCCGTTGACACTCTGGGATGACGAAGGCCAGCGCCTCATCTCATTCAAGGACCTACGTCATCGGCCCGCAGCTCACGCCTCCGGCTGACAACGCACCCGGCGTGGATGCCGTGGGCAACACCGCCTGCACCGCGGGAGGCGGCGGAGCCGGGGCAAGGTGGACGTGTAGCAGGACGCAGGGCCGCATAGAAATTGGTACGTCCCAACGGCTTGGCGGCGAACGCGGCCAGCGATGGATGCTGCGTCTTGGGGGAAGGCCGGCAACCGACAAGCGGTCATTGAGCTTCCACCATCGAATTCTCCGACTCCGTGCAAGATGAAGCGCGGTTGGTTCACAGTGGCCTGTAACTACTTGCAGGTTTCTAGACACCGAGCAACCTGTAGTCTCTGAACCCCAATGGGGACAAGGATCTCCGCCCCATGGACGACGACGCAATCCGTTTTCTCATTGACGAAGGAAGGGGAGCGCACATGAAGGTGAACAGTCCACTGCAACAGGCCAATGACCGCGCTGACGATGTCGCTGCTAAGGAACTGAATCTGTCGGCTGCGGACGCGGAAGCCGTCTCCGGCGCAATCGAGCAGTCGCGGATGACTCGAGATCAGGTGCTCCGCCGGAGCTTGGCGTGCCCGCCGATCATCGACAACTTGCGCTGCATCACGGTTGCCAACAATCTGCGTTGCCCGGCGGTCTCCAAGAGTCTGCGTTGCCCGGCAATCGGTTCGGCGCTGCGTTGTCCGGCGATCACCGATGCACTGAAGTGCCAAGCGATCACCGATGCACTGAAATGCAGCGCTATCGCGCTGGCGCTGAAGTGCAAGGCCATCCGCGAAAGCCTCAAGAACACCAAGGTTGCCGATCAACTCCGGCTCGGCAACTTGGCGATAGCATGACTTGACCGCCATGAGCAAGGAGTCCACGGCCTTCCAGGAGGTCGTGCGGTTCTGCTTGGGAAGCGTTGGCTACCGGTGCGAAAGGATTGGGGCATTCATCGGTGCTGTCGAAGCTTTGCCAACGGAGCCCTTGACGACGCTCCTTGGCAAAGCCCATTTGGCCGGGCTGTTCAAGTCCGTCGTCGCACGGCACGAGCTGCGCACCCGCAGGCTGCAGGCCGCTATTACGCGCATGGTGCCGGTGTTGCGCGCGCGCGCGATTTTCAACCGCAACATCCACGCCGAGCTGCTCAATCTGGGCAGCAAGCTCGCGGTCGCAGACGGCCGGGTGCGCCCCGTTGTGCTGAAAGGCATCGCCTGTTGGGACACGTACTATGACGACCCGATCGCGCGGCGCGTGCGCGATCTCGATCTCTTGATCGAGAGCCCGGATCAGGCCGATATCATCTGCGACGTGCTCGAGGAGGAGGGCTACGAGGCGCTGTTCTTCGTCGATGACAAACGCACGGTGCGCGAGCATTTCCGGTCTGGCGAGAGCTATAGCGTGCCGCCGTTGCGCATCCGCAGACGCGCCGACATCGAGGACGACGATGAGGTCGGTGATTTCCGGGAATTGGAAGACGTCGTCCGCCGTCACGGTGGCGACACCGGGCTGGAACTTGTGGACGACCTCGGGCCAATCCTCACTGTCGATGTGGAACTTCACAGGGCGCTGTTCGCGACGACGGAAGGCACGTTCGTCGGCTCCGAGCCAAGCGACTACCGTCTCTCCGCGACGCTGCCGCAGTTTCGCGAGATGACAACCGGTGCTGCTTTGGCTTACACCGGGGTGAAACTCGCGCTCGACATTTTGGAAACGCTGTCCTGCGGTGAGAACAACGTCAAGTGCCTCAAGCTCGCGGCGGATTTCGTCCGCATCCTCGAAAAGAGCGGCCAGCGAGATTTCGAAGAAGCTATTGTCGTCGCCCGCCGCTGGAACTGCTTGCATCACTTCGCCGACACGCTCCAGGCCGTCCGCGTGCTGACCCCGGAGGTAGCACTGCACGGTCTGCCTGCACCTGACGGCAACGATTCGCTGGATCTGCTGCTGGATGTTGCGGCAGACGCGCTCGAGGGGACCCTTCCATGCTCGGCATAACCCAGTATCTGGCTTGCCATCGCATCTCCATGGACACGATCCAAGGATACGTGCGTCCACTTGGAGATGGCGAATGCCTGCTGCTTGTCGGGTCCGTCGCGGAAGGCCTTGCCAATCCGGAATCGGATCTCGACCTGTTGTTGCTCGCGAACGATCGTGACGCCGGAGAGCACGAACTGCACGGCGACATGCTCCGCGCCATGCCCGAGGGCTTCGACCTCAATATCGAGGTGATCACGCATGCCCGCGCTGAGGCTGTGTGTCGATTCTTCCTGCACAATCTCAACGAGGCTAGGCGCCCCGCGGCAGCAGGCGCGCCGCGCTCGCTGACCTTCGTCGGCGCTGACGAGCTTCGTCTGCTGCACCGACTGCGTACCGGTATTCCCTTGATCGCGTCGGCGAACTCCGTTGACACCCTGCGCGACTGCTATGCGCTGCACGCGCTTCCCGATTTCTGCACCCTGCAACATGTCGCCTGCCATCTGCGGTTGAGAGCTGACGCGTCGCAGACCGTACAAGATGCGGGCGACCCGCACACGCCGCTGGTGATGAGCCAGCTGGCTGGCCAGCACCTGATCGCCGCCGTACTCGCCTCGATAGGCGAAACCAACCCGAATCCGAAGTGGTTGCTGCGGCTGCTGCGCGATCACCGCCGCATGCTGCAGACGTTCGATCCTGACCGCCTGATCCGTCTCGCCCTGCCGGGGGCGGCCTCCTCCGCCCGCGACATCGTGGACGAGCTGCAGGCGGTGTCGGAGATGACCCTGGCGCGGTTGGTCATCGAAGCCGGTCGGGCCGGGTCGCCAACCGCCGTGGCGCTCAGCGATCTGCTCCCGCGGCACCCCCGCGTCTTGCCCGCCGAACCTGTGGACTGCGTGGTATGAAGACAGAAACGATCCCCGGACTCCTGATCGAAGGCGTCGACTATTCTGGCAAGACCGCGGTCTCGACCGAGTTGGAGCGGATAATGCGGGAGCGCGGCTACGAACCGTATCGCCGCGCTTGCTTCATGCACGAGCATCCGATCATCGATGGCCTTCTGGCGCTTGCCAAGGCCAGCCAGCGGATGGACGAACGCGACATCTGCTACACCGCGAGCATCCTGTTGGACCTGACCCTGCCCGCGCTGCCATCGCCGCCGGGGTACCTCCTACAGGAGCGGCATGTGCAGACCCAGATCGGGCGCAACACCTTCTTCTATGAAGACGACGAACGCTGGCAAGTGACCACGCTAAGGCGGCTGCGCCGCTGTTTCTCAACCCAGGTCTATCTCACCTCCAATCTTGCGGCGAAGCGGGAGCGCACGCGTACGCGCACGCCCAAGAGCCCGCGCGACGCGCTGCTGGCAGAGGACGTGCTGCTGCATCAACGCTACGACGACTACATGCGCGACACCTTGCCCGGAGGCGAGGCTTGGCTGGTGATTGACACCTCGGTGTTAAGTATCGCCGACGTCGCTGGACTGATCTTGGACCAGATTGAGACCTTCGATGAATGCGCCGCATTCGCCCGCGTATGACGGCGACCCGCCAAGCCGGGTTGTTGCGTTCTACCGCCAACGCGGTGGCGGCGTGGAGATTGCGAACGCTCCTGTCTTGGATGGCGAAACGGCAGAGCTGCCGCCGCGCGACCGGCTGAAAGGCTGCGGCCTGCGCCTGTTCGGCGCTGATGGGCTGGAATACCTTGACGCCGTGTCGGGCACGTTCAACCTATCGCTGGGCTACAACCATCCGGCGGTAGTGCGCGGCGTACGCGCGCAGCTCGAACGGATCGTGCACATCAGCTCGCATTTCTCCGGCGAGGTCGTGGAAACGGTCAAACGCAAGCTGCTGGCCCATGCGCCGCCTGGCATCGACGCGGTCTGGCTGCGTGACGTTACCGGGTCGACCGCTGTCGAGGGAGCAATTAAGTTCGCACAAAAATACACGGGTAAAACCGACGTTATCAGTCTATTCCACTCGCATCATGGCCAGACCGCGTACACCACCGCGATCTCAGGCAACGCCTTCCGACGGGCGAACCAACCGGACGCGACCTCGAGTCATTCGATCAAAGTCCCGGCGCCCTACTGTCACCGCTGCTTCTTTGGCGCCGAATACCCCGGTTGCGGTCTGCCCTGCGTCAGCCGAATCCAAGACTTCATAGATTATGCCAGCAGCGGCCGCGTCGCCGCCGTGATCGTCGAGCCGGTGCAAGGCAACGGCGGGAATATCGTGCCACCCCACGGTTATTTCGACGAATTGCGCGCGCTGTGCGATCGCAACGGGATGCTGTTGATTCTCGACGAGGTGCAGACCGGTATCGGCCGCACCGGACACATGTACGCCAGCGAGACCTTCGGCATCCGGCCGGATCTCGTCGTGATAGCCAAAGGCCTCGGCGGCATCGGCATCCCGGTCGCTGCCATCCTGATGCGCTCGCCGCTGTTGGTGCTGGACGGCCACGAACATTCGTTCACCTCGGGCGCCAACCTCGTCGCGCTCGCGGCCGCGGAGGCCACGCTCGACACCATCACCGCGCCAGGCTTCCTGGAGAACGTACGGCGCAAGTCCATCCTGCTGCGCCGCTGCCTCGAGAGCATCGGCCGCGATTCGCAGATTGTGTCTGATGTTCGCGGCGTTGGCTTCATGTGGGGCCTTGAAGTGGTCGACGCTGCGCGACGGCCCTCGTCCGAAGTCACGGAACGAATCATCGAAGTGGCGCTACGCAAACATCGACTAATCCTGCGCAACGCGCGCTACGGACGCGGCAACGTGCTCAAGGTACGGCCTGCCTTGGTGGCCACTGAGGCGGACCTGATCGAGATCACGCAGCGCCTGCGCGAGGCGATCGCAGAAGTGGAAGATGGGGTAACCCGTGAATAGGGCGCTCACTTTTCGCGCGCCGTGGGACCTACGGTTGGAAGTCCGCCCCGTGCCGCCCCCCCCAAGGCCAACCGAAGTGCTTGTGAGAATCCGGGCGACCGGTATTTGCGGTACCGATCTTGGGATCGTCCGCGGGGAGTACCAGGCCAGGCCGGGCGTGGTGCTAGGGCACGAATCGGCAGGCGAAGTCGCGCGCGTCGGCCGTGCCGTGCGCGCCGTTCGGCCGGGGGATCGCGTGGTCATCGACCCGACGTTCTTCTGCGGCTACTGCCGAATGTGCCGCAGCCTGCGGCCTAACCACTGCGAGTCGAAGGCCGAGCGCGAATCTGGCGTAAGCCAGGATGGCACCTTTGCCCACTACTACTGCACCGACGAGCGTTTCGTGCACCGCATCGCCGACCAGGTGAGTTTCGCCGAAGCCTCACTCACCGAGCCCTTAAGTTGTGCGCTAACCGGACTGGAGCAGTTGCGCCTGCGCGCCGACATGGACACGGTCGTCGCCGGTGCGGGGCCCATGGGCATGCTCTACTGCTACGCGCTGGCCGCGCGCGGGTTCGTGGGCACAATGATCGAACAGTCGACCGGACGCCTGGCACTATGCCGCAGACTGCTACCGTCGGGATGGCAGATCTCGCCGACACCGGATGAAGTCGCGGATTCGCTGGACCTCGTGGTTGACACTACCGGCGCCGCGACCTCGTGGGCGTTGCGTAGTCTGCGTCGTGGCGGGCAGTTGCTGACCATCGGCCTGAACAGCACGCGCTGCGAGCTTCAACCCGCGCTGCTGGCCGATAGAAGTTTGAGCATTGTTGGCTCCATCGACTCCATCGGCACCTTCTCGCTCGCCAGGATGATGATCGACACCGGCTCGATTCCTGCGCAGCAGCTGGTCACCAACGAGCTGCCCCTTGATCAGTACGAACAGGGTTTCGCGTTGCTCGGCATGGATCTGCACAAACGGCAACGTTCGCTTGGCGAAATCCGCGCCCTCAAGGTTGTGCTCACCAGCTGAGCAATCCCCTCCTCGCGAATGCCTCCGAGGTGAGGCGTGGACCCGCGACTTCACATTTGGCCGCTGCCACCGCGGCGGCAAAACGCATGCGTTCATGCAGCGGTTCGCCACGAAGCAGTGCTGAGACATACCCCGCATGGAAGGCGTCGCCAGCACCGGTCGTATCGACGACAGTACACGGCGCCGCAGGCATGTGCACAACCGCATCGTCCCCGACCGCGACGCCAACCGAGCCCCGAGCGCCCATCGTCGCCACCACCGAGACCGGGCCCTTGCCCGAAAGCACGCGCACCGCCTCGGCTGGATCCTCGCGCTGCGCCAAGCGCCGCACGATCTCCAGGGGCGCGATCAGATGCCCCGCAAAAGTTGCCAGCACCATCGTTTGCTGTGTAAGCACCTCAATGTCCATCGCCAGCGGCGTTCCCGTTTCCGCCGCAAGCCGGGCAAGGTGCAGCGAAGCGGCGGCTTCATGCCCATCGGTGTATACCACCGCGCAACCGGCCACAGCCGCCGCCGAGATCGCGAAATGATCCATTGACAATCGCGGATCGCGGTACATGACAATAGTCCGATTACATCCCGCCACCAGAATGCAGGCGGCGTGGTGTCGGCAATCCGACACGGTAGTGGCGAGGCCCAGGTCGACGCCTGTCGTCGCGAAAGCTTCGCGGCTGACCCTCGCACCCACGTCGTCGCCGAACGCGCCGGCAAACATCACATCCAGATCAAGCAGGGAGAGTGTGGACGCGACGTTCGCTCCTTGCCCTCCGGCGTACACATCGTAGCGCTCGCTCTGGACCTTCGCGTCCGGAGCGAGACCGCCCGCCACTCTGAACACATGGTCCACGGTAGTGTTGCCCAGCACCAGAGCGCGCGCGCGGCTCAGGCCGTGCACTCACGCAGGAACGACATCACATCTGCGAGAGAACCGCAGATCATGTCAGCCGCTGAAACATCAGCGGTAGGATGGCTGACGCAGGGAATACCAATCACGTAGCAACCCGCGGCGCGCGCGCTGCGCATGCCCGTGGGCGAATCCTCGCAAGCGAAGCAGTCGCGCGGGTCCACGCCTAACGCCGCTGCCGCGGCGAGGTAAACATCCGGCGCAGGCTTTCCGCGCCCGGGCGGTACATCGTCGTGACCAGAGCGCCGCAACGGCAGATACCGGTCAAGATTCGCCGCTGCGAGCGAGGCGTCAATCTGATCGTGCGGCAGCGAAGATACCACCGCCATTGGCAGACCGCGTTCGTGCGCCCAGGCGAGCAGCTCCGGAGCTCCGGGCAGCACGTCTAGGCGCCTTCCGCGCAGAAGTTCGACATAGGCGTGTGTGCGCTTCAACACTGCGACGTCGGGATCAAAATCGAGCCCAAAACGTTCGTTGAGGCTGAGCCAGCAGGCTCGTTCGTCCCAGCCCACATACATTTCATACTGAGTGCGATCGATGATGACGCCGCGCGTGGCCAGCACTGCTGCGGTGCTCTCAAAATGCAGGTATTCGCTGTCGACCAGGGTTCCGTCAAGATCGATCAACAATCCCGCGGGTGCGGTGTCGCGAGGCCGTGCCTTCCGCATACACCAGTCTCCGTGGTGTAGGAATTTCCTCGGCCTCAGAGTGTACTCTTTTACTTATCATTTCAAGATGAAAGCGGTTGCCCATGCGGAGCAGTGCGCGCGAGGCTAGGCCGCGCGGCCTAGTGCTTCGTCTGCAAGACGTTCGTGGGCCTTTGTGTGCGCCTGGTAGAGCGCGTTGATGGCCTCAGGAACGTCACGGCGAACGTCGTCGGACGATATGGGACGGTGTCGGACGAGGAGATGGTGGGCCGTGATGGGATCGAACCATCGACCAATGGATTAAAAGTCCACTGCTCTACCGCTGAGCTAACGGCCCCCGTTTCAATCAAACAACGCCATCGCGCGTAGCGCGATTATCACTCCCCCTCTCCCGCTTGCGGGAGAGGGCAAGGGGTGAGGGCCACGTTGCGACTGCGTCCAACGAAGCCCCCGAGTACGTCCCTTGCGCCGATGCGCGGGAGCCGGGAAAACCCGCCAAGGCGATACGCGGTCGAATCGCCGCCATCGCGAGGGGCGCGAAGTTTACCCGTCCCGGCGCCTTAGCGGTAGCGCGTCGGGTCGGCTACGCCGGCGACGCGGAATCCGTCGGCACGCAGGCGGCAGGCGTCGCAATGGCCGCAGGCGCGGCCGTCGGCGTCGGCCTGGTAGCAGGACACGGTCGCCGCGAAGTCGATGCCGAGGCGCTGGCCTTCGCGCACGATGTCGGCCTTGCCGAGGTTCATCAGAGGCGCATGGACGCGCAGGCGCGCGCCTTCGACGCCGGCCTTGGTGGCAAGGTTCGCCAGCTTCTCGAATGCGTCGACGAACGCGGGCCGGCAGTCCGGATAGCCGGAGTAGTCGACTGCGTTGACCCCGCAGAAGATGTCCTGTGCACCGAGTACTTCGGCCCAGCCGAGTGCGACCGACAGCATGATCGTGTTGCGGGCCGGCACGTAGGTGACCGGAATGCCGCTGCCGCCGTCGTCCGGCACCGCGATGTCGTCGGTCAGCGCGGAGCCACCGATGCTGCGCAGGTCGACATGCACGGTCTTGTGCGCCTTCGCGCCGAGCGCGAGCGCGACGCGCTGCGCGGCCTGCAGTTCCGAGGAATGGCGCTGGCCGTAGTCGACGCTCAGTGCGTAACACGTGAAGCCGCGTTCACGCGCGATCGCGAGCGTGACGGCCGAGTCCATGCCGCCGGAGACGAGCACGACGGCGTAGCGGATTTCATTTGACATAGCGTGTGAGTGACTGATCCAGGCGGCTGACCGGGCTGAAGACGCTGGGTCCCGGCGTTCGCCGGGACGACGAGCAGGTATTCTTTCCCTATTCCCTATTCCCTGCTTTTCAGTGCCCCGGCTCTTCGCCCCACAGCAGCTTGTGCAGCTGCAGCTGCAGGCGCACCGGCAGGCGGTCGGCGAGGATCCATTCGGCGAGTTCACGCGGCGCGATGCGCCCGTACACGGGTGAGAACAGGACCTGGCAGCGCGCCGCCAGCGCATGTTCGCGCAGGCGCTCAACGGCCCAGTCGTAATCGGCGCGATCGGCGATCACAATCTTGACTTGGTCATGCGGCGTCAGGTGGGCAAGATTCGACCACAGGTTGCGCGCGACCTCGCCGGATCCCGGCGCCTTCAGGTCCAGCACCTTGCGCACGCGCGCATCGACCTCGGCGACATCGAGCGCGCCTGAGGTCTCCAGCGAGACTTCGTAGCCCGTGTCGCAGAGCTGGGCAAGCAAGTTGAGGCAGCGCTTCTGCGCCAGCGGCTCGCCGCCGGTGACGCAGACATGCCGCGTGCCGTGCGCGGCGACTTCGGCGAGCACTTCGGCGATCGAACGCCACTGGCCACCATGAAACGCGTATTCGGTATCGCACCAGACGCAGCGCAGCGGGCAGCCGGTCAGGCGCACGAACACGGTCGGCCAGCCGACTGCATCGGCTTCGCCCTGCACGGAGTGAAAGATTTCGCTGATGCGCAGGCGCTGTTCGGACTGCGCGGAAGGGACGGTGCCCGCGGCATCGCCGTCGGCGAGGTGGCGAGCGGTAACGCTCATGGAGGCCCCGCTCAGTGGCGGGCTTCCATCTTCAGCGCGCGCAGGCGGCCCTGCGCGAGACGCGCCACAGTCGTGTCCGGATACGTCTGCACGACCTTGTTCAACGTGGCTTCGGCCTGGTCCCATTGCTTCTGTTCGTACTGGCTGTAGCCGATCTTGAGCAGCGCGTCGGGCGCTTTCTGGCTGTTCGGATAGCGCTGCAGCAGCGTCTCGAATGATTGTTGCGCGATCTTGTAATTCTGCGTGACGTAGTACGACTCGCCGAGCCAGTAGTACGCGTTGCCGGTCAGTTCGCCGCTCGGGTACTGGTCGATGAAGGTCTGGAACCGGCGTGCCGATTCCGCATAGCGGCCGTCCTTCAACGCGGCGAACGCATCATTGTAGGCCGTGTTTTCGGTACCGGGATCGCCGGGCGCCGTCGGCGGATTCGCGCCCGCGACATCGCCAGGTGCAGCAGCGCGATCCGCATCGGTCAGGTCACCGACTTTCCCGTTACGCGCCGGCGCAGGCGGCGGGTTGTTCGCCGGGCTGCCGAGATCCACATCCGGCGGACGCGTGTCCGCTCGCGGGACGCTGGCGCCGGCAGGCGAGGCAGCCCGCGGCGCAGTGGCGCCACCGCCCTCGAGCCGGCCAATCCGCGAATCGAGATCGATGTACTGATCCTTGTTGCGCTGCTTGGCCTCGTCGAGTGCGTGCTTGAGTTCCTCGACCTGGCCCTGCAGCGATTGCACCTGCGACTGCAGTGCGGAGATCTGGTTGACCAGATCCACCGCATTGCCGTGGCCGTTCTGCGGGCTGGCTTGTTGCTCGAGCCGGTCGACGCGTTCGGCCAGCGACAGCCGCTGTGCATTCGCCGGCATCGCGAACGCGACAGCGGTGGCCACGAGGGCCACCGCTGCGATCGCATTCGGGATCGAACGCTTCATCGCGATTACTTCGCGGTGTAGACGATCTCGACGCGGCGGTTCTTCATCCAGCACGATTCCTCGTGCTGACGGCAGACCGGGCGCTCTTCGCCGTAGCTGACGACATTGAGCTGCGAGGACGAGGCGCCGGCCGCGCTCAGCGCGCCCTGCACCGCGTTGCCACGGCGCTCGCCGAGGCCGAGGTTGTATTCGCGCGAACCGCGCTCGTCGGTATTGCCTTCCAGCGTCACGCGCGCTTCCGGGAACTGCTTCAGGTACGCCGCATGGCAGGCCATCTGGGCCTGGAATTCCGGCTTGATCTCGCTCTTGTCGAGGTCGAAGTAGACCACGCGCTGGCGCAGGCAGGAATCGGTGTCGAGGCTGTCACGCGTGTAGCGGCCGGCATTCTCCATCGGTGCGGTCGTGGTCGACGGAGCGGTCTCGACCGGAGCGGTCGGCTTGACGGCCTTCTTCGCGCAGGCCGCAACGCCGGCGACGAGCAGGACGGAAAACGCGATACGGACAATGTTGTTCATGGTGTTTCCCTTCAGCTGGGCAGGATTTGTTGGATATTCGATTCGACTTGCTACTCAGTCATGCCCGGCCATCCGGCCGGCCACTGCTTCCTCTGTGTCAGCGCTGGCGGAACGGACCCCACGCGGGTTCACGCACGTCGCCCTCCGCAAGCCCCAATCGCTGACGTACGCGCCCGTCGGCGGACACTGCATACAACACGCCACGTGATCCTTCGCTGGCGGCATACAGCAGCATGCTTCCGTTGGGGGCAAAACTGGGATGCTCGTCTTGGCTACCCGGCGACACCGGCGTGTACTGGTTGGTCGCCCGGTCAAGGATCGCGATACGATACACGTTTCCGCTGCCCTGCACCATTGCAAGCTTGATGCCTTTGGCGTCGACGACGCTCGGGCTCGCGTTGTACTGACCCTCGAAGGTCACCCGCGTCGGCTCGCCGCCGCTCGGCGGGACCTGGTAGATCTGCGGCTTGCCCGAGCGATCCGAGGTGAAATACAGGCTCTGCCCGTCCGGCGCCCAGCGCGCTTCGGTGTCGATCGCGAAGTGCTTGGTGACCTGCGTGAGCTGGCGGCTGCCCAGGTCCATCACGTAGATGTCCGGATTGCCGCCCTTGGACAGGCTGACTGCAAGGCGATTGCCATCCGGCGAGAACGCCGGCGCGCTGTTGATGCCCTTGCTGTTCGAGACGATCTGACGCGAACCGGTGCCGAGGTCCTGCACGTAGATCGACGAATTGCCGCTCTCGAACGAGACGTAGGCCAGCTTCCTTCCATCCGGCGACCACGTCGGCGACATCAGCGACTCGCGCGAGCGCACCACGACCTGCGGGTTGTAGCCGTCTGAATCGGCGACCATCAGCGCGTACTGGTAGTTCGGCGCCGCACCGGTCGCGGTGATGTAGGCGATGCGCGTCCAGAAGGCGCCGCGCACGCCGAGGATCTTCTCGTAAACCGCGTCCGCGATCTGGTGCGCGATGTCGCGCAGGCCGGTGCGCTGGCCGCCAATCGCACCGTTGCCGATCTGCTGCTGCTTGGCGACATCGAACAGTTCCCACTCGACGCGCAGGGCGCCGTCGCCACTCTCGGCCATGCGGCCGACCACGAGATAGTCCTGCTTCAGCAGGCGCCAGGTCGCGAACTTGACCTCGCTCTGGCGCGTCGGGAATTCGACAATGTCCGCCTTCGGCAGCGTGCGGAACTGGCCCGAGCGCGCGAGGTCGGCGCGCACGATCTCGCCGGGATTGGTCTCCGGCGGCACGCTGCTGCCCTCGAAGCCGAACGGCACAACCGCAATCGGCAGCGCGGATGCGCTGCCATTGATGATGTCGATGTCGAGCTTCTGCGCCTGTGCCAAGGCCGCATGGCCGACTAGCAGCCCGGCCAGCAACACCATCACGCGCCTCAAGATTCCTCTATGGATCATCATCGGCCTCATCCGTCGTATCTGAAATTCAATTTAACTGCGCGTTGGAAGACTTTTTCGTAGCCTTGGTACGGTAGAGGAGCAGCTTTCATAACTGCTTGTTCGATGGAATTGCGCGTCGGCTGATCCGCATTGCAGGGTGAACCCACCGTTACCGAAATCACGTCGCCACCCGGGATCTGCACAATGTTTAGGCTGCAGCGCAGCCCCGCCGTCGCGCTATCTGGCCGGTTCCAGTTCTGCGTGACCGCGGCCTGGATCGCCGCCGCATAACGCGCCGCGAGGTCATTGTCCTGGCCACCGGCGCCGGTCTGCACCTGTGGGGCCTCGTGCTCGGCCTCCGGCTGCGCCTGCGCCTCGGCCTTGCGCTGATTACGGTCTTCGAGCTGGGCCAATCGGTCCTTCTCCAGTTTCAGCTTCTTCTCGGCGGCCTCACGCTGCTTGCGGATGTCGGCGAGCTGCTTCTGTTGTTCTTCCTTGAGCTTGCGCTCCTTCTGTTCCTGTTCGAGCAGCACCTGTTGCTGGCGGTGCTTCTCTTCCTGTTCCTTCTTTTCCTGTTCCGCCTTCTGTTCGGCGATCGCGGCGATCTTCTCGCGCTCGATCTGGTCCTGACGCTGCACCTCGGCCGGCGTCTGCTTCTCCGGCTTCGGCGCCGGTGGCTCCGGGCTCGGCGCCGGCTTGGGCGGCTCGGGCTTCGGTGGCTCCGGTGCCGGCTTGGGCGGCGTCGGCGTGGGTTTCGCCGCACCCGAGCGCGCCTTCGGCGGCGCTGCCGTCGGCCCGATCAACGTCGCCTCGATGACCGGCCCCGGCATGCTCACCGGGCGCGTCTCGCTCGTCCACCACAGCCCAGCCAGCAAGGCCAGGATGCAGAGCACGTGCAACCCCACCGCAAGGCCGAACGCGCGCAGCTTGTCGCCAAAGGTCTCGACCCGGTTCACGCGTTCCATCCGGCTAGCGCGCTCCGCTCGCCTGCAAAGGCTGGCTCATCAGGCCGACCTTGGGCACGCCCGCCGACTGCAACAGCACCATCGCCTGGTAGATCTTTCCGTAGTCCGCACGCTGGTCGCCGGCGACCAGCACGGGAACCTGCGGATTCTCGCGGACGAAAGCTGAAACTTTCTTGACCAAGGCTTCGGAGTCGATCGGGTCGCGCTTGGCGGCGCCGAGGGTCAGGAAATACGCGCCTTCCTGGTCGACGCTGATCACGACCGGCTCCTTGTCGTTCTGGATCGACTTCGCGGCCGACTGCGGCAGCTGGATGTCGACACCGAGATTGAGCAGCGGTGCGGTCACCATGAAGATGATCAGCAGCACGAGCATCACGTCGATGTACGGCACGACGTTGATCTCGGCCTTGAGCTTGCGGCGCTTGCGGGTTCTCAGGTTCTGCATGCGGGAAATTCCAACGCGGTCGCAACCGGGGCGGGGTTCAGACGCCTTCTTCCACGTGCGCCTGGCGCGCGAGGATCGAGGAGAACTCCTCGACGAAGGTGTCGTAGCGCAGGCTGATGCGCTCGAGCTTGGTCGAATAGCGGTTGTAGGCCCACACCGCCGGGATCGCCGCGAACAGGCCCATCGCGGTCGCGATCAGCGCTTCGGAAATGCCCGGCGCGACCATCGCGATGGTCGCCTCCTTGACGTTGGCGAGCCCCTGGAACGCGATCATGATGCCCCACACCGTACCGAACAGGCCGACGTAAGGGCTGATCGAGCCGACGTTGGCGAGGAATTCCAGGCTCTGTTCGAGGCGGTCGACCTCGCGTGTCGCGGACACGCGCATCGCGCGCTGTGCGCCTTCCAGCAGCGCGCGCGAATCGACGCCGCGGCGCTGGCGCAGGCGCGCGAATTCGCGGAACCCGGCCTCGAAGATCGCACCGCTACCGGTCACGCGATCACCTGCGCCGGTGATGTCCTTGAACAGGCCGGCGAGATCGGCGCCGGACCAGAAGCGCTCCTCGAACTCGTCCGCGCTCGCGTTCGCGCGGTCGATCAGCGCCTTCTTGCGGAAGATGATGAACCAGGACGCGATCGAGAAGCCGATCAGGATGCCGAGCACCAGCTTGACCGGCAGGCTCGCGTTGAGGATCAGGGCGAGGACGTTGAGTTCTGAGTTCATGATTTCGCAATCTCTTGAAGCAGATGATCCGGAATGGGGCGTGGGCGGAAGCGGTCCGCGTCGAGACAGGCGATGCGCACACGCGCTTCGACCAGCGCTTTCGCCCCGGGTTCGCGACACAGGTTCTGGCGCACGACGAAACTCGCGCTGCGCCGTTCAACGGGCTCGACGGTTGCAGTCAGCAAGTCGTCGAGTCGGGCCGGCG
Source organism: Dokdonella soli (assembly GCF_039523175.1). Taxonomy (NCBI): domain Bacteria; kingdom Pseudomonadati; phylum Pseudomonadota; class Gammaproteobacteria; order Lysobacterales; family Rhodanobacteraceae; genus Dokdonella; species Dokdonella soli. Next base: position 117,614 of record NZ_BAAAEU010000007.1, read on the forward strand.
CGTTGAACGCGAGCTCCATGTGGTGCACGACGAACACGATGCCGGCCTGCTCGCGCAACTGCTGCTGGCCGTGGCCGCTGGCGCGCAACCACTCGCTGCGCGCGCGCTCGAGGAAATGCAGATAGCGCGCATGATAGACGACTCCGCCGGCGTCGGTGTCTTCCCAGTAGACGCGGATCGGCCAGGCGAAAATGGGGGCAGAGTGATTTTTCACCGGAACATGGCCCGCCGATGATGTGATGAGAACGGCGGAAAAATCACTCTGACCCCAGTTTACCGGCATCGAACAGGTCATCGGCCACACCGCGCCGCGGCGGCGCCAGCCCGAAATGCCGGAATCCCTTGCCGGTGACCATGCGCCCGCGTGCGGTGCGCACCAGGAAACCCTGCTGGATCAGGAACGGCTCCAGTACGTCCTCGATGGTGCCGCGCTCCTCGCTGAGCGCCGCGGCGAGTGACTCCACGCCGACCGGGCCACCGTCGAAGTTCTCGATGATCGTGGTCAGCAGGCGCCGGTCCAGTGCATCGAAGCCTTCCGCATCGACCTTGAGCATGTCCAGAGCCGCCGCCGCGACCGACGCGGTAATCGTGCCGCCGGCCCTGACCTCCGCGTAGTCGCGCACGCGCCGCAACAGCCGGTTCGCGATGCGCGGTGTGCCGCGCGCGCGCTTGGCGATCTCGACGGCGCCCTCCGCCTCGCAGGCGATGCCGAGGATCTTCGCCGCGCGGCGCACGATCGCAGTGAGTTCGAGCGCGCTGTAGAACTCGAGCCGCTGCACGATGCCGAAGCGGTCGCGCAGCGGCGCGGTCAGCAGCCCTGCGCGCGTGGTCGCGCCGATCAGCGTGAACGGCGGCAGGTCGAGCTTGATCGAGCGCGCGGCCGGCCCCTCGCCGATCATGATGTCGATCTGGAAGTCCTCCAGCGCCGGATACAGCACTTCCTCGACGATCGGCGACAGCCGGTGGATCTCGTCGACGAACAGCACGTCGCGCGGCTGCAGGTTGGTGAGCAGCGCGGCGAGATCGCCGGGACGCTCCAGTACCGGGCCCGAGGTCGAGCGCAGGTTCACGCCGAGCTCATTCGCGATCACGTGCGAGAGCGTGGTCTTGCCCAGCCCGGGCGGCCCGAAGATCAGCACGTGGTCGAGCGCTTCGCCGCGCCGCTTCGCCGCCTCGATGTAGATGCCGAGCTGCTCCTTCACCACCGGCTGGCCGAGGTATTCGGCGAGACGCTGCGGGCGGATCGTCGCCTCGACGAGATCGTCGTCGCGAATCGCGCTGGCGGACGTGAGGCGGTCGGTCATCGAAGAGCCGGGAATGGGGAATGGGGAATGGATGCGGCAAGGATTATCGTCTGCCAGCATCAGGCAGGATAGCGTTCAGCTCGCCAGCGCGCAGGAACCGTTCATCCTCGGTGCGACATCGCTTTGACGATTCCCCATTCCCGATTCTCCATTCCCCGCCCCTCAAATCTCCACCTGCGTCCCCAGTTCGACCAGGCGATTGCCCGGAATCCGGAAGAACGCGGTGGCCGGAATTGCGTTGCGCTGCAGGAATGCAAACAGCTTGTCCCGCCACAGCGCCATGCCGGGCCGATCCGTCGCGACGATGCTCTCGCGGCTGAGGAAGAACGTGGTGTCCATCAGATCGAATGGCAGGCCGCACTGCTTGATCATCGCCAGCGTATCCGGCACGTCCGGATCCTCCGCGAAACCGAAGCGCAGAATCAGCTTGTAGAAACTGCCGCCGAGCGATTCGACCGAGAAACGCTCGGCCGCTTCGGCCATCGGCGTCTCCACAGTCTCGACCGTGAGGATCACGTTGCGCTCGTGCAGCACCTTGTTGTGCTTGAGGTTGTGCAGCAGCGCGTGCGGCACGCCGGCCTGGTTCGCGGTCAGGAAGACCGCGGAGCCCGGCACGCGCAGCGGCGGATGCGCGGCGATCGACGCGATGAACGGCTCCAGCGCGAGGCCACCCTGCTTGACCTCGCGGATGACCAGCTCGCGGCCGCGCCGCCAGGTCGCGAGTATGGTGAACACGACGACGCCGAGGACCAGCGGGAACCAGCCGCCGTGCTCGATCTTGACCGCGTTGGCGGCGAAGAACGACGCGTCGATGGTCAGGAACACGGCCCCCGTCAGGGCGACCGCAAGCCGGCTCCAGCCCCAGATCCGGCGCGCCACGATCAGCGCCAGCGCGGTGGTGATGACCATCGTGCCGGTCACTGCGATACCGTAGGCCGCGCCCAGGTTGTCTGACGAGCGGAAACCGATCACCGCGGCGATCACCAGCACCAGCAGCAGGCGGTTGATCCACGGCAGGAAGATCTGTCCGCTCACCTCGCGCGAGGTGTGGACGATCTTCATGCGCGGCGCATAACCGAGCTGGATCGCCTCGCGCGTCATCGAGAACGCGCCGGAGATCACCGCCTGCGAGGCGATCACCGTGGCCACGGCCGCCAGCACGATCGCCGGATACAGCAGCATGGGCGGTACCAGCAGGTAGAACGGGTTTTCGATCGCCTTCGGATTGGTCAGCAGCAGCGCGCCCTGTCCGAAGTAGTTCAGCACCAGTGCCGGCGAGACGAACCCGAACCAGGCGAGCCGGATCGGTTGCTTGCCGAAATGCCCCATGTCCGCGTACAGCGCTTCCGCGCCGGTCAGCGCGAGCACGACGCCGCCCAGAGCGAGGAACGCATGGATACGGTGTTGCGCGAAGAACTCGAAGCCGTACCACGGATTCAACGCCAGCAGCACCTGCGGCTGCTGCACGATCATGCGCACGCCGAGCAGCGCAATGCAGATGAACCAGATCACCATCACCGGCCCGAACATCGCACCGACCCTGGCCGTGCCATACCGCTGCAACGCAAACAACGCGATGATGATGAGCACTGTCACGGGCACGATGTAGGGCTGCAGTGCCGGCGCGGCGACCTCGATGCCCTCCATTGCCGACAGCACCGAAATCGCCGGCGTGATCACGCCATCGCCATAGAACAGCGACGCGCCGAACAGGCCGAACATCACGATCCACCAGCGCGCACGCGGGCTGGTGCGCGCGCTGCGCTGAGCCAGCGCCATCAGCGCCATCATGCCGCCCTCGCCCTTGTTGTCCGCGCGCATGATGAACACGACGTATTTCAGCGACACGGTCAATACCAGCGCCCAGAAGATCAGCGACAGCATGCCGAAGATGGTTTGCGGGCTGAGCTCCACGCCGGGCGTGTTGAAGACCTCCTTGACCGTGTACAGCGGGCTGGTGCCGATGTCGCCGAACACGACGCCGATCGCGCCCAGCGCCAGCGCGGACAACCGGGTCGAGGTGACGTGCTGCTGGGTATCGTCGTTCATCGCGGATGTCCGTTCTGGGCAACAGGCGGAACCGCGCATTTCATCGCGATCCGCAAACCCGTGGTCGCAATGGAGCCGCGAAGACGCAGCCCTATGCCGTCGCGGCGGTGCAAGCCGGTCTTCGATGGATGGTTCAACGCAATGCTGCCTTCAGTGCCTTGCGGATGATGTCCTCGGCGCCATCGCCCGGCGCGGCCGCGCCGCGCACCAGGCGCGTGACCTCGGCCGGCTTGTAGCCGAGCGTCTGCAGCGCAACGCTCGCCTCGGCGACCGGATCGGCCAGTACCGCACCACCGATCGGTGACGGCAAGCCGCCACCGATGCCGTCGACGCGGTCGCGCAGCTCCACCACCATGCGCTCGGCGGTCTTCTTGCCGATGCCGGGAATCCGTGTCAGCGCGGTGATGTCGCTGGTCTGCACCAGCCGCGCGAACTCGTCGACGCTGACGCCGGACAGCACAGCGAGCGAGATCTTCGCCCCAACGCCGCTGACCTTTTGCAGTGCGCGGAACAGGCTGCGCTCGGACTCGCGCAGGAAGCCGTAAAGGGCCACCGTGTCTTCCTTCGCCGCGTAGTGCGTGCAAAGGTTCACCGTAGCGCCGAGTTCAGGCAAGTCAAAAAACGTGGACATCGGCGCCTCGAGTTCGTAGCCGACCCCGCCGACGTCGACCACGATCCACGGCGGCTGCTTCGCGACGAGGACGCCCTTGAGCCGGCCGATCATCGCCTGCGCCTCCAGGCACTGCGTGGAATGCCGATGCGCTGGATGCTTGCGCGCGTATGCGCATGCGCCAGCGCGATCGCGAGCGCGTCCGCCGCATCGGCCTGCAGGCGCCCGGGGAGATTGAGGAGGATACCGACCATGTGCTGCACCTGAGTCTTGTCGCCGGCCCCGGTGCCGACCACCGCCTGCTTGACCTCGCGCGCCGCGTACTCGGTCACGCCGACGCCGCAGTGCACGACCGCGCAGATCGCGGCGCCACGCGCCTGCCCGAGCTTGAGGGCCGAATCCGGATTGCGCGCCATGAACACGCGCTCGATCGCGGCCTCCTGCGGCGCGTACTCGGCGATGATCGCGCCGAGCCCGTCGAAGATCTGCTTGAGGCGCGCGGCGAAATCGTCGTTGCCAAGTAGGTTCAACGCCGTGTGGAACACGTGCCGCGCCTTGCCGCTTGCATCGACGTCGATGATGCCGACGCCGGTACGCTGGCTGCCGGGATCGATGCCGAGGATGCGAACCGCGGTGGCCGTCGACTGGATTGCGGTAATCGGCACGATTCTGGGTGCTGGCCTGTGTGTGCGCGGCGCGGAGTCTAACGCACGCGTGCAACGTTCAACGCCGCACCGGCGCGAAACGGCCAGCGCGCAGGAAACCAACGGTGAGATCGGCCACCTCGGCGGAGAACAGCAGACCGGTGTGCGAAGCGGCGACCGTGCAATGGTCAGAGATGCCGGGGAGCAGGGTTTCCTCGACCGACACGGTGCCGTCATGCGGCGAAGTCAGCGCACCGATCGCGATGCCGAGCCCGAGCGGCAGGCGACCTGCGATCACGCCGACCTGGCGCGATCCGGTCCACGCATCGAGGCCATCGACCAGCGCACCGGCACTGTGCCCGAGCAACCAGCGCCCGCCGGGAACACTGGCAAGCCCGCGTGCGACCGCACTGCCACGCAGCGGCGGCCCGAGACAGACGGTGCGGCCGCGCGGCAGCTTGCGCACACCGCGCGTCGCTTCCAGAGCGACGACCCCGCCGAGGCTGTGGCCCACCAGGTGCACGACCTCGGCATCGACCGCGCGCATGCGCTCACGCAGGCGGGCGATCGCCGGCTCGATGCCACCAAACACGCTCGCATAATCCAGCGTCTCGACCGTATAGCCGGCCACGCGCAGGCGCCGCGCAAGCGACTGCAGCGTGAACGCTCGCATCCAGATGCCATGCAGGAGAATGACGTGTTCGGTCATGGTGGCTGCGTATCCTTCCGAGCTCGTCATTCCGGTGAAGCCGGGATGACGGACTTGTCGGTACCTGCCGATTCTAGGCCTTGGGATCCCGTTCAACCACGCGCACGTGCAGCTCGGTGAGCTGCGCGACCGGCACCGGCGACGGCGCCGCGGTCATCAGGCACTGTGCGCTGGTCGTCTTCGGGAACGCGATCACGTCACGGATCGACTCGGTGCCGGCGATCAGCGCGGCGATGCGGTCGATGCCGAAGGCGATGCCGCCGTGCGGCGGCGCGCCGAACTTCAAGGCCTCCAGCAGGAAACCGAACTTCGCCTGCGCCTCGTCGGCGCTGATGCCGAGCAGATCGAACACCGCGCTCTGCATCTCCGGGCGATGGATGCGGATCGAACCGCCGCCGATCTCGTTGCCGTTGAGGACCATGTCGTAGCCGCGTGACACCGCGATCTTCGCGTTGGCTTTGAGGTCGGCGACGTCATCGACCTTCGGCGCGGTGAATGGATGATGCAGCGCGACGTAGCGACCGGCTTCCGCATCGTATTCGAACATCGGGAAGTCGACGACCCAGAGAGGCTTCCACGCGTTTTCGACCAGGCCGCGGTCGCGTCCGACCTTGAGGCGCAGCGCGCCCATGAAGTCGGAGACCGTCTTGTACTCGCCGGCACCGAAGAAAACCATGTCGCCGGTCTGCGCCCCGACCTTGTCGAGCAGCGCGGTCAGTGTCGCGTCGTCGAGGAACTTGGCGATCGGCGAATTGAGGCCTTCGCGGCCCTTGGCGCGGTCATCGACGCGGATCCAGGCGAGACCCTTCGCGCCGTGCTTCGCGACATGCGCACCGAGCTCGTCGATCTGCTTGCGGGTGAGATCGGCGCCCCCCGGCAGGCGCAACGCCGCCACACGACCGTCCGGATCGCTGGCGGCCTCGGCGAAGACCTTGAACTCGACCTGCTTCACCTGCTCGGCGACGTCGACGAGTTCGAGCGCGATGCGCAGGTCCGGCTTGTCCGAACCGTAGCGGCGCACCGCCTCCTCGTAGGTCATGCGCGGGAATGCGGCAGCGAGCTCGACGTCCGCGATCTCCTTGAAGATAGCGCGGATCATGTCTTCGACCGCATCCTGCACGTCGCGCTCCTCGACGAACGCGAACTCCATGTCGAGCTGGGTGAATTCGGGCTGGCGGTCCGCGCGCAGGTCCTCGTCGCGGAAGCAGCGCGCGATCTGATAGTAGCGGTCGAAGCCGGCCATCATCAGCAACTGCTTGAACAGCTGCGGCGACTGCGGCAGCGCGTAGAACTCGCCCGCGTGCACGCGGCTTGGCACGAGGTAGTCGCGCGCGCCTTCCGGCGTGGCCTTGGTCAGGATCGGTGTCTCGATGTCCTGGAAGCCGCGTGCGTCGAGATGGCGGCGCAGCGCGGACACGAGCCTGGTGCGCATGCGCATCGCACGCTGCATGTCCGGCCGGCGCAGGTCGAGATAGCGGTACTTGAGCTTGAGATCCTCGTTCGTCGTCTCATGCAGCACGAACGGCAGGTCGCGCGCGGCGTTCAGCACCTCGATGCGCTCGGCGAGCACCTCGACATGGCCGGTCTTCACGCGCTCGTTGGCGCTGACGCGACGGCGCACGGTGCCGGTGACACGCAGGCAGTATTCGTAGCCGACCGCGCTCGCGGTCTTGAACGCAGCTGCATTGTCCGGATCGACGACGACCTGCACGACGCCTTCGTGGTCGCGCAGGTCGATGAAGATCACGCCGCCATGGTCACGGCGCGTGTCGACCCAGCCGCAGAGGGCGACCGGGTGGTCGATCAAGGTCTCGTCGACGAGACCGCAATAATGTGTGCGCATGGATTCGTTCGCATCGCGCCGTGCGGCGCAGGAAGGCGCGAAATCCTACGGAGGAAGTTGCTGCACTGCAATGTCGGCGCGCGCCAAGCCGAGAACTCATCGGTAGCGGGCCCGAAAAAAGACGCCCGCCGAAGGGCGGGCGTCCTTGACGGCATGGACAATCGCGCGGTCAGCGCCAGCGGCGCTCCACGATGAAGATCCCGCCGCAGCCCTGGTCGACCCAGATGCCGGCACGATTCCAGCCCCAATTGCGACCTTCGACGCAGCGCGTGTCCGAGGTCTGCCGCTGCAGGTAGACGCGGCTGCCGCGGCCGGTGTCGACCTGGCACATCGCGTACTTGTATTGCGGGCTGCCGCAGCTCACCGTGATGTCCTGGTCCCAGCCTGCACCTGGCTGCCAGCCGGGTCCCGGACCTGGGCCCGGACCCGTCGCCCAGCGCCGCTGTACGCGGAACACGCCTTCGCAACCCTGGTCGACCCAGATGCCGGCACGGTTCCAGCCCCAGTTGCGGCCTTCGACGCAGCGCGTATTGGAGATCTGGCGCACGATCGCGACGCGACTGCCCTGGCCGGTATCGACCTGGCACATGTTGTAGGCATAACCCCTGCTGCCGCAGCGTACGTCGATGTCGCGATCCCAGCCCGGACCCGGCTGCCAGTCGCCGCCATATTGCGCGGCCGCCGCGGCATCGATCGCCGTGGCCAGCTGGACCGGCGCCTGGGCCGAGGCCACGGCCGCGCAGAAGGACAACACCAAGGTTGCAACCCCGCAAACAGGCTTGAGCATGGCCGTACTCCCCAGTTGTTGTGGACGAATGACGCCGCGCCAGTCTAGACGAAGCGCATGAACGGATCGCGAAGTAGGCGCCGCATCAGGTACCCGCGGCGCTCTCGGTACCCGATTTGGCAGCCGGCGCCGCCGCGGGGGCGCTGTCGGCCTTGGCCTTGGATTCGCTCTTGCCATCCGGCTTCGCGTCCGCCTTCGGCGAGTCGTCCTTGCCGGCAAGATTGCGCTTGGTGTCGCCGTCCTTCTTGAAGTCGGTCTCGTACCAGCCGCTACCGGCGAGCCGGAACGCCGGCGCGCTCAGGCGCCGCTTCACGCGTGACTGTCCGCACTCGGGGCAGTCCGCTGGATCGGGATCCGACAATTTCTGCAGTCGATCGAACACGGCGGCGCAGGCTGTGCATTCGAATTCATAAATCGGCATCGTGAAACTCCTGGGCGGCCAACGTCACGTGATTCCTCAGCGGGCCGCACACAGTGTGGCGCGGCGGCGGTAATTTCAAGCCCGGAACCGCTCGAAACGGCGGTCGCTCCTGTGCTATGGTCCAAAGCGGTGTGAACTTTTCCACTTTGGCATCAGGGGATCCAATGAAACGCATATGGCTTGTCGCACTCGCTCTGGCCATGTCTACAGGCGCGGCCGGTGTCGGCGCAGCGAACCTGCTCGTCAATCCGGATTTCAACACTGATCTCGGCGGATGGGGCACGACCAACGCATCGCAGGGAACAACCACGTTCGACGGCACGGCCGGATCGCCGGCAGCGGGTTCGGTCCTGTTGTCGGGCGTCGCCTGCTGCACGGTCCAAGTGAGTCAGTGCGTGCCGGTAACCGCCGGCCAGAGTTACGACTTCGGCGCCAACCTGATCGAGGGACCGACCGCGCCCGGCCAGTCCGGCGACGGCACCGGCGTCGACTTGCACTGGTATACCGACGCCGCCTGCGCGACTGCGTACATCAGCCAGAATGTCCTGCAACCGGCGATCAGCAGCACATGGGCGCGCTACGGCCAAGGCTCGGTCGTCGCCCCGGCGGGCGCGCAGAGCGTGTGGTTCCGGATCTACCAGTACAATTTCAAGGGCCTCGCCAACTTGACCTCGCACGCGGACCACGCATTCTTCGGCCCGAGCGGCACGGTACCGGTCGAGTTGCAGTCGTTCTCGATCGACTGAACGCTGCGTAGCGGACCTCAGGCCGCCTCGAAACCGACTGTGCTGTGGCTGCCGTCGCAATACGGCTTGTTCTTCGAGTGGCCGCAGCGGCACAACCAGGTCTTCGTGACGCGATTGATGGTGTGACCGGTACCGCTGACGATTTCGAGATTGCCGATGACCTTGAGCGGGCCGTTGTGCTGTGGCTCGATCAGCAGCGCACCGTCGCGCGCCGCGAGCGGCTGCGATTGGGCAATCGCCGGCTCGCCGGTCGCCGTGAATCCAATCTCGGCGTGACTGCCGTCACACCACGGCTTGTTCTTCGAGGCGCCGCAGCGACACAAGGTCGCGCGCAGGCCATCGGCCTTGCCTCGGATCGAGAGCGGTGCGTTGAACGCGAGCGGGCCGTTCTCGCGCACGCGCACCGTGTTGACGACCGGCGGCGCTTCCTGCGCACCGCCATCGTGGCGCTCGCACTGGATCGCGCCGGACGGGCAGTTCTTCGCGATGCGCATGACCTCGTCGGCGCTCGCGGCGTCCGGATGGATCCACTCACCCTCGACGTTCGGTACGAATACGTCGGGATGATCGAGCACGCAGTTGCGCGAGTGCACGCAGCGCTGGCCGTCGAAATGGATCGTAACGGCCTTGCCTTTGACGGTTTCGATGGCCACTGTGCTGTCCTCCACGCTCACTTGCTGACAGATTCGTACTTTGCCGACTGGCGCGCAATCCCGGCGCGCAACGCACAGTTGCTATGGTAGGAGCGGCTTCAGCCGCGATGCTTTGGTGAGTGCAATTCGTGGCGGGAAAGCATCGCGGCTGAAGCCGCTCCTACCAAGAGCCAACCGTCTCAAGCCTTCTGGAACGCAAGCTTGCCGCCCACCGCGTCGACCGCCACCGTGTCGCCCGGCTGGAAGCGGCCCTCGAGGATCTCCCTCGCGAGCGGATTCTCGAGCTGCTGCTGGATCGCGCGCTTCAGCGGCCGCGCACCGTAGACCGGATCGAAACCGATGTTGCCGAGCAGGTCGAGCGCCTTGTCCGAGAGTTCCAGTTTCAGCTGGCGCTCGGCGAGGCGTTTCTCCAGGTAAGCGATCTGGATGCGCGCGATCGCGCGGATCTGCGTCTTGTCGAGCGCCCGGAACACGACGATCTCGTCGAGGCGGTTGATGAACTCGGGCCGGAAGTGCGCCTGCACGACGCCCATCACCGACGCCTTCATCTGCGTGTACTGCTCCTCGCTGTCGCCGCCGCTTTGATCGGACATGTCTTGGATGTATTGCGAACCGAGGTTCGAGGTCATCACGATCACCGTGTTGCGGAAATCGACCGTGCGGCCCTGACCATCGGTCAGGCGGCCATCGTCGAGCACCTGCAGCAGGATGTTGAACACATCGTGATGCGCCTTCTCGACCTCGTCGAGCAGGATCACGCTGTACGGCCTGCGCCGCACCGCTTCGGTCAGGTAGCCACCTTCCTCGTAGCCGACATAGCCCGGCGGCGCGCCGATCAAACGGCTGACCGAGTGCTTCTCCATGAACTCGCTCATGTCGATGCGCACCATCGCATCGGTCGAGTCGAACAGGAAACCGGCCAGCGCCTTGCACAGCTCGGTCTTGCCGACGCCGGTGGGGCCGAGGAACAGGAACGAGCCGTTCGGCCGGTTCGGATCGGACAGGCCGGCGCGCGCGCGCCGGATCGCGTCGCTGACCGCGCGCACTGCCTCGTCCTGGCCGACCACGCGCTTGTGCAGCTCATCTTCCATCCTGAGCAACTTCTCGCGCTCGCCCTCGAGCATCTTGCTGACCGGAATGCCGGTCCAGCGCGCGACGACTTCGGCGATCTCCTCGGCGGTGACCTTGTCCTGCAGCAAGGTGAAGCCTTTCTTCTCGGCTTCCTGAGCCGCTTTCAGCTGCTTCTCCAGCTCCGGGATTTTCCCGTACTGGATCTCGCTCATCTTCGCGTAGTCCTGGCGACGCTGCGCGGCTTCGAGATCGAGACGCGCCGCCTCGATCTGCTCCTTGATCTTCGTCGCGCCCTGCAGGGTCGCCTTCTCGGATTTCCAGACTTCCTCCAGATCCGAATAGTCGCGCTCGAGCACGCCGATTTCCTTTTCGAGGTCGGCCAGGCGCTGCTTCGATTCCTTGTCCTTCTCCTTCTTCAGCGCCTCGCGCTGGATCTTGAGCTGGATCAGGCGACGCTCCTTGCGATCCAATTCCTCGGGCTTGGAGTCAATCTCCATGCGGATGCGCGAGGCGGCCTCGTCCATCAGATCGATCGCCTTGTCCGGCAATTGCCGATCCGGGATATAGCGATTCGACAGGGTCGCCGCCGCGACGATCGCCGGATCGGTGATCTCGACACCGTGGTGCACCGCGTACTTCTCCTTGAGCCCGCGCAGGATCGCGATCGTGTCCTCGACGCTCGGCTCGCCGACGAGCACCTTCTGGAAGCGGCGCTCGAGCGCCGCGTCCTTCTCGATGTACTTGCGGTACTCGTCGAGCGTGGTCGCGCCGATGCAATGCAGCTCGCCGCGTGCGAGCGCGGGCTTCAGCATGTTGCCGGCGTCCATCGCACCTTCCGCTTTTCCTGCGCCGACCATCGTGTGCAGCTCGTCAATGAACAGGATGATCTGGCCTTCCTGCTTGGCGAGGTCGTTGAGCACGCCCTTGAGGCGCTCCTCGAATTCGCCGCGGAACTTCGCGCCGGCGATCAATGCGCCCATGTCCAGCGACAGCACGCGCTTGCCGCGCAGGCCCTCGGGCACCTCGTCGTTGATGATGCGCTGGGCCAGCCCCTCGACGATCGCGGTCTTGCCGACGCCGGGCTCGCCGATCAGCACCGGGTTGTTCTTGGTGCGCCGTTGCAGCACCTGGATCACGCGCCGGATCTCTTCATCGCGGCCGATCACCGGATCCAGCTTGCCCTTCTCCGAACGCGCGGTCAGGTCGATCGTGTATTTCTCCAGTGCCTGGCGCTGCTCTTCGGCACTCTCCGATTGCACCTTCTCGCCGCCGCGCATCTTCTCGATCGCCGCCGCGATGTTCGCCTTCGTCGCACCGGCCGCCTTCAAGGCGCCGCCGACCTCGCCCTTGTCGTCGAGCGCGGCGAGCGCGAACAGCTCCGAAGCGATGAACTGGTCCCCGCGCTGCTGGGCGAGCTTGTCGGCGACATTGAGCAGGCGACTGAGGTCATTGGAGACGTTGATGTTGCCTTCCTGTCCGGCCACCTTGGGCAGACGGTCGAGGATCTGCCCGACGCGCGTGCGCAACGCCGGCACGTTGACCCCGGCCTGCGCCAGCAGCGGCACGGTCGAACCGCCCTGCTGGTCGAGCAGCGCGGCCATCAGGTGCGCCGGCTCCATCATGTTGTTGTCGCGGCCGATCGCGAGCGATTGCGCGTCGGCGAGCGCCTGTTGGAAGCGCGAAGTCAGTTTGTCCATGCGCATGGCGTTCGGTCCCCTGAGGCACGTTAGGATGCGCGGAAAATGCGGCTCTCGACCGGCGATTCAAGCAAAGCGCGCGTTCGCGGCTGCATTGCGGGGGACGGACCTTGTCCGGCGCGCCGCGCCCGCCTGTTTCATGCCTGGCATGGAAGTGTCGGGGAGGTTGACCCTCGGTGGCCGCCCGGATAGGGTTGCAACGGGGATGTAATGAAACGATTGCGGTCGGTGAAACACCGATCTTCGGGACATGGGGTTTCAGGGCTTGCCTGTTCGCCGGTGACTTTCACTGGCTGTCACCCGCGTCGCTTCCGTCTTGGGGAACTTGACGACCGACTCGGTCGCACATCGCGACCACCCAATCCATTGCCTCCCCGGTGACCGGCTGCGGCGGTCGCCACAGCCCGATTTCATCCAGCGTCCGGACGCAGCGGGCGCTCCATCATCTGGGGAAAGCAGACCATGGGTTCTCACTTCGACACGATTGACCGGCGCCTGTTGCGCCGTACCGCGCTGGCCATCGCTTGCGCCTGCGCCGTCGGCCCTGCCATGCCGGCGTTCGCCGCCGAAACGCCGTCGGAATCCAGCGAGGCATAAAAGCTCGAGAGCATCACCGTCGTCGGCAGCCGCATCAAGCGCACGGAACTCGAGACGTCGCAGCCGGTGTTCACCATCGACCGCGCCCAGATCGAGAAGCAAGGCTTCGCGACCGTCGAGGACATCATCAACCACCTGAGCTCCGCCGGCACCGCCAGCGTCAACCGTTCGACCGTGCTGGTCTCCAACACCTACGGCGGCGGCTCGTTCGTGGACATGCGCAATCTCGGCGTGGTGCGCACGCTGGTGCTGGTCGATGGCCGGCGCTGGGGCACCGACGTCAATGGCCGCACCGACCTCGCCACCATTCCGGTCTCGATCATCGAGCGCGTGGAAGTGCTGAAGGATGGCGCCTCGGCGCTGTATGGCTCCGACGCGATCGCAGGCGTGGTCAACATCGTCACCCGCAAGCAGTTCGACGGCTTGCAGGCCAGCGGCTACGTGGGCCAGTACGACCAGGGTGACGGCACCACCCAGAGCTACGACCTGACGCTGGGCAACACCACCGAGAAGTCGATGCTGGTGTTCGACGCCTCCTACCAGAAGGTCGATCCGGTGTGGGCGCGCGATCGCGACTTCAGCAAGTACCCGTTCGGCCCCAACCATATGAACGTCGGAACCAGCCCGGTCGGCCCCGGCGGCGTGCTCGTCAACGGCCCGACCGGCGGCGGCGGCTCGAGCGGACGCCAGTGGAAGCTCAATCCGGGCGCCGATCCGACCAACTTCGCCAACTATCACCCGCTCAGCGAGGGCGACTACTACAACACCAACGTGCAGCAGATGCTGGCGATCGGTTCCGAGCGCAAGGCGATCTTCGCCAAGGGCCGCTACGATTTCCTGCCCGGCCTCGCATTCCGCGCCGACGCGCTGTATGACGAGCGCGTGTCGAACACGCAGGTCGCCGGTTACCCGCTGCAGGGCAACTCGTTCGGCATCGTCATCGACAAGGACAGCTACTACAACCCGCTCGGCAGCCAGCACGGCTACGCGACGCCGCAGAGCCTGCAGTTCACGCGCCGCATCACCGATGTACCGCGCGTCACCGACAACAATCTGAAGACGTACCACTTCGCCACCGGACTCGAGGGCTATTTCGAGCTGATCGGCCATACCTACAACTGGGACGTCAATTACCTCTACAACAAGATCGACGGCGTCAAGCACCTGACCGGCAACCTCAACTTGATCAACGTCAAGCAAGCACTCGGCCCGTTCCTCGACACAGACGGCAAGGTCAAGTGCGGCAAGCCGGGAGCGGTGATCGCCGGCTGCGTGCCGTGGAACGTGCTCGCCGGCCAGGGCCAGTACGGCGCGGACGCGCTGAACTACGTCCTCGCCGACATCCAGGACACCTACAGCGCGACGACCAAGGATTACAGCGCCAACATCACCGGCGACCTGTTCGAACTGCCCGCCGGCGCGCTCGCGTTCGCGGCCGGCTACGAGTCGCGCCATGAATCGGGCTATTTCCGTCCCGATGCGCTGTCCTCCACCGGCAACACCACCAACAACGCCGCCCAGCCGACCAACGGCAAGTACTCGGTCGACGAGTTCTACGTCGAATTGTCGGTGCCGGTGCTGAAGGACCTGCCATTCGCGAAGAGCCTGGACCTCAGCGTCGCCGGCCGCCACTCCGACTACGGCAACTTCGGCACCACCACCAACGGCAAGTTCGGCCTGACCTGGCGTCCGATCGAGGACCTGCTCGCCCGCGGCAGCTACAGCGAAGGCTTCCGCGCGCCGACGATCAACGACCTGTTCGGCGGCACCTCGCAGACCTTCGACCAGTACCTCGACCCCTGCGATGCCAAGTACGGCCTCGCCGCGACCGATGCCGCGACCGCGGCGGCGTGCGGACGAGCCGGTCTCGCCTCCACCTTCCGCCAGACCGATGCCGCCGGCAACCCGATCAAGAGTGGCGGCGGCGCGCAGTCGACGACGGCGTTCCTGTCCGGCTCGAACCGGAACCTCAAGCCGGAAACCTCGACCAGCAAGACGCTGGGCTTGGTCTACAGCCCAAGCTACCTGCCTGGCTTCGACATCAGCCTCGACTGGTACCGCATCCGCATCCAGAACCTGGTCAGCGGCGTCAGTGCCAACACGATTCTGAAGGACTGCTACCAGGGCGGCGATGCATCCGCGTGCTCTCGCTTCCAGCGCAACCCGACCACCGGCCAGGTCATCAACCTGAACCGCTCGCTCGGCAACACCGGCTGGGAAGAGACGGATGGCTACGACCTGGCGATGAACTACCGCCTGCCGGAAACAGTGTTCGGCCTGTTCAAGCTGTCGATGGACGCCAACTACATCTCCAGCTTCAGCCACCAGACCAACCCGTCCGCCAAGGTGATCCAGGACAATGGCTGGTACCCGGTCTGGCGCATCCGCGCCAACACCGGCGTCGACTGGACGTACGGCGACTGGGGCGCGACCTGGGGCCTGCGCTACTACTCCTCGTTCAAGGATGCCTGCCGCTTCGACCAGAGCGGCGGCCCCGAGTGCAGCATGCCGAACTACGTCTCGCCAGGCACCGGAAAACAGCCGGCGACGCGCATCGGTTCGGTCTCCTTCAACGACCTCCAGGTCCACTACAACCTGCCGTGGAAGGGTGTGGTCGCCGTCGGCGCGAACAATGTGTTCGACCGCGTCGGTCCGATGGTGTACGGCGCCAATGGCAATCTCAGCCAGTACTCCTACCACCCGTCGTACGACATCGGCCGGCTCTGGTACGTCAAGTACTCGCAGAAGTTCTGATCGAGAGGGCCGTACAGGCCAGCGATTCCAACGTCATGTTTGCGGCCCCGGCGGGACCCGGGGCCGTTTTTTACGTGGATTCGCATGAAAGCAGCGTTTCAGCTCTCCCTTGCGCGCCAGATCAGGCTGGCGAAGCGCCCGGTTTCGCGGTTGCGCCGGTAGGAATAGAAACGCGTGTCGGTGAACGTGTCGAAGCCGCCGCCGTGGACCCGCGCGATGCCGGCCGCAGCGAGCCGCAGCCGCGCCAGCGCGTACAGATCGCACTGCCAGTGGCCGCCGCGGGTCGGCACGAATGCGGCCGCAGCGTGCGCACTGCGGTCGACAAACGCGGCGCGCACTTCGTCGCCGACTTCATAGGAGTCTGCACCGATGGCAGGTCCGAGCCACGCCAGCAGGCGAGAAGCAGGAACACCGAGCCGCGCGATCGTCGCCTCGATCACGCCGGCGGCCAGGCCGCGCCATCCCGCATGCGCAGCAGCGATCGCGGAGCCGTCGTCCGTGCAGAGCAGCACCGGCAGGCAGTCGGCGGTCAGGATCGCAAGCACGGTGCCGCTGGCGCGCGTGACCGCGGCATCGGCTGCGGGCTCGTCGTCATCCGCACTCCGCGCGTCGGCATCGAAAACGCGGGTGCCGTGCACCTGGCGCAGCCAGCGCGGCGATGCCGGCAGACCGAGCGTCTGCACCAGATCCGCACGGTTCGCAGCGACGGCGGCTGGCGCATCACCGCAACGCGAGCCGAGGTTGCAGGCATCGAACGGCGGCAGCGAATGCCCGGCCATGCACCGCGTGGTCACCACCGCACGGATCGTCGGTGGCGCCGGCCAGTCCGGATGGAGGCGATCATCCAATGTCACCCGCAGCCACCCATGGCGGCGTCCGCGATATTTCCTCCAGAGCATCGCGGCTGCCGACGCTCCCACGGGAATGAATCAAGACTCACGCCGCATGCTCGCGCGTGTCGACACGCAGCGCCGCAAGCAACGCCTGCATGTCCGGCGGCAGCGCAGCCTCGAACGCGACCGTCTCGCCGCTCGCCGGGTGCAGGAATTCGAGCCGCTCCGCATGCAGCGCCTGGCGGCGGAAGCCGCGCAGCGCGGCAACGAGTTCGGGGCCCGCGCCCTTGGGCAGTTTCAACAGGCCGCCGTACTGCGAATCACCGACCAGCGGATGGCGCACATGCGCCATGTGCACGCGGATCTGATGCGTCCTTCCGGTCTCGAGCCGGCACTCGACCAGGGTCATCGTGCGGAAGCGCTCGCGCACGCGGTAGTGCGTGACCGCCTCGCGGCCGTCCTCGCGCACGGCCTGCTTGAGGCGGTCGTGAGGATGGCGGCCGAGTGGCGCATCGACGCGGCCGCCGGCGACCATCGCGCCATACACGATCGCCGCGTATTGGCGATGCACGTCGCGCGCGGACAGCTGCTCGACCAGCGAGGTATGCGCGCGCATGCTGCGTGCAATCACCATCAGGCCCGAGGTGTCCTTGTCGAGCCGGTGCACGATGCCGCCGCGCGGGATTTCGGCGAGTTTCGGATCGTGATGCAGGAGTGCGTTCTGCAGGGTGCCGGCCGGATTGCCGGCGCCTGGATGCACGACCAAGCCAGGCGGCTTGTTGACCACGATCACGTCGGCGTCCTCGTGCACGATGTCGAGCGCGATCGCCTCCGGCTCGGCGCCGATCTCGCGTTCCATGCGCACGCTGAGCGCAACCGCCTCGCCGCCGTGCACGATGCGGCGCGGCGCGACGCTCTCGCCATCGAGCAGGGCCGCGCCGTCCTTGATCCACGCAGTCAGCCGCGACCGTGAATAGTCCGGAAACAGCTCGGCCAAGGCCTGGTCGAAGCGACGCCCGGCCAGCTCGACGGGCACAGTGGCATTCAGGCGGGATTCCGGTTCGGTCATGCTCAAATCCTGTGCACGGCTGCGTTTCCAGCGCGGGCAACGTTCGGGTTATGATCAGTGGTCAGGGTGCGGCGCAACGATGCGCCGGCTCCCCGATCGGACGGTCGCGCCAGACCAGCTCACGCAACCGGGCCGGCCCGGTGCAGCGCAAGTCTCCGGCTTTCCATCCATCCCATCCATCATCGCAGAGCCTGCCCCCCGCATGCGAGTTTCCCCAGCTTTCCCGTTTCTCGTACGCAACGTAGCCTTGCGCACCCTCCTGCTCGTGCTCGTCGTCGCGCTGGCCGGCTGCTCCCTTTTCCATCGCGGCAAGAAGGGCGATCCGATGGATACGCTGCCGGTCGAGCAGCTGTACCAGAACGGCGTCGCGGCACTCGACGGCGGCAACAACGACCTCGCCTCGCGCACGTTCACTCGCCTGATCGCGCGCTTTCCGTTCGGTCCGTACACCGAGCAGTCGCAGCTCAACCTGGCCTACGCCCAGTACAAGGACGACAAGCCGGATGACGCCTATTCGACGATCAACCGCTTCATCAAGACCTATCCGACGCATCGCCACGTCGATTACGCGTACTACCTGCGCGGCCTGATCAACTTCGATCGCGCCGGCGGCTTCCTCGAGCAGTACGTCGGACTGGACATGACCCAGCGCGACCAGGCCAACCTGCGCCAGTCGTTCGACGACTTCGGCGCGCTGGTCAGCCGCTATCCGCAGAGTGCATACGCGGCCGACGGCCGCCAGCGCATGATCTACCTGCGCAACATGATGGCGCAGGCCGATCTCAACATCGCGCTGTTCTACCTGAAGCGCAATGCCTACGTCGCCGCATCGAACCGCGCGAAGTCGATCATCGAGGCCTACCCGCAGACACCGCAGGCCGGCGACGCGCTGGCGATCATGGTCGCCAGCTACAAGAAGCTCGGCCAGGACAAGCTCGCCGACGATGCCGAGCGCGTGCTGAAGCTCAACTACCCCGATCACCCATCCCTGCACGGTGACTGGCCGAAGTACCGTTCGAACTGGTGGAAGCTGATCCCCCTGCAAAACCGGGGGTGAGCCTGCGCGCCTATGCGATGCCCTCAGGCATCGCATGCGCCGGCGAACGCCCGAGGCAGGAGCCGAGGGCCGGGTTGCTTGGCAAGCGCAGGACGCGCGAGCCTAGCAATGGCTCGCGAGGCGAAGCCGAGCGATCTCCGATCACTTCGCAGCCTCAGCGCCACCCCGACGTAATCGGATAGCGCCTTTCACGCCCGAACGCGCGCCGCGAGACCTTCGGGCCCGGCGCGGCCTGCTGGCGCTTCCATTCGCTGATGCGTACCAGCCGCAGTACGTGATCGACAACCTCGCCGGCAAAACCCGCTCGCACGATCTCATCGCGCGACTGCTCTTTATCGACGTGGCGGAACAGGATGGCATCGAGAACGTCGTACGGCGGCAATGAATCCTGGTCGGTCTGGTTGTCGCGCAATTCCGCCGACGGCGCGCGCTCGATCACCGCAGGCGGAATCACCGGCGCACCGCCGATCGAGTTGCGCCAGTTCGCCAACGCATAGACCTCGGTCTTGTACAGGTCCTTGATCGGCGCGTAGCCGCCGCACATATCGCCGTAGATCGTCGCGTAGCCGACGGCGTACTCGCTCTTGTTGCCGGTCGTCAGCACGAGGCCGCCGAACTTGTTGGCCAGCGCCATCAGGATCGCGCCTCGACAGCGCGATTGCATATTCTCCTCGGCCGCGTCCGCGGCATGGCCCGCGAACTCCGGCGCGAGCGCCTCCCTGAAGCCCTTGAACGGCGCCTCGATCGGAATGGTCAGTATCTTCACACCGAGCGCACGGGCCTGTTCGTCGGCGAGATCGTTGCTGAGACCGGACGTATAGCGCGACGGCAGGCGCACGCCGGTCACGTTGTCCGCGCCGAGCGCGTCGACGGCGATGCTCAACACGAGCGCCGAGTCGATGCCGCCGGAGAGGCCGATCCAGGCCTTGCCGAATCCGTTCTTCGCGCAGTAGTCGCGCGTGCCGCGCACGATGGCGCGCCAAGCCAGTGCATCGCGACTTTCGTCGCCCTCGACCGGCCATGCGACCGGCACGAACTTGCGCGTGGCCGCTTCGTAGTCGGCGACCAGCCAGTGCTCCTCGAACGCGCGCGCGGCCGGATGAATCGTGCCGTCGCCGTCGGCGAGCACCGAGGCGCCGTCGAACACCAGCGCGTCCTGACCGCCGACGAGATTGAGGTAGGCGACCGCGAGACCGGTTTCGGCGACGCGCGACGCGAGCAATGCATCGCGCTGCGCGTGCTTGTCGCGCTCGAACGGCGAGGCGTTCGGCACCAGCAGCAGCTCGGCGCCGGCATGTGCGGTAGCGGCGACCGGTTCGGCAAACCAGACATCCTCGCAGATGACCACGCCGACGCGCACGCCTGCCACTTCAAACACGCAGGAGCCACCGTCTGGATCGACCTCGAAATAGCGGCGCTCGTCGAACACCGCGTAGTTCGGCAGCTCGCGTTTGCGGTAGGTCGTCCGTATGCCGCCATCGCGCAAAACACTGGCCGCGTTGTAGACGACCGCGCCGGCCGCCTCGGGCCAACCGACCACGGCGACGATGCCGTGCACGCCAGCGGCGATGCGCCGGATCGCCGCTGCACATTCGGCGAGAAAGCCGGGCCGCAGCAACAGGTCTTCCGGCGGATAACCGCTGAGCGCGAGCTCCGGGAACAGCACGACGTCGGCGCGATGCACATCGCGCGCCTCCGCGATCAGCGCGGCGATGCGTGCCTCGTTGCGCGCGACGGCGCCGACGGGGAAATCGAACTGGGCGAGGGCAATGCGGACTGAACTCATGGACACGCAACACGAGGAAGGGACCGGCATGATAGCCGCGCCCGGTGCGTTTGCCGCCGCTACGGCGCCCACGCCGCCCGACGGCCAGTGCCCAACGCCGCGCGTTCAGAGCGGCCGCAGCAGCAACAGCAGGCACAACGCCATCATGAATGCCACCATCAGCGCATCGAGCACGCGCCACGCGCGCGGATTGCGGAATACCGGCAGCAGCAGGCGCGCGCCGTAGCCGAGCGTCGAGAACCACAGCACGCTGGCGCAGCAGGCACCCACGGCAAATGCCCAACGTGCCATGCCCGAATAGCGCGTGGACAGGCTGCCGAGCAGCACCATCGTGTCGAGATAGACGTGCGGATTGAGGAAGGTGAACGCAAGGCAGGCGGGCAGCGCACGACGCCAATTCGCCTCATCTCCGGCCGTCGGCGTCAATGCGCCGGAGCCGCGCCATGCTCGCTGCGCCGCCATCAGGCCATAGGCGCCGAGGAAGGCCGCGCCACCGAAGCGCAGCAGCTGCAACAGCGCGGGCCATTCGCGCACCAATACACCGATGCCGGCGACGCCGCAGACAATCAGCGCGATGTCGCCGAGCATGCAGATCGCAACGACGAGGCCGACATGCTGGCGCAGCAGGCCCTGACGCAGAACGAAGGCATTCTGCGCGCCGATGGCGATGATGAGGCCGGCGCCGGCAGCAAAGCCGGCGGATGCTGCAGCGAGGAACATGGCGAAATCCAAAACGACGGAATGCCCAGCCTGCCGCGCCGCCATGCTTAAGGCGAGCTACTTTTTCTATAGACTATGAAGCAAATCTAATGTGAAGCCGTCGCCCGTGGACCTCATCCATCCACAACTCGCCGCGTTCGCCGCCGTGCTCGAGGAAGGCAGCTTCGATGTGGCTGCACGCCGCCTCTCGGTCACGCCATCGGCTGTGTCGCAGCGGATCAAGGCGCTCGAAGATCGCCTCGGCCAGGTGCTCGTCGTGCGCCAGGCGCCGTGCCGGCCGACGCCGGCCGGCGAGCAACTGCTGCGCCGCGTGCGGCCGATGCAGGCGCTCGAGGCCGAGGCACTGGCCGATTTCCTGCCGGAGGAAAGCGCAGCGGCATCCGCGCGCTCGATCGCGATCGCGGTCAACGACGACTCGCTCGAGACGTGGTTCGTCGTCGCGCTGTCGCAGCTGCATCGGCAGTACGGCTACCTGTTCGATGTGCGCGTGGACGACCAGGACCATACGCTCGACCTGCTGCGCGACGGCTCCGTGCTCGGCGCGGTCACTGCCGAAGCGACGCCGCTGCAGGGCTGCAACGTGCACGCGCTCGGCACGATGCGCTACCGCGCGATCGCCTCTCCTGAGTTCGCCGCGCGCTACTTCGCAGCAGGCGTCGAGGCCGCCGCGTTTGCGCGCGCGCCGATGATCGTGTTCAACCGCAAGGACGCGCTGCAATGGCGCTTCGTGCGCCGCATCACGCGCGCTCGACTCGCGCCGCCCGTGCATTATCTGCCCACGTCCTCCGGTTTCGTCGAGGCCGCTGCGCGCGGCCTCGGCTGGTGCCTCGCACCGGAGTCGCTGATCGCACCGGCACTGCAGTCGAAGACGATCGTGATTCTCGATCCGAAACGTTGGCTCGACGTGCCGCTGTATTGGCAGCACGCGGCAGTGCGCTCAAGCACCCTGCAGCAGATCAGCCAGACGCTGCGCGAGGCGGCCGCGAGCGCCTTGCGCGCATGAAAAAAGCCGCGGCACGGGGCCGCGGCTTTTTTCATCGACAACGTAGAGTGCGAGACCTACTTCATCTTCGCCGCGAGCGTCTTGCCGAGATCGGCAGGCGACTTCACGGTGGTCACACCGGCCTTTTCCAGTGCGGCGAACTTCGCGGCGGCGGTGCCCTTTCCGCCGGAGATGATCGCCCCGGCGTGGCCCATGCGCTTTCCCGCGGGCGCGCTGGCGCCGGCGATGAACGCGACGACCGGCTTGGTCACGAATTCCTCGATGAACTCGGCCGCTTCTTCCTCGGCGCTGCCGCCGATCTCGCCGACCATGATGATGCCCTCGGTCTGCGGATCGTCCTGGAACAGCTTCAGGCAGTCGATGAAGTTCAGGCCATTGATCGGGTCGCCGCCGATGCCGATGCAGGTCGACTGGCCGAGGCCGACGTTGGTGGTCTGGAACACCGCCTCGTATGTCAGCGTGCCCGAGCGCGACACGATACCGACCTTGCCCGGCTTGTGGATGTGACCCGGCATGATGCCGATCTTGCATTCGCCCGGCGTGATGATGCCCGGGCAGTTCGGCCCGATCAGCACGGTGTCCGGGTACTGCCGGAGCACGTTCTTGACGCGCAGCATGTCGAGCACCGGAATGCCTTCGGTGATGGTCACGATGACCTTCACGCCCGCGTCGGCCGCCTCAAGGATCGCGTCGGCCGCGTACGGCGGCGGCACGAAGATCATCGACGCGTCGGCGCCGGTGTCGTTCACCGCGTCGAGCACGGTGTTGTAGACCGGCAGGCCGATATGCGTGCTGCCGCCCTTGCCCGGGGTCACGCCGCCGACCAGCTTGGTGCCGTAGTCGACCGCCTGTTCGGAGTGGAACGTACCCTGCTGGCCGGTGAAGCCCTGGGTGATGACCTTGGTGTTCTTGTTGACCAAAACGCTCATGGATGGGTCCTTCGATAACTTTGCCTTTCGCCGTTGGCGCAAGGCCGTCAATTTCCAATCCGTTCGCCCTGAGGTATCGAAGGGTGAACGGACGTCGCGCCGTTCGTGCTTCGATACCTCAGCACGAACGGTGGGAGTTCGTCAGGCTTTGGCCTTGACCGACGCGACCGCTTTCTGCGCTGCGTCGTTGAGGTCGTCGGCCGGGGTGATCGCGAGGCCGGAATTGGCGAGCAGCTCGCGGCCCTTCTCCACGTTGGTGCCCTGCAGGCGCACGATCACCGGAATCTTCAGGCCGACTTCCTTCACCGCGGCGATGATGCCCTCGGCGATCAGGTCGCAGCGCACGATGCCGCCGAAGATGTTGACCAGGATCGCCTGCACCTTGTCGGACGAAAGAATCAGCTTGAAGGCTTCCGTCACGCGCTCCTTGGTCGCGCCGCCGCCGACGTCGAGGAAGTTGGCCGGCTCGCCGCCGGCCAGCTTGATCACGTCCATCGTCGCCATTGCGAGGCCGGCGCCGTTGACCATGCAGCCGATGTTGCCGTCCATCGTCACGTAGTTGAGGTTGTGCTGGACCGCAGCGGCTTCGGCCGCGTCTTCCTGGGTCAGGTCGCGCATCACGGCGAGCTTCGGATGGCGGAACTCGGCGTTGTCGTCGGAATTGACCTTGCCATCGAGCGCCGCGAGATTGCCGTCGGCGAGAATCGCGAGCGGGTTCAGCTCGACCAACGCGAGATCCTGCTCATTGAACAGCTTGTACAGGCCGAGCATGATCTTGGTCAGCTGGCTGGCCTGCTTCGCGGTCAGGCCCATGTCGAACGCGAGTTTTCGGCACTGGTACGGCTGCAGACCCTCGACGAAGTTGACCTCGATCGTATGGATGTCCTCAGGCGTCTCGCGTGCGACCTGCTCGATGTCGACGCCGCCCTGCGCCGAGGCGATGAACGAAACCGCCTTGCTGTCGCGGTCGACGAGGATCGACAGATACAGTTCCTTGGCGATGTCGGTCGCGTCGGTGACCAGCACCAGATTGACCGGCAGCGCGCGGCCGCCGGACTGGTAGGTTTCCATCTTCGTGCCGAGCATGCCGGCCGCGGCCGCCTTGACCGCATCGAACGACTTGCAGAACTTGACGCCGCCGGCCTTGCCGCGGCCGCCGGCGTGGATCTGCGCCTTGACCATCCATTGCTCGCCACCGAGCGCCTTGGCGACTTCGACCGCCTGCTCCGGCGACGATGCGACCTTGCCCGGCGGTACCGGGATGCCGTACTCGGCGAACAATTCCTTGGCTTGGTATTCGTGAAAATTCATGCGGGCACCTTGACGAAGGGACGCGCGGGGGCGGCGCAGGCAGCACGCCGCAAAAGCGCAGTCCAGAGGGCGGCGGCGCGATGCCGGCCGCGTAACGGGGCGCCTATTCTCGGGGAACGTGGGGGTGAAATCAAAAAGCAGGGGCGCAGAGCGCCCGTCTGCCACTCCCGCGTGACAGTGCCGCCGCCTGCGCGGCAGCGCCGGCAGACGCGATGCGGTTGGCACTTGCCGCCGCCGCTCCCTCCTATCATCGCTATACTGCCGGCGCATGGAGTCATCGTGACCGCGGAACCCCGAGTGCACAGCGCCACCACCTCACCGGGAGACATCACCCGGCGCGAGCTTTATTTCTTCAATCTCTACCGCTGCCTCGAGGCCGCGGTCTACGCCGGTCTCACGTTCAGCCCGTACGCCGGCGAGTGGGTCAAGGTCGCGCACCCGCTGCTCGGGCAGATCACCGCGATCGCGTACCTGATCATCACGGTCGGGCTGCTGCTCGGCACCGACCGCCTGCGCAGGCGCCTGACCGAGGGCATCAGCGCGGCTCTGTTCATCGACATTCTCGCCGCGTCGCTGATCCTGGTCGCGCTGGCCGGGCACAGCATTGTGCCGATGATGGCGCTGGTGAACGTCGGCATCGCCGCGCTGCTTCTGCCGCACCGCGCCTACATGTTCGCGGGGATCGCCTCGCTCGGCGTGCTCGCGCCGTACGCCTACGCGCGGCTGACCGATGCCGCGGCGGAAGTGCCTAACGCTGAAACCGCCGCGATCGTGGTCGCCTACTTCGTCGTCGCCGCGCTGCTGCGCTATCTGGGCGGGCACATGCGCGCGACCGAGGATCTCGCCGCGCAGCGCGGCGTGGATCTTCTCAATCTCGAACAGATCAACGACCTGATCATCCAGCGCATGAAGACCGGCGTGCTGCTGGTCGACGCGGCGAACCGCGTGCTGCGCATCAACGAATCGGCCTGGCACCTGATCGGCAATCCTTCGCCGAGCCAGCGCGAGCTCGGCACCATCGCGGCGGAGCTGTCGCGGCGGCTTTACCACTGGCGCCATTCCGGCAAGACCGACCAGACCGCGGTCGCGCTCGCGGCCGACGTGCCCGAGGTGATTCCGCGCTTCACGCGCCTCGCGCCGAACGACGACACCAACGTATTGATCTTCCTTGACGACACTTCGCTGCTGTCGCGGCGCGCCGAGGAACTCACGCTGTCCTCGCTCGGCCGGCTGTCGGCGTCGATCGCACACGAGATCCGCAACCCGCTCGCGGCGATCCGCTATTCGGCGCAGTTGCTCGCCGAGTCCAAGCTGAACGCGGAGGACAAGCGCCTCGTCGACATCATCAACAACCACTGCACGCGCGCGAACGACGTCGTCGAGAACATCCTGCAGCTGTCGCGGCGCGAACGCTCGCGGCCGGAGAGCATCGACCTCAATGCCTGGGTGCTCGCGTTCGTCGAGGACTACAAGCAGTCCAACGACCTCGGCGGCGACCACCTGCGCGCAGTCACGCAGAACCGGACGATCGAGGCGATGGTCGACCCGCAGCACCTGCAGCAGGTAGTCTGGAACCTCGTGCAGAACGCGCTCCGCTACGGCCGCCAGCCGAACCAGCCGGCGCGCGTCAGCGTGGTCGCGCGGCTCGCCGCGGAAAAGGGTCCGCCGCTGATCGAGATCATCGACCGCGGCCCCGGCATCCCGCCTAAGGTCGCCGCGCAGATCTTCGAGCCGTTCTACACGACCCATGAATACGGCACCGGCCTCGGCCTGTACCTGGCCAAGCAGATGAGCGAGGCGAGCCAGGCCTCGCTCGAATACGTGCCGGTCGCCGGCGGTGGCGCCTGCTTCCGCATCACGCTGACGCCGGCCGGCTCGCTGCTGGCGTCGCGGATCGCGGCGCAGCCGGGCTGATCGGCATCCCGCGACGCGACGCCGTGGCGCGCCACCCGACAATCCGAATCCTTTACCATGACGCGCATCACGTTCTACCCTTGAAGCTGCGACACGCAGGCCACCGGCCCCGACGGTAATGAGCAAGCAATACGCCCTGGTCATCGATGATGAGCGCGACATCCGCGAGCTGCTGACGCTGACGCTCGGCCGCATGGACCTGCTCGTCGAGACGGCAGCCACCGTCGCCGAAGCGCGCGAGCGTCTCGCCGGACGCCGCTACGCATTGTGCTTCACCGACATGCGCCTGCCCGACGGCTCCGGCCAGGAGGTCATCGCGCTGATCGCCGCGCAGTATCCGGAAACGCCGGTCGCGATGATCACCGCCTACGGCAACGTCGATGCGGCGGTGGATGCGCTCAAGGCCGGCGCGTTCGACTTCGTCTCCAAGCCCGTCGACATCAGCGTGCTGCGCCGCCTGGTGCAGACCGCGCTGAAATTGTCCGAGGAAAAGCGCAGCGAGCAGACCACCAGCGCCGGCAAGCTGATCGGCGATTCGGTGCCGATGAACGAACTGCGCGCCACGATTGCCAAAGTCGCGCGCAGCCAGGCGCCGGTCTACATCGCCGGCGAGTCCGGTGTCGGCAAGGAGCTGGTCGCGCGGCTGATCCACGAACTGGGGCCCCGCTCCGGCGCGCCGTTCGTGCCGGTCAACTGCGGCGCGATCCCGTCGGAACTCATGGAAAGCGAGTTCTTCGGTCACAAGAAAGGCAGCTTCACCGGCGCGGGCGCCGACAAGGACGGCCTGTTCCACGCCGCACAAGGCGGCACGCTGTTCCTCGACGAGGTCGCGGAACTGCCGATGCACATGCAGGTGAAACTGCTGCGCGTGATCCAGGAAAAGGCGGTGCGCCCGATCGGTGCGCGCGCCGAGATCGGCGTCGACGTGCGCATCCTCTCGGCCACGCACAAGAACCTCGCGCGCCTGGTCGAACTCGGCTCGTTCCGCCAGGACCTCTTCTACCGCATCAACGTGATCGAGCTGCGCGTGCCGCCGCTGCGCGACCGCCGCGAGGACATCCCGAAACTCGCCTCGCGCGTGCTCGAGCGCCTCGGCAAGGACAATGGCACGCCGCCCGCGCGGATCGAGCCGGACGCGCTGAAGGCGCTCTTGTCCTACGACTTCCCCGGCAACGTGCGCGAACTCGAGAACGTGCTGGAGCGCTCGGTCGCGCTCTGCGAGAACAACAGCATCGGCCTCGACGACCTGCGCCTCGCGCCGCGCGAACGCACCGCCAGCGCGGCCGCCGAGATCTGGGCCAACACGCCGACCGATTTCGGCGCGCCGCCGCCCCCGGTCACGACGCGGGCGACGCCGCCACAGGCGCGCGACGCCGACGACGACGAGGACGACGACTTCCCGAGCGACCTCGCCGCCGCTGTCGCCGAGACCGAACGCGCCGCGATCATGAAGGCGCTCGAAGCTACGCGCTGGAACCGCACCGCAGCCGCTAAGCAGCTCGGGCTGACCCTGCGGCAGTTGCGCTATCGGCTGGAGAAGCTCGGTATCGAGTGAGTCGCTGCCTGCCCGGCAGCATCGCCGCTGCCGCAGCTCCCACCAAGCCACACCTTTCTTTGTGGGGGCGCCGAAGGCGCCTCCCGAGAGCATTGCTGCGGATGCTGGAATCTCTGAATGCTGCATCCCGCTGGCGCGATTGGGTATATTCGCGCGCGCCGCAAATGACTTGGGTGCCGCATGTCTCGCTGGAAAGCCGCCGCAATCCATCTCTCGATCAGCGCAGTCATCGGCCTGGTCTCGGCCGCATTGATCTTCGGCGTCTGGTATCCGCCGCCCTACAGCCATGCCGCGGGCGCGGATCAACTGATTCTGCTGCTGCTAGGCGTGGATGTCGTGCTCGGCCCGTTGCTGACCTTCGTCGTGTTCCGCACCGGCAAGAGAGGGCTGCGTTTCGATCTTGCCGTAATCGCGTTGGCGCAGATCTGCGCGTTCACCTATGGCATGTCGGTCGTCGTGCGCGCGCGACCGGCGTTCATCGTGGGTGCCATCGATCGCTTCTCGCTGGTGACAGCCAATGACCTGACCGCGGTTGATCTCTCCAAGGCCAGCAAGCCCGAGTTCCGCTCGCCGCCATGGAGCGGCCCTCGTATTGTCGGCGCCGAACCGCCGACCGACATCGCGGCGCGCAACGATCTTACGTTCAGCGCAGCCGGCGGCAAGGACATTGACAAGTATCCGCAGTACTACGTCGACTATTCCACGGTCACTGCGCAACTACTGGCGCATGCAAAGCTATTGGATGGACTACGGCAGAAGCATCCTGATTCGATCCAGCAGCTCGACACCTGGCTACACGATCATCGACGCGACGCGGCCAGCGTGGTCTGGGTACCGATCAACGCGCGACGCGCGGCACTGACGATGCTGCTCGATCGCAGCACCGGCCAGACGCTGGATGCGTTGCCGATCGACCCCTGGTGACGAACCCATACAGCAGGAACGGCGAATGCAGGAGTATGCGTGAACGCGACGAAACGGCAGAACTGCCGTTTTACACAACGAAACTGCTCGGAAGGCAAAGCGCAGTGATGTGCTGAGTGCACTTGGTCCGAAGGGAGCGCGCCAGGCAAGATGGCGCGATTCGAGATGCCGCGCTTCTGATCTCTTCCTAAGCTCCATCCAGAAGCATCGCGGTCGCATCTGCTCCTGCACAAACAAAAGGCGACCGCAGCTTTCGGCTGTCATGGGCGCGCCAGAAGGTCCGATCTCTCCAGACTTCAACCGATAAGCACCGCGGCTGCCGCCGCTCCGATTGGACAAAACCCGGCGCTCGCCCAACAGCCCAAAGCTGTCACACCCTGACAATTTGCGCACGGCCTGATTTTCGACCTGAGAACCCCGTCTCAACCTCGAACACCCACTTCCAAAAACCCGCCACCCATCGGCTATTCTCGGCTTGGCACGGAAGCTGCTGTTGTAGACCCGCGAGCCGTCGATTGCCGGGAGCAGAATGCGATCGCGGAAGCGGGCCCGCCTGGCAAGGTTGGCGGCTCTAGGGGCAAACCGTTTCACCCATTACCAGAGGAATCATCATGAACAAGATTCAGAAGGGCTTCACGCTTATCGAGTTGATGATCGTCGTTGCTATCATCGCGATCCTGGCCGCGATCGCGCTGCCGGCCTACCAGGACTACATGGTCCGCGCCAAGCTGAGCGAAGTCTTCGTCGCCGGCGACGCTTGCAAGAATTCGGTCGTCGAGTTCTACGAGGGCCAGGGCCATCTGCCGCCGAACCTTTCGAGCGCCGGCTGCAACAACAACACGACCAAATACATCGCGTCCACGACCATGCCGGCCGCTGGCCAGATTATCGTCACGACTACCGCCGCCACCGACCTTTACGGCGCCGCCAGCCTTGCATACGGCCTGCTCCCGACGCCGGTCCCGGCGAACCCAGACGTGCTCCAGTGGACCTGCAACACTGCAGCCGGCACCACCTTCCCGGCGAAGTATGTGCCATCGCTCTGCCGCTGATCGACACTGCACTTGTTTGAACGGACGCCGCCTTCGGGCGGCGTCTTTTTTTTCCGCCCGCGCCGCTATCATCGTGCAACGCCCGCACCATCTCGGAATTCCACGATGAGCACGCTTTCGAGCCACCCGATCGACAGCCGCTGGTGGCTACTGGTCATTGGCGTTGTCTGCGTCCTCATCTATCTACCCGGACTAGACGGCAACTTCTTGTTCGACGACTTCCCGAATATCGTCTGGAATCCGGCAATACAGGCGATCCAGAAGGGTACCCCTGACTGGCTGGCAGTTGCTTTCCTGACTGGCGAGGGTCTGATGCGCCGCCCGATCAGCATGCTGTCGTTCGGCCTCAACGTGCGCGAATTCGGCATGAATCCGTTCGCGTTCAAGCTCGTGAACCTCATCATCCACCTGATGAACGGCACCTTGCTTTACGCGCTGAGCCGCCGCATCGCAGACCGGTTGGCCGCGCCGCAATGCAGCGGACCATCGAACGCGAGGGCGCTGGCCCTAATCGTCACCGGCCTATGGCTGCTGCACCCGCTGCTGGTGAGCAGCGTGCTCTACATCGTCCAGCGCATGAATCTCCTCGCGACCCTTTTCATTCTGATGGGTCTGCTCTGCTATGCCGATGGCAGGTTGCGCATGCTACGTGGCGAACGGAGCCTGCCGATGGCCATTGCGGGAATCTTCGTCTTCGGCCTGCTAGCAACGTTATGCAAGGAGAACGGTGCGTTGATCGTTGCATACGCGCTGGTGATTGAGTTTCTCTGCTTTCGTTTCGAAGCCCCTCCCCACGCGCGCCGGGTGATCTGCGGATTTTTCTGGTTGAGCGTCGCAATGCCGCTTGCGCTATTCGCTGCGTATCTGGCGCTGCATCCGGAATCGCTGATCTATATGCGCAACGGTTTCACGCTCTACACGCGCCTGCTGTCCGAAGCTCGAGTCGTGTGCGACTACCTCATCTGGATATTCGTCCCACTGCCCTCGTTCATGGGCATGTACCACGATGACATCTTGGTCTCGAGCGGCTTGTTCGCCCCGATCACGACCGCGATATCGATTGCGTTCCTGCTCGGACTCGCAGCGATCGCATGGCGCCTTCGCATGCACGTTCCCGCGCTCGCATTCGGTGTCGCCTGGTTCCTGATCGGCCATTCCATGGAGTCCACGATCTTTCCGCTCGAGCTCGTCTTCGAGCATCGCAACTACCTGCCGATGGCCGGCCTGCTGCTCGGCACTGTCTGCGCGCTGGCATCCGCGAGCGCGTCGCGATGGCCATCACCGCGGGTGTTCGCGGCGGTTAGCAGTGCAGCGGTCGTCGTCCTCGCGGGGATCACGGCGACGCGTGCGGACAGTTGGCGCAGCGCGCTATCTCTCGCCATGAGCGATGCGGTACATCACCCGATGTCATCGCGATCCCAGTATGAAGCCGGTCGTGCAATCGCGCTCGAAGGAGCGAACAATGGCAATCTTGAGACGGTCGCGCCGCATGCAGCGTCCTACTTGAAGCGGGCGGCGGAACTTGACCGCAATCAGGTGTTTCCCGCCGTGTCACTCATTCTACTCCGCGGCACCTCGAGCCCTGCGCCGCTTGTGGAAATTACTGACCTGGCGGACCGCCTCAAGAACGCGGCATCGAACGAACAAGCGAATCCGTTCCTCGATATGCTCGTCACAGCCTCGGAAGGCAAACTTTCGTTGACGGCCTCCGACATGTCGACATTGATCGAGGCGGCGCTGGCCAATCCGCGATGGCGCCCACAAGTGCGCGCTATGATGTTTAATGACTATGGTGCGTACATGTTCAACATCGCGCACAATCAACAGGCAGCAATTAGCCTTACCAATGCTGCGGCAGCGGCGGATCCGCGCAACCCTTACTTTGAACTCAATCTAGCCAAAATCGCATTAGCTGTCGGCCGCAAAGATATGGCGGTCGAGCACCTCGAGTCCGCTCGTCGTTTGAACAATGCTGCTCTTTATGACAGAGACATCGATGTTCTGCAGCAACAGATCGACCGCTGACGTCGGGGGCGGCCCAATGCAAGCGGATGCCGATTCTGTCGCTTCATTCGGCCCCGCTGAGATGTGGTGAAGCCCGCCAGTAACAGCCTGCAATGGCGCATGCACTGGACGAGCAATTGAAGTCGATTCGTGCAACGGGGCAGATGTTGTCTGGCATGCTAGGGCAACTCGCAGATTCATCGGACTGTCACCATGGCCACCACTTCCCACCAACTGCCCTTTCTCGTCTTCGGAGCTCCGGAAATCGGCGCTGATGAAATCCGCGAAGTCGAAGACTGCTTGCGTTCCGGCTGGCTGGGTACTGGACCTCGCGTAGCCCAATTCGAGCGCGACTTCGCCACCTACGCGGGTGTCGCCGCGAACCGCGTCGCGGCGCTCAACTCCTGCACTGCTGCATTGCATGTGGCCATGGTGGCCGCTTCACTGCCTCCGGGTAGCGAAGTCATCACTACGCCCCTCACGTTCTGCGCGACAGTTAACGCGATCCTGCATGCAGGGTTGACTCCTGTACTGGCGGACGTCGATCCATTGACTCAAAACATCGATCCTAACGAGATCGAAGCTGCTATCACGCCGCATACCCGAGCGATCCTGCCGGTGCACTTCGCCGGCCGACCGTGCGCTATGGATAAGATCATGGCCATCGCCGAAAAGCACGACCTCGTCGTAATCGAGGACTGCGCACATGCGATCGAAACAGAGTTCCATGGTCGCAAGGCCGGAACCTTCGGTGATTTCGGCTGCTTCAGCTTCTATGTAACCAAGAATGTGGTCACCGGTGAAGGTGGCATGATTCTCGGCCGCGACGAAAGCCTGGTCGCTCGGGCCAAGGTGCTGGCGCTGCACGGCATGAGCAAGGATGCTTGGCACCGCTTCGGCGATGCCGGCTACAAGCACTATCAGGTCGTTGAGTGCGGCTTCAAATACAACATGATGGATCTGCAAGCCGCTATCGGCATTCATCAATTGGCGCGCGTCGGAGCGAACTGGCATCGACGCAGGGCGATCTGGTCCCGCTACCAGGCCGCTTTTGCCAATCTGCCCATCGAATTGCCGGCCGAACCGGAAGCTGATACCCGCCACGCCTACCATCTC
This sequence comes from Dokdonella soli, assembly GCF_039523175.1. Classification (NCBI taxonomy): domain Bacteria; kingdom Pseudomonadati; phylum Pseudomonadota; class Gammaproteobacteria; order Lysobacterales; family Rhodanobacteraceae; genus Dokdonella; species Dokdonella soli. Next base: position 150,772 of record NZ_BAAAEU010000007.1, read on the forward strand.
TACACGATCAAGGTCGACCGTGAGCGCTGCGGCATCGGGCGCGATGCGTTTCTCGATGGAATGACCGCGGCGCGAATCGGCGTGGGCGTCCACTATCTGTCCGTTCCTGAACATCCCTACTATCAGCAGCGTTTTGGCTGTCAGCCGCAAGGCTGGCCAAATGCGATGCAGATCGGACGACAAACGGTGAGTTTGCCCATATCGCCAAAACTCTGCGATGGAGATGTAGACCGAGTGATCGACGCAGTGCGCAGTTTGTGTCCGCAATGAAGCCTGCGATTGCGATGGTCGTTGTCCACGCGCCGTCGACCCATGGCGTCTGATGCATTCGTCGGCATGCGGGGCTTGGTTGCGCGACTGTGCTCGACCGGTACGCGTTGGCCCTGGTTGCGATCGGTGCTCAACGTGCTTCTGGTCGTCGTGGGGCTGCTTTTCGTGGCGTACGCCCTGCGCGGACAGGTCAACGAGCTCGCTTCGGAAGCAATCGCGATGCCGACCTGGATCTATCCTGTTGTCATACTGCTGGCAACTGCCACAGTTGTCCTGACAGCGGCGTTGCACTCCGTCGTCGTTTCGACCATTGCTACGCCCCCCCCCCCTCCTGCTCGCGTGCGGTATGCCTACGCTGCGAGCCAAGTCGCACGCTACGTGCCGGGGAAGGTGTTCGGCGTGATCCTGGAAACGCAATTGCTCGCGCCAGCGTTGGATCTTCGGCAGGTGATCTCAGCAACACTGGTGCAGACGCTATTGACCTACGCATGGGCAGGAATCGGCGCAACGATTGTGTTGTGTGCGCTGGCCACTCACTCGACCTGGATGCTCACTCTGATGGCTCCTGTGCTGGCATTGCTGTGGCTGACCCAGCGACGCCGGTGGCTGGAGCGCATCCTGAGTTCCTTGATGCCGAGATTGGGTTCCATCGACAAGCCGGTTGTTTCGATCGCTGTCGATCGACACCAGGCGTGGCGAGGCACCACGTTGTTGGCCGTCCAGTGGGTTCCGTTCTTCGCCATGTGGGTGCTCCTCTCCGATCCGGGGCACGGCATGTCTGCAGCGTGCTGGCTCGGAGCGAGCTACCTGCTCGCATCAATCGGTGGCTCGCTGCTGGTGCTGATACCGTCTGGACTGGTCGTGCGCGAAGCCGCCTTTTTGTGGCTCGGCGGACTTTATGGGCTGCCCGCTGCCTCACTCATGACTTGGGCCATTGTCGTCCGCCTCGCCCTGACGATTGCAGATGTACTGACGCTGCCGCTGCTATGGGCTGCTGCACAGAGACGGCCGCGCGAATGAGCCAATCCAAGAAAGAAGGAACCAGTCACGAATTTGACGCGGAATCGCACCTGAGATCGGATTGGGCCGCGCGACAGCACGCGCTCGGCAACGTGCCTCAAGCCGTGCTGCTGAGAAATCTGCCGCCTCGCCTCAATCTGCTGATCGACACCTGGCACCGATCGCTGCTGCGATGGTCGCTCGCTCCGCTTGAGCGTACGCGATCGACGTGGATCGCCGATCTGGGTTGCGGCTATGGCCGCGTGGTGAACGAGGTCAAGGCCATGGGTTTCGAGAACATCATCGGGTTGGACTACGAGGCCGGCTTCTGCCGCCAATACCAGTTAGATCACGGGCACGCGGTTCAGGGGTCAATTGCGCAACCTCCATTCGCGGCGGGCAGCCTGTCAGGTGCATACGCGATCACTGCATTTATGTATGTCGGGCTCGAGCGCGCGATTGACGGCATCGGGATGCTCGATGCAAGCCTGTCGCCCGGCGCGCGCATCCTAATATTGGAAGCCGGCGCAGAATTCAACGGCTTATCGAGATATATCTTTCGCCAAAAGCGAACTCAGTCGCTCGCGGTCAACGGATTCAGCCGCTCGGAACTCGGCAAAACGCTACTGCCTGACGGATGGCGAAAGATCGCCTCCGGAAGCAACGCCGGAATGACCATGCTGCTGCCCTTGCTGATGACCTTCCATCGATGGCCGCGTGTGTTCAACGCACTAGCAAAGGCGGCCATGCACCTTGACCGACCACGAGTTGGATTTCGTGACCGCGGAGTGCGGAGCTTTGGCCTTCACCGTTGGGTGCTGTGCGAGAAACCGTTCAACTCAGCACCGGCGAGATAAGGGCTTCCCAGGTGATTTCCAGAGCAGCCAGATGTAACCGGGAAACGCCCAATAGGCAGTACGTTGGATGAAGCGCGCCAGGGCAAGTTTGCGGACGGAAAACAGATATTCGGCTTCATATCTTGCGGGCTCATCAAGCACCCGGCTGGTGATGTCCTCAATCTCGAAACGCGCCACGAGGCGACGCAGTTGCAAGAACGTCATGTGCCGTTCGTAGTAATAATCGCCACGACCGAGCATGCGCAGGTAACGATGCGCCCAACTGACCGGAATCATCGAAAGCAGCGGCAACTTGTAATGCTGCTCGATCGGATTCAGCCGGTTCGTCGCCGCGAAGTAGCAAGCGCCACCTGGTTTGAGCACGCGCTCAATCTCGCTCATCAGCCGCATCGGGTCAGGCACATGCTCGTACACCTGCGCGCAGAGGACGATGTCGAAGCTGGCATCGGGGGCATCGATATTCATCGCGTCACCGACTTTGAAGACCAGATTGGATGCGACGTGGTTGCGCTGCGCGAACTGGACCGCCTTGGTGTCAATATCGATCCCGGTCAGCGAACCCACGTACGGTGCAAGCTCCGCGTCGATGATGCCGGTTGAGCATCCGACGTTGAGCACGCTGCTGCGGCTGAGCCTCTCGCCGAATGCTTCGGTCAGGATCAATCGCGTGGTAGTGGCCTTGCGCACGCGCCCTTCATCCGAATACATCTCGGCATGACTTTCGGCGAAGTCATGCTGGTAGCCGCGCTTGCTGTCAGACATCACACTGGTCCTGCTGGCGGTCGGGCAACAACCGCAGAATTTCTGGAACAACTACGGTGTTCATATCGAACCGTGACTCCATTCTGGACAACGCCTGCGAACAATGACATGGCGCTCTGTCCAAAGCGCCCCTCATGGCACGAGCAAATGCATCCGCGGTCACGTCGGAAGCCATGTGACCTATTCCGTGATCGATGATCAATCCGGGCAAGTCTCCCACAGGCATCGAAACCACAGGCAACTGCATCTTCATTGCATCGGAGAACACAACCGGAATGCTCTCGATGCGCGATGGCAGCAGTAGATAGTCCGCATCCGCCAGCGCGGCGGTCGCGTGCACGCGATCCAGGAATCCGCTCAGACGAACCGGGCGTTGTGCAGCCTCAAGCGCCTGTACGCGCTCACGAACGAGTGTTTCCATGGGGCCACCACCAGCAATGCGCACTTCAGAGATGCGCGTCCAATCATGGTCGTCCAGCAGCGCCAGCGCGTCGAGCAGCAGATCGATTCCCTTGTTCTGGTGCCAACGCCCGAGGAACAGAAATCGATACGGCGGAGTCGATGCCAGCGGTCGGGTGCGTTGCCCCTCGAGTCTCCGCGTGCTGGGAAGGAATGTGAATGGCCGTCCGCCAATACGAGTGGCGTCCTGGCCCAACTCCAAACCATCCGCGAACCGATTCGCTGCTCCGCGAATCACGCTGCGCAGCACCGTGCGCACGCCCGGAATCTTCCCAAGCGACCAGATATCGCTGCCCAGCGCCCAAACAGAATACGGCACACCGCTGGCGCGCGCCGCACTGCGGGCCCAATATCCGGATGGAAGTACCCACAAAGCGAAGATATGTGCTGTTGGGCCGGCTTCCACCGCTCGCCGGGTTGCCTGCGCTCCTTCGCGTAACACACGGATGGTTTCGCACGCCTCCAAGGGGCGCCATGGCTTGAGTGTCGACAGCGGCTTGGCAGGCGATGCGTAACGGAATACTTCGAAGCCCGGCGCCCATTCTTCACGAACCGATTGCTGCCCAGGGGCAACAACACGGATTGGCACGTGTTGCGCCAGATCTTCGGCCAGATCGCTGACAAATGATCCTGCCGCCTCGCTGCCGTCGCCATGGATCGGGAATGAGGTCGTCACTAGTACCAACGCAGGACGCAGACTCATGACTTGGTCGCAGCGAGCTGATAGCCAGCAGTTATGGCGTCCCACGATGGCAGGAGCCGCCCGGCCAACCAGGCGATCAAGTTCACCAAGGGGATCGCCACAATCACAAACGGCACAAGAAGCATACTAGGACTGCGCTGCTGGAAGGCTCGCAATGACATGCCGCCTAGTGCGAGACAGGCGATCAGGCCCGCACTTTCCGCTGAACCTTGCATCGGTGTCAGCGCGTCGACGCGCAGGCCGACTGCATTAATATCGCGGGTCAAGCCGTGAATGGTCAGCCGCTGGTAGTCGTGCGGAGCATCGTGGATCGGATAGAGAAAGGGCATGGACAACAGCAGACGGCCATTGGGTCGCAGGACGCGAGCGATTTCCTGCAGCGCCTCATGCGGCCGACGCAGGTGTTCCATGACTTCTAGAATCACGACCGTATCGACTGATGCATCCGCCAGTGGCAGCTGGCTAGCATCAGCGAACAGATCCGGCCGGGCACCATACATGTGCTTGCCCGTGGCAAGGTAGTCCAGGCCGATATAGTCGCTTCCTTGCGGCAGCTGTTGCTCGATCCAGCGATCGGCGCAGCCAATGTCCAGGATACGGCCATGCGCGACTTGAGCGACCCAGCGGCCGGTGACTTCATTGCCGCCGAGCAGCCATTGCGGGTGCAGAGGCGTCCGGCGCAGATAGTTGGCGATTCGCCGGATGGCCTCGGCTCGCATGCTCAGTTCTGGCCGCTCTTGCTATAGACCAGAGCCGTGATCTGCTCGGAAATCAACCCGATCAGGAACACGATCACCGCCGCACTGAATAGCAGCGTGCTCATGTTGGTGAAACGGTGATCGGTGATGAAGGTGTAGATGTAGTGTCCGAGCCCGAGCAGGAAGAATACGGCGCTGGTCGGCACGAACAACTTCAGTGGCGAATACAGCGTCGCGATCTTGAAGATGATCAGGAAGAATCGGATGCCGTCGCGCAATGGACGGATATGACTCTTGCCGACACGTTTTGCCACCGGTATCGGCTCGTAGGCGACCGCATAGGCGCTGCGGAAGAACGCCATCGTGATCGTGGTCGGGTACGAAAAGCCGTTCGGCAGCAAGTGCAGGAACTCGCGGAACTTGTCGGCGCGCACGGCACGGAAGCCCGAGGTCAGGTCGCGCACCGGGAAGTTCGTCATGCGGCTCGCCAGCCAGTTGTAGAGCGCGTTGGCGACGCCGCGGCTCACGCCGGCCTGGCCCGACCAGTCTCGCGCGCCAACGACCATGTCGAACCCTTCATCCAGGCGTTGCAGCAGCCGCTCGATCAGGCCCGGATCGTGCTGGCCATCCGCGTCCATGAAGACGAGCACATCACCGGTCGCCGCGCGCGCGCCGCGCTTGATCGCCGCGCCGTTGCCCATCGAATAGGGTTGGCGCACGACTTGCACCGAATTGCGTGTGCACAATGCCACGCTGTCGTCGGAGGAGCCGTCGTCGACGACGATGATCTCGGCGTCGGGCTGGGCCTGCCGAAGTCTGGGAAGCAGACCGGCCAAGGCCGCCGCCTCGTTCCTGGCCGGCAAGATGATGCTGAGCATGGCTACCCTGGCAGTAAAAGATTCTGTGTACTGGCTCCCTATACTGCCCGCAGGGAGTACATTCGGCAACGTATTTAGGGTAGATTCAGTCCTATTTACGAGGGGTTACACAGTATTCCTATGGCGACGCAGATGAATACGCCTCCGTTGGCGGGGCTTTCCGGCATCGCACGACGCCTCGTCGCGGATGGGGCATTGGCCGAAGCCGAGGCGCGCAAGGCGGCCGATGATGCGGCGCGGCAGAAAATCCCGATCGGAGCATGGCTAGTCGAGAACAGCCTCGTATCGAGCGGCCAGGTCGCGATGGCCGCGTCCGCCGAGTTCGGCATGCCGCTGCTCGACATCAACGCGCTGGACTTCAACCAGCTGCCGATGAAGCTGGTCCGCGAGGATCTGGTCACCAAGCACAAGGCGCTCCCGCTGTTCAAGCGCGGCAACCGGCTGTTCGTTGGCATCGCCGATCCGACCAATCTGCGCGCACTGGACGAGATCAAGTTCCAGTCGAACCATCTGATCGAGCCGATCCTGATTGACGAGGGCCAGCTCGATCGCGCGATCGAACTTGCGCTCAACGCGAGCGGGCCATCGATCACCGGGCTCGACGATGCGGAGGGCCTGGAGAACCTCGATCTCGGCGCGATCGACGACGACGGCGATTCTACCGGCGTTGATGCAAGCGGGACCGACGACGCGCCAGTCGTCAAGTTCGTCAACAAGGTGTTGGTCGATGCGATCAAGCGTGGCGCATCGGATATCCATTTCGAGCCCTACGAAACCGCGTATCGCGTGCGCTTCCGCATGGACGGCATGCTGCGCGCGGTCGCCGCACCGCCGCCGAAGCTGAATCCGCGTATTTCCTCGCGTCTGAAGGTGATGAGCGGCCTCGACATCGCTGAGAAGCGCGTGCCACAGGACGGCCGCATCAAGCTGAATCTGTCCAAGACCAAGTCGATCGACTTTCGCGTCAGCACCTGTCCGACCCTGTTCGGCGAGAAGATCGTGTTGCGTATCCTCGACGCCTCGGCAGCGAAGATGGGCATCGAGAAGCTTGGCTACGAGGACGACCAGAAGCAGCTGTTCCTGAGCGCCATCGAGAAACCGTACGGCATGGTGCTCGTGACCGGTCCGACCGGTTCGGGCAAGACCGTGTCGCTGTACACGGCGCTGAACATCCTCAACACCGAAGGGCGCAACATCTCGACGGTCGAGGATCCGGTCGAAATCCGGCTACCCGGCGTGAACCAGGTGCAGCAGAACGTGAAGCGCGGCATGACCTTTGCCGCTGCATTGCGCTCGTTCCTGCGCCAGGATCCGGATGTGATCATGGTCGGTGAGATCCGTGACCTCGAGACCGCCGAGATCGCGATCAAGGCCGCGCAGACCGGCCACATGGTGCTGTCGACGCTGCACACGAACGATGCCTCGCAGACCATCGCACGTCTGATGAACATGGGCATCGCGCCGTACAACATCACCTCGTCGGTCACCCTGGTGATCGCGCAGCGGCTCGCACGCCGCCTGCACGATTGCAAGAAACCGCTGCAACTGCCACCAGCCGCGCTGCTGGCTGAAGGGTTCACGCAGGCCGACATCGACGCCGGCATGCAGATCTTCGACGCAGTCGGCTGTTCCGGCTGCAACGATGGGTATAAAGGACGCACGGGCATTTATCAGGTCATGCCGATGAACGAGGCTATCCAGAAGATCGTCCTCGACGGCGGCAGCGCAATGAAGATCGCCGAGCAGGCCAAGCTGGACGGCGTCCGCGATCTGCGTGCGTCCGCCCTGCTCAAGGTCAAGCAGGGCGTCCTGAGCCTCGCCGAAATCAACCGTGTCACCAAGGACTAAGCCATGGCCACCGCAACCGCCGCCCTGAAGGCGAAAGCCGCGACGACCGAACTCGGCAAGCAGCGCGCCAAGATCAGCGAGATGCAGACCTTCGTCTGGGTCGGTATCGACAAGCGCGGCGTCAAGCTCAAGGGCGAGCAGGTCAGCAAGAATGCAGGCCTTGTCAAGGCGGATCTGCGCAAACAGGGCATCAACCCGCAAGCCGTAACGCTCAAGGCAAAACCGCTGTTTGGCAAGGCCGGCAAGAAGGTTTCCGGGCGCGACATCGCCGTGTTCAGCCGCCAGCTGGCGACCATGATGGCCGCCGGCGTGCCGATGGTTCAGGGCTTCGAAATTGTCGCGGGCGGCCAGAGCAATCCGCGCATGAAGGACATGCTGACGGACATCAAGACCGAGATCGAGGGCGGTTCGTCGCTGAACGAGGCGCTCGGGAAGTATCCTGTCCAGTTCGACGAACTGTTCCGCAACCTCGTGCGCGCCGGCGAGAGCGCGGGTGTGCTCGACACCGTGCTCGACACAATTGCGACCTACAAGGAAAACATCGAGAACATCAAGGGCAAGATCAAGAAGGCGATGTTCTATCCAGCAGCGGTGCTTTCAGTTGCAGTCATCGTCTCCTGCGTCCTGCTGATTTTCGTAATTCCTCAGTTCGAAACTGTGTTCAAGGGTCTCGGAGCAGACCTTCCCGCGTTTACGCAAATGCTGATCAACTTGTCGCGCTTCATGGTCTCTTACTGGTGGATGATGCTGCTGATCTTGGGTGGCACGTTCTTCAGTATCATAACGTTGTATAAACGCTCGGACCGTTTCGCGCATTTCATCGGACGCTCGCTGCTCAAGATTCCAGTCATCGGGCAGATCCTGCGCCAGTCAGCGATTGCGCGCTTTGCGCGCACGCTGGGTGTGACCTTCCGTGCCGGCGTGCCGCTGGTCGAGGCGCTGGACTCTGTCGCGAACGCGACCGGCAGCGTGGTCTATAACGACGGGGTCAAGCGCATCCGTGAGGATGTCGCGGTCGGCCACCAGCTGCAGCTTGCAATGCGCCAGACTAATCTGTTCCCGAATATGGTCGTGCAGATGGTCGCGATCGGCGAGGAGGCTGGTGCACTCGACAAAATGCTGTTCAAGATAGCTGAGTTCTACGAGACCGAGGTCAACAATGCAGTGGATGCACTGTCAAGCCTGCTCGAACCGATGATCATGGTCGTTATCGGCGTGATCGTCGGCAGCATGGTCATCGGCATGTACCTGCCGATCTTCAAGCTCGGTTCGGTTGTCGGCTGATCGGGCAGAGCACTATCGGGAGCGCCTGGAAGGCGCGTTGCGCTCCGCTCACAGTCCAGCGGAGGCATCACGTTTTCTTGGTGTTGTCCCGTTCCCGCAAATCCACGCCGAAGCGCTTTGCCGATGCCTGATCTCACTTGGCTGCATGAGCCCGCCCTGCTGATCCCGTTGACCGCACTGCTCGGCCTGCTGGTCGGCAGCTTCCTCAACGTCGTCATCCTGCGCCTGCCACGACGGCTAGAGCATGACTGGCGCAGCCAGGCGCGCGAGCTGCTCGGCGATGCGGTGATCAACGAACCGCTGCCGGACGCCGCGCCGCCAGACTTGGTCTTCACCGGCTCGCATTGCCCGCACTGCAAGCACGCGCTTTCCGCGTTCGACAACATCCCGCTTGTGAGCTGGCTCGCGTTGCGTGGGCGCTGCCGCTACTGCAAGGCGTCGATTTCTTGGCAGTACCCGCTGGTCGAGCTGTTGACAGCACTCGCTTCGGCGACGCTTTCGTGGAAGTTCGGCTTCGGTTGGCCGCTCGCGGCCGGGCTCGCGCTTACCTGGGTCCTGATCGCCGCATCCGGCATCGACGCCCGTACGCAACTGCTGCCGGACCAGCTCACCCTGCCCCTGCTCTGGCTTGGCCTGCTGCTCACACTGGTACCAGTGTTCGTCGCACCGTCGGCTGCAATCATCGGCGCCGCGATCGGCTATCTCAGCCTCTGGTCCGTGTTCTGGCTGTTCAAGCTGCTGACCGGCAAGGAAGGCATGGGCTATGGTGACTTCAAGCTACTCGCCGCGCTCGGTGCCTGGATGGGCGCGACAAGCCTGCTCCCGATCGTCCTGCTGTCGTCGCTGATCGGCGCCGTTGTCGGCGGCGCCGCGCTCGCACTGCGCGGCCAGGACCGCAGCACGCCGATTCCGTTCGGTCCGTTCATCGCCGCAGCCGGTTGGGTCTGGTTCGTGTTCGGCGACCGGCTCGGCGGGTTCTATGCCGGGCTGTTTGGGCTGCAATAGCGCTGCACGCTCTGTGGCCTGCCTCGGAAGACGCACATGCCGCAACATGAATCGGTTTTCACGGTCGCGCTGACCGGCGGCATAGCCAGTGGCAAGTCCGCGGTCGCGGCACGTTTCGCGGCGCTCGGCGCGGATGTGATCGACGCAGACGTGGTCGCGCGTGAATTGGTTGCTCCGGGAAGTCCGGCACTCGCGGAGATCGTGACAGCATTCGGCGCCGGTGTGCTCGATGCGCAAGGCGCACTCGATCGACGTGCGATGCGCGAGCGCGTGTTCGCGAATCCCGGCGCACGTCTGCGACTCGAGGCGATCCTGCACCCGCGCGTTCGCGCCGCGCTGCGCGGACGTGCCGCCGCAACCCGCGGGCCCTACGCGCTGCTGGTGATTCCCCTGCTGGTCGAGAGCGGCCACTACGACTGGGTCGATCGCGTGCTCGTGGTTGACGCGCCGCGCGAGGTGCAGCGCGCACGCCTGCTCGCACGCGACGGAGTCACGCCGCAACTCGCGGATGCGATGCTCGATGCGCAGGTATCACGCGGGCAGCGCTTGGCGCTGGCGGACGACGTGATCGGGAACGACGGCACGCTGGCTGACCTCGATGCGCAGGTCCACGCGCTGCATGCGCGCTATATCGAGCTCGCGCGATCGCACCGCGGCGGCGCCTAGACCGGAGCGCTATTCTCCGCGCCCCAGAACGCGCGGATCGCCGCGATCCCCTGTGCGCCAGACATCCGCGCTGCATCGATATCGTCGGTTTCCAGGCCGCCAAGCGCGAATACCGGCAGCGCGACCTCGGCGACCAGTTCGGCGAATCGCTCCCAGCCGAGCGGCGACGCTTCTGGATGGCCTGGCGTTTCGTAGACCGGGGACAGCGTGACGAAGTCCGCACCGATGCGCGCCGCCTGCGCGAGTTCGGCTGCGTCATGGCAGGACACCGCAACCCATCGGTCAACCGGCAGCGGGCGCTGCACCAGCGTCGCCGCAGCGCGCGCCGGCAGGTGTACGCCGTCGAGGCCGAGGACCGCCGCGAGTTTCCAGTCGGCATGCAACAGCAGGCGTGCGCCATGGTCCCGGCAGAGATTGCGTACGCGGCGCGCGAGTCCCGCGATGCGCTCGCTGGACCAGCCCGGCAGGCGCAGCTGGATCAGGCGGACCCCGTTGCGGCAGGCGCGCTCGATGCCACGCATCAGGGTGTCGTCCTCGCCCGGCGCCAACGCGGGCGTGATCAGGTAGCGATCGGGCAGACGCAACGCGGTGACAGCTGGACGGTCCGCGGGCGGCATGTCGACGCCATCGAGTGCGTCCGGCTCGACCCAGGCCAGGCGCTGGCTTTCGCGTGACAGCGGGATGCCGGAAAAAGCCGAAACCTGCCACACGTCGAGCAGGATGGACTTGTCCGGATAGCGAAACGGCACGCCGATCAGCGGGTGCGCCGACTCGACGACGATACCGATCTCCTCGCGCAACTCACGCGCGAGCGCGTCGACCGGTGCTTCGCCGTCCTCACACTTGCCGCCGGGGAATTCCCAGAGTCCGGCGAGGTGGGTGCCGGGAGGCCGTTGCGCGAGCAGAACACGACCCTGCGCGTCGCGCAGTACACCGGCAACGACGTGGATCGGGCCAGACGTCATCGATTCTGCGTCAAGCGAACCCATCCCGACGCGATTTCGCCATCCCGGCGCACGCCTGACTGCGGAGGCAGGAAGCCGGAGCGAACGGCGAAGCCGGGCCGCGGATGCGGCGCGTCATCCATCGTTCTTTTCATACGAAGATCAAACGGGATCCCCTGCTTTCGCCGGGATGACGGCGGATCGTTCGCACGCAGCAAGCTTACGCGAGCTTGCCGTGGCACTGCTTGTATTTCTTGCCGGAGCCACACGGGCAGGGATCGTTGCGGCCGACCTTCGGTGCGTCGCGATGCACAGGCGTCTGAACAAGCGGTAGCTGCGCACCGGCTTCCGCATCAGGATCGACAGGCAGCTCCCCAGCCGCGAAGCCAGCCGCTTCGGCGTGCTGGAACTGCATCGCGCGCGCCTGTGCCTCGGCCTGGCGGCGCTGCTGCTGTTCCATCGCCTCGACCTCGTCCTCGCTGCGGATGCGCACGCGCGCGAGCAGCTGGACGATCTCGTGCTTGATGCGACCGAGCATGCCCTCGAACAGCTCGAACGCCTCGCGCTTGAACTCCTGCTTCGGCTGCTTCTGCGCATAGCCGCGCAGATAGATGCCCTGGCGCAGGTAATCCATGCTGGACAGGTGCTCCTTCCAGCCGTTGTCGAGCACCGAGAGCATCACGTGCTTCTCGAGACCGCGCATAACCTCGGACCCGAGCATCGCTTCCTTCTCGCGGAACAGGCGGTCGGCGCCGGCGAGCACGTGTTCGAGCACGTCGTTCGCATCAGCCTCGTTCTGCTCCTCGAGCCACTGCTTGAGGTTCATCTGCAGGCCGAATTCGGAGTTGAGCTCGGACTCGAGGCCGGCGATGTTCCACTGCTCGTCGACCGAATCGTGCGGCACGTGGCGGCGCACGAGATCGGTGACCACATCCTGGCGGATGCTGGTGATCGTCTCGCCGACGCTGTCGCTGTCGAGCAGCTCGTTGCGCTGCTGGTAGATCACCTTGCGCTGGTCGTTGGCGGTGTCGTCGAACTCGAGCAGGTGCTTGCGGATGTCGAAGTTGTGCGCCTCGACCTTGCGCTGCGCCTTCTCGATCTGGCGGCTGACCATCTTGTCCTGGATCGCGTCGTCTTCCTTCATGCCGAACATGCGCATCAGGCGCGCAACGCCCTCGCCCATGAAGATGCGTATCAGGTTGTCTTCCAGCGAAAGGTAGAAGCGACTCGAACCGGGGTCACCCTGGCGGCCGGAGCGGCCGCGCAACTGGTTGTCGATGCGGCGCGATTCGTGACGTTCGGTGCCGACGATGCGCAGGCCGCCGAGGCCGATCACTTCGTTGTGGCGCTGCTGCCATTCGGCCTTGATGCGCTCGCGCTCGCCCGATGGCGCGTCTTCCGGCAACGTCTGCAGTTCGGCTTCGAGACTGCCGCCAAGCACGATGTCAGTGCCGCGACCAGCCATGTTGGTCGCGATCGTGATCGCGTTCGGCCGGCCAGCCTGGGCCACGATGTGCGCCTCGCGCTCGTGCTGCTTCGCGTTCAGCACCTCGTGCGGAACACCCTGCTTCTTGAGCAGGTCCGAAATCAACTCGGACATTTCGATCGAGGCGGTGCCGACCAGCACGGGCTGGCCGCGCTGGTGACTGTCCTTGATGTCCTCGACGATCGCGTCGTACTTCGGCTTCACCTTCAGGAACACGACGTCGGCCTCGTCCTTGCGCACCATCGGCCGGTGCGTCGGGATAACCACGACCTCGAGCCCGTAGATCGACTGGAATTCGTAGGCTTCGGTATCCGCCGTGCCGGTCATGCCGGACAGCTTCTTGTACATGCGGAACAGGTTCTGGAACGTGATCGAGGCGAGCGTCTGGTTTTCGCGCTGGATCGGCACGCCTTCCTTCGCCTCGACCGCCTGGTGCAGGCCGTCCGACCAGCGCCGGCCCTGCAGCGTGCGGCCGGTGAACTCGTCGACGATGATGACCTCGCCGTCGCGCACGATGTAGTCGACGTCGCGCTGGTAGATCGCGTTCGCGCGCAACGCGGCGTTGAGGTGATGCACGACCGCGATGTGCTGCGAGTCGTAGAGGCCCTCGTCCTCGCCGATGATGCCCTCGGCGCGCAGCAGATCCTCGGCGTGCTGCATGCCCTCTTCGGACATGTGCACCTGCTTCTGCTTCTCGTCGACCCAGTAGTCGCCTGGCGCGGGCGGTTCGCCCGGTTTGTCCTCGGTCGCCTGGCGCGTCATGCGCGGCACGATGCGGTTGACCTTGACGTAGAGCTGCGGCGACTCGTCGGACGGTCCGGAGATGATCAGCGGCGTGCGTGCCTCGTCGATCAGGATCGAGTCGACCTCGTCGACGATCGCGTAGTGCAGGCCGCGCTGGTAGCGCTGCTCTTTCGACAGCGCCATGTTGTCGCGCAGGTAGTCGAAGCCGAATTCGTTGTTGGTGCCGTAGGTGATGTCGGCTGCATAGGCGGCGCGCTTGTCGCCGTGATCCATACCCGGCCAGACCACGCCGACGCTCATGCCGAGGAAGTTGTAGACCTTGCCCATCCAAGCCGAGTCGCGCTTGGCGAGGTAGTCGTTCACGGTGACGACATGGACGCCTTTGCCTTCCAGCGCGTTCAGGTACACCGGCAGCGTCGCAACCAGCGTCTTGCCCTCGCCGGTACGCATCTCGGCGATCTTGCCCGAGTGCAGCACCATGCCGCCGATCAGCTGCACGTCATAGTGGCGCAGGCCGAGCACGCGGCGCGCGGCCTCGCGCACGGTCGCGAACGCTTCCGGCAGCAGGCTGTCGAGCGTTGCGCCGGCGGCGAGCCGCTGGCGGAACTCATCCGTCTTGGCGCGCAGCTCGTCGTCCGGCAGCGTCTGGAGCTTCGGCTCCAGCGCATTGATCTGGGCCACGGACTTGCCGAGCTGGCGCAGCACGCGTTCATTGCGGCTGCCGAAAATGCGCGTCAGGACACTGTTGAGCATGGGTAGTCTTGGATGGGATAACTGAGGAGTAGGCCGTTCTGAAGAGTCCGGCCTGGACGGCCGGTCTGTTCTTTCGTGGCACGGAGGCCGCGTGAAGCAAACCGCCGCGAAAAGCACAGCCGCCGATGATACGGCGGCCCCGGCGCAATAAAAACCAGTTTGTGCTTCAGGTGGCCGCTTTCAAGGATGCGGCCTCGCCGGATCGAGGGACGAAAGCTCCCAAGCGCCCCTTCCGGGCAGCCTATCCGCGGCTGGCGCGCGTCGACTTCACGTACGCCATTGGGTTCACCGCACGGCCGTTCAGCCAGACCTCGAAATGGCAGTGCGGGCCGGTCGAGCGACCAGTCGAGCCGACCTTCGCGATCGTGTCGCCCGCGTGCACGCGTGCCCCGACCTTGGCCACGAACGCCGAATTGTGCGCATAGCGCGTCATGTAGCCGTTGCCGTGGTCGACCTCGACGACGTTGCCGTAGCCGCTGCGCTCGCCCGCGAACGTGACCACGCCGTCGGCGACCGCCAGCACCGAACTGCCGATCGGCGCATCGAAGTCGACGCCCATATGCCTGCCGGCATGGCCGTCGATCGGATCCGTGCGCGCGCCGTAGCCGGACGAAACATAGCCCTGCGCGACCGGCATGCCGCTCGGCAGCAGCGCGTTGTCGATCTTGCGGTCACGCAGCAGGTTCTCGAGCACGTCGAGCTGCGCTTCCTGGCGGTCGAACTCGGCACGCAGGTTTTCGATGTCACCATGCAGCGGCACGGCGCCGGCCGGGCCGGCAACGGGGTCTTCGGGGCCGCCCAAGGCCGGCTCGGACGAGAAATCGAACTCGCCATCGTCGAGCTTGCCGACCTGGGTCAGGCGATCGCCCAGCGCATTGAGCCGGGTCGCCTGTGCCTGCAGCTGGCCGAGCTGCAGCGCCAGCGCATCCAGGTTGCGGTGCGAGTCGCGATCGATCGAGGTCAGCTGCTCGCGCTGAGTGGCGATGGTCGCGCGCAGGGCGGCAACCTCGGGCAGGTCATGGCTGCGCGGATTGGCAATCAGCAGCGTGGCCGCCGCGCCGATCGCGACGAAGAACAAAGCGCACCCGGTGAGAGCCGATACCGCCAGCATCCGGCCGCGGCGACCGGCGAGGTCGATGCGTCTCGGCAGGAAATGCGCATTGCGGAGGATAATGATGTTCATGCTGTAAAAGCGCCGGGTTCGTGTTCGTCATGTCGCCAAATCGCAATCCGCTCCATGAATCCGCCAAGGGCTTGAAGCCCGTCGCGGACTGCATCGCACTCGGCGCGCTCGCGGATCGCGCGCGCGCGCTGGATGCGCTGGATGAAAGACTGCGCCATCTCTTGCCCGCCGCAGTCGCACGCGAGACTCGGCTCGCGGACGTCCGCAACGGACGGATTGTCTTTCTGGCGTCGAGTCCGACCTGGGCCAGCCGCATCAGGCTTTATCAAGCTGCCTTGCTGGCTGAGGCCCGCGCCGCCCTCGGCGGTGCTGTCGAACGTTTCGCCGTGAAAGTGGCGCCCTTGCCGACCGTTCCCCCGGAACCGACAAAGCCGAAACCTCTTTCCGCCGCTACCGCCCGCCATTTGCGAGCGACAGCGAAAGCCCTCTCAGACCCGGAACTCCGGGCCCTTTATCTACACCTGGCGTCCATCGCCGCTGATGATCCCGAATAGGAGCCGGGGCGGCTCCTGTTCCCCTGCAACGGGACTTCCTGGCGGAAGCCCGATCTTCTTCTTATTCGCCTGGCCTGGCATCGTGCCGGGGCCGGCGTGGGCAGACGAAGAGCGAATGACCGCCTTGCGTCTGCTGCGGCCGGCAACTTCACCGGCCGAATCGGCATTGTCCACAACCGATTTCTTTCTTCCGTGATGCGCCGCGCCTTTGGCTCAGCGCACCCCGAAATACCGCACGGAAGCGAGTACGGGCGTGTACCGGACTCGCTGAGTTGAGAAAGGGCAGGACAGCCCTTTCTCAACATCTGGCTAGACCGCCTGCGCCGGATGGGCGTAGGAGATCGGCGCCTCTTTTTCGTCCTCGAAGCTGACTTCTTCCCAGGCCGTCGCGTCCGCGAGCAGCGTGCGCAACAGCTTGTTGTTCAGCTCGTGACCCGACTTGTAGCCATAGAACGCGCCGATCAGGCTGTGTCCGAGCAGGTACAGGTCGCCGATCGCGTCGAGGATCTTGTGCTTGACGAACTCGTCCTCGTAGCGCAGGCCGTCCTCGTTCAGCACGCGATAGTCGTCGAGCACGATCGCGTTGTCCATCGAGCCACCCAGCGCGAGGTTCTTCTCACGCAGCATCTCGATGTCGCGCATGAAGCCGAACGTACGCGCGCGGCTGACTTCCTTGACGAACGAGGTCGTCGAGAAGTCGATCTCGCTGGTCGAGGTGCGCTTGGTGAACATCGGATGGTTGAAGTCGATCGAGAAGCCGACCTTGAAGCCGTCGAACGGCTCGAAGCGGGCCCACTTGTCGCCGTCGCGGACGGTGACCGACTTCTTGATGCGGATGAACCGCTTGGCCTTGGCCTGTTCCTCGATCCCCGCCGACTGCAGCAGGAACACGAACGGGCCGGCGCTGCCGTCCATGATCGGCACCTCGGGTGCCGACAGGTCGACATAGGCATTGTCGATGCCGAGTCCGGCCATCGCCGAGAGCAGGTGCTCGATCGTCGCGATGCGGACATCACCCTTGACGAGCGTGGTGGAGAGGCGGGTATCGCCTACATTTTCGCAACAGGAGCGGATATCCACCGGGTTGGGCAGGTCGACGCGGCGGAACACGATGCCGGTGTCGACAGCTGCCGGTCGCAAGGTCATGTACACCTTGTCGCCCGTGTGGAGACCCACGCCCGTCGCCCTGATGACGTTCTTGAGCGTGCGCTGTCTGATCATTTTTATGGTTTGACCCCTGGGGCAGGAGCTGACAAAACGTCGGCGAGGTTAGCACAGCGAGTTTGTGGAGAAAAGTTAAGCGATGTATAGACCCCACACCTTGTTGTGTTTTTGCAACAAGCACAGGCTGTCCACCTGCCGGATTCGTCCATTGATCTTGCCCATGGAATCGGCCGCCCGTGCGCGGCGCAATGCGTCACGCGGGCAGCAGCGTCCGCAGGATACGAACGCGTGCTGGATAGTGGGGCGTTGCGGATCATTGAGTAGTGACGCCGACAGTGCCCGCCACCATGGCGCCGCATGGTGGCGGTCTGTCGTCGGTCGGCGTGTTCGAAGCGCCGCCGGCGTTGCCGCAAGCGTTCGCCGCAACGGGCGAACGCAGGGCCGATCAGGATGGGACGCTCGGTGGACTAGTCGGCCTGCCGGCGCAGAAACGCCGGGATATCGAGATAGTCACCGGATGCCTCGACAGCCGGAGCGACCGCGTGATCGAGCGCGGCCGCGCGCATCGGCTGGCCCGGGATGCCGAGGTAGTCGACCTCGCCGGTGGTCGCGTTGCGCACCACGCGCATCGGCGGCCGCGGCGTGGCGGCCATCTCGCGCTCGCGATGCTCGCGCAACGGCTGCCGCGCGACCGCGCGGTTGAGGCCGGTCGCGACCACGGTGACGCGCACTTCGTCCTTGAGTTCCGGGTCCAGCGCGGTGCCGACCACGACCGTCGCATCCTCGCTGGCGAACTCGTGGATGACCTGGCCAATGTCGTCGAACTCACGCATCGTGAGGTTGGTGCCGGCGGTGACGTTGACCAGGATGCCGCAGGCGCCGGCGAGGTTGACGTCGTCGAGCAGCGGGTTGTTGATCGCCGCCTCGGCGGCCGCGACCGCGCGGTCATCGCCCTTCGCGGTGCCCGATCCCATCATCGCCATACCCATCTCGCTCATCACCGTGCGCACGTCGGCGAAATCGACGTTGATCAGGCCCGGACGGGTGATCAGGTCGGCGATGCCCTGCACCGCGCCGAGCAGCACGTCGTTGGCCTGCTTGAACGCCGAGAGCAGGGTCACGTCGCGGCCGAGCACGGTCAGCAGCTTCTCGTTCGGCACCGTGATCAGCGAATCGCAGTACTGGCCGAGGTCCTCGATGCCCTTCAGCGCCACTTGCATGCGCCGGCGGCCTTCGAACGGGAACGGCTTGGTCACGACCGCGACGGTCAGGATGCCCATTTCCTTGGCCAGCTGCGCCACGACCGGCGCTGCGCCGGTGCCGGTGCCGCCGCCCATGCCGCAGGTGATGAACGCCATGTCGGCGCCTGTCAGCAGTTCCACGATGCGCTCGCGATCCTCGAGCGCGGCCTGACGGCCGACTTCGGGATTCGCGCCCGCGCCAAGACCCTTGGTCACGTTCGCGCCCAGTTGCAGCGTGAACTTCGCGCCGCTGCTCTTCAATGCCTGCGCGTCGGTATTCGCACAGACGAAATCGACGCCTTCGACGCCGGCCTGGACCATGTGGCTGACCGCGTTGCCGCCGCCACCGCCCACACCGACCACCTTGATCACCGCATTGGGTGCCATTCTTTCGACGAATTCGAACATTTCCCATCCTCCGCAAAGAGTTACTGCCTGATTTCTTGTCGTTCCCGGGTCCGTGACCTTCCCGGTCCAGCCCGTCCGGCAGCAGCTGGCGCGCCACTGCCCCCGCGACCGTTTCGGTCGCTCCGCGGCGCTCCCTGCGCCGCGGTGTTGCTTTTTTTGTTCGTCATTCCGGCGAAAGCCGGAATCCAGTTTCAACTCGAAGAGCTGGATCCCGGCCTCCGCCGGGATGACGGCTTCCTCAAAACTCGCCCTTGAACCAGGTCGAAACCCGGTTCCACAAACCACCGACCGCCGACGTACCGCCGCTCGGCGCCATGCGCGCACCGTCGCGGCGGCTGCCATAGATAAGGAGACCCACACCGGTCGCCTGCATCGGATTGGCGACCACATCGGCGAGGCCGATCACGTGCTGTGGCGTGCCGAGTCGCACCGGCATGTGGAACAGCTCCTCGGCCAGATCGAGCGCGCCTTCCATGCGCGCGGCGCCGCCGGTCAGCACAATGCCGGCGCGCACCAACTCCTCGCGCCCGCTGCGACGCAGGTCGGCCTGCACCATCTCGAAGATTTCCTCGTAGCGTGGCTGCACCGCTTCGGCGAGGTTCTGCCGCGCGAGCCGGCGCGGCGGGCGGTCGCCGACGCTCGGCACCTGGATCGTTTCCTCGGCGTGCGCGAGCTGGGCCAGCGCGCAGGCGTAGCGGACCTTCAATTCCTCCGCATGTGCGGTCGGCGTGCGCATCAAGTGTGCGATGTCGCTGGTCACCTGGTCGCCTCCGATCGCGAGCGAGGTGGTGTGGCGCAGCGCGCCGCCGGTGTAGATCGCGATGTCGGTCGTGCCGGCGCCGATGTCGACCATGCACACCCCGAGTTCGCGTTCGTCCTCGGTCAGCACCGCCCGCGCCGAAGCGACCGCAGCCGGCAGGAGTTCATCGACCTGCAGGCCGCATCGGTTGATGCACTTGGTGATGTTCTGGATCGCGCTGGCCGCGCCGGTGACCAGGTGCACGTTCGCCTCGAGGCGCACACCGGACATGCCGACCGGGTGGCGGATGCCTTCCTGGCCATCGATCAGATATTCCTGCGGCTCGCGGTAGAGCACGCTGCGGTCGGCCGGGATCGCGATCGCGCAGGCCGAGTTCAGCACCGCGTCGAGATCGCCGGCACTCACCTCGCGGTCGCGGATCGGCGCGGTGCCGTGCGAGTTCTCGTCCTTGATGTGGCTGCCGGCGATCGACGCGTAGACCGAGCGGATCTGGCAACCCGCCATCAGCTCGGCCTCCTCGACCGCACGCTGGATCGAGTGCACGGTCGAATCGATGTCGACGACCACGCCGCGCTTGAGCCCGTGCGCCGGATGCGAGCCGATGCCGATGATCTCGACCGCTTCGCCGGGCGTGTGCTCGCCGACGATCGCGACGATCTTCGAGGTGCCGACATCGAGGCCGACGATCAGGTTCTTTTCGCTCTTGCGGTTCATGTGTGGCCCGGGTGTGTCGTGGACATCGAGGCGAGATGTCGCGACGCGTCGATGGAGAAGGTGGTGACCTGTGACTTGGACGGCCCCTTCCCGGGAGCATTCGCCGGTGGCGCAGCCAGTGCTGTGTCCTGCCAGCGCATCGCAAAGCCGTTCTCGTAGCGCAGGTCGACATAGGTCGGCGGCGCTGGATGCGAGGAGGCCAGGCGCGGCCAGACATCGAGGAAGCGCCGCAGGCGCTGCTGTGCATCCGCGCGGCCGATCTCGATGACCGCGCCGGAGGCGAGGTCGAGCTTCCAACCACCGCGCGATGACAGCGTGACCGCATCGATCACCAGGCCGCTGCCCGAGAAATCCTTGACGCAATCCGCATAGAACTGCAGCACCTCGGCGAGACGATCGTCCGGCCCGGCGAGGCGCGGCAGTCCCTGCAGGTTGCTGTTGCCGGCGACGCTGAAGATGTGCCCCTGACGGTTGATCAGGCGGTTCTCGCCCCAGCGCGCGTAAGGTTGCTGCTCGTAGATCACGAGGTCGATCGTGTCCGGCCAGCGCTTGCGTGCCTCGGCATGCTCGACCCAGGGCAGCTTCGCCACCGCATCGCGAATCGCATCCAGCCGGATTGCGAAGAAACCCTCACCGAGCAACGGTTGCGCCGCGGCACGGATCTGCTCGGCGCTGACATGATCGAACTCGGCACGCACGCTGATCTGTGTCACCGGCCAGCGGTCACTCGCGAACCAGCCGTTCAGCACGCCGACGATCGGCAGCGCGACCAAGGTCAGCGCGATGCCCCAGGCGATGAGCTTGAGCAGGAAACCGCCGTTCATGTCGCGCTCCCCGCGGGGGCGCCGGTGGCGGACTCCCGATCGAAGCTGGTTTCCAGCACACGCCAGCAGAGTTCCTCGAACCCGATGCCGACCGTGCCGGCCGCCTTCGGCACCAGCGAGTGGCTGGTCATGCCCGGCGCGGTGTTGACCTCGAGCAGGAAGTTGCGGCCCTCGCGATCGCGCATCACGTCGACGCGACCCCATCCGGAACAGCCGACCGCGTCGAACGCGGCCAGCGCGAGCGCGCGCAGTTCGGCCTCGGCCGCACCCTCGAGACCCGGACACAGGTACTGCGTGTCCTCGGCGACGTACTTCGCGTGATAGTCGTAGAACGCGCCTTTCGGCACGATGCGGATCGACGGCAGCACCTCGCGGCCGAGCACGGCCACGGTCAGTTCGTCGCCCTCGATCATCTGCTCGACCAGCAGATCGCCGGGGTAGCGCGCCGCGAGTTCGGCGGCTGCGTCGAGATCCGCATCGCGGAACACGCGGGTGACGCCGACGCTGGAGCCCTCGCAGGCCGGCTTCACGATGACCGGCAGACCGAGCTTCGCCGCGGCCGCATGCACGTCGACCTTGCCTGCCGCTGCGCCCTTGCGCAGTGCGACGAAACGCGGCGTCGGCAGGCCTTCGGCGATCCACACCTGCTTGGTGCGCACCTTGTCCATCGACAACGCCGAGCCGAGCACGCCGGAACCGGTATACGGCACATGCAGCGATTCCAGCGCCCCCTGCAGCACGCCGTCCTCGCCACCGCCGTGCTGGCCGTGCAGGATGTTGAATACGCGTGCGTAATGGCCCGCGCGCAGTGCGTCGAGCAGGGCCGGGATGCCGTCGACCGCATGCGCATCGACGCCCCTCGCGCGCAGTGCATCGAGCACGTTGCGGCCGGAATTGAGCGAGACCTCGCGCTCGGCGGACCGGCCGCCCATCACCACCGCGACTCTGCCGAATTCGCGCGCGTCCGTGACCCTCATCGTTCGGTGTCCTCGTTGCCCAGATGGCCGCTCGTGGCGATTTCGTTCGCGGTCGCGCCGATGTCGCCGGCGCCAAGCATCAGCAGCAGATCGCCATCGCGCAGCAACGGCGGCAGTGCATCGCGCAGGTCGCGCGGATGCTCGATCAGCACCGGGTCGACCTTGCCGCGCGCGCGCACAGCACGCGCCAGCGCGCGGCCGTCCGCGTTCGCGATCGGCGTCTCGCCGGCCGGATAGACCTCGGTCAGCACCAGCACGTCGGTCTCGGCCAGCACGTTCGCGAAATCGTCGAGCAGGTCGCGCGTGCGCGAGTAACGGTGCGGCTGGAACGCGACGACGAGGCGACGCTCCGGCCAGCCCGCGCGCGCGGCGGCGAACACTGCTGCGAGTTCACGCGGATGGTGGCCGTAGTCGTCGACCAGCATGGCCTTGCCTTCGCTGAGCGCGATCTCGCCGCGCATCTGGAAGCGCCGACCGACCCCTTGGAATTTCGCCAGCGCGCGCTGCATCGCCTCCGGCGGCACGCCGAGCTGCCAACCGACCGCACAGGCGGCCAGTGCGTTCAGCACGTTGTGGCGCCCGGGCAGGTTCAGCGTGACCGGGAAGCTCGGGCCGCCTTCCGGAAGGTGCAGCACGAACTCGGTCGCGCGGCCGCTCTGGTGCAGGTCCGACGCGCGCACGTCGGCCGGTGCATCGATCCCGTAGGTGAGCACGCGCCGGTTCGTCTCGCGCGCGAGTTCGGCGACTTCCTCATCGTCCACACAGAGCACGGCGACGCCGTAGAACGGCAGGCGGTGCAGGAAATCGCGGAATGCCTTCTTGACGCGCTCGAAATCGCCGTCGTAGTTCTCAAGATGGTCAGCATCGATGTTGGTGACGATCGCAATGACCGGCGACAGCAGCAGGAACGAGCCATCCGACTCGTCGGCCTCGGCGACCAGGTACTCGCCGGTGCCCAGGCGCGCGTTCGCGCCGGCCGCGATCAACTGGCCGCCGATCACGAAGGTCGGATCGAGGCCGGCCTCGGCGAGCACGCTCGCGGTCAGGCTGGTCGTGGTGGTCTTGCCATGCGTGCCGGCGACCGCGATGCCACGGCGGAAACGCATCAATTCGCCGAGCATCTCCGCGCGCGGCACGACCGGGATGCGGCGCTCGCGCGCGGCGAGCAGTTCCGGGTTGTCCGGCTTGATCGCACTCGACATCACCAGCACATCGGCGTCGGCAACGTTCGATGCGTCGTGGCCGCGGTCGATGCGCGCGCCAAGGCCTGCGAGGCGCCGCGTCGTCGCGTTGTCGGCCCTGTCCGAACCCGACACCGAATAGCCGAGATTGCACAGCACCTCGGCGATGCCGCTCATGCCGACGCCGCCGATGCCGACGAAATGCACGCGGCGGAAGTCCTGCATGATGTCGCCATGCTGCTTGAGGCTGACCGGTGTCATGCGGCCACCTCCAGGCAGACATCGGCGATATGCGAGGCGGCGTCGGGTTTGGCTAGGCTGCGCGCCGCCTCCGCCATGGCGAGACGACGCGACGGATCGGCCGCGAGCGTGGCAATCGCATCGGCCAGCCGTCGTTCGAAGTCCGCGCCTTCCGCGGCCAGCACGGCTGCGCCCTGCGCGACCAGTTGCGTGGCGTTGCGGGTCTGGTGATCGTCGACTGCCTGCGGGAACGGCACCAGTACCGAGGCAACGCCCGCGGCGCAGAGTTCCGCCAGCGTCAACGCGCCTGCGCGGCAAACAACCAGATCCGCCCAGGCATACGCCCCGGCCATATCCTCGATGAACGACTCGACGCTGACCTCGACGCGCGATGCGCCATAGACGCGGCGCGCACGCTCGAGATGGTGCGGTCCGCACTGGTGGCGCACCACGATCGCAAGATCCTTCAGGCGCCCTAGCGCCTGCGGGAACGCTACGTTCAACGCGTGCGACCCCTGGCTGCCTCCAAGCACGAGTACGCGCAGCGGTCCGGCACGATCCCTGAAGCGCTCGCCCGGCTGCGGCAGCGCAGCGATCGATGCGCGCACCGGGTTGCCGACCCATGTCGCCCCCGCGAACGCATCGTCGAATCCGGCGAGCACGCGCCTGGCGAAGCGCGCGAGCAGGCGGTTGGTGAACCCGGGAACACTGTTCTGCTCGTGTACGACCACCGGAATGCGCGCCAGCCATGCGGCGATGCCGCCGGGCGCAGCCGCATAACCGCCCATCGACAACGCGCTGCGCGGTGCATGGCGCTTGAGTACGGCGCGCGTCGCCGCGACGGCGCGTATCAGCCGCAGCGGCGTGACGAGCAGGGTGAGCAAACCCTTGCCGCGCATACCGGAAATCGCCAGCGTTTCGAGCGGCAGGCCGTGCTGCGGCACCAGACGCGTTTCCAGACCGCCGTCCGCGCCGAGCCAGATCACCGGCACCTTGCGCGTGGCCAGTTCCGCGGCAACGGCGAGGCCCGGGAAGATATGTCCGCCCGTGCCGCCGGCCATGATCAGCACGGGCCGATTCATCGTGGGGCGATCCGTGCCGGAGCTGCTCGCGGTCATGCGCGCACGTCCGCGAGCTGGCGCTCGGCAATCAATTGCAGCATCGCGTTGTCGGCACGGCTGACTTCGTAGCTGATGCGCACGAGCAGGCCGATCATCGCGCAGGTCATCATCACGCTGGAACCGCCGGAGCTGATCAGCGGCAGGGTCAGGCCCTTGGTCGGCAACACGCCGAGGTTCACGCCGATCGAGACCAGCGCCTGCAGCGCGATCATCAGCGACACGCCGAACGCGCAATAGCCGGCGAAACGCTGGCCCTGCTCGACCGCGCGCAGGCCGAGCACGAAACCGCGCCCGACCAGCCACGCGAACAGGCCGAGCACGAGCACGATGCCGGCGAGACCGAGTTCCTCGGCGATCACTGCAAGGATGAAGTCGGTGTGCGCTTCGGGTAGATAGAACAGTTTCTGCACGGAGGCGCCGAGACCGACGCCGGTCCACTCGCCGCGGCCGATCGCGATCAGCGCCTGGGTCAGCTGGAAACCATCCTTGAACGGATCGGCCCAGGGATCGAGGAACGAGGTCAGGCGCTTGACGCGGTAGTCCTGGCTGAGCGCGAGCCAGCCGAACACCGGAAGCGCGAGCGCGCCGAGCATGGCGAGATTGCGCACGCGGGCGCCGCCGAGCCAGATCATGCCGACGGTAACGCCGAGCAGCAGCGTCGCCGAACCGAAATCCGGCTGCGCCAGCAGCAGTCCCACCAACCCGCCCGCGATAACCAGCGGTTTGATTACGCCGAAGAAGCTTGCCTGCACGTTCTCGCGATGGCGCACCAGATAGCTGGCCATGTAGATGACCAGGATCAGCTTGACCGCCTCGACCGACTGGAAGCCGACGAAGCCAAGCCGGATCCAGCGCCGCGCGCCGTTGACGCGGATGCCGATCAGCGGCACGAACACGAGCAGCAGCAGCACGATGCCGCCGAGCAACAGCGGTAGCGCGTTGCGTTCCAGCCAGGACAGCTCGACGCGCGCCATCACGACGCAGGCAGCGAGGCCGAGCGTGAGGAACACCAGATGACGTTCCAGATAGTAGAACGGCCCGACGTGCTGGCCGTCTGCGATCGCGATCGAACTGGACGCGACCATGACCGCGCCGAGGCTGGCGAGCGCGAGCGCGGCAAGGATCAGGCTGAGGTCGTAGCGCCCCTTCGCCTCGCTGCGCCGCGTCGCCTGGGACTCCTCGTTGTAGTTGAACAGCAGCATCAGCGCACCCCAGAAGAGAACCCGGCCGCCGCAGGCGGCCGACCACCGTCGCTTTCCCGCGCAGCGGGAGAGGGGGGGACCACTTGCGAAGCAAGTGGTGGGGTGAGGGAACGCTGGCTCGATGCCATCTGGCCGTTCATCAGCGCACCTTCAACGTAGCTAACCCAATCAGCACCAGCACCACAGAGATGATCCAGAAGCGCACGATCACGCGCGGTTCCGGCCAGCCCTTGAGCTCGAAGTGGTGATGGATCGGCGCCATGCGGAAGATGCGCTTGCCGGTCAGCTTGAAGCTCGCGACCTGCAGCACCACCGACACGGTCTCCATCACGAACACGCCGCCCATGATCAGCAGCACGACTTCCTGGCGCACGATCACCGCGACCGTGCCGAGCGCGGCGCCGATCGCCAGCGCGCCGATGTCGCCCATGAACACCTGCGCCGGATAGGTGTTGAACCAGAGGAAGCCGAGCCCCGCGCCGGCCAGTGCACTGCAGAAGATCGCCAGTTCGCCAGCACCCGGGATCGCCGGAATGCCGAGGTATTCCGAGAACACGCGGTTGCCGGCGAGATACGCGAACACGCCAAGAGCGGTCGCGACCAGCACGCTCGGCATGATCGCGAGGCCGTCGAGGCCGTCGGTCAGGTTCACCGCGTTCGAGAATCCGACCACGATGAAGTAGGCCAGCGCGATGAAGACCGCGGCGCCGAGACCGACCAGCCATGGCCCGGAGGCCGCCGCGTCGACCACGTGGCCGAGCGGGATCTGCGCCTGCTTGATCAGCGGCAGGTAGAACGTCGTCGAGGCCGGCGTCTCCGCGGTGAAGTACAGGAACAGCGCGACGCCGAGCCCGAACAGCGACTGCCAGAAATACTTCCAGCGCGCGGCGAGACCGCGGCTGTCGCGCAGCACCAGCTTCTTGTAGTCGTCGTAGAAGCCGATCGCACCGAACGCGACGGTGACGCCGAGCACGAGCCAGACATAACGGTTGCGCAGGTCCGCCCAGAGCAGGGTCGACACCGCGATCGAGGCGATGATCAGCGCGCCGCCCATGGTCGGCGTGCCGGCCTTGACCAGATGCGTCTGCGGACCGTCACTGCGGATCACCTGGCCGGCCTTGACCTCGGCCAGCTTGCGGATGATCGCGGGACCAGCGAGCAGCGACACCGCGAGCGCGGTCAGCGTGCTCATGATCGTGCGGAACGTGAGGTACTGGAACAGATGGAAACCGCTGATCCAGCCCTTCAGCAACTCGGCGAGTTCAAGCAACATTGCGCTCTCCTCCGTGGCCGTTCGCGCCGTCCAGCAGCGCGCGCACCACACGGTCCATCGCCGAAGAACGCGAGCCCTTGACCAGCAGCACGACCCCCCCGCGCAGCTCACCGCGCAGCGCGTCGATCAATGCCGCCTGATCGGCATAGTGCTCCGCACCGCCGCCGAACGCATCGACTGCAGCGCGACTGAGCCGACCGACCGCGCGCAGGTGCCGGATGCCACTGCGCTTTGCGAGCGCGCCGATGTCGGCGTGCAGGCGCTCCGCGTCGGTGCCGAGCTCGGCCATGTCACCCATGACCAGCACGCGCTCGCCGGGCTCGCCGGCGAGTGTCGCGATCGCGGCCGCGAACGAGCCGGGATTCGCGTTGTAGCTGTCGTCGATCACGATCGCACCGGACGCATGCTCGCGTCGCAGCAAGCGGCCGGAGACATTCGGCACCGCCTCGAGGCCGGCGCGAATCGTCGCCAACGGCACGCCGAGCGCGATCGCGATGGTGCTGGCGGCGAGCGCATTCATCACGTTGTGGCGGCCCGGCAGCGGCAGCGCGATCTCGGTGTTGCCGGCCGGCGTCAGCAGGCGGAAACGGCCTGCGGCGTTCGCTTCCGGATCGAGGTTCGCGCTGATGTCGGCGCGTCGCAGCAAGCCGAACCTCAGCACGCGCCGCGGCGCCGCGAGCACCGCGAAATAGTCAGCGAACGCATCGTCCGCATTGATCACGGCGACGCCGTCGGCCGGCAGCGCGCGATAGATCGCG
Source organism: Dokdonella soli (assembly GCF_039523175.1). Taxonomy (NCBI): domain Bacteria; kingdom Pseudomonadati; phylum Pseudomonadota; class Gammaproteobacteria; order Lysobacterales; family Rhodanobacteraceae; genus Dokdonella; species Dokdonella soli. The sequence goes on from NZ_BAAAEU010000007.1 coordinate 178,668, forward strand.
CCCTTGGTCTCGGCGACGCCCTGCAGGGTGCCCATGCGTTCCAGATGCGCGGCGGCGACGTTGTTCACCAGCGCGACGTCCGGCTGCGCTATCGCTGCGAGATACGCGATGTCGCCCGGCTTGCCGGCGCCCATTTCGAGCACCGTGTATTCGCTGTCCGCAGGCATCGCGAGCAGGGTCAGCGGCAGGCCGATCTCGTTGTTGAGATTGCCGGCATTGACATGGGTGCGACCATGCCGCGCGAGGATCGAGGCGACCAGCGTCTTCACCGTGGTCTTGCCGTTGGAGCCGGTGATACCGATCACGCGCACGCGGCGCCGTGCGCGCATCGCGCGCGCTGTCTCGCCGAGCGCGACCTGCGTGTCGGCGACGATCACTTGCGGCAGATCGACCGGCAGCTCGCGGCTCACCAGCAGCGCTGCGGCGCCGCGCTCACGTGCGTTGGCGGCGAAATCGTGCGCATCGTGGTGCTCGCCCTTGAGCGCGACGAACAACATGCCGGCGCCCAGCGTGCGCGTGTCGGTGGAGACCGCTTCGATTGTGCAATCGGCCCCGCGCAACTGGCCGCCCGTCCATTGCGCGATGTCGCTCAGGTGCAGGTTCAGCATGCGCGCTGCTCCAGCGCGCGGCGCGCGATCGCGAGGTCGTCGAACGGCTGCTTCACGCCGCCGATTTCCTGGTACGGCTCGTGGCCCTTGCCGGCGATCAGCACGATATCACCCGGCTGCGCGTCGGCGATCGCGTGTGCAATCGCGGCGGCGCGGTCGCGTTCGATCGTCGCGCCCTGCGGCCGCGCGAGCCCGGCGACGATCTGCTCGACGATCACGTCGCCATCCTCGCCGCGTGGATTGTCGTCGGTGACGATGATGCGGTCGGCCAGCGCCTCGGCGATCGCGCCCATCTCGGGCCGCTTGCCGACGTCGCGCTCGCCACCGCAGCCGAACACGCAGATCAGCCGTCCGCTGCAGTGCGCGCGCAGGCTGGCCAGTGCCTGTTCGAGCGCGTCGGGCGTGTGTGCGTAATCGACGACGATCAGCGGCTGCGCGCCGACGCCGCCGAGCCGATTCATGCGGCCGGCGACCGGATCGAGCGCGGCGAGCGCAGCCCGGATCGAGTCAAACGTGAAGCCGATCTGGCCGAGGCAGGATGCAACCGCGAGCAGGTTCGAGACATTGAAGCGGCCGAGCAGGCGCGTCACAACCTCGCCCTCGCCCCAGGGAGTGGCCAATCGGAAGGCCTGGCCGGTCGCGCCGGTTTCGATCGTGTGTGCGACGACATCGACGTCGTCGCGCTCGACGCCGTAGCGCAGCAGCGAGACGTCGGCCGGAACCGTCGTTGCGAGCGCGCGCCCGAACGCGTCGTCGGCATTGATGACCGCGGCGCCCAGCCCGGGCCATGCGAAGAGACGTTGCTTGGTTGCGCCGTAGGCGCGCATCGTGCCGTGATAGTCGAGATGGTCGCGGGTCAGGTTGGTGAACACCGCGACGTCGAATGCGACGCCGTTGACGCGGCCCTGATCGAGCGCATGCGAGGACACTTCCATCGCGACATGGCTCGCACCGGCGTCGCGGAATTCCGCGAGCAGCCCGTGCACCGCGATCGCGTCCGGCGTGGTGCGTTCGCCTTCGCGAATCGCGCCGTAGAGACCGGCACCGAGCGTGCCGATCGTCGCGACGCGATGTCCGGCATGGTGCAGCGCCTGCGCGAGCAACTGCACGGTCGAGGTCTTGCCGTTGGTGCCGGTCACGCCGATCACGTTCAGCGCGCGCGAAGGCTCGCCGAAGAAGCGCGACGCGATCGCGCCGAGTTCCGCACGCAGCCCTTCCACCCACACGACAGGCACGATCTGCTCTTGCCCGATTCCCGATTCTCGATTCCCGATTCCCGGCTGTAAGGCGACGCCGGACGCGGACGCCGTGCTGCCCGGCTTCTCGGCCAGGATCACCACAGCGCCACGCGCCGACGCCGACGGGGCAAACGTGATGCCGTGTGCGTGCGCGCCAGCGAGCGCGACAAAGGCATCGCCCGCGCTGATGCGGCGCGAATCAAGGCTGAGCCCGTGCACGACGATGTCGCCCGCGGCGCCGGCATCACCGCGGCCTTGCAGGAGATCGCGCACGCGCATGTTGCGTACGATGCTCATTCGGGGACTTCTTCCTCGTAGTTCGACTCTTCGGTTGCGCCATCGGGCGCCTGCCGGGTCGTGCGTACGGTGTGCGCGTTTTCGGGCGCCGCGGTGTACCAGTTCTGGACGTTGTCGGGCGGCACGTCGAGCAGACGCACCGCTTCCTGCATGACCTTGCCGAACACCGGCGCGGAGACCAGCGCGCCGTAGAACGCGCCCTGCGGGTCGTGGATCACGACCACGCCGACCAGGCGCGGATTGCTGGCCGGCACCATGCCGGCGAACAGCGAGATGTATTTCTTCTGGTAGCCGCCGCCGATCGCGGTGCGCGAGGTGCCGGTCTTGCCGGCGACGAGGTAGTTCCTGATCGCGGCCTTGATGCCACCGCCGGGCGGCACGATGACCGTCTCGAGCATCGTGCGCAGACTCGCCGCGATCTGCGGATCGATCACCGCACGGTCCGGATTCTGCGCGCCCTTCACGAACGTCGGCGAGCGCAAGCGGCCACCGTTCGCGAGCGCGGCATACCCTTGCGCAAGTTGCAGCGGGGTCACGCTGACGCCGTAGCCGTATGCGATCGTCGCCTGCTCGACCGGACCCCAGTTCTTCGCGATCGGCAGATAGCCCGGCGATTCGCCCGGGAAGCCGCAGCCGGTGGCTTCGCCGAAGCCGAAGCGGTGGAACACGTCGTACATGTGGTCGCGCGTCATCGTCTGCGCGATCTTCGCGGCGCCGACGTTGCTCGAATAGGTGATCACGCCGGTGACGTCGATCAGGCCCTTGTTGTGCACGTCGCTGATCGTGTGGCCATACAGCGTGTAGGTGCCGGGCGAGGTGTCGACCGGCGTATGCGGCTTCCACTTGCCGCTCTCGAGCGCGGCCGAGATCGTGAACGCCTTCATCGTCGAGCCGGGCTCGACGACGTCGGTGACCGCGCGGTTGCGCCGATACGCGGGATCGACGTTGCTGCGCGCGTTCGGATTGAACGACGGCTGGTTGACCATCGCGAGGATCTCGCCGGTCGGCACGTCGAGGATCACCATCGAGCCGGACGAGGCGTGGTGTTCCTGCAGCGCGGCCTTGAGTTCGCGATAGGCGAGGTACTGGATGCGCCGGTCGATCGAGACCGTCAGGTCTCGCCCCGGCTGCGCCTCGCGCACGAGCTCGACGTTCTCGACCTCGTGGCCGAGGCGGTCGCGGATCACGCGCTTGATGCCCTTCTCGCCGGCAAGCCAGTGGTCGAACGCGAGTTCGAGACCTTCCTGGCCGTGATCGTCGATGTTGGTGTAGCCAAGCACGTGAGCAATCACCTCGCCACTCGGGTAGTAGCGACGGAATTCGCGCTGGCTGGAGACGCCGGGGATGTTGAGCTTCAGGATCGCCTGCGCGTCATCCGGGTTCAGATGGCGCTTGATGTAGTAGAACTCCTTGTCTGAACGCTCGATCAACCGCTGCTTGAGCGATTCCTCGTCCAGGCCGGCCGCGTTGGCGAGTTCCGAGATGCGATCGGCATGCTCGAGCAGTTCCATCGGATTCGCCCAGATCGATTCGACCGGGGTCGACACCGCAAGCGGCTCGCCGTTGCGGTCGAAGATCGTGCCACGCGAGACCGGAATATCGATGTCGCGCAGGTATCGCGCGTCGCCCTGCTCCTGATAGAAGTCCTTGCGTACGACCTGCAGGTCTACCGCGCGCACGACCAGCGCGCTCGAGGCCAAGCCGAGCATCAGCAGCACGACGTAGAGCCGCGTGCGTGGATTGGCCGGCTTCATGCGCTGGTTCACCGCGTCGCTCCCGCGTGACGCGCGGCGCATGGGGCACGGCCGGCCGTTTGGCGAATGGTTCCCTTCATTGCCTCACCGCTTGATCACGACGGTTTCCGGCGCGCTCGGCGAGACCATGCCGAGCTTGCCGCGCGCGATCTGTTCGATCCGGTTGTTCTCTGCCCAGGTCGCCTGCTCCAGCTGCAGGCGGCCGAACTCGAAGTTGAGGTCGTCGCGCTCGTTGCCGAGCCGGGTCAGCTCGACGAACGCGAGCCGGCTCTGCTGGCGCGCGTAGACGACGCCGATCGCACTGGCGACCGTGGCCAGCAGCAGGATCGAGAACGCGGTCATGCGCACGATCACGTGCGCTTCTCCGCGACGCGCAACACCGCGCTGCGCGCGCGCGGATTCGCCGCGACCTCGGCCTCGCCGGCGAACTGCGCCTTGCCGATCGCAAGCAGCGCCGATGGCGTCGCCTCCGGCGCCGGCAGTCCGCGCCGCACGCTGCGCACCACCTCGCCGCGGATGAACTGCTTCACCGCGCGGTCCTCGAGCGAATGGAAACTGATCACGGCAAGGCGTCCGCCCGGCTTGAGCCGCGCAAGCGCGGCCTCGAGACCACGTTGCAGCGCGCCGAGTTCGTCGTTGATATGGATGCGCAACGCCTGGAACGTGCGCGTCGCCGGATGCTTGTGGCGCTCGCGGTAGCCGATGGATTTGGCGACGAGGTCGGCGAGGTCGCGAGTGGTCGCCAGCGGGCGCTCACGTGTGCGTTCCACGATTGCCCGCGCGATGCGTCGGCTCATCCGTTCCTCGCCATGGCGCCACAAGACATCGGCGATCTCGTGCTCATCCGCCGCTGCCAACCATTGCGCCGCACTCAATCCCCGCGTCGGGTCCATGCGCATGTCCAGCGGACCTTCGTTCTGGAAGCTGAAACCGCGCGTCGCGTCGTCGAGCTGCGGCGAGGAAACGCCGAGATCGAGCAACACGCCATCCAGCCCCGCCTCCGTTTCCGGCCAGTCCGCGAGTTCCGAGAAATTCGCGTGCCGGATCGCCACGCGCGGATCAGCCTTGAATTCACGCTCGGCGCTCGTGATCGCCTCCGGATCGCGATCCATCAACAGCAGGCGGCCCTTCGGACCCAGCCTCTTGAGCACCTCGCGCGCATGCCCGCCGCGTCCGAGGGTGCCGTCGAGATAGATTCCATCCGGCCGCACGCGAAGGCCTTCCAGGACCTCCGCCAACATCACCGGCACGTGCTGCAATGGCGTCGAACTCACGTACCTGACTCCCTTACAACTTCAGATCGGCCATGTCCTCCGTGATCTGGTCCTCGCCGATCGTTTCGCGGATCTTGGCGAGGTGCGCTTGTTCGCCCCACAGCTCGAGCTTGTTGTCCATGCCGAGCAGCACCGCGCGCTTCTCGATGCCGGTCGCAGCGCGCTGGCTGCCCGGCAACTGGATGCGGCCGTTGCCGTCCGGTTCGACGTGCGCGGCGGCGCCCACCAGCTTCATCTGCATGTCGCGATGGACCTTCTTGACCTTGGACAGCGCATTGACCTCGTCGCGCACGCGCTCCCATTCCTTTTCCGGGAAGATCCACAGGCAGCCGGGCTCGAACGGGTTGTAGGTGACGACCAGGCGATTGCCACTGACCTTCGCGACAAGCTCGCGCTGCGCCGCGGGAATCGCGACCCGGCCCTTGTCGTCCAGCGTGACGGCTGTTTCGCCTTGGAACATAACCCACTATCCACCACAAAAAACCACTGAAACCCACATTAGGCCGCAAGCTACGGTCTGTCAAGGAAAAATCAGGGCAAAACGCGGGCAATTCGCAAGTGTTTGTGACGGGTCGGACAGGGCCGAAAATGACTCGCCTTCACGTGATTCCGAGGAGTGTTCGCCAACGTATTGAACGGACAATGCGAACGACTCCCACGAGGCCGAGAAAATGTGTACAAATACGGCGGATCGACGGAATCCCGGCCGGCGGGTCCGTCGTGCTCCGGCGATCGCCGCAGGCGCGCCGATGCGATGGCGGCGACATGCTCGGGCACGGCCGCATCCGGTTCATCAGGAAAAAGGGGGAGCCGGCCGGTAAGCCGGGTTCTGTCGTGAGCAGCCATTCCTCTAGGTCCTGCGTCGCCGCAGGACTCGAGCGACCAACCCGGGAACGACGCGGGCAGCGTCATGGTTCCCCTATTCGGTCTTGCTCCAGGTGGGGTTTGCCGTGCCGGTCTGTTGCCAGACTCGCGGTGCGCTCTTACCGCACCGTTTCACCCTTGCCACGCATCCCGTCACCCCTCTGCTGCCCCGCATCCTTTTGGATACGGACTTGGCCGTCGCGCTACGCGCGCCGGCAAGTCCTCCAATCGTTTTCATGGCAGCACAGGGGTGACGGGACCGTTCGGCGGTTTGCTCTCTGTTGCACTTTCCGTCGGCTCGCGCCGCCCAGGCGTTACCTGGCACCCTGCCCTATGGAGCCCGGACTTTCCTCGGCGCGCGAACGCGACGCGGCTGCTTAGCCGGCTCCCGTGGTGAGTTTAGCGGAAATGCTGTGGCACGAGCGCGCGGAGCCGGGAAACATGTGCTCGTCGCCCCAGCGAGGAGCGCGGCGACAACGGTGAAGCTGGCCCGAAGCGCGAGCGCCCAAGGCGCAGGTCACGCCGGGACCCAACCGAGTGCGTATCAGGAACTCGATCCTGGCTTTCGCCGGGATGACGAGTGCCCGTGATGCTCGGCCACCCGCTACCGACCGCCGTCTGCCGCCTCATACAACGCCTTGCGAGGCGCGCCAGTGATCGCCGCCGCGAGCTTGGCCGCACGGGCCGGCGGCAATTCCTCGCGCAGCAGCGCGAACACGCGCCGGCCCTCGGCGAGCGTCGCATCCGCTGCGTCGCCTTCGGCGCCGGAAATCAGCAGCACGAATTCGCCGCGCTGCTGGTTCGCATCCGCCGCGACGCGCGATGCGATCTCGCCGAGCGGCGCCGCGATGATCGTCTCGAACAACTTCGTCAACTCGCGCGCGAGCACGGCTGCACGCTGCGCGCCGAAGACCTCCACCGCAGCCTCGAGCGATTCGAGAATGCGGTGGCTCGACTCGTAGAAGATCAGCGTGCGCGTTTCCGCAGCAAGCGCCTGCAGACGCTCATGTCGCGCCGCCGCCTTCGCCGGCAGGAAGCCCTCGAACACGAAGCGATCGCTCGGCAAGCCAGCAGCGGACAACGCCGCGATCGCCGCGCACGGACCCGGCACCGGCGACACCTCGCAACCGGCCTCGCGCGCTGCGCGCACCAGACGGAAACCCGGGTCGCTGACCAGCGGCGTGCCGGCATCGGAGATCAACGCGACGTCGATGCCGGCGCACAGGTGTTCGACGATGCGCGCCGCCTGTTCGCGCTCGTTGTGCTCATGCAGCGCAAGCGTGCGTGCGCGACTGCCCGCATGCGCGAGCAAGGGTGCACTGTGGCGCGTGTCCTCCGCGGCGACCACGCCGACCGCACGCAAGGTGTCACGCGCGCGCGTAGACAAGTCGCCGAGATTGCCGATCGGCGTCGCGACGACCCACAGCCGGCCCGGTTTCGCATCCATCTCATTCTCCAGCTTTGCGGCCAGTCACCGGACACGCGTGCCTACCTTGTCCGCAGGAGTGCCGCCCGCGATCGGCTATCATCGCAGCGTAGCTCCAATCGCGCGCGGACGGACCATGATGCTTCGCTGGCTTCGCAGGACGCTGAACCTCTCCATCGCGGCTGCCACGTGCGCAGCGCCGCGTGAACCCCGCCGCATGGCCGCACCACAACTCGCGTTCGCCGCGCTGCTGTGCGCGCTGCTCGGCGCCTGCGCGACGCTGTCCGAACCGACCGGAGTCGCCCCATCCTACGCGGAGGCCGCGGACGCCGAACAGCTCTATGCACAAGGCGAACTCGACCAGTCCGCCGCGGCGTTCCTGCAGCTCGCGCAAGCCCATCATGGCGACGAGGCCGCACATTACCGGTTGCGCGCAGCAGAAGCATTGCGTGAACGCGGCGACCTCGACGGCGCGGCGCGTGCGCTCGGCGACGTCAAGCGCCGCCGCCTGCACGGCAACGAACCGCTGCGCCTGGACCTGCTCGATGCCGAAATCGCACTCAAGCACGGCGACATCGCACAGGCGCAGGCGTTGCTCACGGTTCCCGATTCGGACGTGCCGCAGAACCTGCGCGTGCGCGCGCTCGAACTGCGCGCACGCGCCGATCTCGCCAGCGGTGACGCGTTCGCATCCGCACGCGCGCGCGCAGCGCTCGATCGCTATCTCGCCGGCGCCGATCGCGAACAGAACCGCAAGCAACTGACCGACGCGCTCGCGGCAATGAACGCGAATGCGCTGAAGACGCGCATCGAGACGCTGCCCGCCGGCGATCCGCTGCGTCCGTGGGTTGAACAGGCGCTGCGCGACAAGGGCCAGACGCTCGCGCGCGAGCTGCCGCGTCCGAGCCATCCGGTCGGCACGATGCAGCCGGGCGCGAACGGCGCGATGCAGGCGGAAGGGTACACGTCGCTCAAGCATGTCGCGCTGCTGCTGCCGCTCAACGCGCAACTCGCGGCGGTGTCGCAGTCGATCCGCGACGGCTTCCTCTCCGCCTATTTTGCGGACACAACAGGCCGCCGCCCGGACGTGCGCATTTACGACTCCGGCAAGACGCCGGCGGACGCGATCGCCGCCTACAACGCGGCAGTCGCCGACGGCGCCGACCACGTGGTCGGGCCGCTGCAGCGCGAATCGGTCGGCGAACTTTTCCATCAATCGCTGAGCGCGCGCGTGCTCGCATTGAACCACCCGGACACCGGCGAAGTGCCCCCGCCGGGCAGCGCCGAGTTCGGCCTGTTGCCGGATGCCGAGGGCGCGCAAGTCGCCGAGCACATGCGCGAGCGCGGCATCGCACGCGCAGCGATCATTGCCGCCGACACCGAGTGGGCCGATCGCGCGGCACGAGCATTCCGCGCGCAGTTCGAGGCCGGCGGCGGCAGTGTGGTCGGCGAGACGCGGCTGCGCGACAAGGACGTCAACTACTCCACTTCGATCACCCAGGCGACCGCAAGCCTCGGCTCCGGCGCCGATGGCGGTGTGTTCATCAGCATGCGTCCGCAGCAGGCACGCCTGCTGCTGCCCCAGCTCAAGATCGCGAACGCGGCCGCTTCGGTGTTCGCGACCTCGCACGTGTACGCGGGCGACAACAACACGTCGCTCGACCGCGACCTCGACGGCCTCGAGTTCTGCGACGCGCCGTGGCTGTTTGGACCGGTTCCGGGGCGCCCGGACCGCAACCAGGTATCGAGCCAGTTCGCCAGCGCGAGCGGTGTCGGCGCGCGATTGTTCGCGTTCGGCATGGACGCCTACGCGCTGCTGCCGTACATGGACTGGCTGCTCGCTCATCCGGATGCGTATGTCAACGGCGCGACCGGCGAACTCACCGCCGACAGCTTCGGGCGCATCCATCGCGTGGTCGGCTGGGCGCGCTTCCGCAACGGCGTCGCACTGCCGGCCGATGGAGCTCTGAGCGCCGCCCCGATGCAGCAATGAACGCGCGCGCGGCCGGCGCCCGCTACGAGGACATCGCGCTCGCGCATCTCGAGCGCTGCGGACTCGCGTTGATCACGCGCAATTTTTCCTGCCGCCATGGCGAGCTCGATCTGGTCATGCGTGATCGCGACACGATCGTGTTCGTCGAGGTGCGCTATCGGCGCGGTGGACGCCGTGCCGCGGCCTTCGGCGACGGCGTTGACTCGATCAGCGCGGCGAAGCGCATGAAACTCGTGCGCGCCGCCGAGGTCTTCCTGTCGGCGCATCCGCGCCTGGCGCATCATGCGTGCCGGTTCGATGTGCTCGCGATCGCCGGTGATGCAGCGGTGCCGTCGCTGGACTGGCGACAAAATGCTTTCGAAACTTGCTGAGGATTTTTCATGCGCTACCAATCACTGCTGACCTGGCTCTCGCTGCTCCTCGTGCTGCCACAACTCGGCGGCTGCCTGCTCGCGATCGCCGGCGGTGCCGCGGTCGGCGCGAGTGCGGCTCACGACCGCCGTGGAGCCAGCACCTATGTCGACGACAAGCGCATCTATCTCGGCGCCTACGATTCGATCAACAAGGACAAGGAGCTCGCGCTCAAGAACGATGTGATCATCGTCGTCTACAACGGCGTCATATTGCTGGTCGGCGAAGTGCAGACGCCCGAGCTCAAGCAGCGCGCGGAGCGCCTGGTCGGCGGCTTCGAGGGTACGCGCCGCATTGTCAACGAGATCGAAGTGCGCGAACCGGAAGGGTTCTGGTCGCGCCGCCGCGACAACACGATCACCGCGCAGGTGAAGACCGCGCTGCTCGACCTGACCAGCCTGCCCGGCTTCGACCCGACCCGCGTCAACGTGACCACCGCGCACCGCGTCGTCTACCTGATGGGCAAGGTCACGCACGAAGAGGACGGCGCGGTCATCGACATCGCGCGCAACGTGTCCGGCGTCGAGCGTGTCGTCAAGGTGTTCGAATACATGGATTGAGTTGCAGCGATCCGACAGCCGGGAAAAGCGTATAACGCCACAATCCTCTTGCTCGTCGTCCCGGCGAAAGCCGGGACCCAGCGTCTTTCGCCCGGACCAGCATGCTCGTTCCAAGTGCCCTCACCGACCTGCAACACATCTTCCCCGCCGATGCGCTGAGCATCGACGCGGCCGAATGCCTGGTCTATGGCTACGACAATTCGCGCCGGCAGATCACGCCGGACGCCGTGGTCTTTCCGTCCACGCATGAGCAGGTGGCTGCGCTGGTGCGCGCCTGCCGCGCGCATCGCGTGCCGCTGGTCGCGCGCGGACGCGGCACCAATACGACCGGCGCCAGCGTTCCGGTCGAAGGCGGTGTGGTCGCGAGCTTCGAACGCATGAATCGCGTGCTGCGCATCGATCCCGACAACCGCCTCGCGGTCGTCGAGCCGGGGCTGCTCAACGGCGACCTGCAAGCTGCACTGGCACCGCACCGGCTGTTCTGGCCGCCCGATCCGACCTCGGCGCCGTACTGCACGATCGCCGGCAACATCGCCTGCAACGCCGGCGGCCCGCGCGCGGTGAAGTACGGCGCGACGCGCGACAACGTGCTCGCGCTGCGCGCGGTCGCCGGCAGTGGCGAGGACTTCCGCTGCGGCAAGCCGACCACCAAGGGCGCGACCGGCTACGACCTGACGCGCCTGCTGATCGGCTCCGAAGGCACGCTCGCGATCGTGACCGAGGCGACACTGAAGCTGACGCCGCTGCCTTCCGCGAAGCGCACGCTGCGCGCGACCTATGTCGACGTGACCGCAGCCGCGCACGCGGTCGCGCGCATCATGGCGCAGCCGGTCACGCCGTGTGCGCTGGAATTCCTCGATGACCAGTGTCTGGCGCTCGCGCGTGCGCACGGCGGCGATGCGATTCCGCTTGCCGGTGCGATGCTGGTCATCGAAGTCGATGGTGAGCCGGATACGCTGGCGCCGGCGGTCGATGCCGTGTCGCGTGCGGCGCGCAGCGACGGACTCGTCGAACTGCTGGTCGCCGCCAGCGAAGAGGAAGTCGCCAGGCTCTGGGCAGCGCGCAAGGCACTGTCACCTGCGCTGCGCACCTTGTCGCCGAACAAGATCAACGAGGACGTGGTCGTCCCTGTCAGCCGCGTGCCCGAACTCGTCGCCGCGACGCGGACCCTCGCCGCGAAATACGCGCTGCCGATCGTCTGCTTCGGTCACGCCGGCAATGGCAACCTGCACGTGAACCTCTTGCCCCGCGACGACGCCGAACTCGCGCGTGCGCACGATGCCTTGAGCGAAGTCTTCGACGCGGTGATCCGCTTCGACGGCACGCTCTCCGGCGAACACGGCATCGGCATCGTCAAGCGCGACTTCATGCCGCGCGCGCTCGATGCGAATGCGCTCGCGCTGATGCGCCGGATCAAGAGCGAGTTCGATCCCGACGGCATACTGAACCCGGGCAAGTTGCTTCCCGACCGTGACATCCCGCAGCACTGAGCGAGCATTGATCGCGCCGCGACCACATCGGACGTTGGCTGTGTTCTTCGTACGATCCGCAGCGTAGACTCCGGCGCACGGGGAGCTCGGGGACAGCGGCGGCGACAAGATCGCCCAAGCATGAAGGGGAGTGATGGCATGAAAACGCACCGCTTCGCAGTGGCGCTCGCATGCGTTCATTGGGATCGCAAACCCTGGCCGCGGCCGTCACTACTTGCGCGTTGATTTCCGACATGGCCGTCGGTTTCGTGACCCACGACATCGCCCATGCCAACGCGCAATCTGCGCTACGTGGCAAACCACGTCGTGCTCCAGCCGGAACGTGACAGCACCGGCACCACCTCGTTTCAGTTCATCTGCGATCGCTGGCTTCATCAGCTGCACGGCGTAGACGGGCGGCTTCGACCACTGCCACGGCACGATTTGCAATCATCACCCGACAAAGGACGATGTCATGAAAGCAAATCCACTTGTCACTGCACTCGCGATGGCCGCCGCCTGCCTCGCCGGAACAGCGCACGCCGTCAGCCTGAATCCGAAAGGCCTCGGACAGGTGCTGATCTACCCTTACTACACGGTCAACAAGAACCAGGACACGCTGGTTTCCGTGGTGAATACATCGGGTATTGGCAAGATGGTCAAGGTCCTCTTCCTAGAGGGCTACAACGGCCGCGAAGTACTCAACTTCAACCTGTACCTGTCTCCGCACGACGTCTGGACGGCGCGCGTCAGCCAGGTCTCTGACGCCGGTGGCGCTGCGGTCTTCACGCGTGACCATAGCTGCACCTACCCGCCGGCGGGATACTCGTTCCGTGCTTCCGCCTACGCCGGCGGCAGCGTGTTCCCGGCCGATGGTGGCCCGACCGACGTCTCGCGTACGCGTGAAGGCTATGTCGAGCTGATCGAAATGGGCGAAATCGTGGCGGGAAGCCCTCTCGATGTTGCCACGACCCACGTCCAGGACGGCACGCCGAATGACGGCACGCCGGCTTGCACGCCGAGCGCGATCGGCAACGCCGCCGGCGCCAATCTGTCGATTCCGAACGGCGGCCTGTTCGGCTCGGGTTCGATCATCAATGTCGGCCAAGGTACGTTCTTCGGCTACAACGCCGATGCGATCGAAGGCTTCTCGTCGCAGATCCTGTTCTCGGGTTCGGGTCTGACCCCGTCCCTGCAGCAGGCCAATACGGCCACGTCGACGGCCGGTGGTGCGATCGCCTACGTGTTCACGAACGGCAAGCTGCTGACTCTGGACTACGCGAGGGGTGTCGATGCGGTGAGCGCGGTCTTCACGGCCAACGCGATCTACAACGAGTACCTCGCGGTGCCCGGCATCGGTGCGGCCACCGACTGGGTCGTCACGTTCCCGACCAAGCGCTTCCACGTCGACGGCAAGGCATACAGCTTCACCACCGTCATCCCGCCGTTCCATGAACTGTTCCATGCGCCCGGCGTGTCGAACGCTAAGGTCGGTATCTCGCTGTTCGATCAGGAAGAAGGCTTCACGACCCAGCCGGACGACTTCTCGCCGCCGAGTGCGACGGCTCCGTCCTCGTTGCCGTACGAAGTCAACGTGATCAGCTTCCTGGCTTCGAGCGACCCGAATGCCGGCAAGACCTCGGGCGTGTTTGGCTCGAAGCTCGTGTCGAACATCCCACCGTACGGCGGCGCGGGTTGGATGCAGCTCGACCTCGCCAGTGGCGACGGTGGTCACGCGCTGCGGCCGGCCGCGAATGGTGATGTGCTCCATGGCCTGCCGGTCACCGGCTTCATGGTCTACAACGTGATCAACGCCAATGCGCAACCCGGCAAGCTCGCCAACTACGGCGGCTTGTTTTCGCATCGCGCGGGCGTGTCATGTTCATCGAGCAACCCGCCACCCGCGCAGGATCCATGCTCCTGATTCGCGACCTTGCAGATCAGAAGAACGACATGGCGATCGCAATCACGATCGCCGCATAGGCACCCGCGAGCACGTCGTCGAGCATCACACCGAACCCGCCCTTGATCGCGCGGTCGGCCCACGACACCGGCCACGGTTTCCACACGTCGAACACACGAAACAGCAGGAAACCGGCGACGATCCACGGCCAGCCGTGCGGCCAGACCAACAGCGGCGCGAGCGCGATCCACTGGCCGACGAACTCGTCCCAGACGATTACACCGGGGTCCTCGATGCGCAGCTTTCCGATCACGACATTCGACGCCCAGACGCCAAGCGCGAACGCCAGCACGAGGACGATGAGGTAGAGCGGCAGCGGTAGCTCGCGCAGCGCCAGCCACGGAATCAGCGCGACCGCGGAGCCGGCGGTGCCCGGCGCGACCGGACTCAAGCCCGATCCGAAGCCGCTGGCGATCCAGCCCGCCGGATCTCCAAGGATCGCGCGCCGCTGCGCCGCGTCGAGCCTCACGCGAAATGGTCCCAGCCGCGACGGCGTAGTGCGATCGGCGTGCCGTTCGCATCGAGCAGACGCACGCCCTGCCCTGCGACGACGCGACCGATCCGCGTCGCACCACAGCCGACTCGTGCGAGGTCACGTTGCACGTCGGCCACGTGTGCCGGTGGCACGCTGAATGCGAGTTCGTAGTCGTCGCCGCCGCCGGCCTGCAATGCAAGTCGATCCGGCGCGTCGAACAACGCGAGCAGCGCGGACGAAGCCGGCAGCTCGAGCGCGTCGATCTCGATGCCGACGCCACTGCGCGCGGCAATGTGGCCGAGATCGGCAAGCAGTCCGTCCGACACGTCGATGCAGGCGGACGCGAGCTCGCGCAATGCTGCGCCGGCCGCGAGCCGCGGAGTCGGGCGCAGCAGCCGCGAGATCAGCCACTCGCGCGTTTCCGGCGGCGCGTGGAACAGCGCGTTGGCCTGCGCGTCGCGCGGATCAAGGCAGCGCAGGCCGGCTGCGGCATCGCCGAGCGTGCCGGTGACGAAAACCGCATCGCCGATCTGTGCCCCGTCGCGGCGCAGTACGTGTGCGGGCGGGGCGAAGCCATGCACGACGACCGTCACCGTCAGCGGACCACGGGTGGTGTCGCCGCCAACGAGGGCGACGCGATGCTGCGCGGCGAGTTCGGCGAAACCGCCGGCGAAGCCTTCGACGAACGTGCGATCGGCGTCGGGCAAGGTCAGCGCGAGCAGCGCCCATACCGGCATCGCACCCATCGCAGCCAGGTCGCTGAGATTGACTGCGAGCGATTTCCAGCCGAGATCCTGCGCGCTCGTCATCTCCGGGAAATGCACGCCGGCGACCAGGGTGTCGGTGCTGACGATGAGATCGAGGCCCGGCGGCGGCCTGAGGATCGCTGCGTCGTCGCCGATGCCGAGACGCACATCGGCGCGCTCGATCGCGCAGCGTTTGTGGATCAGGTCGATCAGGTCGAATTCGGCCATCGTTGCGCGCTCCAATCCCGTCTTGCAAAACCGGGCATCCTGCCGCGGCTTGCAAACAAACGGCCGCGGCAGAGCCGCGCCACGTTTGTCGCATCAAGCATCAACATGCTTGATGCGACGGCACATCCCTGTGCCGCAGCGGATTTTTCAAACCGCAGCCGTGCGCGAAGCCGGCGCAGGCTCAGGATCGGCCCGTTCCGTACTCGGCGCCGCGCCAGACCGCGGCGAGCTTGTCGAGCACGCCGTTGACGTAGGTGTGACCGTGCTCGGAACCGAAGCGCTTGGTGGTCTCGACCGCCTCGTTGATGACCACGCGATACGGCACGTCGGGGCGCTCGCGCAGCTCGTAAGCGGCAATGCGCAGCACCGCGCGTTCGATCGGATCGACGCGCTCGACCTCGCGATCGAGGAACGGCGCCATCGCGGCATCGAGTTCGGCATGGCTGTGCTCGACGCCGCGTACCAGCGCCTCGAAATACTCGAGGTCGGCGATCTGCATGTCCTGCTCGTGGCGGAACTGGTCGATCACCCCGTCGATGCGGTTGCCGCTGAGCTGCCAGGCATAGACCGCCTGCAACGCGCGGCGGCGTGCGCGCGAG
This sequence comes from Dokdonella soli, assembly GCF_039523175.1. Taxonomy (NCBI): domain Bacteria; kingdom Pseudomonadati; phylum Pseudomonadota; class Gammaproteobacteria; order Lysobacterales; family Rhodanobacteraceae; genus Dokdonella; species Dokdonella soli. Next base: position 194,573 of record NZ_BAAAEU010000007.1, read on the forward strand.
CGCGCGGCGAGATCGATACCGTGAGTCGGGCGTGGGGGATTCGTCATGATTCGCCTTTGCGATCGTCCTTGATCGCGAGAGTCGAGAAGCGGCCATCCCGGCCCGCACTTTCCAATTTGCTCCACAGGTCGGCCATCTCCAGCGCGGCGAGTGCGACTTCCTCGCCCTTGTTGCCATGCGCGCCGCCGGCGCGGGCCTGCGCATCTGCGTGAAGCTCGACCGCGAGCACCCCATTCAGCACCGGCATGCGGTGTTCCAGCGCGACGCGCATCAGTCCGTCCGCACAGCCGTCGGCGACGTGTTCGTAATGCCGGGTGTCGCCGCGCACGACACAGCCGAGCGCGATGATCGCCGCACAGCCGCCGGTCGCGGCGAGCTTCGCCGCGGCCTGCGGGATCTCCCAGGCGCCCGGCACGCGCACCAGATCGATCGCGGCATCGGCGACACCGTGCTCGCGCAGCGTGTGCAGCGCGCCGTCCACCAGCGCATCGACGATGCGCGGGTTCCAGCGACTCGCGACGAGCGCATAGCGCGCATCGGCAACGGGGCGCAATTCACCGGAATACGTGGGCATGCCTGGAAGAAAACCTTGATTCGCGACGCGCAGTTTAACCGCCCTTCGCTACCTCAGGGCGGGCGAGCGCTATTGGCGCACTCAAACCGGCCTGCCCGGATGTTGCAGGAACGGCTTCGGCCGCGATGCTTTTGGTGCGGTGAACACCATCCCCGCCGAACCCTCGCCTTGAAGGGGGGTTCGAAGAGCATCGTGGCTGAAGCCGGTCCTGAGCCCGTCGAAGGGCCGCTCCTACGAGGGTTTGTGGTCGGTGATTTCCTCGTAACCGGCGACTTCCAGTCCGAATCCGACGAGGCCCACCAGTTTGCGCGGCGTGCCGAGCACGCGCAGCCGGTGCACGCCGAGGTCGGCGAGGACCTGCGCGCCGAGGCCGAGTTGCCGCCATTGCTTCTGGCTGTCCGCGTCGCCGGCTGGACGCCCGTGCAGCCGGTCGAGCAGCGCGTCGGCCGTATCATCGCCGGCGAGCACGACAACGACGCCGCGCCCTTCCTCGGCAACGCGCCGCAATGCCGCAGTGACGGTGAGTCCGAGGTCGTCACGCTTCAGGTGCAGCACGTCGGACAGCGTGTTGCGCACATGCACGCGGGTCAGCACCGGCGCACCGTCGTCGACCGTGCCGCGCACCAGCGCGAAGTGCAGCTCGCGTGCGAGCAGGTCGCGGTACGCGATCAGGCGGAAGCGGCCGAACTCCGTCTCGACATTGCTTTCATGTGCCCGCTCGATGGTCTTCTCGGTCTCGAGGCGATAGCGGATCAGGTCAGCGATCGTGCCAATCTTCAGACCGTGCTTCGCGGCGAACACCTCGAGTTCCGGGCGCCGCGCCATCGTGCCGTCTTCACTGAGGACCTCGACCAGCACGCCGGCGGGCTCGAGTCCGGCCAGCGCGGCGAGGTCGCAGGCGGCCTCGGTGTGGCCGGCACGCGCGAGCACCCCCCCCGGCTGTGCCGCGAGCGGGAAGATATGGCCCGGCTGCACGATGTGCTCCGGTCGTGCGTCGGCACGCACCGCGGTGCGGATCGTGTGCGCACGGTCGTAGGCGGAGATGCCGGTGGTCACGCCTTCGGCGGCCTCGATCGAGGCGGTGAAGTTCGTGTGGTGCGGCGAGGTGTTGGTGTCGACCATCGGCTTCAGGCCGAGCTGGCGGCAGCGTGCGCGCGTCATCGACAGGCAGATCAGGCCGCGGCCCTCGCGCGCCATGAAGTTGATGTCCGCGGGCTCCACCTTCTCGGCGGCCATGATCAGGTCGCCCTCGTTCTCGCGATCCTCGTCGTCGACGATCACGACCATGCGCCCGGCGCGAATGTCGGCAAGGATTTCGGGGATCGTCGCGAAGCTCATGGTTGCCCTCCTGTCGCCCGGTCGCCGAACAACCGCTCGACATAACGCGCGACCAGATCGACCTCGAGATTCACTGCATCGCCCGCCTTGCGCGTGCCGAACGTGGTTTGCCCCAGCGTGTGCGGGATCAGGGTCACGCCGAAGGTATCGGCATCGACCGTGTTGACCGTGAGGCTGGTGCCGTCGACGCAGATCGAGCCCTTGACCGCGACATAGCGCATCAGCTCCGCCGGTGCGCGGAACGTCCAGCGCTGCGAGGCGCCGTCGTCGTCAACGCGCACGACGCGACCCATGCCGTCGACATGGCCGGACACCAGGTGGCCGCCGAGCCGGTCGGCAAGACGCAGCGATTTCTCGAGATTGACCGGATCGCCGGCGCTCAGCGCACCCAGTGTGGTGCGCGCGAGGGTTTCCGCCGAGACATCGGCGAGGAAGCGTGCGCCGTCGAACGCAACTGCGGTCAGGCAGACGCCGGCGACCGCGATGCTGTCGCCGATTGCGACGTCGCCGAGATCGAGCGTCGTCGCGTCGATCACGAGACGCGCATCACTGCCGTGCGTCTCGCGCGATGCGATGCGGCCGACGGCCTGGATGATTCCGGTGAACATCTACTTCTCCAATCGAGCCGTCATCCCGGCGAACGGTGTTGCGTTTCGGAGGTTCTCAACAACAGCCTCAGGTCTTCGCCGATCTGCCGCTGCTCGACGACGCGCAGCTGCCAGCGCGCCGCCATGTCCGACAAAGACGGCAGCGCGAGCAGCGGTCGCGCGGCATCGCCGAGCAGCACCGGCGCGACATAGAGCAGCAGCTCATCGACCAGTCCCGCGGCAAACAATGCGCCGGACAGGATCGGTCCGGCTTCGACCTGCACCTCGTTCATGCCGCGCGCGGCGAGCTGACGCAGCACCTCCGCGAGATCGAGGCCGCCAGCGCCGGTTTCAACCGCGGCGCATTCGACTTGGACAAAGCGGTCACCGCCGGCGACCGCGCCGCGCGCGTGCAGCAGCAGCGTCGGTGCGGCGCCATTGAGCACCTGCGCGCCGCGTGGTGTGCGCAACTGACGATCCAGCACCACACGCATCGGCGCGACAAGACCGGGAAAACCATAGCCCTCTCCCCCCAGCTCGCGGGGGGGAGAGGGTTGGGTGAGGGGGCGTGGCCGCGAAGGTTCGACGCTGCTGGCATCTTGCGGAAGATCTCGTGCTTCGTTGGACGCAACCACAGCGACCAGTCGCGTTGCGCCTCCACGCTCTGCCCCCTCACCCCAACCCTCTCCCCCGGCGCAGCCGGGGGAGAGGGAGTTGGAGCGCACGGTAAGCGCCGGGTCGTCGGCGAGCACGGTGCCGATTCCTGTCAGGATCGCCGAGCTGCGCGCGCGCCAGCGCTGCACGTCGGCGCGCGCGGCCTCGCCGGTGATCCACTTCGATTCGCCATTCGCCAGCGCGGTGCGGCCGTCGAGACTCATCGCGAGCTTCACGCGAACCCATGGCCGGCCGCGCTCGACGCGACTGAAGAAACCGCGATTCAGCTCACGCGCCGCTTCGCGCATCAGCCCGGATTCGACCGTAGTACCGGCCCCACGCAGCCGATCGATCGCGCCCCCCTCACGCTGGAATGCGTCTTCGGTCGCGATCACCACGCGCGCGACCCCGGCAGCGATCAACGCATCCGCGCAGGGTGGTGTGCGTCCGTACAGGCCGCAGGGTTCGAGCGTCACGTACACGGTCGCGCCACGCGCGCCTTCACCGGCCTCGCGCAACGCAAACACTTCCGCATGCGGACCGCCCGCATGCCGGTGCCAGCCCTCGCCGACCACCACATCGCTTTGAGCGATCACGCAACCGACGCGTGGATTCGGTTGCGTCGTGGCCAGACCACATTCGGCGAGGCGCAGCGCGCGTGCCATCAACGCGTGGTCGCAGGCGGAAAACATCGGACTAGCTCTTGGCTTTGCGCTGCACGGCCTCGCCGAGCAGCGGCAGCTGCAATCCTTCGATCGCCGGCAGGTCGCGTTCGAGGCGCTCGATCTCCTCGCGAAACGCCTGCACATCCTCGAAGCTGCGGTAGACCGAGGCAAAACGCACATAGGCAACGTGATCGAGCTTCTTCAGCTCGCGCATCACGAGTTCGCCGATACGCAGGGAAGGCACCTCGCGCTCGCCGCTGCGGCGCAGGTCCTCGACCACCGCCCGCACGGCCGCATCGACTTGCTCGCTGCCGACCGGGCGCTTCTGCAACGCGCGCATGAAACCGGTGCGCAGCTTCCCTTCGTCGAACGTCTCGCGGCGACCGTCGCCCTTGACCACGCTCGGCAGCTTGATCTCGGCGGTCTCGAACGTGTTGAAGCGCTCGCCGCACTGCTCGCACTCGCGGCGGCGACGGATCGTCGCGCCGTCCTCGGACACGCGCGAGTCGATCACCCGCGTGTCTTCGTGCTGGCAGAAGGGACAGTGCATTCAGAAGGCCGGGAATGGAGAATCGAACTGCGAAGGCAGGAGGCCGGAGCGAACAGCGAAGCTGGCCCGAAGGGCGAGCCGCAGGAGCGGCGAGTCAATCGGGAGTCGGGAAAAGCACACGCGCTGGAGGAACCGGGCTCTCACGATTCCCGATTCCCTATTCCCGGTTCCCGGCTTGTCAGCCATATACCGGAAACGCCTTGCACTGCACGGTGACCTTGTCGCGCACCTTCGCGATCACGTCGGCATCGGTCGGCGCATCGAGCACGTCGCAGATCCAGTTCGTGAGGTCGACGCAATCGGTTTCCTTGTAGCCGCGCGTGGTCACCGCAGGCGTGCCGACGCGCAGACCCGATGTGATGAACGGCGAGCGTGGATCGTTCGGCACCGCGTTCTTGTTGACCGTGATGTGCGCATTGCCGAGCGCGGCTTCCGCATCCTTGCCAGTGACGTCGCGGACGATCAGGTCGATCAGCATCAGGTGATTTTCGGTGCCGCCGGAAACGATCTTGTAGCCGCGCCCAATGAAGGTCTTCGCCATCGCCTGTGCATTCTTCACGACCTGCGCCTGGTAGGTCTTGAATTCCGGGTCCAGCGCCTCCTTGAATGCGACCGCCTTCGCGGCGATCACATGCATCAACGGGCCACCCTGCAGCGCGGGGAACACGATCGACTGCAGCTTCTTCTCGATCTCGGCGCCGGCGCCTTTGGCGACGACGATGCCCCCACGCGGACCGCGCAGCGTCTTGTGCGTGGTCGAGGTCACCACGTGCGCGTGCGGCAGCGGGCTCGGATAGACACCGGCGGCGACGAGGCCGGCGACGTGCGCCATGTCGACGAAGAACAATGCGCCGACGGAATCGGCGATCTTGCGCATGCGCGCCCAGTCGACCACCTGCGAATACGCGCTGAACCCGCCGATCAGCATCTTCGGCTTGTGCTCGCTGGCGAGGCGCTGCACCTCGTCGTAGTCGATCAGGCCGTTCGCGTCGACCCCGTATTGGACCGCGTTGAAGAGCTTGCCGCTGAGGTTGACCTTGGCGCCATGAGTCAGATGGCCGCCGTGCGCGAGGCTCATGCCGAGAATCGTGTCACCCGGATTCAGCAGCGCGAAGTAGACCGCTTGGTTCGCCTGCGAGCCCGAATGCGGCTGCACGTTCGCGTAGTCGCAGTCGAACAGCTGCTTGACGCGCTCGATCGCCAGCGTCTCGGCCACGTCGACATACTCGCAACCGCCGTAATAACGCTTGCCTGGATAGCCTTCCGCGTACTTGTTGGTCAGCACCGAACCCTGCGCCTCGAGCACGCGCGGACTCGCGTAGTTCTCCGACGCGATCAGCTCGACGTGGTCTTCCTGGCGCTGGCGCTCGGATGAGATGGCCTTGGCGAGTTCCGGGTCGAAACCTTCGATACGCGAATCCTTGGGAAACATTTCAGAACCTGTGCAAGCCGCGGGGAACGGCAATGGTACCGCGTTGCGGCGCGGTTTATGGCCGATTTCCTGCCATAGTCCGGCGGATCGGCCTGCCGTACATGACGAGCCGGCCGGCGATCGGCGATAATCGGCCATTCCCCCTTTTCACCTGATCCGGCGCTGCTCCCAGCGCGGGCGTCGGGTTTGTCCGGAGCAGGCATGCAATACATCTACACCATGATCGGCGTCAGCAAGGTCGTCCCGCCGAAGCGCCAGATCATCAAGGACATCTCGCTGAGCTTCTTCCCGGGCGCCAAGATCGGCCTGCTAGGCCTCAACGGCGCCGGCAAGTCGACCGTGCTGCGCATCATGGCCGGCACCGACACGGACTTTGTCGGCGAGGCGCGCCCGAACCCGGGCACCAAGATCGGCTTCCTCGAGCAGGAACCCAAGCTCGATCCGGCCAAGACCGTGCGCGAGGTCGTCGAGGAAGGCGTGCACGAGATCATCGGCGCGCAGCAGCGCCTCGAGGAGGTCTACGCGGCCTACGCCGAGGAAGGCGCCGATTTCGACAAGCTCGCCGCCGAGCAGCAGCGCCTCGAGAACCTCCTCGCAGCGACCGATGCGCATGCGCTGGAGCGCCAGCTCGAGGTCGCCGCCGACGCGTTGCGCCTGCCGCCATGGGACGCGATCGTCGGCAAGCTGTCCGGCGGCGAGAAGCGCCGTGTCGCGCTGTGCCGCCTGCTGCTGTCCAAGCCCGACATGCTGCTGCTCGATGAGCCGACCAACCATCTCGACGCCGAATCGGTGGAGTGGCTGGAACATTTCCTCGCGGCGTTTCCCGGCACCGTCGTCGCGGTCACCCATGACCGTTACTTCCTCGACAATGCCGCCGAGTGGATCCTCGAGCTGGACCGCGGCCGCGGCATTCCGTGGAAGGGCAACTACTCGTCCTGGCTGGAGCAGAAGGACGAACGCCTCAAGCAGGAAGAATCGGGCGAGAAGGCGCGCCAGAAGGCAATCCAGCGCGAACTCGAATGGGCGCGCAGCAATGCCAAGGGCGGCCGCAGCAAGGGCAAGGCGCGTCTCCAGCGCATCGAAGAGCTGCAGGCGGTCGACTACCAGAAGCGCAACGAGACCAACGAGATCTTTATTCCGCCGGGCGAGCGCCTCGGCAGCCAGGTCATCGAGTTCAAGGGCGTGTCCAAGTCGTTCGGCGATCGCCTGCTGATCGAAGATCTCAGCTTCGCCGCGCCTCCGGGCGCGATCGTCGGCATCATCGGCCCGAACGGCGCCGGCAAGTCGACCTTGTTCAAGATGATCACCGGCCAGGAAAAGCCGGACCAGGGCGAGATCGCCAAGGGCCTGACCGTGAACATCGCCTATGTCGACCAGAGCCGCGAGAAACTGGAAGGCACGCACAACGTGTTCCAGGAAATCTCCGGCGGCGCCGACATCCTCAACATCAACGGCATCGAGATCCAGTCGCGTGCTTATCTCGGGCGCTTCAACTTCCGCGGCCCGGATCAGCAGAAACTGGTCGGCACCCTGTCCGGTGGTGAGCGCGGCCGTCTGCATCTGGCCAAGACCCTGCTGCAGGGCGGCAACGTGCTGCTGCTCGACGAACCTTCGAACGATCTGGATATCGAAACCTTGCGTGCGCTCGAGGATGCGCTGCTCGAATTCCCGGGCAACGTGTTCGTGATCTCGCATGACCGCTGGTTCCTCGACCGCATCGCCACGCATATCCTCGCGTTCGAGGGCGATTCGCACGTCGAATTCTTCCCCGGCAACTACAAGGAATACGAGGAAGACAAGAAGCGTCGCCTCGGCGACGAGGCTGCACAGCCGCACCGGATTCGGTACAAGAAGCTGGCTTGATACGACGCGGCTCGAGATTCGGGATTCGGCTACGCGTTCGTCGTCCCGGCGCAGGCCGGGACCCAGCCTCTCGTACGCAACATCAAAGACGCTGGGTCCCGGCCTGCGCCGGGACGACGATAATGAGAAGGCATCCCGAGATTTCCGACTTCGCCTCACCGCGCCCGGACGCCCTTCGCTAGCGAGCAGGAACGACCATGAGCTTCATGCAATCCCTCGCGCACGCCTGGCAGCGCAACGACTCGCTGGTCTGCGTCGGCCTCGATCCGGAGCCGGCGCGATTTCCTGGCGCGCTGCGCGGCGATCCCGACGCGATCTTGACGTTCTGCCGCGCGATCGTCGACGCGACCGCGGACCTCGTCTGCGCGTTCAAGCCGCAGATCGCGCACTTCGCCGCGCACGATGCCGAGGGCGCGTTGCGGCGCCTGATCGCGCATATCCACGACAAGCACCCCGGCGTGCCGGTGATCCTCGACGCGAAGCGCGGTGACATCGGCTCGACCGCGCAGCACTACGCGGGCGAAGCCTTCGACCGTTACGGCGCCGACGCGGTGACGGTGAATCCGTATCTCGGCCGCGATTCGGTGCAGCCGTTCCTCGATCGCGCCGACAAGGGCGTGATCATCCTGTGCCGCACCTCCAATCCCGGTGCGCGCGACCTGCAGGATCTCGACGTCATTGATCAGAGCCGCGGTGGGCGCAAGCTGTACCAGCACGTCGCCGAAACCGTCGCACGCGACTGGAATGCAAACGGCAACTGCGCGCTGGTCGTCGGCGCGACTTACCCGGCGGAACTCGCCGACGTCCGCGGCCGGATCGGTGACCTGCCGTTGCTGGTGCCCGGCGTCGGCGCACAGGGCGGCGATGTCCAAGCCGTCGTCAGCAACGGCGAGACCGCGAACGGCACCGGCCTGATGATCAGTTCGTCGCGCGCGATCCTCTATGCGGGTTCCGGCGAGGACTTCGCCGATGCCGCACGCGCGGCTGCAGTCGCGCTGCGCGACGAGATCAACCGGCACCGCGCAACCCTGCCCCTGTAGGAGCGGCTTCAGCCGCGATGCTTTGAAGCCCTCCCCTTCAAGGGGAGGGTTGGGTGGGGATGGTGTTCACCGCGCTACGAAAAGCATCGCGGCTGAAGCCGCTCCTACGCCGCTCCTACGGTGCCTTTCTCTATTCGTCGACGACGTCGAGACCGGGAAACAGCACCTCGGAGTAGCCAAAGCGCGAGAAATCGGTGATCCGCATCGGGTACAGCACACCGATCAGGTGGTCGCACTCGTGCTGCACGACACGCGCGTGGAAGCCTTCCGCGGTGCGCTCGATCGGCTGGCCCTGCGGATCAACGCCGCTGTAGCGGATCCGCGACCAGCGCTCGACGACGCCACGCAGGCCGGGCACCGACAGGCAGCCCTCCCAGCCCTCCTCGCGCTCCTCCGACAGCGGCGTGATCACCGGATTCAGCAGGATCGTGCGCGGCACCGCCGGCGCGTCCGGATAACGCTCGCTGTGGTCGAAGCCGAAGATTGCGAGCTGCAGGTCGACGCCGACCTGTGGCGCGGCGAGGCCGATGCCACCGGCAGCCTGCATTGTGTCGAACATGTCCGCGATCAGCACCTGCAGTTCCGGCGTTCCGAACAGCTCGACCGGCTTGGCGACGCGCAGCAGGCGCGGATCGCCCATCCTGAGGATTTCACGAATCATTCGAAGCGCCCGTCTGGCAAGATCGGCGCCATTATCGCGCAGGCTGCCGCACACGCCGATGAATGGCGCGGCGTTGCGGCGCGCCAGCGTGACGCGCCTGGGCGCATGTGCTTTCATAGCCGTTGGCGCGCGCCAAAACGCGCTTTCGATCGTCCGACCGAGGTAACCCGATGAAGTCCGAACCCGCCGCGGCCGCGCCTGCCGCGCAGCTCGCCGCACCCGCACAGCTCACCGCACGCGCGATCATCCTTTCCGTGATCCTGGCGATGATCCTCGCCGCCGCGAACGCCTATCTCGGCTTGTTCGCCGGCCTGACCATTGCGACCGCGATCCCGGCCGCGGTGGTCTCGATGGCGGTGCTGCGCCTGCTCGGCGGCGGCACGATCCTCGAGAACAACATCGTGCAGACCGGCGCCTCGGCCGGCTCGTCGATCGCAGCCGGCGTGATCTTCACGCTGCCGGCGCTGGTCATGCTCGGCGCCTGGCAGGACTTCAAGTATTCCTGGGTACTGGCGATCGCCGGCCTCGGCGGGCTGCTCGGCGTGCTGTTCTCGGTGCCGCTGCGCCGCTCGATGATCGTCGAGCAACCGCTCGCGTTCCCCGAGGGCAAAGCCGCCGCGGAAGTGCTGCGCGCTGGCGAGAATCCGGGACCGGGCGTGAAGATCCTGGCCATGGCCGGTGCGCTCGGCGCGCTGGTCAAGCTCGCAGCCGAGAGCGGCCTGCGCATGATTCCGGACAACGCAGTCGGCTCCGGCTTCATCGGCCGCTACCTCGGCTACATGGGCACCAACCTGTCGCCGGCGCTGCTCGGTGTCGGCTACATCATCGGCCTCAACGTCAGCATCGTGGTCGTCTCCGGCAGCATCCTGTCCTACAACATCGCGATCCCGCTCTACCACGCGTTTTTCATGAACCACGATCCAGTGCTGGCGACGCAGCTCGTTGGCGCCAGCGCAGCGGACGCGGCCAGCCTGATCCGCTCCGCGCAAGTGCGCTACCTCGGCGTCGGCGCGATGCTGATCGGTGGCGTGTGGACCCTGTTCTCGCTGCGCAAGTCGCTGGTCTCCGGCATCAAGAGCGGCATCGCCGCCGCCCGCAAGAGCGGCGGTGCCGTGATCGCCGAGACCGAGCGCGACCTGCCGATGAAGTGGATGCTGGTCGCGCTGGTCGCGTTCACGCTGCCGCTGCTCGCGCTCTATCAGGCGATCGTCGGCCAGTGGATGGTCAGCATCCCGATGACGATCATCATGATCGTCGCCGGCTTCCTGTTCGTGTCGGTTTCCGGCTACCTCGCCGGCCTGGTCGGCTCGTCGAACAATCCGGTGTCCGGCATCACGATCGCGACGATCCTGTTCGCGTCGGTGGTCCTGATGCTGCTGCTCGGCCACGACTCGAAGATCGGGCCGGTCGCCGCGATCATGATCGGCGCCGTGGTCTGCTGCGCGGCCGCGGTCGGCGGCGACAACCTGCAGGACCTGAAAGCCGGCTATCTGGTCGGCGCCACGCCATGGAAGCAGCAGCTGATGCTGATGATCGGCGCGTTCTCCTGCGCGCTGGTGATGGCGCCGGTGCTGAACCTGCTGTCCGCCGCCTACGGCATAGGCCCGAAGACCGCTGCGCATCCGAATTCGCTGGAGGCGCCACAGGCGATGCTGATGAAGTCGGTCGCCGAGGGCCTGTTCGGCGGCCACCTGCCGTGGGACATGATCGGCCTCGGCGCGGTGATCGGCGCCGCGATCATCGCGCTCGACGAATGGCTGAAGGCACGCGGTTCGCATTTCCGCGTGCCGGTGCTCGGCGCAGCGATCGGCATCTACCTGCCGCTGGAACTGATGGTGCCGATCTTCCTCGGCGGCCTGATCTCCTGGTTCGTCGAGCGCAAGCAGGGCGTCCACCCCCATGATGAGGCGGAACGCGACCGCGTCCATCGCCCCGGCACGCTGTTTTCGGCAGGCCTGATCACCGGCGAGGCGCTGACCGGCATCCTGATCGCGATCCCCATCGTCGTGTCGGGCCGCGCCGACGTGCTGGCGCTGCCGAAGACCCTGCAGTTCGGCCAGGCCGTCGGTCTGGTCGTGCTGGCGATCATCGGCTGGTTGCTCTATCGCGGCGCGGTGCGACGCCACGCCTGAGCGATCAGGCGCGGGAAATGAGCCCGCGCAGGACGATCAAGGGCGCCTTCAGCGCGAAGTGCGCCCCGAGGCCGGACCACACGAGCGCACGCAGGAGCGGATTGCGCGCGGCCGGATCGAACTTGAGGAAATAGCGCCACATGCCGCGGTGCTTGTGGCGCGCTACGAACCACGGACGATGCCGGCTGGAGCTGCCCTGGGCGTGGATGACGCGCACCTCGTGTGCGATCGCGACGCGAAATCCTGCGTCGCGCACGCGCCGGCACAGGTCCAGGTCCTCGACGTGCAGAAAATACCCCTCGTCGAATCCGCCGACCCGATCAAACACGTGACGCGGCAATGTCATGCAGGCGCCCGAAACCGCCTCGACGGTCTCGATCGCGATCGGCGCGCCACTGAATGCCGGCATCTCGACGCCCGCAAACGCGGGCCAGCGCGACTCCAGCCGCGCCAGGCCGGTCATGCTCGCCAGCACGCGCCGCAAGGTCGGGTCGCGGCGGCGGTTGCCACGTGCGGGTGTTCCATTCGCGTCGCAGACGGTCACGCCCAGCAGGCCCAGATCGGGGGCGGCATCGAGGCTTCCGCGAAGGCGCGCGACACTATCCGGCCTCAGCTCGCAATCGGGATTGAGGATCACCAGCACGTCGCCACGTGCGAGCGCGGCCCCCCGGTTGCAGGCGGGTCCGAACCCGAGATTCGAATCGTTGCGCAGCACGCGCAGCCGCGCCTCACCCGCGTGCGCGGCTTGCACGCGCTCGACCTCGCCGTCACCCGATGCGTTGTCGACGAGAACGACTTCGACCGGCGCGTCCGACGCCAGTGCGGACTCGATGCAGGTGCGCAGCAACGGACCGCTGTCGGCTGCGACGACGACGATGCTGGTCAGCCCCTGGACGGTCGGCGCATCCATCGATACGTCAGTACCGGTCAGATCGCGCCGAGCAGGCGTTCGCCCTGCTCCCGCGCCCAGGTCCACAGCGCCGGCCATGCCTCGCAGGCCGAGGCCAGCTGCGCGGTCTCATCGCGCAGCAGCGTCGCGCAGGCCGCGCCATCCGTGCCCGTGGGCCAGTCACCCAGACGCGGTGGATCCTTGGCGATCAAGGCGCGTCCGTTCGCCTCGATGATCGAGCGCACATCCGCCTGCCAGTAGACGGGCGCATCCTGCGCCGCATCGAACTGGTGCTGCAGGCGCTCAATCAGGTCCGCGCGCGTATACGCGAGGTACTCGTGCAGCTGGCGCAGGCGGCCCGCTTCGCTGGCCGCGCCGACGTCGCGCAGATGCGCGGCGAGCAAGCCGAGACGTTGCGCCGGATCCTCGGCGTTGAAATCCGGCAGCTGGCGCTGCACGAATTCGCTGACGAAATAGTTGAAGCGTGGCGTGTGCGCAGCGAGTGTGGTGGGCGAGCGTTTGCGCTGGCTTTCCTGCACGTGGCCGATCGCGACCGGCAATTCGAGCATCAACGCATCCGGATGGCAGAGAGCGGTCAGCCGCGAGAACAACGCATCCTCGCCGCGCCCCTGCGGGTTCGTGCATGGCAGCATCATCGAGTTGTCGAGCGCGAATGGGGTGAAGGTGGCGCTGCCGGCGCGTGCCTGGCGATGGCCGTACCAGAGGCTGCCCGCCTCGACGTTGCGCAAATAGCTGTCGCGGTCACGCACGAACTCGGCGCGCTCGGCGGGCGGCAGCTGGTACAGCCAGAGGCCCGATTCCGTGCGCGAACTGCCGTAGCTGCCGTGCTGGGTCGCCAAGATCGGCGCGTCGCCGCGCAGATGGTCGAGGCGGCTCACCGGCAGGCCGCGCAACGCGGTGCGTTCGATCGCGTAGCGTGAACCGCTGGCCAGCGCACCGAGTGAGCGCCCGGCCGCGTCCAGATGCAGCTCGAACGGATCGCCCTCGATCTCCTCGCCGGCGCCGAGCGCGTTCTCGATATTGCGATAGAAATGCGTGTGCGCGGCCGCAGACGGGTTCGGGTCGAGCCCGACCTGCGCATCGTCGGGCCGACGCAGCGGCAGGCGATGGTCGTCGTCCAGCAGTACCAACCGTGCGCCAGCCGACAGCAGCAGGGCGAGATTCCAGGCGCGACCACCGCCGAAGCGGTTGGCCGATTCCGCTCGCAGCAGAAGATAGGGCAGGATCGGGGCGGCCTGCGGCACCGCGCGCGCGATCTTCGCGACCAGACGTTCACGTTCGGCGGCACCGAGGTAGCTCAGCTTGCAGCCGGTCGCGCGCGCGAACTCGCGCAGCAGATCGCGATGCCGGTTGACCGCTTCGCGCGTCGTCGAATCGTCCAGCAACACGTAGTGGCGGTTCGCGCGGAAGCGGCGCTCATAGTCGGCTAGCGTGCCGAGCAGGTGTTCGAGCTGCTGCGGGCGGTCGCAGGCGCGGATGAATACCGCGCGAAGCGGTGCCGGTTCACGCGGTGCAGCGGTCGTGACCCGCTGCAGGAAGTCGCGATCGGAAACCAGCAGCCCGCGCGTGGTCAGGCTCTCGAGCACGCGCGCGACGCCGTCGCGCTGCGACTGCAGGCCGGGAATCGTCGCCAGGATGCGTGCAACGTGCTCGTCCAGCGAGCGGAACTCACGGCTCTGGTCGAGCGCCTGCAACACCTGGAAGGTCATCACATGCGTCTCGCCGCTGCGCTTGACCTGGAAGATGCATTCGCTGTTCGACAGCGACGCGACGACGCCATCCTCCGATGCGTACAAGGGCGCGTTCGGGTCGGTGCGCGGCGGCGGCGCCACATTCAGGCTGCCGTAGTTGATCTGATAGTTGAGGTCGGTGCTCATTCGGTTGACCGGTTGCGTCGCCACCAGCGCCAGTCGCGACGCAGTGGAGGACTGGGTTCGACAGGCCACGCCGGCACCTGCGCACGCAGGCGTTCGATTTCAGCCTCGAGTTCGGCGATGCGCGCGCCAGCACCCATGTTCTTGCGGATTTCGTGATTGTAATGCGCGTACACCGATTCCTCGCGATCGCCGAACAGCGACAGCGCGGGCATTCCGTCCGGCAGCGGGTGCCCGGAGCAGATCGCGACGTAGTACATCGGTGCGTAATCGAGGCCCTCGGCCATCGCCTCACCGCCGACTGCTGCGGTCCAGGTCTCGGCATGGCCAGGGTTCGACTCCAGCGCCCACAGTGCGGACTGGAACAGCAGCTTCTGGCCGTACAGCCGGACCACGGGGAAATGCGGTTTCAGCAGATCGAGCAGTTCCTCGCGATACAGCTCGCGCACGTGGAACTCGTTGCGGAAGCCGGCGAGCTCGCTGTAGGTGCGCTTGTCGGGCGACGAGATGACCAGCACGCCGTCCTCGGCGAGTACGCGCGCGAAGCCGGCCAGCAGCTGTTCCTGGGCCGCGAGGTGTTCCAGCGTCTCGAACGAGACGACCAGATCGAAGGCGCGATCGCGAAAACCGAGGCTGGTCGCATCCATCCGCTCGAAGCGCAGGCGCGGCTTGTCGGCGTAGCGCGTGCGCGCGTGCGCGACCGCGGTAGCATCGACATCGACGCCGACCACGTCGGCCGCGACGTCGGCCAGCAGGGCCGAGCCGTAGCCTTCGCCACAAGCCGCGTCGAGCACGCGCTTGCCGGCCGCTAGCCCGCGCGCAAACGCGTAGCGATGCCAGTGCTCGTACCAGATCTCGCGCACGCACTCGGGCGTGAAGCGTTCGCCGGTGAACGGGAGTGCGTCGCCGCGGTCGCTCATGACGCGTTGCCTCCGGAACGCGCATGCGTCCAGCGATGCGCAAGGCGCACCATGCCGAATTCCCGCGTTGCACCGCGCACGACCACGCCGCGCTCCAGCGTATCGAACAGGCGTACACCTTCCGGGTCCATCGGATGCACGCGCACGCTGTAAGCGCCAGGCAACAGGGCGAGATCGGCGAATTCGAGCTCGCAGGCGTACTCGTTTTCGCCGAGCCGCTGCGGCACGCAGCCGTCCATGTCGGTGCTGACCCCATAGACCGGAGTGCCGTCCGCGCGCACGACGCCGATCGCGAAGCTGGGCACGCGGCCATCGCGCGAACGGATGCGCGCACGCACCTTCAACGTCTCGCCGCTGTCGAGCAGCAGCGGGGTTTCGGAATCCACATCGTTGAGGGCGACATCGAGCACGCTGAACTCCAGGTTGCCGCGTGTGGCTTCGCGCTGGTTCGGCTGTGGCGCGGATTTGCGCTCGTGGTAGGCCAGATAAGCCTGGGTCACGTCGAAGACGTCGCCGGCCATCGCGACTTCGCCTTCGCGCAGCCAGCAGGCGTGGCGGCACAGCTTCTGCACATGGTACATGCTGTGCGAGACGAGGATCAGCGTGCCGCCACCGGCGAGGTAGTCCTTCATCCATTGCACGCATTTCTTCTGGAATGACTCGTCGCCGACCGCGAGCACCTCGTCGGTGATCAGCAGATCCGGCTTCAACGCGGCGATCACCGCGAAACCGAGCCGCACGACCATGCCCGACGAGTAGTGCTTGACCGGTTCGTCGATATAGCGGCCGATGTCCGCGAACGCGATGATCTCGGGCAGGCGCCGACGCAGTTCCGCGCCCTCCAAACCGTGCAGCGCCGCGGACATCGCGATGTTGTCGCGACCGCTGTATTCGGGGTGGAAACCGGCACCGAGCTCCAGCAGCGCGCCGAACTCGCCGTTGACATTCACGCTGCCGGTGCTCGGCGTCAGCACGCCGGTGATCAGCTTCAGCAGGGTCGATTTGCCGGCGCCGTTCTCTCCGATCAGGCCGAGCGATTCGCCGCGACAGACCTCGAGGTTCACGTCGCGCAGTACGCTGATACGGTCGTTGTCGACGCCGCTGAACAGCAGGCGCCCGAGCGCGCGCAGGCGATCGCTGCTGCGATGGACTTTTGGATACGACTTGCCGAGGCCGCGCGCCTCGATCAGCGGCGCGCTCACAGGAAATCCTCGAAATGTGGATCGAGGCGGCGGAACAGCCGATGTCCGATCGGCAGCGCCGCGGCGGCGATGACCAGCGCGATAGCCAGGTGGCGGAAATTGAAACTGCCGTGATCGAGCAGCAAGGCGCGGAACGATTCGGCGTAGAACGTGAACGGGTTGAAGTCGAGCCAGCCGCGGAAACGCTCGGGCAATTGCGCGCGGTCGTAGTAGACCGGCGCGCCGAACATCAGCAGCGGCAGCAGCTGGCCGAGCGCCTGCACGAGGTCACGCACGAAGATCTGCACCGACGCGCTGATCAGCGCGATGCCGAGCGCGAGGGCCGCGAGCGGCAGATACAGGAGTAGCGCCGGCAGCAGCCCGGCCAGATGGATGCCCTGGCCGGCGAACGCGAGTACCAGCACGATCACCACGAAGCCGACGATATGGATCGCGAAGCTCGTCCCGACGCTGGCTAGCACGAGAATCTCACGCGGCAGCGCGACCTTGCCGATCAACGCGGCATTGTCCTGGATCGCGGTGGTCGAGCGCAGCACCGCCTCCGCGAACGCGGTCCACGGCCACAGCGCGGTGGCGAGGAACGGTACGTAACCGAGCGTGTCCGCACCGGGCACGCGCGCCTTGAACACGTTGACGAAGACGAAACTGGTGATCGCCAACTGCAGGAGCGGCTGGAACAGCGCCCAGAGGCCCCCAGAGAAACTGCCGGCGAAGCGGTTGCTCAGTTCGCGCCGGAAGAAGCGCAGGGTCAGTGCGGCTGCGGACATGGAAGCGGCGACGCCCCGCGTTGGTTGATGGTCCCGGCGATGCCGAATCCGCCCCGCACTCGCGGCCACCGCGGCGGCGACGCATGGCGGGGCGCGCAAACTCCCTTCACGGTTTCGCGGAGCGAGTCGGCTCCTTGCCGGGTGGCGTCGGGGCCACTCCATAGCGTGTACGCAGTGAGGCGACGTAATCCGGGTTCGCGTCGATCGGCTTGTTGCGCAGGATGTCCACGTGCTCCTTCATCGATTTCTCGACATAGTTGCTGCGGAGCGTTGTGATGATCTGGTCGCGAACCTCGTTGAAGGCCTTCGGCTGTACCGGCGCCTTCGCGACCAGCTTGAGGACGTGGAACCCGTAGCTCGTCTTCACGACTGGCGAGATGTCACCGGGTTTCGCCAAGGCCTTGGCCGCGGCCGCGAACGTTGCCTCGTAGCGGTCGCCGCCCGCGTGGGTGATGAGTCCCTGATGGCTGCTCTTGTTTGGATCGTCGGAATATTTCGCGACCAGCGCATCGAATTGCGAAGGATCCTTGCGGGCTTCCGCCTCGACCTGATCCGCGAGCGCCTTTGCGTCCTCCTCGCTGCGCGACTGCGTCGAGACCAGGACATGCTTCACATCCAGGATCCCCGGCACCGAATACTTCTCCTTGTTCGCGATGTACTCCTCCTGCGCGAGCTCGCTGAAGTCCGGCATCTTGAGCCCAGCCCTGAGGTGGGCCATTTCAGCCGCGGACAGGGCCAGATCGGTCGCGCCGCCCTTCTGCTTGAGGATGTCCGGATCCTTGTCCAGTCCCTGCGCGCGCGCCTCGGCGGCCAGCTGCTTCTGCACGAGCAGGTTGCTGATCACCGATTCGATGCGCTTCGGACTATTGAAGAAGGGCGCGCGATCCGTCATCGGCATGCGTTCGACGAATGTGTCGATGTCCGCGAACGTGACCTTGGCGCCGCCCTGGCTTGCGATGACTGCCTGTGCATCGAAGGGAGGCGTGTCAGCGTGGGCGGTGCACGCGAAGAAGGGGGCGGCCAGCAATGCGCCGACGAACAGGCGGTGAATCGTATTGGTCATCTCGACTCCAGGTGGATGCGAACGCGTCGCTGGTGGCACGGCGCTGTCTTGGGCCGGTGAGTGCGCTGAACGAACAATCCGGCGCGGCGATGCCGCGACCGGATTCGATTTTCGTTGGTGCCCGAGCCGCTGTCATCGACCGGCAGGACGGCGATATGTTCCCTCGCCGGTGCGGCCGATTGATTCAGGTAATCCGGAGCGTTCCGCCAAAGCATTGCTGCATGTGGCAACCTCGCCGGCAACCCGGGATTCCGAAGCCGCAGAGCCCGTCATTCAACCGCCTCCACAACCGCCTTTGCGGCGCCTCACGGCGGACTGTCCGCGCGCATTGCGGGTCTGCGAAGGCAATCCTGAAGCCCCGCGCTGCTGCAGTTGCCAGCCTGCGCTCGACCGCGATCCATCCATGGATCGCGCGATCAGCGCGGACTGCTTCAGCCCGCTATGCGTCAGTTGTGGTTGTTGTTGAACGACGCCCTGCAGATGCCGTTGCTGCAGTCACCGACGGCGTATTGGACAGGGGTTGTCGCCCGGATGTTCAGGTAGTAGGTCTGCCCCGGCGTCACCGTGCAGTACGCGGTTCCGGCCGCGGTCGGCACCTTCCATGCCATACCGATTTGACCGCCAGAAACGTTGGCGTTTTGGCAAATGCCGCCTGGCGCGAAGTCACCGCAGGTCGTACTGATCGACATGTCGACGCCCTGCACACCCTTCATCGTTTCCCCGTGCGTGAAAAATCCGGTCTGGGTGGATGGCAGGCCGCTCGCTGGCACCGTGAATTGGGCGGCGATGATTTGCGCCGTGTTCCAGTTGCCAAGCGTCAC
Organism: Dokdonella soli; assembly: GCF_039523175.1. Taxonomy (NCBI): domain Bacteria; kingdom Pseudomonadati; phylum Pseudomonadota; class Gammaproteobacteria; order Lysobacterales; family Rhodanobacteraceae; genus Dokdonella; species Dokdonella soli. The sequence continues at coordinate 213,626 of NZ_BAAAEU010000007.1, forward strand.
ATAGCCCTGGTTCCACGGCATCGGCACGAGCGTGTCGCCCGCGGCAAGATGGCCGAAGATGCTGTCGAGGGTCGTGATGTCCACGTTCTGCGTGCATTGCGCGGGCGCGTTGTAATTCTGGTAGCAGACGTTTGCGATCGTCTGGCGGTTGGCCAGACAGCTGCCGCCAGTACCTGTTACGGCCACGCTGGCGGCTGTGCTCTGGGCCGATCCGGGCACCGAGTTCGTGCAGTTGAGCGTGAGCGAATACGTGCCCGCGACCGCCGGCGTGACGGAGCGCGGCGAGGTCGGCGACGTCGTGTCGGTCCAACCCGGGAGATTGGCCGAACTGCCATTCAGCGAGGCGCTGCCGGTGCAGGCCGAGGCGCCGGTCACCGCCCAGCTGACCGGAAACGCGGTGCCGACGTTCGCGGTGGCCGGAGCGGTCAAAGCGAAGCTCGCCGGTTGTGGCGGCTGCTGTGGTGCGGTTGCGGTGCCCGAGCCGGTGGCAAAGCCACTGGTATTGGTACAGGTGACATTGAGCGAATAGGTGCCCGCGTTGGGCACGGTCACCTGAGCGGTGTGCGGACTGTTGCAAGCCGCGCCTTGGCACGCGTTGGTGCCGACTGGCCAGCCGGCCATTCCGTTCGTGCCGCCGTAGGTGCACTGCGTCGCGGCGGCGGCAGCCGACCAGTTGACCGTGAATGCCGTGCCTGCCACTGCCGTTCCGGGCACCTGGATCGCCGCCTGGAAGTCGGATGCGCCACCGCAGCCGCTACCGGTCAGGGTGACCCCGGTAGCCTTGAGATCGGTCCCCCCCGGCACGAGCTGCAGGCCTTGTGTATCGGTGGTCGCCGTGCAGTTCGTATTCTGCGTCGTTGTGAGGTTGAGCGTCACCTGGGCGCCGGCGAGCGGGGCTGCCGAGAGCAAGGCGGCACCGACGGCATGAAGGAGCGTGCGTACTGAAAGAGATTGCATTTGGGGGGGTTCCGAACTGCGGCGAAATGCACCACCTCGCATTCTATAGCGCAACAACGAGCTTCTGCCAGAACAACATGGTTGATCTGTGTGGAAATTCCACAAAAAAAGAGGGGGCCGCGAGGCCCCCTCTCTTCAACTCTTTACAGCAACGAAGCGATTACGAGCAGGCCGGCGACTGCGCCGTCGCGCCGAGCGTGCACTGACGGCTCACACGATGACGGAACACGCCACCGTAGTTCGCCAGCTTGCCCGGCTGGGCGTTCGCGTTGATGATGTCGTACGCCTCAAAGCCGGTGACCGGCAGGCCGTGCAGCACGTCGCCATTGGCAGCCGCGCGCATCAAGTGACCACCGTCGCCCGAAGCGAGGTCGAGGCTCAGCCAGCCGGCAATGCCGTACGGCGGAATGTTCGACACCAGCTTCGAACCGAACACGCCCGACGTGGTGCCGGCGTTCGGATCGTTCGAGGCGAGGAAGCTGATCACGTTGACTTCGTACGGCAGCGAGGAAGGATGACCCACGCTCGGCGGCGAGAAGTCGTCCGGCTGCGTGATCGTGCCTTCTTCCTGGTCGAACATGTTGATACCGACCTGCATGTTCGACTGACCGGCATTGCTGGCACCGAAGACTTCCGCGAACGGCGGAACCACGGTGGCGGTGACGTAGAACGGATCGACATAGAAGCGCTTGGTCGGGAACGTGAGCACCCAGTCCGTAGCAGCGCCGAGACCCGGGGCAGCCAGCCATTCGTTGTAGACCGCATTGGCCTCAAACACCGCGCTGACCGCATCGATTGCCTTGGCGTAGTCAAGCGTACGCAGCACGCCGTTGTCGAACACGTAGGCGATGGCGCCGCCCACGAATGTCGAGGTGGTCGTGTTCGCCTGCTGCAGCGACGGGGTCAGGCCCGACGAACCCGAGAACAGCACGATGCTGCTGAAGCCGTCGATCGCATCGGCGTTGTAGCCGAAGAACGTGCCCTGGCCGACATTGACGATCGAGCCCGAACCGAACAGACCGCCGCGCGGAGCGGACAGGAATGCACCGGCGCCGTTGCCGATCACGCTTAGCGTGCACTTCGGCACGCCCGAGTTCGGGCCGCTGCCCTGGACGTGCGTGGTCGCGCCAGCCAGCGGACTGGTCGGGATGATCTCGCCCATTTCGATCAGCTCGATGTAACCCTCACGCGTACGCGTGATCGAGGTCGGGCCGCCGTCCGCCGGGAACACGCTGCCACCCGCATAGGCGGAGGCGCGGAACGCCACGCCCGTCGACGGGATCGCCGGGTAGGTGCAGCTGTGGTCGGCCGTGAAGACCGCGGCGCCGCCGGTGTCGGAGGTCTGGCTCACGCGTGCCGTCCAGACGTCGTCCGGCGACAGGTACAGGTTAAAGTCCAGCACTTCGCGGCTGTTGTAGCCCTCGAGGAAACGGACCTTGACCGCCTTGCCGCGCGTCGTGGTGTTGACCACGGAGAGCGCGGTGTCCTGGCTCTTGTTGACCGTGTAGTACGGATAGATCAGAACCTGGCCAAGACCGTCGGGATTCAGGTCGACGGCGTTCGCCAGGCCCGCGAAGCCAGCGACGCCGGCGATGCCGGCGACGACGGCTGTCGTCAAGTTGTTTCTCTTCATCGCAACACTCCTAAATTTGACCACAGGGCTTTTTGCTTTACCGCCAACCTCGCTCCGATGTGCAACGGACGCCCTTCGCAGGCTTGGGCGAGGTTAGGCAACAGCGCTGCCATGTTAAGACAAAGGAAACACTCGTGCAATCCCCTATGCCACAACGTGCTTTTAGCAGCGAATTCAATCACTTGGGAGAAAATACCACTCCCCTTTCACGAGTATCCAGTTTTCATCCTGGGTACGTGTCGCCTCGATCGCCTTGCCGACTCCGGGCATCACCAGCGAGTACGTCACATCGACATGGACCGTGCAGCGATCCGTATCACATTCCTTGCGGTTGAACTTCACGGCCTTCCATTGCACCGGACGATTGTTCATCGCGCTCGCATAGTCCTCGCGTGTGCGCGTGGTGCGGACGCCGGGCGTCAGGTAGTCGTACGCCTTCTCCGCCTGGTGCGCAATCAGGAACTTCCAGCGCTCGACCGAGCGCTGGTCGACGTTGTCCGGGTTGGCCTTGTCGGCGCAGCCGGAGAGGATCAGCAACGCCGTAGCCGCTGCGAGTGAAACAACGAATTTGAGTGGCTTAGTGGTCACGCGGCGGATCCTCTTGCGGTTTCGCATGATCGGGGATGGGATAGGTCTCGACTGGCTGTTGCGGCGCTGCCGGCTTCGTCACCGCGGCTTTGGTGCGAAGTGGTGCCAGCGATTCGAACTGGCGGCTGTAGTCCTCGGTCATCTGGCGCGCTTCGTCGCTGTTGCTGATCACGCGCGGCGTTATCAACACGATGAGCTCGGTCCGATTCGTATTCTTGCTGGTCTGTCCAAACAGGTCGCGCAGGAAAGGCACTTTGCTGATGAGCGGAACACTGTTGGAGCCCGTTTGCGTTTGATCCTGGATCAAACCTCCGAGCAGGAGAGTCTGGCCGCTCTGCACCGCGATCTGGGTCTGGAACTGGCGCTGGTTGATCGGCGGATTTCCGCTGCTGCTCGTGATCGGTCCCGGGCTGCTGACTTCCTGGCTGATGTCCATGTAAACAAGACCGCCCGGATTCACGCGCGGCTTGACATCCAGCGTGACGCCAGTGTTGAGGTACTGCACCGAACCCGTCTGTGCCAGATTGGTCGTGCCAGTAGTGCCGGTGCCGGTACTACCGATGCCGTACCCGCTGATGTAGTTCTGCACGACCGGAATCTGCTGGCCGACGCTGAGCTGAGCTTCCTGGTTGTTATTGACGACCAGCGACGGTGCGGATAGCGACTTGGCTTGCCCGCTGGTTTCGAGCGCGCTGAGCTGCACCTGGAATTTGCTGTTCAGAAACGAATAGAAGAAGGTTCCCGCGCCGTTGCCCGACGCAGGTGGTCCGGAAGAACCGATTGTGCTTCCAGTCCGATGGTAGGGATTGGGATACGGGTACTTGCGATCGGGATTAGTGTACTGCCCTCCCGCCGCCTGATGTTCAAGGCTGCCAAGCCACCACTGCACGCCATATTGCAGGCCGCCGGTCAGCGAGACCTCAAGAATCCTGGCCTCGATCTGCACCTGCAGCGGCTCCACATCCAGCTTGTGAATCGCGGTCTGGATATTGTCCCACTCGAACGGCGTCGCCATGATCATCAGCTGGTTGTTGTCCGAGATTGACGAGATCCGGATATCGCTTTCCTTGTTGCCGCCCGATGCGCCGGCTGCGGGCGCCGCGACTGGCGCGCTCTTCTCCTGCGCCGATTGCGGACGCAGCGAATTCTTGTAACTCATCGACGAACCACCGGTACCACCTATACCGCCGATCGTTACCGGCTTCAGACCCTGGCCGACTTTGCCCGACGTGCTGCTGCGCCGCGCGCCGCCGGACGTGCCCAGGAAGATTTCACTGAGATAGTCGGCGAGATCATCGGACTTGAGGTTCTTCACACTGTAGACGTAAAGCTGCGTCGTGTTTTCCTTGCCACCGCGATCAAGTCGGTACAGCCACTCCTCGGCCTGCTTCAAATAGGCCGGTTGCGGCGTGATCACGACCATCGAATTGGTCTGCTCGATCGGCATGAAGCGGAACATGCCGGCCAGCGGCGATTCGCCCGCGGTGCCGAAGATCTTTTCCAGATCCGGCATCAGCTTGGCGACCTCGACGTGCTGCATCGCGTACACGCCGATCGACATGCCCTTCATCCAGTCGATGTCGAAGGTGTCGATCGTGCGCTGGTAGTTGTCCAGCTCGGATGGCGTGCCGGCCAGCACGAGCAGGCTGCGGTTCGGGTCGATGCTGACGAACGCATCGGCCTTCGCATAGGGCTTGAGCAGCTTCGCGGTTTCGCTGGCCGAGATGTAGTGCAGCGGGAAGATGCGCAGCGCGTAGCCCGGCTGCTGGGTCGCGCCGACGCGCGGGGTCAGCTTGCCTGGAATCGCATCCTTGGCCTGCAGCACGGTGTAGCGGCCGCCCTCGTGCACCAGCGCGTTGCCGGTCCACGAGAGCAGCATCTCGAGCACCGGCATCGCGTCCTCGCGGCGGATCGGCCGCGAGGTCGAATAGGTAACGTTGCCGCCGACGTTCGGCGCGATCGTGTAGTTCTCCTGCAGCATGTCGCCGAGGATCGCCTTGACCACCGCCTGGATCGGCTGATTCTCGAAATTGAATGTGACCTGGCCTTCGCCGCCGACATTCTTCGCGGCCGGCTGAGGGTTGAAGAACTTGCCGGTGCCGACCTCGAGTTCGGGTTTCGGTGGCGGGCGGTTGGCATTGGTCTGCGGCGAGACCGAGATGCCGGTCGCGCCCTCGGTCGGCAGCGTCGGCGGCGCAGGCTTCAGGATCGTGTCCGCGGTCAGGATATCGCTGCTTTCCGCGCGTTTTTCCTTGGTCGCAGGTGCAGCGCAACCGGCCAGCAGCGCAAGGCCGCAGGCAATCAGCAGGGTGGTCAGTCTCGATCGCACTTGGCTCACTCCATCACTTCTTCGGTTGCTCGGTTTTTTCACCGGTGCGCAGACGTTCCGCATCTTCGCGCATCTGCTTGCGGCGTTCCTCGATGCGGCGCGCGAGGTCCGCGTTGGCGTCTGCACCGGTTGCCGCCGGCTGCGTATTGGGCTGCGCATTCGGGGGCACTCTGCCTGGCGGCTGGACCGGAGCGGCCGGTTTCGCCGGCGTGCCGGGTTTTGCGGGGCGCGGTGCGGTCGGCGACCCGACGGCGATTTCCAGCTCAACCTCGGTGGTCTCGTTGGCCGCGCTCCTGAACACGGCACCGCGTGGCCTGACCTCGATCAGCGTCCAGCTCGCCTGATCGCCTTCCAGGGGCATTCCGACCTTCAACGCCATCGCTTGGTTCCGCGTCTTGTCCTGCAGCATCGCGATGCGCACATGATTCCTGTCATCGAGGATCACGCCGGTCAGAGCGACATTCAGCGGGCTCGGCGGCGGCGCCGCCTCGCCTCCGCTTGCATCCAGCGGGGTCGGCTTGCGGTCCTCGTTGAACAGCGGACGCGCGTCGATCGCCGCGAACGCAGTCGCCGGCGGCAGACTCACCGGCTTGCTGTCGATCGTGCCGACCACCGGGTGACCCGGATCGCCCTCCGCGTCCGCGGCCCAGCGATAGCCGCGGCCGAGTCCGGCGTACTGCGCGATGACGAGCAGCAGCAGCGCCCCGCAGACGCCGGCAAGCACCTTGGTCGTGACTCGTGCGGCCTGAACGTTCATTTGGTCTTGCCCGGCTGGCGCAGATAGCCCGACAGGTTGAAACGCACGTCGAGTGGGGTCGGCACGACTTTCGCGCCGGGCGGCGTGTAGGTCTGCTGCTTGTAGATCATGACCTGGTCGACGAACAGGTACGGCTTGCCGTTCTCCAGATCGTAGAGGACCGCGGAGAGCGGTTCGAGGTCGCATTTGAGCCGCACCTGCACGGTGACGCGCTTGTAAAGCTCCTCCTCGCTGCCGTTGAAGTTCTGCGCACTGATCTGCTGGCAGCGCTTCTCGTCCTTCGCGTGCTCGGTCATCGCCTGCTTGAGGCGCTGGATCAACGCAGCGGATGCTGCGTTCGCGTCAGCCTCGGCGAGAAATGCCTGGTTGCCCTGCTCGTAGGCCTTCACCTCGGCGAGGCGCTTCTCGATCACGGGTTTCTCCGCCGTGGTCTGGCGGTAGCGCAGCTGCTGCTCGCGCAGGTCCGCCATGTCGCTCGAGAACTGCATATGCGGCGCGACGAACCACCAGTGGATGCCGATCAGATAGACCAGCATCAGAACGATCAGCAGCAGCACGATCGCGAGGAAACGGCCATCCCTGGGCTGGAATCTACTCGTCGCCATTTGCGACCTCCGCGGGCTTCCTGGGCGCGTCCTTGCCAGCCTGCGGCTTGGCCGCACCGGCAGCCGGGTTCACGGCCGCTCCTGATGCTGGCGCACCTTTCGCGTCGGCCGCTGGGTTGCAATCCTTGAGATCGGCGTTGATCTGGAAACGGTCCTTGTTGGTACGCGGATCCGGCTGCACCTGACCCTGGAAACCGGGATTGCCAAGGCACGGCGAGGCGCCGAGCAGCGCGATCAGCTTGGCCGCTTCCTTGGCCTGGCCCTGCACCTGCACCTGCTTGTTCTCGATCTGCAGGCGTTCCAGATAGGTGTCCTCCGGCAGGCGTTCGCTGAGATCGTTGATCAGGGCCACGATCAACGGACCCTTGCGCTTGCGATCGGTCAGGAAGTTCGCGCCGGCAATCGAATCGGCCAGGGTCTTCTTCAGCGCCGCGACCTGCTTCGCCTCGGTCTGGGACTTGTCCACTTCCGCGCGCATCGACTCGACCGCGGCGGCACGATTGGCCAGCGACTCATTCATCACGACCACGAGCAGCATCAACGCCAGCGCAGCGAGGCCGAGGTTGAGCGGCAGGCGCATGTCGCGGCGGCGCGCGCGGCGCTCCAGCGGCAGCAGGTTGGTGCGGCGACGTCCGGCGCCGGGCACGCTGCGCCAGCTGTCGACGCCATCGAGGTCGGCCGCGCCGGCCGGCAGCGCGCCGAGTTCCTGGTCGAGCTGGCCGCGCGGAATCAGCACCAGCTCGACCTGCGCATTGCGCCCGCTCGCGTCGTGCCGAACCACGCGGCTGTCGAAGTAGACCTGGTCGGCCTTGAACGGCGTCTGGCGGTCCATCTCGAAGGAGAGCACCTGGCGCAGGTTTTCCTCGGCCGCGGCCGGCAGGCTGAGCGTGCGCGTCAGCACGCGCTCGGCCGGGATGCAGAACACGGTGCGCACCATCGGATCGTCGATCGCGCTGCGCAGGCGCTGGAACTCGGCACTCTGCGCTTCCGGCGGAAGATCACGGCGAATCCGCGCGTACTCACTCTCCGTTTCGCCGCGCTCACGCCAGACCACGATCTCGTCGCTGCGCAGGTCGAGCAGCAACGATTCTGAACGCTCGGCCAGCACGCCGCGCCAGCGCGCCGGCAGGCACGCGAGCAGCTCGCCGCTCCACCACGTGAAGAAACGCGGCAGCGGCGTCTTGGCAAGGCGCGTCCGCAGACGCGCGAGTTGTCTGTCTAGGGCTGGGTTCACGGCGAATTACGAGGTTTCCCTATCGCGCCAACGCAGGATCACGTACGGTCTCCCGGCCGTATTGATCCCACCCATGCGGATGGTCGCATCCAAGGTTGTGCTGGCGCCATTGGGCAGCTTCGCACGGGATTTAACACTATACGTGAGGCCTCCGCCGCCCGCTATCAGCGGCGTACCGTCGGGCAGGGTGAGGCCCGCGCCGGCGATGTCGCCCGGGGCGAGCGCCTGACGCTGCCGGATCAGTTCCCGCGCGATTTCCGGTGTCATTCCCGGCAGCGCCTCGAGCGCTTCCAGCGGCGCAAACGCCGCGCTGGGCTGGTTGCGCCCGGAATAGATCGTCAGCGCCGGCTCCAGCTGCGCGTACAGTGCGTAGTCCATGCCGAGCACCTGCTGCAACTCGGATACGGTATTGAATGGCGCATTGGCCGGTCCGTAGGAAAGCCCCGCGGCCTTGTAGTCGGCGGCCTTGGCGCCATTGGGGCGTTTCGCTTCGCCCGGTTCACGCCAGTCGAGGATCGCATCGGACAACGCCTGCGCCTTGTCCAACTCGATGCCGTGCGCGACGAGCAGGTTCGTCAGCATGGCGCCGTCGGCCGCGTTGATGTCGATCTTGCCGGAGTCGTCAGTGATGCTGACCTCGAGCTCGGCGTCGCCGTAACCGAACGTATAGGGACGGCCGTCCGCCACCCAGCGTTCGAGCGGATCGGCCTTGCGCAGCTCGAACACGGCGAGGTTGAGTCCGGCCTCCGCCGCGTAGCGCGCCTGCGTGGTGTCGAACAGGTGCCTCGACTGCAGATTCTCGGTGCGCGCAACCAGCGAAAAGCTGCCGAGCAGGATGGCCAGCATCGCGATGACCCAGAGCACAAGCACGAACGCGACGCCGCGCGCACGGCGGCGCGCGAACGCGCTCACGCGCTTGTGCCTCGCGCCGGTGGTCCGCGGCGTCCTCACCGCTTGCTCCCGGGATTGATGTGCGTCCCGAGCTGCATGCCCGGGCCGACTGCCTGCTGGAGCGGTCGGTTCTGCCGCACCGCACCGATATCGAGCAGCAGCGGAATCTCCATCGCCGGAAACTCGATGCGCGCCTCCGGACGCATGCGCACAACGATGCGCACCATCACCGGCACGAGGCCGGGATCGTCCCATTTGTCCAGCCAGTCGGTCAGTTCGCCCTGCTCGTCCAGCGTGCGATATTCGAAGCGGCCGTCCTCGATCTGGTCGAGCAGGATCGAGGGTTCGGTCACGGACTTCTTCGCATCGAGATCAAAGCCGTTGAGCATCTCGTCGGTGAACAGCAACTGCCGGCCGCCGCGCCGGTTGCCGGCGAACGCGAGTGTCTGCACATACGGTCCGCCCTTCGACAGATAGCCCGGCATCGGTGCGACGAAGCGCATGAAGTCGCGCTTGCCCTCGAACACGAGATTCGTGTTGGTGCTGGTGTCGCGCCCGAACGCCAGCGGCATGATCCGGCTGACCTGGTGGCGCACGAATTCCTGCGCGACGCGCAACCGGTTGGTGCGGTCGATCGCCAGCTCGCCCGAATGCATCCCCTGCACCGCGGTGCGGATCGCACCATAGGTGCCGGCCAGCAGCAGCGCGAGCAGCAGGATCGCGAGCATGACCTCGAGCAGCGTGAAGCCGCGGGCGACCGGCTTCGTCATCGCTTGGCTCCGCCGGAGCGCGGCGCCGGCAGGTTGATGCCGCGCTGGACCTTGTTCGCATCCGGGTTCGTCACGCGCAGCGTGCTGAAATTCGCGGTGTGCGGGCGGGCGCCGAAGCGGCCGCCCCAGATCACGGTGAGGTCGATCTGGTAGAGATCGAACGGCGCGACCTGCAGACCCCCGCCGAGTCCGGCGTTGGCGGCCGAGACCTTCGGATTCTGCGCGCCCGCGCCTTTGGCACCGCTGCCCGCCGCGGGCGTCTGCTGTGGCGGCGGTTCGACGCTGGCCGGATCGACTTGCTGGATGTCGAGTTCCCAACTGTAGGCGTCGTCGAAGCGGCCGTTGCTGCGACCCGCCTCGATCGGCCGACCGACACCGACGGTATCGAGCTTCGACTCCGCCCACAGCGCCGCCATCGTGTAGTCCGACGATTGCCGTATGTTGCGCATCGAGGTCGTCAGGATCTGCATCAACACGCCGATCCCGATCGCGAAGACGAGGAACGCCGCAACCATCTCGATCAGGCTGAAGCCGCGCGCGGGTGGGCGAAAGGGTTTCATCGTGTAGGTGGACCGCAGGACTCGCGCCGAGTTCGGCTATTCAGGTTTTTCGTCGAGCGCAATGTCCCCGGTCAGCCAGGCGACATTGATGCGCCACTCGCGCTGGCCCTGCAGCACCGAGATGCGGCCACCGGTCGAACTGCCGTCCGCGAAGAAGCGGATGCCGCCGGAATTGGCGCCGGTCTGTTCGGTTTCCGCCGTGGTCAGGCGCAGGCTCATGCCCTTGGGCAACTGCACCGCCCCCTTGCCGGGCGCGGTGTAGGAGTTGTTGTCCAAGTCCAAGGTCAGCACCTCCTGCTCGCCCTTCACGATCGCCTGCCCACGCGTGTAGCGCAGCGCCGCGACAAGGTCGCGGCTGGCGCCGCGGATGCGCGCGCCCTGCAGGCTCTTCGAGAACGAGAACGTGACCGCAGTGAGCGCGATCGCGAGCAGCACGATCACCGCCATCAGCTCAATCAGAGTGAAGCCCAGCGCGCGCTTGCGCGCGCGAGGGCGTGATGGGTGATTGGTGATTCGTGATTCGAAAGAGCCGCGACGCGACAGATCGAAGCACTCTGCCGAATCACGAATCCCGAATCCCGAATCACCGCCTTTCATTGCCAATTGCCGTAATCGGCGTTCACGCCATCACCGCCGGCCTGGCCGTCCTTGCCGAGAAAGATGATGTCGAAATCGCCGTGCTCGCCGGGAGCCTTGTACTGGAAGGTGTGGCCGAACGGATCCTTGAGATCGGACTCCTTCGCATACGGCCCCTGCCAGTTCGGAGCATTGCCGGGCTTGGTGACCAGGTCCTCGAGACGCGCCGGTGGCGCGCCGTTGTCGAGCGCGTAACCCTCGACCTTGCCGGCCAGCGCCTGCACCTGCGCCTTGCCGGAACCGTACTTGCCCTTGTCGACGTTCTTGCCGACCTGTTGCACGACGATGCCGGCGACGATGCCGATCAGCACGATCACGGCCAGCATTTCGATCAGGCTGAAACCCGCCGTGCGTGACAGGGTGCGGACGTTGCGTTGTGGATTGCTCATGGGTTGCCTGATCCTCTTTGCGGTTTCTGTATCGTCCCGCCGCACTTTGAACGGCGCGTAGCGCGGGACAGGAACTGGATCCCGGCCTTCGCCGGGATGACGAACGAGTGGGGCCTTCCTAATTCCCGATTCCCTGTTCCCGGCTCTCAATGCACCGCGCCGGCGATGTTCATGATCGGCAGCACGATCGCCAGCATGATCATCGCGACGACGATGGTCATCACGATCGTGGTCGCCGGCACCAGTGCAGCGAGCAGGCGGTCCAGCGTGTTCTTCACCTCGATGTCGAAGGTGTCGGCCACCTTCATCAGCATCGTGTCCAGCTCGCCGGATTCCTCGCCGACGCTGATCATCTGCAGCGCGAGTTTCGGGAAGCGCTTCGATTGGGTCAGCGCATAACCAAGGCCGCCGCCGGTCTTCACTTCCTCGGCGGCAATGCCGACCGCTTCGGCGAGCACCGTATTCGTCATCACGTTGCGCGCGACCGACAGTCCGCTGAGCAGAGGCACGCCGTTCTTGAGCAGCGTGCCGAGCGTGCGCGCGAGGCGCGCGACCTCGACCTTGCGGATCACGTCGCCGACCACGCGCGTCTTCAGCAGGCGCTCGTCGATCTTCAAACGCGCCGGTGGATCGGCCATCTGCCGACGAAACCAGCCGATGCCGAACACGATCGCCGCGATGATCAGCCACCAGAAATTCTGCAGGGTCGAGCCGACCGCGAGCACGACCTTGGTGATCAGCGGCATCTCGACGTTCATATCCGCGAACATCGGCGCGAACTGCGGCACCACGTAGACCAGCAGCACCATCAGCGACACCATCACCATGCCGACTAGGAAGGCCGGATAGATCATCGCGTTGACCACGCTGCTCTTGAGCGCTGCGCTGCGCTCGAGATAGTCGCCGAGGCGCGCCAGCGTATCGTCCAGCGAGCCGCCGGCCTCGCCGGCGCGCACCATGTTCACGTACAGCTTCGAGAAACTGCCGTGCTCAGCCTCGAGTGCATCGGACAGCGGCGTGCCGCCGCGCACCTGGTCGCGCACGCGTTCGAGCAGGCGTTTGGCCTTCTCGCCCTCGGGCAGGTCGAGCAGGATCTGCAGCGCTCGATCGAGCGGTTGACCCGCGCCGAGCAGGGTCGCCAGCTGCTGCGTGAACTGCACGACCTGCGCATCGGTCAACGTCTTGCGCTTGAACAACGCCGCAAACAGGCTCGCCGAATCGCCGCCGTCGGCCTCGCGCACTTCCAGCGGAATATTGCCGGCGTCCTGCAGCTTGCCGATCACCTCGTCATGACTGGCGACGTCGAACTGGCCTTCAAGCGTTTCGCCGGCCGGCGTGACCGCCTTGTAATAGAACAGCGTCATTGGATCAGCTCTCCTGCGTCACGCGCAGGACTTCCTCGATCGTCGTCTGGCCCTGCATCGCCTTGACCAGACCGTCCTCGTACATCGTGCGCATGCCCTCGCTGCGCGCCTGCTGCTCGATTTCGCCCATGCCGGCGTGCTGCATGATCTGGCGACGGATCGCATCGGACATGACCAGGAATTCCATGATCGTGGTGCGACCGTAGTAGCCGGTCGGGTTGGTCACGCTCGATCCCGGCTTGTAGAGCTGGATCGGGCGTTCGTCGCTGAGCGCGTCGAGGTGGAACTCCTTGATGACCTCGGGCAGCGGCTCGTACATCTGCGCGACACTGCGATCGAGCCGGCGCACCAGGCGCTGCGCCAGGATGCCGTTCACGGTCGATGTCAGCAGGTAATCCTCGACGCCCATATCGAGCATGCGCGTGATACCGCCGGCCGCGTTGTTCGTGTGCAGGGTCGACAGCACCAGGTGGCCGGTCAGCGCGGACTGGATCGCGATGCGCGCGGTCTCGAGGTCGCGCATTTCGCCGATCATGATGATGTCCGGGTCCTGACGCACGATCGAGCGCAGCGCATGGCTGAAGTCGAGGCCGATCTGCGGCTTGGCCTGGATCTGGTTGATGCCTTCGATCTGGTACTCGACCGGGTCCTCGACCGTGATGATCTTGACGTCCGCGGTGTTGAGCTTGGCCAGCGCGGTGTACAACGTGGTCGTCTTGCCAGAGCCGGTAGGCCCCGTAACGAGCATGATGCCGTGCGGCAGCTCCAGCACGTTGATGAACTTCTGCAGGAACTGGTCGGTAAAGCCGAGCGTGTGGAAATCGAACACGATCGCTTCGCGGTCGAGGATACGCATGACCACCGACTCGCCGTAGGCGGTCGGCACGGTCGATACGCGAAGATCCAACTCCTTGCCCTGCACGCGGATCATGATGCGGCCGTCCTGCGGCAGGCGGCGCTCGGCGATGTTCAGCTTGGCCATGATCTTGATGCGCGAGATCACCGCCGCGGTCGACGCCGCCGGCGGCGACTCGACTTCGTGCAGCACGCCGTCGATGCGGTAGCGCACCTTGAGGCGGTTCTCGAACGGCTCGACGTGGATATCCGAGGCGCGCTGCTCGACCGCGCGCTGGATGATCAGGTTGACCAGGCGAATGACGGGTGCTTCCGAGGCGAGGTCGCGCAGGTGCTCGATGTCGTCCTCGCTGCGGTTGTTCTCGTCGGTCAGGTTCTCGACGATGGTGCCCATCGCGGAACGGCCGGAGCCGTAGTAGCGCTCGATCAGGTCGTCGATCTCGCTGCGCAGGCCGATGTTGAGCTTGACCTTGCGTGCGGTCGCGAGCTGCAGCGCCTGCACCGGAAACGTGTCGGCCGGATCGGCGACCAGCAGGGTCACCTCGTCGTCGCTCTCGCCGATCGGGCAGACGTGGTGATGCTTCAGGAAGCGCACCGAGGTCTGCACGTTCGCCGGCGGCGCCTCCGGAAATTCCTTGGCCGACAGCAACGGCAGTTTCAGCAGTTCCGAAACCGCCTCGGCCATCTCACGCTCGGACACCAGGCCGAGCCGGGTCAGCAGCGACACCAGGCTGCCCGAAGCGGGATCCTCCTCATGCAGGCGCCGACCGCGCACGAGATCGGTTTCCTTCAAGCGGCCACGCGCGACCAGGAAATGGCAGATGCGATCGTCGAGGCTGGCTTCAGCAGCGGCCTCGGTGACAGGATGTTCGATCGGTGCGACGGCAGCCATGAATCCCCTACGCGCAAGAAATCAGTCCAACCACGGACCGCATTGTTCCACACCGGATGTCAATGCTGATCGTGGTCTCTGCTTTGACCCCCGATTGTGGCCGCGGGTTCCCCGCCCGAACGGACCAGAAGGTCGATGAAGCCGCGGTTCAGCCCGATCCACAGCGTGACCGGCACCACCGCGGGCAGGATCAGATACCCGAATTGATAGGCCAGCGCAATCGCGTTCGGGGCGAGACCCGCGCGCGCGATCGCGGCTGCACCGCTGTCGCCGGCATCGAACGCGAGCGCCTTCAGGCTCTCGGCGACGATGCCGAAGGCCAGCGCGATCCAGATCACCGCCAGCGCGAGCCCGAGCTGCACGATGCGCCGGCCCGTCGACAACGGTGTCGCCATCGCCAATCCACCGAACAGCGGCAGCGAGTACGCATAGACCATCGGATTGATCGTCGGCTCCAGCACGCCGACACCACCGGGACCCTCCGGCCCGGCCGGCACCGTGACCGTGACCGACGTCGACAGGCTGACCAGATAGTCAGCGTGACCGATGACATGGCCAGTCGCGTCGAGCAGATCGCCACCGCGCGCGACCGCGGCGAAGAGCCCGCCCCAGACGCCGAGCAGCACCGATTTGGCGAGCAGTACGGCCGGCAGGATCCACAATGGCGCGAGCACGAACCAGATGACGAAAGCCAGAGGCAGCCACAGCAGCGCCTTCAATGCGAACTCGCGGATCGGATTCAGCGCCACGCTCGAACCTGCGAGGAACCATGTAGGAGCGGCT
>NZ_BAAAEU010000007.1:228955-312166 GCF_039523175.1 Dokdonella soli
TTGTAGGAGCGGCTTCAGCCGCGATGCTCTTGGTCTGGTGTCGCGACGAAAAGAGCATCGCGGCTGAAGCCGCTCCTACAAGAACGCTTGCATCGTGCTGGTTCACCCCACCCACACGCGCGCATTGCGGAACATGCGCATCCACGGCGAATCCTCGCCCCATTCACGCGGGCGCCAGGAGAGCTGCACGCTGCGGAACACGCGCTCCGGATGTGGCATCAGGATCGTCACGCGCCCGTCCGCCGCAGTGAAGCCGGCATCGCCGTTCGCGGAACCGTTCGAGTTCAGCGGGAAGTGTTCCGTTGCGCGGCCGGCGTTGTCGACGAAGCGCGCGCTGGCCAGCGCGCGCCTGGCGTCGGCGGGATCATCGAACACGGTGCGGCCTTCGCCGTGCGCGACCGCGACTGGAATCCTCGAACCGGCCATGCCGCTGAAGAAGATCGAGGGTGTATCGAGTACCTCGAGCGTGACCAGGCGCGCCTCGTACTGCTCGCTCGCGTTGCGCACGAACTGCGGCCAGTGCGCGGCGCCCGGAATGATCGACTTCAGGTTCGCCAGCATCTGGCAGCCGTTGCAGACGCCGAGCGCGAACTTCGACCTGTCGTCGAAAAACGCGGCGAACTCATCACGAAGGCGCGCGTTGTAGAGCACCGATGCGGCCCAGCCGCGGCCTGCGCCGAGTACGTCGCCGTAGCTGAAGCCGCCGCAGGCCGCGAAGCCGCTGAAGTCGGCGAGCTTGCGCCGGCCGGACGCGAGATCACTCATGTGCACGTCGAACGCGTCAAAGCCCGCGCGTGTGAATGCCGCGGCCATCTCGACCTGGCCGTTGACTCCCTGCTCGCGCAGGATCGCGATGCGCGGTCGGGCGCCCTTCGCGATGTACGGCGCGGCGACGTCCTCGCGCGGATCGAAGCCAAGCCGCGGCGTGATGCCCGGATCGCAGTCGTCGCTGCGCCATTCGTTCTCGGCGTCGGCGCTCGCCGGGTTATCGCGCAGCCGCTGCATCGCGTGGCTGGTTTCCGACCACACTCGCATCAAGTCGCTCCACGTCCATCGCGCGAGCGTCTCATCATCGGCGGTCAGCTTGACGCGCATGCGCGCGGACGGCCGAGCAACGACCCGCGCGACCCCCTTGATGCCATGCGCAGCAAGAATCGCGCTGAACGCATCGCGGTCGCAGGTACGCACCTGCAGCAACGCGCCGAGTTCCTCGTTGAACAGCGCGGCCAGCGTGTTGCCGGCCCAGCCATCAAGCGCGACATCCAAGCCGCAATGCCCGGCCAGCGCCATCTCGATCAGCGCGACGATTGCGCCGCCATCACTGCGGTCGTGATACGCGAGCAGCAGGCTCTTTGCGTTCGCGTCCTGGATCGCCGAGAAGAATTTTGCGAACAGCGCGGCATCGTCCAGATCCGGCGGCGCACCGCCGTCGCGGTTGAACGCCTGCAGCAGCGCGCTGCCGCCGAGGCGTTGCTTGCCCGCACCGAGGTCGAGCAGCCAGATTTCGCTGTCGCCCTGGTCGAGCACGAGCTGTGGCGTCAGCGCCTGGCGCGCGTCCAGCGAGCGCGCGAACGCGGTCACGATCAGCGACACCGGCGACACCGTACGCTGCTCGCCGTCGGCGTCCTGCCAGCGTGTCTGCATCGACAGCGAATCCTTGCCGACCGGGATCGATATGCCAAGTGCGGGACACAGTTCCATGCCGACCGCATGCACCGCGTCGTACAACGCCGCGTCCTCGCCTTCGTGCCCGACGGCGGCCATCCAGTTCGCGGACAGGCGCACCTCGTCGAGCTTGACCGGCGCGGCGGCGAGATTGGTCAGCGCCTCGCCGACCGCCATGCGCGCGCTCGCGGCGGCATCGAGCAGCGCCAGCGGCGTGCGCTCGCCCATCGCCATCGCCTCGCCGGCGTAGCCGTCGAAATCGCTGAGCGTGACCGCGCAATCGGCTACGGGCACCTGCCACGGGCCGACCATCGGATCGCGCGAGCAGAGGCCGCCGACGGTGCGGTCGCCGATCGTGACCAGGAACGACTTGCTGCCGACCGCCGGCACGCGCAACACGCGCATGACTGCGTCGTCGAGCGCGATGCCGTCGACGTCGGGCACGAGATCCATGCGCACCTCGCGGCGGCGTGCATCGCGCTGCATGCGTGGCGGCTTGCCGAACAACACGTCGAGCGGCAGGTCGATCGGGAAGTGCCGGGAATCGGGAATCGGGAATCGGGAATCGGAGAGCAGCAGGCGACGTTCGCTCGTTGCATGACCGACGACAGCGAACGGACAGCGCTCACGTGCACAGATCGCCTCGAACTCCGGCACGTCTTCCGGACGCACGCCGAGCACATAGCGCTCCTGCGATTCATTGCACCAGATCTGCATCGGCGACAGCTGCGGGTCGTCGCTCGGGATCTTGCGCAGCTCGATGCGACCGCCGACGCCGGAGTCGTTGAGGATTTCCGGGATCGCGTTGGACAGGCCACCGGCGCCGACGTCGTGGATCGACACGATCGGATTGGTCTCACCGCGCGCCCAGCAAGCATCGATGACTTCCTGGCAGCGCCGCTCCATCTCCGGGTTGTCGCGCTGCACCGAAGCGAAATCGAGTTGCTCGGAACTCGCGCCGGCGGCCATCGACGAGGCCGCGCCACCGCCGAGGCCGATCAGCATCGCCGGGCCGCCGAGCACGATGACCGCATCGCCGTCGCGCAGACTGCGCTTTTCCACGTGCGGCGCGCGCAGGTTGGCGAGGCCACCGGCGATCATGATCGGCTTGTCGTAGCCACGGCGCAGGTCCTGCGTCGGCCCTTCCTGCTCGAACGCGCGGAAGTAGCCGCCGAGGCAGGGACGGCCGAACTCGTTGTTGAACGCGGCGCCGCCGAGCGGGCCGTCGCGCATGATCTCGAACGCGCTGGCGAAGCGCGGCGGCAGCGGACGCTCGATTTCCCACGGGCGCGGCAGGCCGGGAATGCGCAGGTCCGACACCGTGAAACCGACCAAGCCGGCCTTCGGCTTGCCGCCGCGACCGGTCGCGCCCTCGTCGCGGATCTCGCCACCGGAACCGGTGGATGCGCCCGGATACGGCGAGATCGCGGTCGGATGGTTGTGCGTCTCGACCTTGATCGCGTACGGCACGTCCTCCGGGCACGAACGGAACGCCCCGTCGGCCGGATCGGCGAAGAAGCGCCGCGCGGGATTGCCGGCGATCACCGCGGCATTGTCGTGATACGCCGACAACGTATGCGCCGGTGACTGTTCGTGCGTGTTCTTGATCATCGCGAACAGCGATTTCGGCTGCGCGGCGCCGTCAACCGTGAACGAGGCGTTGAACACCTTGTGCCGGCAGTGCTCGGAGTTCGCCTGCGCGAACATCATCAGTTCGGCGTCGGAGGGATCGCGGCCGAGTTCACGGTAGCGATCGGCGAGATACGCGATCTCGTCCGGCGCCAGCGCGAGGCCGAGGCGCGCATTCGCCGCGTCCAGCGCCGCCTGCGCATCGGCGCCAAGCGCCACGCGCCCGAGCGGCGCCGGTGCACCTGCATCGAACAGGTGCGCAGCCTCGTCGAGCGAGCCGATCACCGACTGTGTCATCGGATCGTGCAGCGCACGTGTCACGCGCGACCATGCCTCGCTGCCGGCCGCAGGCATGCCGTCCAGTTCGAACGCGATCCCGCGCTCGATCCGCTGCACGGGGAAGCCGCAGTCGCCCAGGATGTCGGTCGCCTTGCTCGACCACGGCGAGCGCGTGCCGAGCCGTGGCACGATCCACAGGGTCGCGGCGAGCGGGGTGCCGGGCTGCGCCTGGATCACCTCGCACAGGCGCGATCGATCCAGGCTCGCCGGGTCGGAAGCGTCGACGAAATATACATGGCGCACCTCACGCAACCGTGTACCCGGCGACTGGCGCGCGAGTTCGGTGTTGAGGCGGTCGATGCGGAATGGGGAAAGCGCGGGCAGGCCGTCGAGGGCGATCATGGCGCGGGCTGTAGAGGGCAGCCCTTTATGATAGCGGATGCACGGCAGCGACGTGATGAACACCGCCCTGCAAACGACGACGCCCGGCGGCTGCCGGGCGTCATTCAGGTGCTACCGAACAATCAGGCTCAGTTGCCGGCGAAGTTCGGCGCGCCCAGCGTCTTCAACCGGGTCAGCAGCTGGTCCGGCGGCAGGTAACCGCCGAGCTTGGTGCCGTCCGGCGCGAGGATCGTCGGCGTGCCTTCGACGCCGACCTGCGTGCCGAGCGTGAACTGCTCGGCGACCGGGTTGTCGCACTTCAGCGGAGCCGGATCCTTGCCCGCCTTTGCCGCGGTGAATGCCGCATTGCGGTCCTTCGCACACCACACCGAAACTGCCTTGTCGTACGAGGGCGTGCCGATGCCACTGCGCGGGAAAAACAGGTAATCGACCTCGATACCGAGCTTGTTGTACTCCGCGATCTGCGAGTGCAGCTTGCGGCAATAACCGCAGTCGAGATCGGTGAACACGGTGACTGCGTACTTCGACTTGCCGGAGGGCGCAAACACGATGCGCTTGTCGCGCGACACCGCATCGACCTTTTCCTTGCTCGCGACCGCGAGCCGCGCCGCGGTCAGGTCGCGCTTGGCCTGGGTGTCGTACAGCGAGCCCTGCAGCAGGTATTTGCCGTCATCGCTGACATAGACCAGTTGTCCGCCGACGATGACCTGCCGATACCCCGGCAATGGCGCCTGCTCAACCTTGTCGATCTTCGCCTGCGGCACGAGCTCCTGCAGCGCCTTGCGCGCAGCCGCGTCGGCTGCCGGCTCGGCGGCCTGCGCGGTGGAGAGCGCGAGTCCGGACACGAGCGCGAAGGCCAGTGCGGCCCTGACGTTCACGGCCTTGCCGAAACCGGCGCCCAGAGCCATGCCAGACGGGCGGGTGACATATTGACGATAGGGCATCTCAAACGTCCTCAATTCTTTGCCGCGCTCGCGGCGGCCAGGCGGTCGAGCTCGGCGGCGAGCTGGTCCGGCGACGTCGCGATCTGCGGCGGGATCTGCGTACCGTCGGGCGCGAGAATCGTCGGCGTGCCGTTGATGCCGAGCGATTGCGCGAGCTTGGTCAGCTCCGGCACCGGGTTCGGACAGGTCGCGCTGCCGGGATCGGCGCCGGACATCGCCGCGGTGAACGCGTTTGCGCGGTCCTTAGAACACCACACCGCCTCGGCCTTCTTGTCCGCGCCGGGGTGGATCGACAGCGGGTAGAACAGGTAATCGACCGTGATGCCCTTCGCGTTGTACTGCGCGATCTGCTCATGGAAACGGCGGCAGAACGGGCAGTCGACGTCGGTGAACACCGTCACCGTATGCTTGGAGGCGACCGGCGCCTGCGGCGCGAACACGATGCGCTTCTCCGGGCCGACCTTTTCGAGCGCGATCTTGCGTGCCTTCGCGCGCGAACCGGCGGTCAGGTCGTGCTTGTTGGCGACATCGTAGGCGCTGCCGTCGATGACGTAGCGGCCGTCCTTGCTGACGTAGATGAACTGGCCACCCGCGATCGCCTCGTAGAACCCGGGAATCACCGACTCCTGAACCGCATCGACCTTGACGTTCGGCGCGAGCGTCGCCATCGCCTTGGCGACGGTTTCCTCGGGCGTGGCCGCAAAGACCTGGGTGGCCAGCAGCAGGCCGAAAGCAAACAAGGGAAGGCGCATCGGAACCTCATACGGAGGAATATCAGGGTCGGAGACCGGTCACCGGCGGCGCATCTTGCACCGGCGCAAACCGCGCGAATCGGGTCGTGGACCGCAGGAGAGCGATCTTTGTTCCCTGAATGGACCTTTGATTGTTGCACGCAGAGGGGTTGGGCGAAAGTGAAGCCGGTCGCGGGAGAGGCGCACTGCCGCGCCAGCGCCGTGCTCGCTGCGTTCGCAGCCGTTGCTAAGCTCGCGCTTCCTGCGCTCGCCAAGCAACCCGGCCCTCGGCGTCCTGCCTCGGGCGTTCGTCAGCGCAGCCGATGCCCGATGGCATCGACTGACCGCGCGTGCTCGCTGCGCTCGCAGCCGTTGCTAAGCTCGCGCTTCCTGCGCTCGCTAAGCAACCCGGCCCTCGGCATCCTGCCTCGGGCATTCGTCAGCGCAGCCGATGCCCGATGGCATCGGCTGACCGCGCTGACTCACCCCCTCGGGTGATGTTGCTCGTGCAGGCGCTTTAGGCCTTCCTTCGCGACCAGGGTGTAGATCTGCGTGGTCGAGAGTGAACTGTGGCCGAGCATCAGCTGCAGTGCACGCAGGTCCGCGCCGTGGTTGAGCAGATGCGTCGCGAACGAATGGCGCAGCACGTGCGGCGAGATGCGCTTCGCCGCGATCCCGGCCGTGAGCGCGTGCTTGCGGACCAGGGTCCAGAACATCTGCCGGGTCATCGCGGCACGCCGGTTGCTGACGAACAGCGCATCGCTGCGACCGCCCTTGAGCAGCGCCGGGCGTGCTTCGCCGACGTAGTGCGTGAGCCAGTGCGCGGCTTCGTCGCCGAGCGGCACCAGACGCTCCTTGCCCCCCTTGCCGACCACGCGCAACACGCCCTGGCGCAGGTTCACCTGTGCCGCAGTGATCCCGACCAGCTCGCTGACACGCAGGCCGGTCGCGTACATGAGCTCCAGCATCGCACGATCGCGCAGCCCGAACGGCGTGTCCGGCGGCGCGCGAAGCAAGCCCTCGATCTCGTTCTCGGACAGCGCCTTGGGCAGGCTGCGCGGCAGCTTCGGCGCATCCAACAGCAGGGTCGGATCGGCATCGAGGCGGCTTTCGCGCACGAGCAGGCGATAGAAGTGCCGCAAGCTCGACAGCAGCCGTGCGTTCGAGCGCGCCTTGTAGCCCTTGCCGGTGGCGCCGCCGCTCGCGCTCCGCTCACCGAGATAGTCCTGCAGCGACGCGCGGCCGCAAGTCGCCAGCGAATCGCCGCGCGCGGCGAGCCAGCGCGAGAAGCCTTCCAGATCGCGCCGATAGCTCGCCAACGTGTTGTCGGCCAGGCCGAGCTCGGACCATGCGCGTTCGAGGAAGAACGCGATCAGCGCAGCGTCCGCAGGCGCGATAGCGCCGCCTTCGCCCTCGATCGCCCCCGCAACCCGACGCGGGCGACCGCGTGCCCGCGATGGCTTCGATGCAACAGGACTCGTCATGGCGTGGATTCGACTCGCTGCCGGCGCGCTTGCATGAGCGAGCCTAAACCGTGACGCTAACCGCCGTCACCGGATTCTTTGCAACGATGTCGCCATTGACCCCTGCCCCGCTCTGGTTGCGCCTCGCCGCCGCCGTCTACGACCTGTTCCCGCTGATCGCACTGTGGATGCTGACCGCGGGACTGTTCCTGCTTGCGGTGCACGGCAACATCGACGTCGCCCATCCGCCGCTCGCCTATCACCTCGCGCTACGTGGCGCGCTGCTTGGCGTGACCGCCGCGTATTTCGTGATTTCGTGGTCGCGCGGCGGCCAGACCATCGGCATGCGCGCGTGGCGGTTGCGCGTCGTGGCGGCCGACGGTGGGGCGCTGCCATGGCCGCGCTCATTCCTGCGCTTCGCGGTTGCGCTCATCTCGCTGTTGACACTCGGCCTCGGCTTCCTGTGGTGCCTGGTCGATCGCGAACGGCGTGGCTGGCACGACCTTGCGGCCACCAGTTCAGTGGAGCGACTGCCCAGCGCTTAGCACGCCAGGCCAGCAGCAGTCGGCGGTCCCAAACAACCTGCTCGTGACGGGATCGCTGCCACCAACATGATCTGGCGTCGCGACCGCGACCCATTCACGCTGCGAGCGCTTTCGCGACCAAGCCTTCGATGACGTCAAGGTCGGGAATGATCGCGCGGTCGTCGCGGACCAGCACCTCGGCGCGCACGCCGGCCGCGTGCTGATGCTCATCCGCAGACGGGATCAGCAGTTCCTGGGTGATCGTCGTCAGGCGCGGAAAACCCTGCGCGAGCAGCGCGAGGAACGGCATGCCGGCATTGCCTCCGAGTGCCTTCAACACCGCGACGCGTGCGTTCGTGCGACTTTCGTCCTCGAGCTGGCCAACCAGCATCGGGAACGAGAACAGCGGCAGGCGCCAGCCACGCCATGCGAGCCGTCCGAGCAGCCATGTCGGCGCATTCGGAATCGCTTCGGGCTTCGTGTAGCTGATGACCTCGGCGACGGTCGCATTCGGCAGCAGCAGGCGACCGTCGGTCACGGGGACCATGACGCCTCGAATTTCGCGCGGTAGTTCGGCCATCGCTGCTTCCCTCTTCTGCGGTCGCGCCTCGACGCCACCGCGATTGTCTCAATCGATTCCGGCACCGCGGCATGCGGGGCCCGGATTCCGGTTCACGCTGGCTTGGCCAGCAATTTTTCCGCCAGTTCCTGCGGCGACCCTAGGAAGCTCACCACGCCGGTGTCACAGACGGCATCGACCATGGTGCTGACCACGCAGGTGTCCGGCTGTTGCGCATAGACCAGACCGCCCTTCGCGGCGAGGTAACGGCACCCTTCCACCGCATCGTCGCCCATGCCCGAGAACACGATCGCGCCGGCGCTCGAACCGAAGCGGTCCGCGACGTCGCGCAGCACACGATCGATCGACGGCTGGTACGCGGTCTCATCGCTGACGTTCTCCAGCACGACGACGCCCTGCGCGTCCACGCGCAGGCGCTGCGCATTCGGCACGACGACGATCTCGCCGTGGCCGACGCGCTCGCCATGCGTCGGCGTGCGCACAGTCAGCGCGGTCGCCTGGGTGAGTTGCCGGGTCATCATGTCGACGAACTCGCTGCCCAGATGCTGCGCCAGCAGGAACAGCGCCGGAAAGTCGCGTGGCAACCGCGCGAGAAACTCGCGCACGGCCTCCGGGCCGCCGATCGAGGCGCCGAGCACCCAGATGCGGCGCACCTTGATCGGCGCCGCATCCGGATCGAGCCAGGTCTCGCGGCTGGTCGCGACTGTCTCGACCGAAGTCGGCGCGACCGCGTCCTCGAGCGGGATCAGTTCGAGCGAAAGGCCCGAAAGGGCCGAATCCGGGACGACCGGATGCGCGGATGCGGCATCGGCGACCGGCGCGAGGAATTCCTCGGCGCGCAGTTTCTCGATGCCGAAATCCGCGGGCTTGGCCGGACCGGCGGGAACCAGCGGCGGCACGGCATCGTCCAGTATGTCCTCGAGCGTCCATTCGGAGGGCGCCACGATGCTGGCAGGCACCAGCTCTTCCGTGGCTGCGGCCGTCGCAGCGGGCGCGGCATCCGCGCCCAGATGATCGAGATCGAAGTCGAAATCAAGCGCGGATTCGTCGGGCACTTCGAACGCCGGAGCCTTCACGGGCATCGCGACGGACTCGAAATCGAGCGTCGACGCATCGCCTTCTCCGTGCGAGAACGCATCGGATCCGAGCGCGCGCTCCAGCGCGTCGACGTCGACTGCATCGGCCGCATCCGGGCCGACGAGGAAATCATCGAACCCGGCGGTATGCACGGCATCGATCGCCATGACATCGGAGACCATCGTGATCGTGTGATCGGCCGGCGCATGCATCCCGCCGAGATCGGCGAGCGGCGGCGGCACAACGTCCGGTATTTCGATCAGCGCGTCGAAATCGAACGGATCCTCGACGGTGGCGTGCGCGGCTTCGATGACCGCTACGGATGCTCCGGAATCCCCCGCTGTCACGTGCGCTGCCACGTCCCCGGCCATTGCATGATCCGCAGGCGTGCGCGCCACGACGGATTCGACACCGACATAAGGCTCCGGCTCGTGAGGCACGACGGGTTCGTCCACCGCAACGACGCGCGCCGGAGGCGGAACCGCTTCGGCACCTTCGGGGCGCGGCGGATCGATATCCTTGTCTCCCAGGATCTTCGCCGCGAGGTGGCGTATCCAGCGCGCATGATCCCAACCCGAGAGCCCACCGGACACGTCGCCATCGTTGAACACGACGCGATAGCGCGCATCGTCGAGCAGGTTGTAGACCTCATCGAGATCCGGGTCGTTCTGCGCGTCGAGGTTGACCAAGACCACGTTCGCTTGCGAACGCTCCAGCGCGGCGCGATCGAATGCATGCGCCGGCGCCTCGTACACGATCGGCGCGCCGAGCGCGGCCAGCGTCTCGCGGAGTTGCCCGCCGAGTTCCTGCGTGCCGGAGAGCAACGCGACGGCGACGCCTGGCTTTTCGTCAGCCACGATCGCGCCTCAGCGTTTCCTGGACATGCCGCAGCAGATCGTCTTCCTGGTACGGCTTGCCGAGATAGCGTTCGACACCGATCTCGAGCGCGCGCTGGCGATGTTTCTCGCCGGTGCGCGAGGTGACCATGATGATCGGCACCTGGCGCAGGCGCGGATCGTTGCGCATGTACGTCGCCAGTTCGTAGCCGTCCATGCGCGGCATCTCGATGTCGAGCAGCATCAGGTCCGGCACGTTGTCCTGCAGCTTCTCGACCGCATCGAGACCGTCCTTCGCGGTCATCACCTCGAAGTCCGCGCGCTCGAGCACGCGCGTGGTGACCTTGCGCATCGTGATCGAATCGTCGACCACCATGACCAGCGGTTTCTGGCGCGTTTCCGGCACGTGCGCGGGCGCCGCCGCCATGTAGGCGGGCGACTCCTCGGCACCGGCATCGATGCGCGCACGCAGCGCGGCGAGGCGGCGCACCAACGGGGCGAGATCGAGAATGATCACGACCGAGCCGTCGCCCATGATCGTCGCGCCGAAGATGCCCGGCACCGAGCTCACCTGCGGACCGACCGACTTGACCACGACTTCGCGCGAACCGACCACACCGTCGATACGCACCGCCGCGCGCTGGTCACCGGTGCGCGTCATGAGCAAAGGCACCTGCGTCTCGTCGCCGGCCCGCGCGCGCTGCACGCCGAGCAGCTGGGCGAGGTCGTAGATCGTGTATTCCTCGCCGGCGTAGGCATGCTTCGGGTTGCCTTCGGCGATGCGGCGCTCCAGGTCATCGCGCGCGATACGCGCGACGCCCTGCACCGACGACATCGGAATCGCGTAGCTGCTCTCGCCGAGCTTGACCAGGATGGCCTGGGTCACCGCCAGCGTGAACGGCAGGCGGATCGTGAACTGGGTGCCGGTGCCGTGCGTCGAATCGATCGCCAGCGAACCGCCGAGCTGCTTGATCTCGTTGTGGACGACATCCATGCCGACGCCGCGGCCGGCGAGCTGGGTCACCTGCTCGGCCGTCGAGAAACCGGTTTCGAGCACGAAGCCGTAGAGATCGCGGTCGGACAGCTGGACTTCTGGCTTGAGCAGGCCGCGATCGATCGCCTTGCGGCGGATCGCGTCGCGGTCCATGCCGCGGCCATCGTCGGCGATGCGCAGCACGACTTCGGTCGACTCGCGGCTGACCGCGATGTTGACCGTGCCCTCGGCCGGCTTGCCGGCGGCGACGCGGTCTTCAGGTTTCTCGATGCCGTGTGCGAGCGCGTTGCGCAGCATGTGCTCGAACGGCGCCTTCATGCGCTCGAGCAGGTTGCGGTCCATTTCGCCTTGCGCGCCATCAACCTTGAGCTGCGCGCGCTTGCCGACTTCCTGTGCCGCCTGGCGCAGCGTACGCCGCAGGTTCGGCACAAGCGAATCGAACGGCACCATGCGCGTGCGCATGAGGCCTTCCTGCAGGTCCGAGCTGACCCGCGACTGCTGCAGCAGCAGCGTTTCGGACTGACGCGTCTGGTCATCGAGCAGGCCCTGGATCGAGACCAGGTCCGACACCGACTCGCCAAGCGCGCGCGACAGCTGCTGCAACTGCGAGAAGCGATCGAGTTCGAGCGGATCGAACACGCCCTCTTCGTGCTGTTCGCGCTGGTAGCGCGCGATGATCTGCGCCTCGGTCTCGATCTCGAGCTTGCGCAACTGTTCGCGCAGGCGCGCGACGGTCTGGTCGAATTCGACCAGGTTGAAGCGGAACGTCGAGATCTGCTGCTCGAGGCGCGAGCGGTAGATCGACACCTCGCCCGCGTAGTTGACCAGCGAGTCGAGCAGGTCCGAACGCACGCGGATCATTTCCTGCGGCGCGTGCGCAGGCTCCTCCTGATCCATCGCGGTCAGGTGGCGCGGCGCCGGGCGCACCACCGGGGCCGCCGCTGGTGCGGCTGCTTCGGCCGGAGCGGCTGGCGCGGGGGCAACTTCGACTTCGGCCGGCTGCGCGTGTGCGGCCGCCTCGGCCAAGGCGTCACCCGCGACCAGGCTTTCGAAACGTGCGATGGCATGCACCGGCATCGCGATCGCACGGCGGTGCGCAACGCGCTGCACAAGCACGTGCAGGCGATCGAACCCGCGTTCGAGCGACTCGACCGCGACGCGGTCGACCGCGAGGCGGCCGTCGCTGACCGCATCGACCAGCGATTCCATCGCATGGCTCAGGTCGCCGATCGGCGCGAGATTGGCCATGCGCGCACCGCCCTTGAGCGTGTGCAGGTCGCGCTGCAGGCCGACGATGGCCGCGCGCTCGTGTGGAGCCTCGCGCAGGTTCGCGACCAGCGAATCGGCATGGTCGAGGATGTCGGCGCCTTCCTGCGCGAAGATGTCGAGCAGGTCGTCATCGATATCGATGGCCTCGAACGGACCATCGGGTTGCGGATCGTCCGCGATCGGAGGCGCCTCCCTGCCGCTGAGCAGCGCAGCCGCGCGCGGCGTGTGTGCGGCCGGTGGTTCGACGTGGGCCTCATCCGAGGCTTCGACCGGCGTCTCCATCTCGGCGCCGAAGTCCGGCGCCAGCTCGATTTCCGCGGGCACCGCATCGTGCGCGGATGCTACGACCAGCGTGGACGCTTCGTGTTCGATCGAGTCCCGGGCAGGCTCGACGTGCCCGGCATGGGCTTCACCGGGTGCCACAGACAAATGCGACGAGGCTTCGGCGGGCACCTCGATTTCGGCGATTTCGCCAGCCAGTTCGGTCGGGGCCGGTTCGTGCGCGTGCGCCGCTTCGACATGGTCGAGCGCATCGCGCACGGTCGCATCGAATGCAGGTGGTTCGGCCATCGATGGCAAGCCACCGAAGATCGCCTCGAACGCGCTGTCCTGCGCGACCGCCGGTATGTCGTCGAGATGCGCCGCGCCCGTCGCGTGTGCATCGAAGCCGATCAGCGAAGTGACCAGCTCGACGGGAATCGCCGTTTCGCGGGGCGCATCCTGATCGATTCCGTGCGCGGCGATGGCGTCGTCCAGCCAGGCGCCTGCGAAATCGGTATCCGACGGGGTCAAGCCGGTGGCCGGCGCCAGCGACTCCGTCGCCGGCGCGTCGTCGTCTTGTGCCACGGCGAATTCTGCTTCGTGTTCCGCGGCCGTGTCCTTGACCGGATCCATGGTTGGTTCGGCGACCACCACAGTTCCGTCATACAGCGGCAATGACGCTTCGGGCTCCGGCAGCGCATCGCGCAGCGCAGCGATGCGCGCGACGAGCGCTGAGGAATCCGGCAAATCGCGGCGGTGCGCCTCGAGGCGCTGCATCACGTCCTGGGTCAGTGCGACCGTCTCGCGCAGTGCGTCCACGCCCTCCTTGCCCGGCGCTACCGCGGCGCCACGCAGGCGCTTGATATAGCTTTCCAGAGGCGCAAGCGCATTGCCGATGGCCGGGATGTCGACCATCGCGATCGCACCGTTCAGCGTGTGCACCGCACGCAGCAGGCCTTCACTCGCCAGCGCGGGCTCTGGCTCGCAGCGCGTCAGATAGTCGTCGACCACGCCGAGATGCGCGGCGACCTCGCTCTGCAGGATGTCGAACAGGACCGGGTCGATATTCGGCAACGGGCCGGCAATCAGCTCCGGCGGCGACGCACCGAAATGATCATCGCCGACCAGGTTGCCGGTGCTGTGGATATCACCGCGCAGCGCGGGCAGTTCGCGCTGTGCCGCCGGTACGCGACGGCGCACGGTACGGCGCACGGTGCGCGTGGCCGAGCTGCGCGCGGCCACCCATGCTTCCTCGCCTGCAGCAAGACGGTCCGCGGTGTCCATGATGCTGGCGACGTTGTCGCTGCCGACGTGTTCGCCGCGCAACGCGCCGAGCAATGCCGGAACCGCATCGACCGCATGATCGACCAGCGCGACGACCGCATTGCCCGGCGGGATGCTGCGGTCGAGCACGCGGTTCAGCAGGCTCTCGACCTTCCAGCTGAATTCGCCGAGCGCGAGCGCGCCGACGAGCCGTCCGGAGCCCTTCAACGTGTGGAACGAGCGGCGGATTGGCTTGAGCTCGTCGAGGTTCTCGACATCGCGTTTCCAGACCGGAACCTGGCGGCGCAGGTTCGCGATCTCGTCCTCGACCTCCTCGAGGAAGACATCGCGGATGTCGTCGTCGATCTCCTCGCCGGCCGCGTGCTGGAAACCAGCCACGGCATGCAGGTCGGCGGGTACTTCCTCCTCGATCTCTTCCTCGACCTCGACCCAGTCGGATTCGGCGGTTGCGCCCGTCTCGGCCAGGCGCAGACCGGCAAGGTCATGACCTGCCAGTTCGGGCATGCGCGCATCGCCGATCACGAGGTCGTGCAGGTCGTGGCCGGGCAGCAGGTCGATCGTCGGGTGCAGCGTGGACGCGGCGTCATGGTCAGCCTGCGCGCCGCCATAAGCGAGATCGGCCACCGCGTGAAGGTCGAACGCGGAAGCCGCCGGTGACGCCGCTCCCGTGGCCGCAGGCGTCGCGTTGCCCGCGTGGGCCGCCGAGAATTCCGGCATCGGCGGCAACGGCCAGTAGCCGAGCGCTGCGAGGCTCTCGCGCGCGACGTCGAGAATCTTCTCGCGGTTGCGGCGCTGCTCACGCGTGGCTTCAAGGTAGTACTCGATCGCGGCGAGCGCGTCGGCGAGCTGGTCCATCTGCTCGGCGGTCGGTACACGCCGGTGCGCGGTCAGCTCGACTTCGACGAACCGCACGATCGCGGTCATCAGCTCCGCGGCATCGTTCAGGCCGAGCATGCGCAGAGCGCCCACGATTTCCTCAAGCAGGCGCGGGATCTGGGTAACGCGCTCGTGGTCCCACGGCGACTCGATGAACGCGATGATGTCCTGCTTGGCCTGCTGGATGTTGACCGCGGCCTCGCGCATCAGCGCGTCGAGGATCTTGCGCACCTCGGCCTGCGGCAGCTCCAGTTCACCCGTGGTCATTTCGCCTTCGCCGGTCGCGCCAAGGCGCTCGATATGGTCATCGAGCGAGGCTTCGACGTAGAGCAGGGCGCCGGCGACATCGAGCAACGTGCCTTCGTCGATCGGGCGGCGCCGGTCGGCCATCTCCTCGATGAAGCCGCGCTGCTCGCCGACCACGCGCCTTGGCACGCCGAGACCCAGCATGCCGAGCGTGTCGCCGACGCGGTCGAGCACTTCAACCTGGCCTGCCAGCTCGCTTGCATCGGGATTGCCGCTGCGCAGGAAGATGTCGAGCGCCTCCTTGACGCGCAGCAGGTCGTCCTTGATCGCGGTCGACACGGTGCCGAGCAGGTTGCGGTTGCGCCCGGTCATCGAGCCTTGTGCATGCTGCAGTTCGCCGGCCGTCGGCAGCAGCGTGTCGAGCCGGTAGGCGCTGCGGATCGCACTGCCACGCGCGCTGTTGCCGGTGGAGTGCGCGACGTAGTAGAGAAGGTTCTTGGTCAGCTCGCGCGGCGGCGCCGCGGCGAACGCGGCTTCGCCGGTCGTGGCGAAGCGGTGGATCTCGCGATCGACGCGCCCGAACAGCAGCTTCACCGCGACGCTGGCCTCGAGACCGCCGTTCGCGGCCGCATCGATCACGCCAGCCGCGATCCACCACAGACGACGTGCATCGGCGCCGTACGAGACCGCGCGCAGACGATCCAGCACGTCGATCAGGCGGCGCGGGTGCTCGGCGGCGTGCTCGTCGCGGAACCACTTCAGCAGCGCGGCCTGGAAGCCCAGACGCAGGCGCAACGCCTGCGCACGCAGGTCGCCCGTCGCGAGCTGCTCCGGTGCCCCATCGGCGGCCGCCGGCAGCACCACGCCGAGATCCGGCGAGAACAACGCCGACTCGGTCATCAGGTTTTCGCCGCGGCACGCGCGCAGGTCGTTGAGCAGCGGCAGCAGGACGATCGGGATGTCCTTGTGCCCGCTCTGCAGCCGCTCCAGGTAATCCGGCAGCTGCACCATGCCACGCATCAGGACCGAATAACTTTCCTCGCGCTGCTTGACCGTACCGGCGACCACGCCCTCGGCGAGCCGCTCCATGTTCTCCACGACCATCGCCGCGCCGTAAAGCTCGACCATGCGCAACGTGCCCTGCACCTGGTGCAGGTGTGCAACGCAGGTGCGCATCGGCTCCAGGTTGCCGGGTTCGTCGACATAGGCTTCCAGCGATTCGCGCGCCTGCGCGAGCGTCGCATCGAGCGCGGGCTTGACCCAGCTGAGGGCGGTGAAATCGCCACTGTCGTGCAACTTCATGCGACTACCCTCGGCTTCGACAGCCGGCGTGATCCGCGCAGCAGCGCGCGCAGCACCACTGCGATGGACGGGTTCATGGTTGGCGGGTACCGCTTCATCGCGCGTCGACTCATCCAGGCAGCTTGAAGTCGGCGACCGAGCGGCGCAGATCGGACGCGAGCTGGGCGAGGTTGCCGATCGATTCGGCGGTCTGGCTCGCACCGACCGAAGTCTGCGAGGTGATCTCCTGGATCACGTTCATCGTCGCCGAGATGTTGGTCGCCGCGGTGGACTGCTGGCGTGCGGAAGTGGAAATGCCCTGAATCAGCGACGCGAGATTGTTCGACACCGTTTCGATCTCGCCGAGCGCGTGACCCGCGTCCTCGGCCAGGCGCGCGCCGGACACCACTTCTGAGGTCGTCTGCTCCATCGAGCTGACCGCCTCGTTGGTATCGGACTGAATCGTCTGCACCAGCGTCTCGATTCGCTTGGTCGCACCGGAGGCGCGCTCCGCGAGGCGCTGCACTTCGTCGGCGACGACCGCGAAGCCGCGGCCCGCTTCGCCGGCCGATGCGGCCTGGATCGCCGCGTTCAGCGCGAGGATGTTGGTCTGCTCGGCGATGTCGTTGATCAGTTCGACGATCGAGCCGATCTCCTGCGAGGACTCGCCGAGACGCTTGATGCGCTTGGAGGTTTCCTGGATCTGGTCGCGGATCGAGTCCATGCCCTGGATCGTCTGGCGCACGACCTGCGCGCCGTTCGCGGCGATCTGCACCGAACGCTGCGCGACCTCCGCGCTTTCGGTCGAATTCTTCGACACGTTGTCGATCGACGAGGCCATGTCGTTGATCGCGACCGACGCCGAGGTGATCTGGCGCGCCTGATGCTGCGCAGCGTCGGCCAGATGCATCGCGGTCGCCTGGGTTTCCTGCGCGGCGGCGGACACCTGCACCGCGGTCTCGTTGATCGTGGTGACCAGGCTGCGCAGCGCCTCGACCGCGAAGTTCACGGAGTCCGCGATCGCGCCGGTGATGTCCTCGGTCACGGTCGCCTTCACGGTCAGGTCGCCTTCGGCGAGCGATCCCATCTCGTCGAGCAGGCGCAGAATCGCGTCCTGATTGCGCTGGTTGAGTTCGGCGGTCTGCTGGTAGCGCTTTTGCTGGTCGCGGATCAGGTTGATGCCGAGGAACAGCAGCAGCAGCAGCGCGCCGGCGGCGGCGATCGCGCCCCAGATCGGGTTCGGGAACAGGCGCTTGCGCGGCAGTTCGTCGACACGCTGGGCGACATTGACCGCGCGCAGCAGCACGCCCTGGCTGTCGGTGAAGCTCGCATCGGCCGCGTCCTTGACCGCCTGCAGGTTGGTCGCCGCGTCGAGGATGTTCTTGACCGGCTCACCGACCGCGGCCCACTGCGTGGCGACGTCGCCGACGATCTGTTTCGCATTCGCGTTGTCGAGCGGGCGGATGTTGAGTTCAGCGGCGCCACTCAGCAGGCCGGTGACCACGGTTTGATAGAGGCGCGAGTCGCGTTCGAGGCCGGCCGCCGAGGCCTGCGTGTCGGTGCCGCCGGCGAGGATCCTGTTGACGCGGCCGCCCATGCGGTCGGCGAGCTGCATCTGGCGCGAAGCGATGTAGACCTGCGAGGCGCTCGCGTTCTTGTCGGTCAGGATGTTGACCACCTCGCTCATGCGCGAGTTGAGCGCGGAGAGCTTGTCGGTGAAGTCCTTGGCGCTGGCGTTGGCGTTGAGGACGAGGTCCTTGTTGGTCAGGATCTTCGTCGCGTTGCCCTGCAGTTGCGCCCAGGCCGCGCTCAGCGCGTCAAGTTCGGTCTTGACCTCCCCCTTGTACGACTTCATGCCGGTCTTGTCGCCGTCATTGAGCGCGCGCACATAGGCGTCGATGTTGCTGCGTGTGCTTTCCAGTTCCTGGAACGCAAGGTCGTTGCCGCTCGCCGCTTCCGAGGCGTACTTCGCGAGCTGCTGCGAAAGCACCTGGATCTTGGTGGTGTAGCTGACCGCCTGGCGGTCCTGCTCGCTCTTGAAATAGAGGAAGACGAAATCGACGATCGCGAAGACGAACAGGAATCCGAGCAGAACGAACAGCACCGTGTTCGCGCTGCCGCTGCGCTCGCGTCCCAATGCACCTACCGTTGTACTCACACTTCACCCCCTGTTGCCTGTTTCCACCACATGCCGAGGAAGACCGATACAGCCGATTTCATGCCGCGGCCTGCTGGAATTCCGTGCTGCGCGCCAATGCGGCCACACTGAACAGGCCCCACAGGACGTCACCCAATTGAACGTTCTCGCCGACGAAGCGGCCGTATTTCTCGTCGGCTTCGCCGACCGTGGCCGCAAGCTGCTCCTCGGAAAAGCTGCGCTGGCCGAGCACTTCGTCGACCAGCAGGCCGGCGCTGCCGCCGTGCTGACGCACGATCAGCACGCGCGTGGTCTCGGTGGTCACGCTGCGTCCGCCGCCGACGAAATCGCGCAGGTCGATCACCGGCACGAGGTTGCCGCGCACGTTCGCGATGCCGAGCAGCCAGTTCTTCGCACCCGGCACGACGGTCAGGGTAGGCAGGGTCAGGATTTCGTTGACTTCGGCGATGCTGCCGACGAAGTAGCGGTCGCCGATGCGGAAACCGATGCCGCGCCACAAACCCGGCGCCTCGATCTGCTCGGGTGCGCCGGCTGCGTGCGCGAGGCTGCGGCGCTCGTATTCGGCGAGCGCCTCGAACGGAGTGGCGGAATAGTCGATCGTGCTGGCCATGTCGATCAGGCTGCGGGGCGCGCGGGGGCGCGGCGCATGCGCGCGGCAGCGCCGTGGAAAGAATGCCGCCGCGCTGGTGGGAAATCGCGCGACAAGGCTCCGATGCTGCGGTTGGCTGCCATCTTTCCCCCCGTCGAGCGAATGGCAAACTTCTGTTTCACTTTCCGTCCACGTGACGGCGGATCGCGCCGAGCAGCTCCTCGCGTGTGAAGGGCTTGGTCAGATACTGCTCGGAGCCTACGATGCGCCCGCGCGCCTTGTCGAACAGGCCGTCCTTCGACGACAGCATGACCACCGGCGTGTTCTTGAACATCTGGTTGTTCTTGATCAACGCACAGGTCTGATAGCCATCCAGACGCGGCATCATGATGTCCACGAAGATGATCTGTGGCTGCTGGTCGGAGATCTTGGAAAGCGCCTCGAACCCGTCCGTCGCGGTGACGACTTCGCAGCCTTCCTTGCGCAGCAAGGTTTCAGCGGTGCGGCGAATAGTCTTCGAATCATCGATGACCATCACCTTGATGCCGTGAAGGCCACCTTCTTTCGTGTCGTCCACCTATACCCCCCTGCCACTCAACACCTCACCCGCCGCGGACCGTCGCCAATGCGGGCATGTCGCCATGACATGCAAATGGCATGCCGAACAGAACGATCGCCGGCAGCGTAGATCCGATATGCCGAACGACCGAAACCGCCTTATCCAACATAGCTAGCGAGGCTGTCAAGTTGTTGTCGTAAGTACGCGAATGCTTGGAAGAAGGCACCCGCATGGGGCCTCCTTCCGCGGGCCGAGTGTAATATACGGTCGACCACGCGGTTGCGACGCGCATCGCGCTTGTACCGCGCCTGGGAATCCCGAAGAACGACGCAATCTGACGCACACGGTGACGCCGTGGCATGGTTCGCAGCCATGCCGGCCTGCCGCGACTATTCTCTGCCCGCGCCCCCCGGACGACGACATGCCCCGTACCCTCGCTGTGCTGATGGATCCGATCGCCGCGATCCATCCGAAAAAGGACACCACGCTGGCGATGCTGCTGGAAGCGCAGCGCCGCGGCTATGCGTTGCTCTACATGAACCAGGGCGACCTCGCGGTGCGCGACGGCACCGCATGGGCGCGACTGGCGCCGCTGGCGGTGCGCGACGACCCGCATGACTGGTTCACGCTCGGTGACGCCGCCTGGCGCGAATTCACCGGCATCGACTTCGTGCTTGCGCGCAAGGACCCCCCGGTCGACCCACAATTCATCTACGACACCATGGTGCTCGAGCTCGCACAGCGCGCCGGCGTCACCGTGGTCAACGATCCGCGCGGGCTGCGCGACGCCAATGAAAAACTGTTTTCGCTGCATTTCCCGCAGTGCTGCCCGCCGACCGCGATCGCGCGCGACCCTGCCGAGATCAAGCGCTTCGTCGCCGAGCACGGCGACGTCGTGCTGAAGCCACTCGATGGCATGGGCGGTCGCAGCATCTTCCGTTCGCGCCACCGCGACCCGAACCTCAATGTGATCCTCGAGACGCTCACCGCCAACGGCCACCAGTTCGCGATCGCGCAGAAGTTCATCCCGGAGATCAGCGCCGGCGACAAACGCATCCTGATGATCGACGGCGAGCCGGTGCCCTACGCGCTCGCGCGCATCCCGCAGGGCGACGACTTCCGCGGCAACCTCGCCGCCGGCGGCAAGGGCGTCGGCGTGCCGCTGTCCGAGCGCGACCGCTGGATCGCCGCGCAGGTCGGCCCGGAACTGGTCCGGCGCGGCATGCGCTTCGTCGGCCTGGACGTGATCGGCGACTGGCTCACGGAGATCAACGTAACCTCGCCGACCTGCGTGCGCGAACTCGATGCCGCATTCGGCCTCAACATCGCCGGGCAGCTGTTCGATCGCCTCGAGGCGACCGCGCGCG
Source organism: Dokdonella soli (assembly GCF_039523175.1). Taxonomy (NCBI): domain Bacteria; kingdom Pseudomonadati; phylum Pseudomonadota; class Gammaproteobacteria; order Lysobacterales; family Rhodanobacteraceae; genus Dokdonella; species Dokdonella soli. The sequence goes on from NZ_BAAAEU010000007.1 coordinate 249,970, forward strand.
CATGATCGTCGATCCCGCTTCCGGCAGCCTGGATCGGCTCGGCGTCACCCTGCTGTTTTCGCTCGTCGCGCACGCGGTGCTCGCACTCGGGCTCACCTTCGAGTTCGAGAAGCCCGCTCCTCGGCTGCCCTCGCTCGACGTGATCCTCGTGCAGTCGGCGAACAGCGAGAAGCCTGACAAGGCCGACTTCATCGCGCAGGCGAACAACAGCGGCGGCGGCGACTCGGACAAGGCGCACCGCCCGTCACAGCCCGTGTCCAGCCCATTGCCGAAACCGCACGCGGGCGTCGCGCCGGTGCCGCTCGAGGATGGCGCGCCGCGGCCGACCCCGCCGAGCCCGGCCGATGTGCTGACGCGGAAGAAATCCGACTTCAGCGTCACCACTGACCGCCGGGCGCCGGAATCCGACGCGCCAAGCGCGAACGAGCGTGAAACCGAGCAGCGCCGGCTCGAGATGGCGAAACTCGCCCAGGAGATCCAGCGCGAAGCCGAGCAGTACGCGAAGCGGCCGAAGCGCAAGTACATCTCTGCGAACACGGCCGAATACGAGTTCGCCGCCTACATGCGCGCCTGGGTCGCGCGCATCGAGCGCATCGGCAACCTGAACTATCCCGACGAGGCGCGCCGCCGCCAGCTGCACGGCCAGCTCGTGCTCACGGTCGGCCTCGAGCGCAGCGGGCGGATCAAGAGCATCGACGTGATCCAGTCCAGCGGCCACAAGGTGCTCGACGATGCCGCGATCCGCATTGTGCGCCTTGCCGAGCCGTTTCCGGCGCTGCCGGAGAGCAAGGAAAAGGTCGATGAACTGTATATCTCGCGGACGTGGCAGTTCCTGCCGGGCGATATCCTGCGGAATCGGTGAGCGGTGAGCGGTGAGCGGTGAGCGGTGAGCGGTGAGCGGAGTTGAAATGAAATCCGTGTCAGCCGTGTGAACACCGGGGCGTGTGCCGGCTGCTTGTTCCACTCACCTGCTCACACGCTTTTTACCGCTGCCCGCTCGCTGCTCACGTACAATGCCGCCATGGCCGAATCGACTCCGCTCACCAACCAGTTGCTGATCGCGATGCCGGCACTGCGCGATCCGAACTTCGCGCGCGGCGTGGCGTTTCTGTGCCAGCACGGCGAGGACGGCGCGATGGGCCTGATGATCAACCGTCTGTCCGAATACCGGCTCGGCGACGTGCTCGCGCAGATGAACATGCGTTCGGAGATTCCCGAGGTGATCGACGCACCGGTGCTGATCGGTGGCCCGGTACAACCCGAGCGCGGTTTCGTGCTGCATTCGCCGGGCGGCGACTGGGAATCCTCGTTCCGCATCTCCGACCACATCAGCGTGACGACTTCGCGCGACATCCTCGTCGCGATGGCGGCGGGCAACGGCCCGCAGCATGCGATCGTCGCGCTCGGCTATTCCGGCTGGAGCCCCGGACAGCTCGAACACGAGCTGTGCGACAACCACTGGCTGACCGCGCCGGTGTCCGACCGCGTGCTGTTCGAGACGCCGCTCGAGGATCGCTGGGAGGCAGCGGCGGGACTGGTCGGCGTCAACATGATCCAGCTCGCCAGCTATGCCGGCCACGCCTGAGAAGCCGGCTTCCGGGTTCAATCCAGGCAGTGTTCTCGCCTTCGACTACGGCACACGCCTGATCGGCGTCGCGGTCGGCCATCGCGTCGGCGCGACCGCGCGTGCGTTGACGACGCTCGCGAACGGCGACTGGCAGCGCCTCGACGGCCTCATCGTCGATTGGCGACCCGAACATTGCCTGGTCGGCCTCCCGCTCGCGCTCGACGGCTCCGAACAGCCGATGAGCCGCGCCGCGCGCGAATTCGCGACGGCATTGCACCGGCGCTACGCGCTGACCGTGCATCTGGTCGATGAACGCTACACCTCGGGCGAGGCTGCGCGCCGGTTCGCCGAGCGGCGTGCGCGCGGTTCGGCAAAACGCAAGGACGCCGCCGCGATCGACGCACTCGCGGCCGAGATCATTCTCGAGACCTGGCTTGCGCAAGCAGGGCACTTCAGCCCATAAGCTGCAACGCTTTGTACAATCGCGTTTCGTCGTTCCGCGGATGCGGGCATCCCGCGCTCGGCTCTGGGCGCGCCCGGGATGATGACGTGATCAACCTCCAGCCGACATTCCGGGAACCCATGTCCGCCATCCAGATCGACGAACACGGCCGCCTGCGCCACCTGCTGACGCTGGAAAACCTCGGCCGCGCGCACATCGACGCACTGCTCGATCGCGCCGCCGCGCTGCGTGCCACGGTCCGGGCCGGCTCGGCGCTGCCGCCGCTGCTGGCGGGACGCACCGTGGTGAACCTGTTCTTCGAACCCTCGACGCGCACGCGCACGAGCTTCGAGCTCGCCGCGCGCCGGCTCGGCGCGCTGGTCGTGAACTTCGACATCGGCAGTTCCTCGACGAGCAAGGGCGAGAGCCTGGAGGACACGCTGGCCACCCTCGAGGCGATGGACAGCGACGCATTCGTCGTGCGCCACAAGGAGAACGGCACGCCGGCGCGGCTCGCTGCGCACGCACGCAGGGCCGCGATCCTGAATGCCGGCGACGGCAATCATGCGCATCCGACCCAGGGGCTGCTCGACCTGCTGACGATCCGCGACCGCAAGGGCCGCATCGATGGCCTCAAGGTCGCGATCTGCGGCGACGTGAAGCATTCGCGCGTTGCCCGCTCGGACATCCACGGCCTGGCCGCACTCGACGCCGCCGAGATCCGACTGTGCGGGCCGGCCGCGTTGCTGCCTGCGCAGGAGGACGTTCCGGGCTGCCGCATCACCTCGGATTTCGACGCGGCGCTCGACGCCGCCGACGTGGTCATCATGCTGCGCATCCAGAAGGAGCGCATCGAGCACCTGCCCGGCTTCGATGAAGCCGAATACTTCGCCCGCTACGGCCTGACCCGCGCCCGGCTCGCCCGCGCGCGGCCGGACGCCGTCGTGATGCACCCCGGCCCGATCAACCGCGGCATCGAGATCGCACCCGACGTCGCCGACGGAACGCAGTCGGTTATCCTGGACCAGGTCGCCAACGGCATCTTCGTGCGCATGGCGGTGCTGGCCGAACTGCTGCAGCGCTGATTCAGGCGTCGGCGGCGAGCAGAAGATCGAGGTGCAGCCGGCCGTCGAGTCCGGCCGCTTCGTTCGCACGCCGCCACGCACCCATCACCGCCTCGGGTTCCACGCAGCGTTCACGCGTGCCGTCGCGGTGCAGGATCGTGATCGCCGGATAGAACCGCCGCAGCCAGCGCAGGTAGTCGACCGGCGCGGTTTCCGAGGCGCGTTCGATCGCCCACGGATGGAACTCGCCGAGCAGGACCGGCCGGAACCGTGACAGCGTGCGCTCGAGACCACGCAACGCGCGCGGTTCCATACCCTGGACGTCGATCTTGACGAGATCGAGACGATCGAGGCTCGGCAACGCTTCATCCAGGACCACGCCAGGCGCTGCGATCGTCGCGCTTCCGGCAGCGCGCAGGCGCTCGCCAGCGGCCGCGGGCGTCGCGCTGTTCGATGTGGTCGGGTGCGTGCGCAGCTCGATCTCGCCAACGCGGTCCGATGCGGCGGCCGCGACGATCTCGATCTGCGCGAAGCCGCTGGCCTGCGCGGAGCGCGCGATCAGCACGCGATTTCGGGGAATCGGCTCGATTGCGATGACGCGCCCGTTCGCCCCAACGCACGACGCCGCCAGCATCGTCAGGATGCCGATGTTCGCGCCGATGTCGAGCACGACGTCACCCGCGTGCAGGTGCTCGCGCAGGGCGCGCTCGACCTGCGGTTCATGCGCCTGTCCGGCGAGCAGCGGTGCGCCCATGTGGACGTCGCTCGCATACGCATACAGCACGTAGCCGTCACGTTCGACCCGCTGCGGCGCCTCGTCGCCGTTGACGACGATCCAGCGCCGCCCGCGCCAGCCCGGTCCCGCCGCCTGGTCGTCGAACGCCGTGAGCAGACGCAACGAGGGATAGCGCACGAGCCGTGCCTGCAGCTCCGTCTCCGGCAACGCATGCATCTCGAACACGTCGCGGCGGCGCCACAGCACGCGGCGCAGCGGATTCAGCCAGCGGTTCGAGGCGAGCGCGAACACGCGGCCGCGCCATGTCGCGTCCGCGGCATCCACAAACTGGAAAGCCGCGACGCCACCCGGCGCGAGCACGCGGAAGAATTCCTCGACGTAGCCGGCCGCGAGGGCGCCCGGAATATGCTGCAGCACGATGTGCGAAAACACGAAGTCGACGCTCGCATCGGCGATCTGTTCGATGCGCGGCGAAGCGTTTTCGCGGAATTCGATATTGCCGATGTCCGCATTCAACGCACGCGCGGTCGCGAGCATGCTGGGCGATACATCGATGCCGATCACACGCTCGAAGTGCTTTGCCAGCGCGCGGGACAGGCGGCCGGCGCCGCAGCCGAAATCGAGCGCCAGATCGTGCCGGCATGGCAATCCGTCCGGCGCGAGGGCAGCGAGCTGCGCGTCGATCTCGACGCGGCCGGTCGCGAGGAACTCCTCGCGCTGCCAGCGGCCGCCACGCTTGTCCGCTTGCGAGAGCACCGCCCACAGCGGATCGTCGCGCCCCAGCGTCTGCCAGACGCGGCGCAGGCGTTCGAGTTCCTTCGTCACAGGGAATAGGGAATCGGGAATGGGGAATCGGAAAAAGCAGTGGTTCCCGAATCACTGTCGCACAACAAGATCAGACGCACCTGGCTTTTCCCATTCCCTATTCCCTACTCCCAGTTTTCAGGTTTCAACGAGCTCGACACCATCCAGTCCCTGGCTCAGCGTGTGCGCGTCGCCGCCCTGCGCGAGCTTGATCTTCAGGCGCACCTCGTTCGCCGAGTCGGCGTGGCGCAGCGCATCCTCGTAGCTGATCTCGCCGGCCTGGTACAGCTCGAACAGGCTCTGGTCGAACGTGCGCATGCCGAGGTTGGTCGACTCCTTCATCACATCTTTCAGCTTGTGGATCTCGCCCTGGCGGATGTAGTCGGCGACCAGCGGCGTGCCGAGCATGACTTCCATCGCGACGCGGCGCGCCTTGCCGTCCGGGGTCGGGATCAGCTGCTGCGCGACCACGCCCTTGAGGTTCAGCGAAAGATCCATGAACAGCTGCTGGCGGCGGTCCTCGGCGAAGAAATGGATGATGCGGTCCATCGCCTGGTTCGCGTTGTTCGCGTGCAGCGTGCACAGGCACAGGTGACCGGTTTCGGAGAAGTTGATCGCGTGCTCCATCGTCTCGCGCGTGCGCACCTCGCCGATCATGATCACGTCCGGCGCCTGGCGCAGCGTGTTCTTCAGCGCGTTTTCCCAGCTGTCGGTGTCGATGCCCAGTTCGCGCTGGGTGACGATGCAGCCCTCGTGCTTGTGCACGTACTCGATCGGGTCCTCGATCGTGATGATGTGGCCGGTCGAGTTCAGGTTGCGGTAGCCGATCAACGCGGCCAGTGAGGTCGATTTGCCGGTGCCGGTCGCGCCGACGAAGATGATGATGCCGCGCTTGGTCATCGCCAGCGACTTCACGATCGCCGGCAGATTCAACTCATCGATCGTCGGGATGCGCGTCTCGATGCGGCGCAGCACCATGCCGACGCAGTTGCGCTGGTAGAAGCACGACACGCGAAAACGGCCGACACCGGTCACGCTGATCGCGAACTGGCATTCGTGCGTCTTCTCGAACTCCTCGCGTTGCGAGGGCGTCATCACGTTCAGCACCATGTCGCGCGACTGCTGCGGCGTCAGCGCGTTCTGGGTGATTGGCGCGATGCGCCCGTTGACCTTCATCGACGGCGCGACACCGGCCGTGATGAACAGATCCGACGCCTTCTTGTGCGTCATCAGCTTCAGGTACGAGGTGAAATCGACGCTGCTCATGGCCACTTCCCCCTACGCATGTGCTGGAACGCTTGCAACCCGCCGGCGAGCGGGTTCCTGACGGTTTCGCCGCATCTTACACCCCGCAAGCCGGCCGCTCACCGCGACCGCCGCACATTTCAGGGCACTACCGCATCCGCCGCCGGCACCGGCCGTTCGCGGTGGTAGAGGCCGCGCAGGCGCAGGAACGGCAACTCGACGAAACGATAGGTCAGCGCGGAAATCAGCAATGTGGCAGGCAACGCGATCAGCGCCGTATTCAGCAGCGCATCGACCACGAAGTGCCCGCTGAACGCGAACGGCAGCGCGAGCTTGAGCATCGTGTAGATCACCATGAAGTGGATCAGGTAGATCGAATACGAAACCTCGCCGATCCGCGCCACCACGCGCGACCAGAGCCCGCCGGCGGCATTCGCGAAATCGACGTAGCCGACCACGAATGCGGCCCAGAGCACGCCCTCGAAGGTCGGCCAGAACACCTTCCACCACGCCACGGTCGGCCACCCACCTGCGGCGTTGAGCGCGTACAGCGCAAGGACCATCGCCGCGAGCGCCGCCAGCGCCAGCAACCCGCCACGCTGCTGCGACAAGGGATGTCGACTGAAGAACCAGGCCGCCCACATGCCGATAAGGAACTGGTCGAGCCGGCCGAGGATGGTCGTGTAGGCCAGGTCGCGCGGATTGCCGCCGGCCAGCACCGCGACACTGCGGAACAAGAGCAGCACCGCGACCAGGCCGAGCAGATGGCGGGTCCAGCCGCCCTTCAGCACCGCGATCAGCAATGGAAACAGCACGTAGAACTGCCACTCGACCGCGATCGTCCAGAGCATGCTCGTGAACGGCGGTGCGACCAGCGCGCCCGGCAGGTTCGCCATGCCGAACACGGTCTGCAGGAACGACAGCCAGCCGAAATGTTCCGGCGACGCGGCGATGCCGGCGAACACCAACAGCAGGAACAGCGGATAGGTGCGCAGCAGCCGGTTGCGGATGAACTGGCGGTAGTCGACGCCGCTATCCAGCGAGCCATAGGTCAGGATGAATCCGCTCAGCACCATGAACAGCGCGACCGCGGTATGCCCTTCGGCCAGTGCGGCCACGAGAACGTTGCCCGACTGCAGCCAGTGTTCTGGACCGAAATCCTGGTGGAAACGCGTGTCGTACGAGAACAGATGCAGGCCGTGGTAGAACACGATCAACACCGCGGCATACGCGCGCAGATGGTCGACGGCCGGGAAATAGCGGATGTTGGGGCTGCGCATGCGCGGGTTCCGGTCAGCGCCGGCGTTGTTGTTGTCAGCGGACTATAGCCGCTCGGCACGCGGATGCGGTGCGGAAATCGTCCCGGTCGGCCTGTTCCGGCCTACGCGTTGCGACGGAAGTATGCGAACGCGGCGGCGATCAGGATCAGTGGCGGGAACGTGTTCGCGAGCGCGGAATGGATGCCGTTGATCACGCCGAAATTGACGATCGCGTTCTGCAGCAGCTGGAAGCCGAGCGCCAGCACGATGCCGAGGAACAGGCGTTTGGACAGACCCCCGCTGCGCAGCGCGCCGAACGCGAACGGTACCGCGCAGAACACCAGCACGAGCACGTTGAACGGATAGAAGATGCGCGCCCAGTACGCATTGCGGAAACTCGACGCGTCCTGGCGATTGCGGTCGAGATAGTCGATGTTGCGCGAGAGGTCGCGCAGTGGCATGTACTGGGTCTGGATGATGCCCGCCGCGAGCAGGTGCGGATCGAGGCCGGACTTCCAGCGCGCCTCGGCGTGCTGCGTGCTCATCGCGCTTTCGGGACTGAACTCGGTGCGGCGCACGTTGCGCAGGGTCCAGTCGCCCTGCGTGTGCAGCGCGCCGTCGGCGACCGACAGCGACAGCAGCCTGCCCTCGCCGTCGAACTCGAACACTCGCACACCGGCGAGGTCGATCTCGCCACCGCGCGTATGTCCGCGCTTGGCGCTGATCACCGTCTCGCCGTCGCGCGCCCACAGCGCACCGCCCTTGGCCAGCGCGACGTCCTTCGATTTCGCCGCCAGCGACAGCGCCTGCGCCTTGCGCTCGCCGAACGGCCCGAGCGTCTCGCCGAGCAGGGCGACCGCGATGGTCAGCACACCGAGACCGAGCGCGACCGACGCGCAGATGCGCAGCTTCGAGAGGCCCGCCGCGCGCAGCGCGGTCAGTTCGCCGCTGTTGGCGAGGCCGCCGAGGCCGAGCAGGCCGCCGATCAATGCGGAGTAGCCGAACATCTCGTAGAAACGCCGCGGCACGGTCAGCAGCACATAGGCTGCGGCCTTGGTCAGCGAGTATTGGCCCTGGCCGACTTCGTTGATCTCGATGATGAAGATGCGGAATGCGTCGAGCGCGACGAGCGTGACCCAGGTCATGCCGACCGCAGTCAGCACCGCCATCGCGACCAGCCGATCGACTTGCTTGAACATCGGCCAACGCATCATGTCGCCCTCGTCGCTGCACGCGGGCGTTTCAGGCGCTGGCCGCTCCAGATCAGCCAGGCCGCGATCGCGATCGCCGGCACGTAGACCCACCACAGGCCGAAAGCCGGCGCCAGCTTGCCCTGGCTGATCCACGAGCGTCCGAGCAACAGGCCGTTGTAGTAGATCAGCCAGATCAGCAGCGCGACCAGCAGTCGTGCGTAGCGCGGCTCACGCGGACTCGATCGCGACAACGGCAGCGCGAGCAGCGTCAGCACCAGGATCGACAGCGGCGCGGCCAGCCGCCAGTGCAGCTCGGCACGCATCACCCGATCGTCGCGTGCGCGCAGCAGCGTGCCGGTCGGCGCCGAGCGCTTGATCGAGGTCTCGTTGTCGTCGCTCTTGCTGTCAGGCAGCTTGATGTCGTTGCGCGCGAAACGCATCAGCCGGAAATCGTCCTCACCGAGCTTGCCCTCGACACGGAATCCGTCCTGCAGCGCGATGTAGCGGCCCGCGCCGTCGGCATCGTGGTAGAGGAAGCCGTGGGTCGCGGTGATCACGTCGATGCGGGTCTTGCCGGCCTGCTTGTCGGCGCGTTCGCTCTCGATGAACATGCGCTTGAACTGCGTGCCGTCGCCGGACATCTCGCCGACATAGATCACGCCATCGCGACCCGGCAGGTCGACGAACTTGCCCGGCTCCAGCCCTGCCACGATCAGCGAGCGGCTGGCCTCCTGCATCAATTGTTGCGCGAGCCGGTCCGAAGCCGGGCCGAGCCAGAACGAGACCGCGCCGACCAGCAGCATCGTCGGCATTGCAAACAGCATGAGCGGCCGCACCAGGCCGCCGAGATCGAGCCCGGACGACTGCAGCACCGCCATCTCGCTGTCGCGCCACAGGCGGCCGTAGGCGAGCAGCACGCCGAGCAGGGTCGCCAGCGGCATCAGGATGGTCAGTGTGCCGACCGTGCGCAACCCGATCAGCGTGAACAGCAGGTCGGCCGGGATGCGCCCGCGCGCGATCTTGTTCAGCAGGTCCGCGACCGCACCACCGACCAGCACCAGCAACAGGATCACCGTGGCCGCGATGAAGCTGGTCGCGACTTCCTGCAGCAGATAGCGGTCGATGATGCGCGGACGCAAGGCATCGAACACGCGCAACGCGATGGGGCTTTGTCTTAGAATGGCTGGCTTCATGCGCGTACTGGTTGCATCGCGGGCCATGTTCGCCTCGGGCGAGACGGCGGCGACGGCGTCCTTCCCGGACCGGTCCGGGCTGTTTCGTCCTGCAAGCCGGCAAGTGTAACCGCGGGCGCGCCCGGATCATCCAGAAACTTGTCGGAACCCTTCATGACTCTCAAGTTCGCCACCACCACCGACGCACCGGAAAGCGCGGCCACGCCGTGCATCGTCGTCGGCCTGTTCGAGGACCGCACACTGAGCGCCGCCGCCACGCGCGTCGACGAGAAATCCGGCGGCGCGATCAAGCGCCTGGTCGAGAGCGGCGATGCGACCGGCAAGCCCGGCACCAGCACGCTGTTGTTCGGTCTTGCCGGCATCGCCGCGCCACGCGTGCTCGTGATCGGACTCGGCGAACAGAAGAAAGTCGATGCGGCCGCGTTCAATCGAGTCGCCGGCGATGCCGCGCGCGCGCTCAAGGGGCTGCCGATCGACGCCGCGGTGTCATACCTGACCGAAATCGATGTCCCCGACCGCGACAGCGCCTGGAAACTGCGCAGCGCCGCACTGGCCGCGGACAACCAGGCCTATCGTTACACGGCGACGTTCAAGGCGAAGGACGCCCCGAAGACGCCGCAGCTCGAAAGCATCGCGTTCGCCGCTGCCGCGAACGACGCCAATGTCGCGCGCGCACTGACCGAAGCGACCGCGATCGCGAACGGCGTGCGTTTCGCGCGAGAACTCGGCAACCTGCCGCCCAACATCTGCAACCCGGCCTTCCTCGCGGCGCAGGCGAAACAGATCGCCGATGCGCACGCAGGTGTCACGCTCGAAGTGCTCGAACGCGAGGACATGCAAAAGCTCGGCATGGGCTCGCTGCTCGGCGTATCACAAGGCTCGGCGAATCCGCCCAAGCTGATCGTGCTGCGCTGGCAAGGCAAGGACGAGAAAACCAGGCCGTATGCGCTGGTCGGCAAGGGCATCACCTTCGACACCGGCGGCATCTCGATCAAGCCCGGCCCCGGCATGGAGGAAATGAAGTTCGACATGTGCGGCGCAGCCGGCGTGCTCGGCGCGTTCCTCGCCGCGGTCGAACTGAAGCTGCCGCTGAACCTGGTCTGCATCGTGCCGGCGGTCGAGAACATGCCGGACGGCAACGCGTATCGCCCGAGCGACATCCTGACCAGCATGTCCGGCCTCACGATCGAGGTGCTGAATACCGACGCCGAGGGCCGTCTGATCCTCTGCGACGCGCTGACCTACGCGCAGAAGTTCGATCCGGAAGTCATCATCGACGCAGCGACGCTGACCGGCGCCTGCGTTGTCGCGCTCGGCAAGCACGCCTCCGGCCTGATGACCCGCGATGACGAACTCGCCGACCAGCTGCTCAACGCCGGCAACGTGACCCACGACCGCGCCTGGCGCCTGCCGCTCTGGGACGAATACCAGAGCCAGCTCGAATCCGGCTTTGCCGACGTCGCCAACATCGGCGGCAAGTACGCCGGCGCGATCACCGCCGGCTGCTTCCTCGCACGCTTCACCAACGGCCGCCGCTGGGCGCACCTCGACATCGCCGGCACCGCGTGGGAGGAAGGCCGCAAGGGCCTCGCGACCGGCCGGCCGGTGCCGCTGCTCGCGCAGTACCTGATCGACCGCAGCGCGTGAATTCACCGGCCCCGGACACGCGCAGGCAGAAGCAGACCACGCTGATCGCCCTGGTCGGCGCGTCGGTCGTGCTCGGCATCGTCGATGCCGCGCTCGCGCTGCCGCTGACCGACAGCCCTGGTCGCCTCGCATTCACGTTCGGCGGCAACCTCGCGCTGCTGATCCTCGGCTTCCGCTGGCTGCAGTTGGACGCGGCCGAACTCGACATCCGGCGCCCGACCTGGCTCAACGTCGGCATCGTGCTGCTTGCCGCGGTGTTCGTACCGTACTACCTGTACAAGACGCGTCCGGCCAATCACCGCCTGCCCGCGATCGCCGGCTTCTTCGGCCTGGTCTTCGCCTGCATGTTCGCCTCGGCGATGGGCGCGTTGCTGATGAGCTCGATGTCGGGCACCCCGGCGACGCCCTAGCCCCATGCCGCGCGCCGACTTCTACCTGATCGACAAGCCGCGCTTTCGCGACGATCCGCTGCTGCTGGTCTGCGAACTCGCGAAGAAGGCATTTGCGAGCGAGACGCCGACGCTGATCCTCGCCCGCTCGCGGGATCAGGCCGAGGCGCTCGACGAGAAGCTCTGGGAGTTCGACGACAACGCGTTCATCCCGCACCAGATCGCCGGCGACGAGGACGACGCGGTCTGTGCGGTGCTGATCGCACCGCCCGAGGCGCAGACGCCGGATCGCGCGCTGGTGATCAACCTGCGCGACGCGTGCGCGCCGGGCCTGTTCGAGCGCGTGCTCGAGGTCGTGCCGGCCGACGAGGCCGAGCGACTCGGCTCGCGCGAGCGCTGGAAGACCTACAAGCAGGCTGGTTTCGAAGTCGCCAAACACGATATGTAGGAGCGGTTTCAGCCGCGATGCTTTTCGGACGCCGCGTCAGAGCATCGCGGCTGAAGCCGCTCCTACAGGCGGTCGCGCCCACGAGACCCGGCGCGCGCGCTTACAATCGCAGTATTCCCTTTTGAACCAAGTCCTGCGCTCGCGCGGGCGCAGGCAGCCAACGTCATGGAAAAAAGTTACGAACCCGCCCCGATCGAATCGAAGTGGTATGCCGAATGGGAGGCCAAGGGCCTGTTCGCGCCCGCCGCCAGCGGCGAGCCGTACTGCATCCTGCTGCCGCCACCGAACGTGACCGGCACGCTGCACATGGGCCACGCGTTCCAGCAGACGATCATGGATGCGCTGACGCGCTATCACCGCATGCGTGGGTTCCGCACGCTGTGGCAGGGCGGCACCGACCATGCCGGCATCGCGACGCAGAAGATCGTCGAGAATCAGCTCGCCGCACTGGGCCAGTCTCGCCATGATCTCGGCAGAGACGCGTTCATCGAACGGGTCTGGGACTGGAAGGAGCAATCCGGCTCGACGATCACGAACCAGATGCGCCGGCTCGGCGCATCGGTCGACTGGTCGCGCGAGCGCTTCACGATGGATGAAGGCCTATCCGCCGCGGTGCGCCGCGTGTTCGTGACCTGGTATCGCGACGGCCTGATCTACCGCGGCAAGCGCCTCGTGCACTGGGACCCGGTGCTGATGACCGCGGTGTCGGACCTGGAAGTCAACAACGAGGAGAAGGACGGCTCGCTGTGGTCGATCCGCTACCCGGCCTCCGATGGCGGCGAAGGCCTGATCGTCGCGACCACGCGCCCCGAGACGATGCTCGGCGACGTCGCGGTCGCGGTGCATCCGGACGACGAACGCTATCGATCGCTGATCGGCAAGACGCTGACCTTGCCGCTGACCGGGCGCGAGATTCCGGTCATCGCCGACGACTATGTCGACCGCGAGTTCGGCACCGGTGCGGTCAAGATCACGCCGGCACACGACTTCAACGACTGGCAGATCGGCGCGCGGCACAAGCTCGAACCGCGTGTGATCCTGACCCTCGATGCGAAGATCAACGACAACGCACCCGAGAAATACCGCGGCCTCGACCGCTTCGCCGCGCGCAAGGCTGTGCTCGCTGATCTCGAAGCGCAGGGTCTGCTGGTCGAGACGAAGAAGCACAAGCTGCAGGTGCCGATCAGCCAGCGCACGGACGCGGTGATCGAGCCGATGCTGACTGACCAATGGTTCCTCGACCTCACCACCGAGACACGGGCGGATGGCCGCCCCGGCGGCCGCAAGGCGATCACCGAGCCCGCGCTGGCCGCGGTTCGCGATGGCGCGATCAAGTTCGTGCCGGAAAACTGGTCGACGACCTACAACCAGTGGCTGGAGAACATCCAGGACTGGTGCGTCAGCCGCCAGCTCTGGTGGGGTCACCAGATTCCTGCGTGGTACGACGAGGCCGGCAACATCTTCGTCGGCGAGGACGAGGCCGACGCACGCGCGCATGCGACGACCATGCCCGTCGGAGCGCTCAAGCAGGATGAGGATGTGCTCGACACCTGGTTCTCGTCCGCGCTGTGGCCGTTCTCGACGCTCGGCTGGCCCGGCGAGACGTCCGAGCGCGCGGCCGAATGGGAGCAATTCCAGGCCTTCGTTCCGAGCAACGTGCTGGTCACCGGCTTCGACATCATCTTCTTCTGGGTCGCGCGCATGGTCATGGCGACGCAGTACTTCACCGGCAAGGTTCCGTTCCGCGAGGTCTTCATCAACGCGATCGTGCGCGATGCGGAAGGCCAGAAGATGTCGAAGTCGAAGGGCAACACGCTCGACCCGCTCGACCTGATTGACGGCATCGACCTCGAATCGCTGGTGAAGAAGTCGACCGCGTCGCTGCTGATCCCGCAGGCGCGCGAGAAGGTCGAGAAGCGCATCCGCAAGGAGTACCCCGACGGCATCACCGCGGTCGGCGCCGACGCGCTGCGCTTCACGTTCGCAGCGCTTGCGACCTACGGGCGCACGATCAACTTCGACCTGAAGCGCGCGGACGGCTACCGGAATTTCTGCAACAAGCTGTGGAATGCGGCACGGTTTGTGCTGATGAATTGCGCGGATCCGGGACTCGGGACTCGGGACTCGGGATTCGGCAAAGCGCCGGAGACCGAAGCCGAGCGCTGGATTCTCACGCGCCTGCATCACACGCTCACCGAGGTCGAGGCGCATTTCACGACCTATCGCTTCGACCTCGTCGCCCAGGCGCTCTACGAGTTCGTCTGGAACGAATACTGCGACTGGTTCCTTGAACTCTCGAAACCCGCATTGAACGGTGATGACAGGACTGCCGCCGACTCGACACGGCACACCCTGCTGGTCGTGCTCGAAGCCGTGCTGCGCGCGCTGCACCCGATCACGCCGTTTGTCACCGAAGAAATCTTTCATGAAGTCGCGCCGAAGCTCGGCATCGCGACAGGCAGCATCTCGACGCGCGCCTATCCGCGTGCGAACGACTTCACGCCCGACGAGGCGGCGAGCGCCGAAATCGAATGGCTGAAGGCGGTGCTGAGCCAGGTCCGCCGCATCCGCAGCGAGATGAACATCGCGCCCGGCAAGGCGATCCCCCTGTTGTACGCGGGCGGCAACGCCGGCGACCGCGCACGCACCGTGAAGTTCGCAGCACAGATCGGCTTCCTCGCGCGCACCGAGTCGCAACGCTGGCTCGATACGGGCGAAGCCGAGCCGCCGGCCGCGGCCGCGATCGTCGGCGAGCTGAAACTGCTGATCCCGCTGGCCGGCCTGATCGATGTCGGCGCCGAGAAGCAGCGTCTCGAGAAGGAGATCAAGCGCGTCGAAGGCGAAATAGCCAAGTGCAACGCGAAGCTCGGCAAGGAAAGCTTCGTCGCCAGCGCGCCGCCTGCGATCGTCGAGCAGGAAAAACAGCGCCTGGCCGATTTCACCGCGCTGCTGGCGGCGCTGCGCGAGCAGCTCGACAAGCTCGGCGAGATGTAGAGTCACATCGACCGCTGCGCTCACCGACCGGAGATCTGCGATGACGCTCGCCACGCTCGTCAACATCGGCAGCCTGATCAGCAGCGTCGCCGTGCTGGTCTCGTTGGTGTACCTGAACCGGCAGATCCGCCAGGGCGCGCTGAACCAGCGCTCGAAGATGGATCGCGGCCGTTCGCAGCAGGTCGGCGACTGGCTGCAATACATCGCGCAGCCCGATACCGCAGCGCTGATCCTGCGTGGCCACGCCGGTGATCCGAGCCTGAGCGCGGTCGAATGCCACCGCTATTTGTGGAGCATGTATCCGCTGTTCCTGCATTTCGAGGACAGCTACTTCCAGCACCGCGACGGCATGCTCGGCGAGGGCCAGTACGCCTCGATCCTCGGCCATCTCCGGTCGCAATGCGGCGCGCCGGGTTTTCGCTCGCTGTGGCTGCATATCCGTGAGCGCTTTCCGCGCGACTTCGTCACGTTCGTCGACGAAGTGATGCGCGAGGCGCCGGTCGGCGGCGCCGAGATCGCGCAATGGACCGCGGCATGGAAGACGCGTGCGGCCGCTGAGGCGTCGCGGACCCGCACGCCAGAAACGCGGGAAAGCAGCCCCGGGGTTCCCTAACCTTCCGGTTCGAGCAGCTCCATCGCCATCACCAGCGCGTCCTCGCGCCCCTTTTTCGCCGGGTAGTAGTTCGGGCGCCGGCCGAATTCGTTGAAGCCCATGGACTCGTACAGCGCGATCGCGTGCGGGTTCGACGGGCGCACTTCGAGGAACACGCGCTCGCAACGGTGCCAGCGCGCGAAGTCGAGCAGGCGCTTGACGAGGCGCCGGCCGTGGCCGTTGCCCTGCTCGAGTGGGGCGACGCAGATATTCAGGATGTGCGCTTCGTTGGCGCCGCTCGAGAGCACGCCATAGCCGACGATCGCGCCCTCACGTACCAGCACGCAGCATTCGTAGCCGGCGCGCAGGCAGTCGTGGAAGATCGCGCGGCTCCACGGAAACTCGTAGGCGGCCGCCTCGATCGCGGCGACCTGGTCCAGATCGTCCGGCTGCATGCGCCGGAACTCCGGCGGCTTCGGTTTCAGGATCGCGACCACGTCGGACTCACGCTTGCGCAGGTGTGGCCGCCCCGTCGTTGGGAGAGTGGCCGTTCGCATGATGATCGGCTGCCGACACGGTCGCTGCAAGCGTGCCCCGCCCTGCGGCCATTCCACGCAGCATCCGCTTCAGTTCACTCCACAGCGCACGCTTCGCCGGCGCGTCGCCAGCGAGCGCGTCCGGTTCCCCCATAACGACCCAGCCGATCTCGCGCTGGCGCTGTGCCGGCAGTGCTGCACCGGCCGCGCGCGCGCAGGCGTCACCGAACATGACCAGCGCGGCAGCCGTGGCGAGCGCGGATTCGTCGGGCGCGTCGAGACGTGCGCACGCGACGCGCGCGAAACGCAGCGTCCGTGCGACATCGGTGAGCAGCGCAGTGGCGCGCGGTGACGTCCCCCTCGCGAGCAGCAGGACGTCGATCCGCTCTGCCGGCGCCGCTTCGATCACCGCTTTAGCGGCAGGCTGCGCTCCGCGCTGCGCGTGCTCCGGCACCGGCGCCATGGGCGCAGAATCGGCAAGCACACGCAGTGCCATCGCGCTCGCGGCACGCGGCTGATAGACATCGATGCCCATCTCGGCCAGACGGCGCAGGCTGGTTTCATCCCGCATGGATGTCCGCTCCACGCTTGCGCAGGTCCGCGTGGAACCTCGCGAAGATCTCGTCCAGCGCAGCACCGTAGGCATCGACGGTCGCCTTCAGGTCGGCGCCGTCGGCCGCCTTCTCGGCACGATAGTAGTCATCCACGAATGGCGTTCCGTCGCGCGCGTCCGCGCGCAGCTTCAGCGCGACGACCGCGTCGTAGCCGCCTGCGGCGGACGGCACGCGGTCGAAGCGCAGGATGGTCCCGCTGACGCGAATCGCCGGATGGCTCGCCGGCAGCTCGTCGGTGACCTGCGCCGCCACGTTCGCGTCGCGCAGCTGCTCGATCAGGCGCCGCTGCAGGATCCGTGTCGGCGGATCGGTCCATAGCTGGTAGTGGTACTGGCGCAGCTGCTGCGCACCGGGATCCAGCGCGTAGATCAGCGCCTGGTCCGCGTAAAGGCCATCGGCGCCGAACGCGTCGACGACCAGTGCGCCGCGAAACAGCGGCGTGCCGTCCGCCTCCAGCGGTTGCGGACGCGGCAGCCTGAAATACGTGAAATCCGGCACCGTCGGCGCGCCGCAACCCGCCAGCGCGACGGACACGAACAGAGCCAGTGCGATCAGGCGGCGCGTCATTGCGGTTCTTCCTGCAGCTTGTCGGCCTTAGGCGCGAGGATCAGACGGTTCGGATGCGCGCGGATCTCGCGGCTGAACTCGTCGAGATTGCGACTCGAGGATTCCAGATGGTGCGTGATCACATCCATGCGACTCGACAGCGCCGCGAGCACGCTGCCGAGATCCTGCACCGAGCGGCGTACCTCGGGGCGGTTCTCCTTCGCGATGTCGGCGAGTTCGCCCAGCGCTTTGTCCAGCGTCTCGCGCGTCCCGTGCAGTTCCGCGCTGAGTTTGCGCACCTCGGCCAACGTCCCGGCGACGGCCGCCCGATTCTCCGGCTTCAGCAGATCGTTGAGCGAATCGGAGGCGCGATTGACGCGATCGAGCAGGCCACGGGTCTGGTCGAGGATCGCCGGCGCGTTCTGGTCGATCGCGCCCGTGATCGAATCAACTCTCTGCGAAAGGGTGCGGATCAGCGGCGAAATCTGCGTGCGCGTCAGCGTGCTGACCTCGCCGGCCAGCTCGTTCATTGCGGCGAAGATATCACCGCCCTCCTCGGCCTTGAGCTCGCCGCCGGGCTTGAGCATGTCGCGGCTCGTACCCTCGCGGATGCCGATCGAGACGTCGGCGAGCAGGCCGCTCGACTGCAGGCGAGCGGGGCTGTCCTGCGGAATCGGCCAGTCACGGCGGATCGCCAGCGCGACCCGGTAGCGCGTGCCGTCCGCGCTGCGCTCCGGCGTCACCTTGCCGACCTGGCCGATGCGGTAACCCTGGTAGAACACCGGCGCGCCGTAGCGCAGGCCGGTCACGTTTCGATAGCGCACAAAATAGTCGTCGCTGGCGACGGCGCGCCCGGTGATCAGCGCGAGGCCGACCAGCAGCAGCACGAGCGCGCCGACGACGACGGCGCCGACCAGCGTGTAGTTGATGGTGTCGCGTTTCAAAACCCGCTCCCCGAGATCCACCGAATCACTTCTTCGTCATCCCGGCGAAAGCCGGGATCCAGTTCCTTTGACGGAAAAGGCTGGATCCCGGCTTTCGCCGGGATGACGGCATTACGGAATCGCTCCCGCATGGACATTATCAAGCTTCTTCTTCCGTGAGGCGCTTGAGATAGGCATCCGCATCGACCTGCACCTCGCGCGGCCGCCGGTTCAGCAGGTCCTGGATGCGCTCATTGTCAGCCGCCCGCACCGCAGCGACCGTGCCGGTCATCAGGATCTCGCCCGCATCGAGCACGGTGATCGTGTCGGCGATCTTGAACGCGCTCTCGAGCTCGTGGGTGACCACCACGATGGTCATGCGCAGCGCATCGCGCAGGCGCAGGATCAATTCGTCGAGTTCCGCCGAGACGACCGGATCGAGACCGGCCGACGGCTCGTCGAAGAACAGCAGGCGCGGATCCATCACGATCGCCCGCGCGAGCGCCGCGCGCTTGACCATGCCGCCGGAGAGCTGGCTCGGCATCAGGTCCTGGAAACCGCCGAGATTGACCACCTCGAGCTTGAGCCGGCTCATGATGCGGATCGTCGACTCGTCCAGCCGCGTGTGTTCACGCAACGGCAGCGCGACGTTCTCGCCGACCGTCAGCGAGGTCAGCAGCGCGCCGCCTTGGAACGACACGCCGATGCGCTTGCGCACATCGAGTAGCTCGCGTTCGCTGGCTTCGCCGAGATCGACCCCGTACAGCCGGACCGATCCGCTGACCGGCCGCTGCAGGCCGAGCAGATGGCGCAGCAGCGTGCTCTTGCCCGAACCCGAGCCGCCCATGATCACGCGGATTTCGCCCGCGTTGACCGAGAAGTCGATGCCATGCAGCACGCGCCGGCGGCCGTACCAGGCTTCGAGCTTCTCGACTTCGATCAGGGGCGCCGGCGACATATTCATACCGACGCTCGCACAGGCTCCCGTAGGAGCGGCTTCAGCCGCGATGCTCTCGTTCGACCTTGCAGCGCGCGCACGGGAAGCATCGCGGCTGAAGCCGCTCCTACATCGGATTTGCGCGATGGCAATGCTGTCGTGTTCATCGATTCAGGAAGAACGAAAAGATCATGTCGACCACAATGATCCAGCAGATCGACAGCACGACCGAACGCGTGGTCGCGCGCCCGACGCCTTCGGCACCGCCGGTCACCGAGAAGCCGGTGCTGACGCCGATCAGCGTGATCAGCAACGCAAACACGACGCTCTTGGCGAGGCCCTGCCAGACATCGCCCGGCGTCAGCAGCGACAACGTCTGCAGCAGGTACGCGATCGGCGTCACGTTCAGCGCCGGCGCGCTGTACAGCGCCGCGCCGAAGATCGCGACCGCGTTCGCAAAGATCGTCAGCGCCGGCAGCATGACCAGCATCGCGATCAAGGCCGGAGCGACCAGGTAGCGCACCGGTTCGATGCCGATCACCGCGAGCGCGTCGACTTCCTGAGACACGGACATCGAACCGATCCGCGCCGCCAGCGCGGAGCCGGAGCGGCCGGCGACGAGGATCGCGGTGATCAGTGCGCCGAATTCGCGCGTGACCGATTTCGCGACTGCGACCACGACCTGCGACTGCGCGCCAAACTCGGAGAGCGAGGCAATGAACTGGATGCCGAGCATCAGCCCGACCGTGAAGCCGAGCAGCGCGACGATCGGCAGCGCGTCGGCGCCGATCTCGCGCATCTGCCTGACCACCGCGACCAACCGCACCGGCTGGCCGATACGCCAGCCGGCGACCGTGTAGTACAGCGCTTCGAACAGCAACATCGCCGCATAGCCGACGCCGCTCAACGCCTCCAGCGTCGCGCGGCCGACGTCGGCCAGCGGGCGTGCCAGTGCGTTCACGCAGCGATGAGGATCGCGTCGGACGTGGCGACCAGCAGGAACACGCGGTCGAGCCGTGCGAGTTCGAGCACCGCGCGCACCGCGTCGCTGACCGCGACCAGCACGAAGCGGCTGCCTCGTGTGCGTGCGCGCTGGAAGCCCTCGACCAGCGCGGCGATGCCGGACGAATCGATGTAGCTGACCGCGGACAGGTCCACGCCGACCGGAGAGTCGCCGGCGAGTGCGTCGAGCACCGCACGGCGCACCGCTTGCGACCAGGAGAGATCGACTTCGCCGCTGAGGCGGACCAGCACGTAGCCGTCGCGCGCCTCGCTGCTCACGTTGTTCGGGTTGACGCTCATGCCTCGTTCGCCTCTTCGGTGCCGATGTCTTCGATGCGCTTGCGCAGGATCAGCCGGTTGCCCTGCCCGCCCCGTACGGATTCGATGCGCCAGTCGTCCATGACCTCGTCGATCAGCGCCATGCCGAAACCGCCGCAGCGGCATTCTCCGAGCGGCTTCGGACGCAAGCTGGCCGGATCGACGCAGGGCGCGCTGTCGGTCAGCTCGAAGCTCAACATCGGGCCGGCGCGCAGGATGCGCAAGTCGATGTCGCCC
Source organism: Dokdonella soli (assembly GCF_039523175.1). Lineage (NCBI taxonomy): Bacteria > Pseudomonadati > Pseudomonadota > Gammaproteobacteria > Lysobacterales > Rhodanobacteraceae > Dokdonella > Dokdonella soli. The sequence continues at coordinate 270,656 of NZ_BAAAEU010000007.1, forward strand.
TCGCGCTGCGGACCATAACCGTGGCGGATGATGTTCGCGCAGGCCTCGTCGACCGCGAGCACGAGGCGGTCGCGCAGCTCCGGCGCGACGCGCAGACCGTCCAGGGCATGGCGGATCGCGCTGCGCAGATCGCGCAGTTCCGCCGCACGCGCCGGGATGCGCCGCTCGAGCAGCACCTCGGGCGCCTCGGCGCGTGGCGCCTCGACGAGCAGCAGCGTGGTGTCATCGACGAGACGCAGGTGCTTCAGCTCCGCGAGCAGTCCGCGCAGGCGCGCGTCGCGCGGCGCCTGCGCGTGCCGCGCGATCAGCTCACGCACGCCGGCGTCGCCGATCCGCTGGCCGGCGTCATCGCGCACATCGGTCGCTCCGTCCGAGAACGCATACAGCGTGCCGCCTTCGAGTGGAATGTCATGTTCGTCGAATGCGACACCGGACAGGATGCCGAGCGGCGGCCCACCGGACGCGTAGTCGCTGAACGTTCCGGCGCGATGCACAATGACCGGCGGGAAGCCGGCGCCGGCGAACTGCACCCGGGTCGCGGCACGGTCGCAATAGCCGACCAGCGCGCAGACGAAGCGGCCGTCCCGGGCCGTCTCGCACAATTCCTCGTTCGCGCGCGCGAGCCACGCGCCCGGCGCGAGCCCGTCCTTGCCGGCCCAGCGCAGCAGGCTCGCCGCACGCACCATCAGCAGCGCCGCGTCGAGGCCCTTCCCGGAAATATCGCCGACGACGAAGCCGATGCGGCCGTCGGCGAGTTCGAAATAGTCGTAGAAGTCGCCAGAGATCTCGTGCGCGGGACGGTTGACCGCGATGATCGGGAAATCGTCGCGGCGGCGGTGCGGCAGCAGGGACTTCTGCAGGCGCCGCGCGAGGTCGAACTCGCGCTTCAGGCGCTGCTGCTCGAGCAGGTTGCTGGCCATGCGCGCGTTGTTGATCGCAAGCGCGGCCGGCGCCGCGATGATGCCGAGCAGCTCCGCGTCCGCGGCCGAGAAGGGTTTTCCATCGCGGCGGTTAACGATCTCGATCGCACCGATCGGCCCGGCCGCGGTTGCCAGCGGCGCGCAGACCAGGCTCCGCGTGACGAAACCGGTGGTGTCGTCGGCCGCGCGCCAGATGCGCGGATCGCTGGCCGCGTCGGTGACGATCTGCGTCGCGTTCTCGGCGACCGCACGGCCGACCACGCCCTGGCCCACGCCGAGGCGCGCGCCGGTGATGTCGACCGGGCCGACGCAGATCCGGCATTCGAGCACCTCGCCGGCCGGATCGAGCAGGAACAGCGAGGCCGCCTCGACGCGCATGAAGTCCACCACGCGCGTGACCGCCTCGGACAGGGTCTGGCGCAGGTCCAGCGTGACTGCGAGCGCCTGCGCGAGATCGGCCAGGAACGTGAGCGTGTCGGCTTCGCGCGTCCGCCTTTGCGGATGGCCGCGCGAAGTTCTTGCCGCGTCCTTCGCGCGCGAGCCGGTCGGCCTGGCGCGCGCGGTGTTCACTCGTCGCCCTTTCCCGTGCCGCGCTGGGCGCGCAGGCTGCGTTTCTGGCGCAGGCCCCAGAGCGTCATCGCCGGGCCGGACAGCACGTACAGCACCGCGATACCGAACAGCACGCGCGGCGGATCGACCGCGAGCGCGACCAGAATCAGCATCGCGGCGGGTATCCAGATGAACGGCACGCGATCCGACTTCGGCCATGCCTTGAAGCTAAAGTAGCGCACGCGACTGACCATCAGCAGTCCGGCGACGATCGCGATCACCGGCGTCACGAAGTCCATGTCGCTGGCGTTGAAGCCGAACAAGCCCTTGGCCTCGATCGCCCAGACGAAGGACATGCACAGCCCCGCCGCCGCAGGACTGGCCAGGCCTTGGAAGTAGCGCTTGTCGGCGACGCCGACCTGGGTGTTGAAGCGCGCCAGCCGCAATGCCGCGCAGGCCGCATAGATGAACGCCGCGGCCCAGCCGAGCTTGCCCCAACCCGAGCCGTAGGCCTTCAGCGCCGACAGCGACCAGGTGTACATGACCAGTGCGGGTGCGAGACCGAAGCTGACCAGGTCCGACAGCGAGTCGTACTGCACGCCGAACTCGCTCTGGGTGCCGGTCAGGCGCGCGACGCGGCCGTCGAGCCCGTCGAGGATGCCGGCCACGAACACCGCGACCGCGGCCTCGGTGTAGCGCCCGCCGATGCTGGCCACGATGGCGTAGAAGCCGGCGAACATCGCGGCGGTCGTGAACAGGTTCGGCAGCAGGTAGATCCCGCGCGGCGGCTTGCGCGCGCCGGTCGAAGTCTCATCCATGTCGATCAGCGGCAACGTAGGAAATATGGAGAGAAGTGTACCGTGATCCACCATGGCGGGTGCTTTCGCCCGTGCGCTGGCGGAGCAATCGCGACAGCGGTAGTGCGCGGCATCCTCCGGGGGTGGACGGAACCGCCGCCCGGCGAGGCTCGGCACATCGCAAACAAACGCGGCGGGATACCCGGTTTTGCGAGCCCGCGCTTGTCTCCGGGCCCAACTGGTGTTATCCAGTCGCCGGTCCGGTGTGCCGCCCTGAGCACCCCGCGAGAACGCGAAGGCCCAACGATGAAGCGCAACTGGCTCCTGCTCGCCCTGCTGACCGTCGGCCTACCCGCCGCCGCCGCCGACATGTACTCGTGGACCGACGCGAACGGCGTCAAGCACTTCTCCGACTCGCCGCCACCGGCCAGTGTGGTGAAGGCACAGAAGCTCAAGGTCAAGGGCGGAGTCACCACCAGCACCGAAGCCGACGGGGAAAAGAAGGCCGAGGCCGCCAAGTCGTCCGGTCCGGCACTCGCGGCAGCGGCGGGTTATGCGCCGGAGGACATCAAGCGCAATTGCGACATCGCGAAGAAGAATCTCGCGGTGCTGGATACGCAGAAAGTGCCGGTCGACTCGCTCGGCTATCCGACCGATCTGGACGCCGCGAAGAGCCACCAGGCGCAGATCGACAAGGCGAATCAGCAGATCAAGCTGTTCTGCGCCGCGCAATAACCGGAACCGGTCCGTCTCATCCTGGCCGTATTCCAGTAAGCCGGATTTCTCCGCGTCTGGCCCGCGCGATTAAATCGCGTCTGGCGGACAGCCAGCACGCAGCCGCCGCCCCCGCTGCTAGAATTCGCGGTTCCGCGTTCATGTCTGGAACCCCATGCGCCTTTCCCGTTTTCATCTCGCGACCGTCAAGGAAGTGCCCGCCGACGCGGAGATCGCCAGCCATCGGCTGATGCTGCGCACCGGCATGATCCGCAAGCTTGCGGCAGGCATCTACACCTGGTCGCCGCTCGGCCTGCGCGTATTGAGCAAGGTCCAGAATATCGTGCGCGAGGAAATGAACCGCGCCGGCGCGGTCGAGCTGCTGATGCCGTCGATCCAGCCGAAGGAGCTCTGGGAGGAAACCGGACGCTGGGAGAAATTCGGCGGCCAGCTTCTGAAGATCAGGGACCGCAAGGACGCCGCATATTGCTACGGACCGACGCACGAGGAAGTCATTACCGATTTCGCGCGCAACGAGCTGAAAAGCTACAAGCAGCTGCCAGTCAATTTCTACCAGATCCAGACCAAATTCCGCGACGAGATCCGCCCGCGTTTCGGCGTGATGCGCGCACGCGAATTCCTGATGAAAGACGCGTATTCGTTCCATTTGACGGCGGACTGCCTCGATCGCGAATACCGCGTGATGTACGACGCGTACGGGCGGATTTTCACGCGACTGGGGTTGCAATTCCGTGCCGTGCAGGCTGACACCGGCGCGATCGGCGGAAATGCAAGCCACGAATTCCAGGTGCTCGCCGATTCCGGTGAGGATGCGATCGCGTTCTCGACCGATTCGGACTACGCCGCGAACGTGGAGATGGCCGAGGCGCTCGCGCCGGCCGTTGCACGTTCCGCGCCTTCAGCCACGCTCGAAAGAGTGGCGACACCGACCCAGAAGACCATCGACGAGGTGTCCGCCTTTCTCGGCATGAAGCCGGAGCAGTGCATCAAGACGATCCTCGTGCGCGGTCACGACGGCCTGGTCGCGCTGTGCGTGCGCGGCGACCACGAGATCAACGAGGTGAAAGCCGCGAAGCTCGCCGAGTTGCCGGGTGAATCGGTGCTCGCCGACGAAGCCGAAATCGTGCGCGTGACCGGCACGCGGCCGGGCTTCATCGGTCCGGTCGGCCTGCCCGACTCGATTCCGGTCATCGTCGACCGCAGCGCCGCGGCCGTCGCCGACTTCGTCTGCGGCGGCAACCAGGACGGCACGCATTACCGTGGCGCGAACTGGGAGCGCGACGCGCGCATCACGCGCATCGCCGACATCCGCAAGGTCGTCGAGGGCGATCGCTCGCCCGACGGCCATGGCACGCTGAAGATCGCGCGTGGCATCGAGGTCGGCCACGTGTTCCAGCTCGGCTCGAAATACGCCGAGGCGATGGACGCCACCGTGCTCGACGACGCCGGCAAGGCCAGGGTCATGCAGATGGGCTGCTACGGCATCGGCGTCAGTCGCATCGTCGCCGCCGCGATCGAGCAGAACCACGACGATGCCGGCATCCGCTGGCCGGAACCGATGGCACCCTGGCGCATCGCGATCTGCCCGATCAACGCGGCGCAGAACGCACAGGTGCGCGAGGAAGCCGAGAAACTCTACGAGGACCTGTCCGCGCGCGGCATCGAGGTGCTGCTCGACGATCGCGGATTGCGCCCCGGACCGATGTTCGCGGACATCGAATTGATCGGCATCCCGCATCGCATCGTCGTGAGTGAGCGCGGCCTCGCTGCAGGAACGTTCGAATATCGCAAGCGAAACGAGAGCGAGAACCGGGCGATCGATCGGGAAGAATTGCTGCGCTGCTTTTCCTGATTCCGCATTCCGGCAGGCCCTTTGTTTTCGTCGACCGAAGTAATCCTGAATAAGCCGATATCACGACATAGGCTGGAATGCCGGAGCGACGCAAGCCGCGGCTTTGCAAAATTTGTGATCGAAGCGGCAAGCCGAGTGCGTAAAATGCGGTGACATCCGAATCCAATGGATTTGCCGTGATAAAATGTGACGCCTATCGCATGTGCCTTACGACATGTATGCGTCCGCGATCCGGGCTTGTTAGCATTAATGGGTTCATTTTCTGTAACTGATTGCTTGCTCATCCGATAATAATGAGAGGTAGACAACGCATGGCGATTGATCTCAAGTCCCTGAACCACAACCAGCTCTCCGATCTGATCGCGCGCGCGAAAGCGCGCCAGGAAGAACTGGTCAAGGAAAAGGCCTCGAAGCTTCGCGACAAGATCAATGCCCTGGTCAAGGCTGAAGGTTTCGGTCTCGATGAGGTCTTCGGCCGCGCCGGCGGCCGCGGCAAGGCGCGCGGCAAGGTGAAGGCGAAATATCGCAACCCCGCCGACCCGGCCCAGACCTGGACCGGCCGTGGCAAGCGCCCGCGCTGGTTCAATGCCGCGCTCTCCGCCGGCAAGAAGGAAAAGGATCTGCTGATCGGCTGATCGACGCGATCCGCTGCACCGCTTGCAAAGACGCCGGCCTCGCGCCGGCGTTTTTGCTTGTGGCGACCCTGCGAAACGTGCGTCGTTCGCTGGCAGCTCCGCAACGCTTGCTGGATAATCCGGCCGTCCCGCTCGAAGGAGGCTCTATCGCGATATCAGGGAGCCGTATCCCTCGCACAGCGCGGTCACATCTCCCTTGCGCACGTCCACAACCAGCGATGATCCCGGCATGGCGTCGTGGCTCATCGATGAGCTTCGCAAACCCGCAGGAACGCATGTCAACCAACCTTGGGTCGTCCATGAACAAACCGATCTGGGAGCCGGGCACGGAACGCATCGAGCGCTCGAACATCAGCCGCTTCATGCGGTTCGTGCGCGAGAGCACCGGCAATGAGGATATTCGCCGCTACTCCCCGCTCTACGATTTCTCGGTCCGCCATCCCGAGAAGTTCTGGCCGCTGGTCTGGGAGTTCTGCGGCATCCGCGCGCACGGCGAGTACGAACCCGTGCTGGTCGACCGCGAGAAGATGCCAGGCGCGCATTGGTTCCCGAACGTCACCCTGAACTTCGCGCAGAACCTGCTGCGTTTCAGGGATGAGCGCACCGCGATCGTGTTCCGCAACGAATGGGGACACCAGCGCGAATTCACTTACGCGGAACTGCATGCGGAAGTCGGCAAGCTCGCGCATGTACTGAAGCAGGCCGGCGTCGGTGTCGGCGACCGCGTCGCCGGCTTCCTGCCGAACATCCCGGAAACCGTGATCGCGATGCTCGCCGCGACCTCGCTCGGCGCGACCTGGTCGTCGTGCTCGCCGGACTTCGGCATCCGCGGCGTGGTCGACCGCTTCGGCCAGATCGCGCCGAAGGTGCTGTTCACCGCAGACATATACGGCTACGGCGGCAAGCGTTTCGATTGCCTGGAGAAGATCTGCGGCGTACTCGGCGAATTGCCGAGCGTCGAGAAGCTGGTCGTGATCCCGTACAGCGGCGAGCCGCTGAAGCTCGACGGCTTGCGCAATGCCGTCGCGTGGCCGGATTTCGTTGGCACACGCGAGCATGCACCCGAGTTCGTCGCCCTGCCCTTCGACCACCCGCTCTACATCATGTATTCGTCCGGCACGACCGGCGTACCCAAGTGCATCGTGCACGGTGCCGGCGGCACCCTGATCCAGCACCTGAAGGAACTCGTGCTGCATACGGACCTCAAGCGCGAGGACCGGTTCTTCTACTACACGACCTGCGGCTGGATGATGTGGAACTGGTTCGTGTCCGGCCTCGCGGTCGGCGCGACCCTGGTGCTCTACGACGGATCGCCCTCGCACCCTGACGGCAACGCGCTGTGGGACCTCGCCGACGAGGTCGGCATCAGCGTGTTCGGCACCAGCGCGAAGTGGATCAGCGCCATCGAGAAAGCCGGCGTGAAGCCGCGCGAGACGCACAAGCTGCTGCAACTCAAAACCATCCTGTCGACCGGCTCGCCGCTCGCGCCGGAGAGCTACGACTACGTCTACCGCGACATCAAGGAACGCGTGTTGCTGGCGTCGATCTCGGGCGGTACCGACATCATCTCGTGCTTCGCGCTGGGTTGCCCGGTGCTGCCGGTCTACCGCGGCGAACTGCAATGCCGCGGCCTCGGCATGAAGGTCGAGATCCTCGACGACGCCGGCAAGCCGGTGCGCGGCGAAAAAGGCGAACTCGCCTGCACCGCACCGTTCCCGTCGATGCCGGTGCTCTTCTGGAACGATCCAGACGGCGAGAAGTACCGCAACGCGTATTTCTCACGCGTGCCGAACATCTGGTGCCACGGCGATCACGCACTGCTCACCGAACGCGACGGCGTGATCATCTACGGGCGCTCGGATGCGACCCTGAACCCCGGCGGCGTGCGCATCGGCACCGCGGAGATCTACCGCCAGGTCGAACAGGTGCCGGAAGTGCTCGAATCGGTCGCGGTCGGCCAGCACTGGGGCGACGATGAACGTGTGATCCTGTTCGTCCGCCTGCGCGAGGGCGTCGTGCTCGATGACGCGCTCCGCGAGCGCATCGCCAAGCAGATCCGCGCGAACACGACCCCTCGCCACGTGCCCGCGAAGATCCTGCAGGTCGCCGACATCCCGCGCACGATCTCCGGCAAGATCACCGAGATTGCGGTGCGCGATACGATTCACGGATTGCCTGTGAAGAACACCGATGCGCTGGCGAATCCGCGGGCTTTGGAATGTTTCCGCGACCTCGTGGAGCTTCGGAACTAGCGCCGTACGCAGGTTCGGCGCTAGTCGAAACCGTTGCGGAAGATCAAATCCTGGAAATAGACGCCGGTGTTGCGGGCATCGCTGCGGAACTGCGTCCACGGCATGTTGGCAAGCGTCGCCTTGCTGTTGGGAAATGTCCACACGTACAGCGCACCAAACTGTGCCGTGGAATTTGAGGCACTGCCCACGACCAGTTCGATATGGCCGTCGCCGAACAGGTCAGCCGCGGTCGGCGTGCTGAAGATCGAGTAATTCGATTGCAGCTGCCAGACCGCGGGATTGGGTGTGCCCAGAGTGCAACGATCCACATGCGTCTCCGTGAGTTGCTGGCCTGCGCGATTCCAGACAACGATTTCAAATCCGGAGGCCAATGCGATTTCCGGGACGCCATCGCCGTCAAGATCGACCACGATCGGCGACGCGACGGTACCGAAATGAGTGTCGGTACCGGTCCCATCGGTATTGCACGAATGCGGTATGACAGGCTGCACCGGCCAGCCCGGGGATTCCGTGCCGTCGCTGCGGATCACATGGGTGTAGCCCATCTGGTCGTTGGTTGCGTCGTTGGTTTTGATCAGCGTGTTGATGACCGTTTCGAGCTTGCCGTCGCCATCGAGATCAGCCAACGCCGGCGAAGCGGTGCGCGAACTCTGGCTCGGCGTCGCAAACGGCCAACCCGGAGCTGCTGTGCCGGTGGCATCAAACGCATAAGTCGCCTCTGTCACTGTCTGCGGATTCGGAACGCAAGTCGACATGTCAAAGCAGCGTCCGTTCCCGACCACGATCGAAGGATGGCCCGTGTGACCGATGTCGCCGATCGCCGCCGACGAGTAGATCACTTCGTTGAGCTTCTTCGGAAAGCCGGGCAGTTCGCCGATACCATTGCCACGGAATGCGCGCAGCTGCCCGCCCGTCAGCTGACCGTTTGGCAGCTTCCACTGGCTGCTGTCGTTGGCAATGATGACATCGAGCTGACCATCGCCATCAAGATCGTAGAGCGCGGGTGAGGGCCAGACGGTGTCGATCACATCGTCCGGGATGCCCTTGACCCACCAGAGTGAGCAATCTGCGTGCAGGGCGCGGATATGTGCATCCCAACTGCCGAATACGATCTGCATCTCGTTCGGGCGTGTGGCGTCGAGGTGTCCCAAGGCCGGTGAGCTGTAGACACCCTGGGCGAGCTTCGGTGGCTGGTCCAGCGCGGTGAATGAGCATTTCAACGTGCCGTCGTGGCGGAGCACGAAGACGCCTCCGCCATTCACGTAGTTCTGGCCAGCGCCGACGACGATTTCAGGTTGGCCATCACCGTCGATGTCGGCGATCGCGGGCTTGGTCGGCACCTCCATATTGGCAACCTTGGTGGCCCAAAGGAGCGTTCCGTTTGCGTGGTAGGCGACGACATAGCCGCCCGTCGTGCCAACCACAATGTCCGCGAAGCGGTCGTTGATCAGGCCCAGGCGCGAAACCGCGGGACTAGAAAACTGCACCCGGCCAACATCGGCCGGGATAGTGGCCCCCTTCAGATCGGCGCCCTTGAATTCAACGGGAAAGCCGGGTGGACAAGCCGGATTCGTCCGCCAAGGGCACGGAAATGCGTCCGCCCTGGCAAAACCGGCGCACGCCAGCAGGAGCAGGCACAAGGCCCATTTCAAGACGCTGTCGCTCATCGCTTTCCTACTCATGTGACAAGATCGGGGCGGACCGTCGTCAGATACTGCCAATCCTCGCTCCGCACCCTGTAGCCTAACGAACCTGCGCACCGGGTTGCGTGACGTCGGCAGCAAAGCCATACGGCCCTCCGCTGCGGTTTCACAGCTCGCCCGCACGCAGCGGCATCGGTTAGCATCCCTTGCCTGCCTAGCGAAAATCGCGCCAATCGGCATCGGCGTGTTCAGCGTCACCTTATCGGCCAACGGTTCTTCATGGACGCACCACGAACCCATACCAATCCGCGTATCACCATTACCGTGCCGGTCTACAACGAGCGCGACAACATCACGCCGCTGCACGAAAAAATACGCACCGCCATGGTGGAGCTCGGCCACCCATGGGAATTGGTGCTGGTCGACGATGGCAGCCGCGACGGTTCGAGTGACCTGCTCGACGAGATCGCCACCCGGGATCCACATGTCACCGTGGTGCATTTCCCGCGCAACTACGGCCAGACGGCCGCGATGATGGCCGGCATGGACCACGCGCGCGGCGACATCATCGTGCCGATGGACGGTGACCTGCAAAACGATCCCGCGGATATTGGCCGCTTGCTCGACAAGCTCGACGAGGGCTTCGACGTTGTTTCCGGCTGGCGCAAGGATCGCCAGGACAACGCGATCAAGCGCAACCTGCCGAGCAGGCTGGCGAATACGCTGATTTCGCGCGTCTCCGGCGTGCATCTGCACGACTACGGTTGCTCGCTGAAAGCATACCGACGCGAGATCCTGGACGGCGTGAAGTTGTATGGCGAGATGCACCGCTTCGTGCCGATCTATGCTGCATGGAACGGCGCGCGGGTCGCCGAAATTCCAGTACAACATCATCCGCGCATCCATGGCGAGTCAAAATACGGCCTCGAGCGCGTCATCAAGGTTGTCCTCGACCTGATGGTAGTGAAGTTCCTGTTCCGCTACGCGAGCAAACCGATCTATGTGTTCGGCGGCTTCGGGGTTCTCAGCATCCTGTTCGCGCTGATGGCGGGATTTTTAGCGATCGGCCTCAAGATTTTCGCTGGTACGTCTCTGATTCAGACGCCGCTGCCACTGCTCAGCGTGTTCCTCGGCGCCATCGGCGTGCTCAGCATCCTGATGGGGCTGCTGGCCGAAATGCTCAACCGCACCTATCACGAATCGCAGTCGAAGCCGGTCTATCGCGTGGCGCGGGTCGTGCGCATGCAGTCAGCAGAAACAGCCTGACATGTGCGGGATCGCGGGTTTTTTTGGTAACGGCGATGCCGACGTGCTTCGGCGCATGACCGATCGCGTGCGTCATCGCGGACCGGATGACGAGGGTTTCCTGGCCGATCCGCTCCAGGGTGCGTTTCTCGGTCAGCGGCGCCTGTCCGTGGTCGACATCGCCGGCGGCCACCAGCCGATGTCGACCGCCGACGATGCATACACGATTGTCTTCAACGGTGAGATCTACAACTTCCGCGAGCTGCGCCGTGAGTTGACCGAGCTCGGCGCGCGTTTCGTCTCGGATCATTCCGACACCGAAGTACTGCTGCACGGCTATCGCCAGTGGGGCGAGCGCTTGCCGCATCATCTGAACGGGATGTGGGCATTCGCGATCCTCGACCGCGTGCGGCACCGCGTTTTCTTCTCGCGCGACCGCTTCGGCAAGAAACCCCTGTTCTGGAGCCTGCGCGGTGACACGCTGGTGTTCGCCTCCGAACTCACCTCGATGCGGGAGCATCCAAGTGTGCGCGGTGAATTGTCGGAGCGCGCGCTGCGCAAGTATTTCGCGCACGGTTTCGTGCCGGCACCGCTCACGTTCTTCGTCGACGTGAACAAGTTGCCGGCGGGGCATTCGCTCACGTTCGATCTGGGCGCGCGCACTGCGCGCATCGAACGCTGGTGGCAGTACCAGCCCGAACCGTTCGAGACGCGGCCCGTGGATGCGGAGACGCGCTGGACCGAGGAATTCTCGGCGCTACTCGACAAGGCGGTTGCACGCCGCTTGGTCGCCGACGTTCCGGTCGGCTGCTTCCTGTCTGGCGGGCTGGATTCCTCGACCGTCGCCGCGCTCGCGATACACCACACGGGTCGTGATCGCCTGAAGACCTTCTCGATCGGCTTCGAGGAAGCGAGCTTCGACGAGACCGGCTACGCCCGCCAGGTCGCTGCGCACATCGGCGCCGACCACCAGATCGAAACCCTGTCGATCCAGCGTGCACTCGACATCCTGCCGGACATCGCTGCGCGCTGGGACGAGCCCATTGCCGATTCGTCGATGCTACCGACTTATCTGCTCTGCCAGCATGCGCGCCGCCACGTCACGGTCGCACTTGGCGGCGACGGCGCCGACGAACTGCTGGCGGGCTACGATCCATTCCGTGCGCTGCGCTATGCTCGCGCCTACGAGAAATGGGTACCGAAGCCCGTTCACAGGGCGATCTCGCTGCTTGCGGCGCGCTTGCCGGTCTCTCATCGGTACATGAGCTTCGATTTCCGCGCGAAGCGCACTCTACGGGGTCTCGATCATCCTCCGCATCTCTGGCTGCCGGTCTGGATGTCTCCGCTGGCGCCATCGGAGTTGGATCAACTGTTCAACGCGCCAGCCGATCTGGATGACGTCTATAGCGAGGCGATTGACGCTTGGGACAGCTGTGCGTCGACTGACATAATTGAACGCACGATCGCGTACTACATCCGCCTCTACCTGCAGGACGACATTCTCGTGAAGGTCGACCGCGCAAGCATGCTTCATTCGTTGGAGGTGCGCGCGCCGTTCCTGGACATCGACCTGGTCGACTTCCTGCGCCGCCTGCCGGCTGACATGAAACTGCGCGGGAGCACCAGCAAGTACATCCTGCGTCAGGCCGCCAGGCCGCTGCTGCCCTCCGAGGTGCTCACACGCGGCAAGCAGGGCTTCGGCGTGCCGATTGGGCGTTGGCTGCATGAAGGCAGACTTCAGGTCGACCCCATGCTCGGCATCAACCCAGTGTTCTGGCGACGACTGAATGAGGAGCATGGGCGTGGACAATACGACCACCGCCTGGCACTGCAGACGCTGCTGGCAATAGCCCCCCTCGGCGCGGCGAAATTCGCCGGGAGCCCCTGATGCTGCAAACCGAAACATTGAGCCGCTGCCCGATCTGCGCCGGCGCCAGCCTGCACCGGATGCTGACTGCGCCGGATCATGAATCACACACGGGTGACTACGGCATTGACGAATGCGCTGACTGTAACGCCGCCTTCACCAATCCGCGCCCTCTCGAAAGCGAGTTGCCCAAGCTTTACGAACAGCGCAGCACCGCAGACTTCCCACGCATGGACAGCACCGCGCAACGCTTGCGGGACTACGCAATCGATCGCTATCTCAATGGCCAGCTGGGTGATTCTCCAACGTCGGCGGCCACGGACTTTCGCGCGCTCGATTTCGGCTGCGGTGATGGTGCACTCGCACGTGGGCTGGTGCGCATCGGTCGCGCGCGCGGCTGCGCGATCGAAGTGACGGCGGTCGACTTCCACGACGTAGCGCCGCCTGCGCTCGCGAACATCGGAACCACGGTCAACTACCGGTCCAACGACGAATGGCGCGCGAATCCGTCGCGCTACAACGCGATATTCCTCCGCCACGTGCTCGAACATCACCCGCAGCCGTTGCATCTGCTTGGCGAACTGGCGGCAACGCTGCGCCCGGGCGGACGTCTGTTTATCGAGGTCCCCAACCGACGCAGTGTGTGGGCACGCGTGTTCGGCCCAGCCTATTTCGGCTACTACCTTCCGCGCCACTTGTTGCATTTCGACGCACTTAGCCTGCGCGATGTGATCGAACGTGCGGGTATGGCCTGCGCGTCACTGGGACTGGCGCACACCCCTCTTATCGGACGCTCACTCGGCTACCTGAGTGGGCGCGACATCGGCAATACGGGCCCGCTGGGTCTGGCCAGCTATCCGCTGCAAATCGCGGTGGATGCCATTGCCGGCTCGTCGTCCACCTTGCGCGCTGTCGCCATCGCCCATGGCTGAGATCTCGCTTGGCATCCCGGTATTCAACTCGGCCCGTTTTCTCGACGAGTTGTTCAACAACTTGTGCATGCTCGATCCGATACCGGCAGAGATCGTGTTCCTCGACGATGCATCGAGCGATGATTCCGCTTCGCGCATCGAACACTTTATTGCCGAGCATGGTGCGGCCGTTGGCGCGCGATTGATACGCAGCGAACGCAATGCGGGCATTGCAGGCGCCTACAACCGTCTGGCCCACGAAGCGCGCAGCGACTTTGTGCAGCTGCTCGATGCAGATGACATTCTCGCTGACATCGATTTCTATGCGCGCGTCCAGCCCGCGTTGCGCGACAACATCGACATTGTCATCACCGGTCTGCGCAGCAATGCGAGGCTACTGGATCTTTGCTCGCGCGCGTTCGGTAAAATCGTGCCACGGCAGCTGCCGCCCTGGTGGCCGGTACTCGGTTCGTTCGCGACTCGGGCCGGAGTCATCTATCGCCGGCAACGCCTGCTGGAAGCGCCGTTTCCCGACCCGATGTGGCCGGGCTCTGACGTGGTTCACCTGCTGCAGCTGCGTAGAAGGGAGACCTGCGTGTTCCTGGCGCAACCGCGCGTGCTCTATCGCGTGCATCGCGATGCTCAATCGAGTCGACAGCGTGACTACGCCTCATATCGCCACGCGCTTGCGCAGTTTGATTGCCCGACGCGTGTCACTCATCTGCTGGATCTCGGATTGCGCGATGTCGGCCGGCGATGGATGCGATGAGAGGGTCGGATGGTTCACCGCGCGTGCCTGCCTGGCGTTCGCCCGCATGGCGCAACGTTCTTAAGCTCTTATTTGGTCTGTTGCTCGTCGGCATCCTGTTTTGGCGCCTCGATATCCACCAGATACTGAACACATTTCGACAATTCAGCTGGCCCTATCTGCTCGCGGCGCTCGGATTATTCGTGCTCTCCTGGCCGATCGCGACCGCGCGCTGGCAATTGTTCGCGCCGCGGTTTGCATTCCGCCATTTGTTCGAGCTCACCCTGATCGGCCAGTTCTACGCAGTTGTGCTCCCGGGCCAGATCGCCGGCGAAGCAGTCAAGGCGTATCGCCTCGCGAAGGGCAGCGCCGATGCAGAGCGGCTCGCTGCATCGGTCGCGATGGATCGCATGATCGGGACCATCACGCTGCTGCTCGTCGCCGCCGGTGGCATGGCGCTGACGCCGCACGCGATACCCGGTCCGCTGCGCCAGATCTTCCTCTGGCTCATCGTGCTGCTGATCGGAGGGCTGTTCGTCTTCAACATTCCCGCAATACACGCGATGGCCGAGAAAACGATCGTGCGAGCGGCGATGCTTCCACGGCTGCAGCGTCTGTCGCCAGTGCTGCTGCGCCTCATACACGCGTGGCGGGATTTCGCGCGCGCACCATGGCGATTGCTGGCGAGTCTGCTGCTCGGCCTCATGCTGCAGTTCATCGCGCTTGGCATGTACTCGATACTGGCTATCAACCTCGGCCTCTCGGTGTCGCTGTCCGACTGGGCCTGGATCGTCGGCGTCACGTCGTTGGCAATGCTGTTGCCCGTGTCAATCGGCGGCATCGGGCTGCGCGAAGGCAGTCTGGTTGGTTGCCTGGGCTACCTTGGTGTTGCCGGGGAACCTGCAATTGCATTGTCGCTGGCCATCTTCGCGATCACACTCGCGGGCGCGTTGATCGGTGGAGTCATCGAGCTGGCGCCATGCTGGCGGCACTGACGCGAATCGGTATGCGAAAATCACGCGTCGCATCAGCCCGCTCTCTGTGGTGTGCTTGCGCGCTGGCCTATGGACAGATGAGACCCACATGACGAGTATCCATGATGAGCGCTTTCGTGATGAGAACGGCATCTTGGTGCCCGCGAACCGCTCGAAACCACCGAGCTATGACTTCAACGAAGCAGCGTTCGATGACATGCTGCTGATGCAGCGCGAACATTTCTGGTATCGCGGGCGGCACAAGTTCCTGCTGAAGGTTTTCGAGAGCGAACTCGCGCGGCGATTCAAGGATCGCGACGACCTGCGCGCCATCGACCTCGGAGGTGGATGCGGCGGTTGGGTCGAGTACCTGCATGACCGCATCCCCCGACGATTCCGGGAGCTTGCTCTAGGCGATGGATCGATGCGAGCCCTGGCCTTGGCCGAACCAGTCGTCGGTGCATTTGCCGAGCGTTATCAGATCGACCTGCTGAATCTGGCATGGTCGGAAGACTGGGATGTCGTGTTTCTGCTTGATGTACTTGAACACGTCCCAGACCACGTCGAAGCTCTACGCCAAGTGCGCAAAAGCCTTCGGCCAGGCGGCCTGCTATTTGTCGCCGTGCCGGCGCTTGAATTCTTCTGGAGTTACAACGACGAATTGGCCGGCCATCAAAGGCGTTACTCAAGAAAAGATTTTCAGGCGCTGAGCGCGCAGGTTGATATGGAGCTTCTACGAACGAATTACTTCATGTTCTTCCTCAGCCCCGCGCTATTCCTTAGCCGTATGTTGTTTAAGCCAGGGAAATCATCGACCGCCGAGGAGATCCAGGCACATTTGGAAAATTCCCACAGGGTGCCTTCCAAGCTAGTAAACTCGCTGGCAACTCGTATATTTTCGCTGGAAGCCGGCTTGGTCGATAAACTGGCCTTGCCGTGGGGCACATCGATTCTCGCCGTATTCAGGCGACCCGACAATTAGCCGGAGAGCCTCCACCTCGCGGCTTATGATCAGGCAGCGAACCACTATATGGCGAGCGCCCAATGGTTACTTCCGCCTCGTCACGGGATGCTTCCGATTTCGGCTTGCGATTCCAATCGTCGACGCCGCATCTTTCCAGTTGCTGCCTCTTATCTCCTTGCGCAAAGCATTCTAGGAAGAATAGATGACATCAATCATTCGTCGTTCGGTTGATGCCGATCAGATCAAAAAGCGCCAAGCTTTCGAAAAGCGAGTGCGCGCCGCGGGCCAAGCGATTCTTGCGCTCATTCTGTTTTCCATTTTGTTCGTATGGGTTGGAGGCATAACGCGGCTCGATCTCAATGCGCCTCTGGTCTATAACGGCGATGCGCTATGGATGCTCGCCTACTACGATCAGGACTACATTAACGATGATATAAATGTGCGCCTACACGCACCGTTTGAACTGCAGAGCAAAGAGACTTGGCGCTATGCCTACGATGCTCTTCAGCACTCGAACTCGAATCTGATGTGGGCTGGTTATCTGGTCGGTGGCAACACGATCAGTGCGATGAATTACTACTACCTGGCGACGTTTCTGCTTATTTTTGCAAGCGCATATTGGGTCATTGGTCGTCTTGGCCTGTCCAATCCATTCCGTTTCGGTGCAGCGACGCTGTATGCGCTGATGCCCTATCACTTTCAGCGCAGCGTCGGACACCTGTATGAATCGAGCTATTACCTGATTCCGTTGCTGGCGCTGGTGCTGGTCTTGCTTTGGCAGGCACGACCGCTGGCGTATCGGATCGGACCCGGTGGCTGGCGCTTTGACATTCGCGACCGACGCCTGTGGCTTGTGCTGGCGTTACTGATTCTGCTTGGCTCCTTCCATCCGTATCACCAGTTCTTCTTCGCCGCGCTGGCGGTTTCGGTAGCGCCATTCGCAGGCTGGTACCGGCAGAGTTGGCGCCCGGTGTTGATCGGCTTCGGACTCGCTGTCATTGCTCTGGTGCCGCTGGTCGTGCAGCCCGCGATCGAACGCTGGCTTGCCGACCCGCAACTAGCGCTGGCGATCAACAACCAGTCGATCAGCGGCTATGGCGGAGCCGAGACGTTTCCGCTCAAGATGATCCAGATCATTCTGCCGGTGCAGGGTCACCGCTGGCCTTTGCTGGCGCATGTCCGCGCCGCCTACGACGCCGCGCATCCGTTGAACAACGAGAACAGCACCACCTCACTCGGTTTGATTGGCGCGATCGGCTTTCTGATCTGCCTCTTCGCCGCACTGCTGCCGTCGCGATCGGACAGACTCGGAACCTTGCGCATAGCCGGCTTGATCGTGTTGATCTGCGTACTCATCGCCAGCATGGGTGGCGTCAGCTCGATGATCTCCACTGCGAGCAACTGGCTGTTTGGACCAACTTTCCCCCTGACTGAAGCGCGCGGCTGGAATCGCATCATCCTGTTCATCGGCTTCTTTGCTTATTTCGCCGCATTCTGGGCTTTGCGTTATAGCCTGCTCTGGCTCCGCCGGCGCTGGATCCCGACGTCGGCTGCGGCGGTCGTCATATGGCCAGGATTCATCGCGGTGCTGGCATTTGCGCTCTGGGACCAGATTCCCAGCCCGATCCAACAGCAGAACCCAAGCACGTTCTACAGTGACCAGCGCTTCTTCGCACAGATCGAGCATGAGTTTCCTGCCGGTAGTCGCGTCTTTCAGTACCCTTTCGTTATCCATCACGCCTCGGACTGGGTTCTGCCAGGGGTCTACTACACAGACCAATTGCGACCCTATATCTCGACGCAAACCTTGCATTTCACATTTGGCGGCGATCTGAACACACCGCAGTTGCTTTGGTACGAAGCAGCTTCCCAACTGACACCCGATCAGCAGGCCCCCTATCTCTGTGCATATGGTTTTTCGGGTCTCCTTCTGCACCGTAACATGGTGAAGGACGTGGCAGCGGTCGAGCGACCGTGGCAGGAGCAGCTCGGGGCCGCACCGATCGTCAGCCAGGACGCCCAATTCGCGTTCTTCGACCTGAGGCCCTACTGCACGAACCACGCAATCGCGCCGCTGGATCTCGATCCGATCCGGGTTCATTTGATGCAGCAATTGGCGGACCGAGGTACGAGATACCTGGGTGCCGGCGATATGCCGTCGACTATCGGCAAATTGCGCGCCGATGCCGACGGCTCGATAAGTCGGTCCGCAGCCGCCGACGGGGAAGGATTTCTCGTCTATGGGCCTTATCTTGACCTGGCCGCAGGCCACTATTCGTCAGCGTTCGATCTGGCACTGGACGGCAATGGCGCTGTTCCGATCGACGTCACAGCGCAACGCAACGGCCAGACTGTCTCCTTGACCCAGGCAATCCTCACTGGGAGTACTGCGCGCTATCAGAAGCTCGTCGAATTCGAAGTAAAAGCCGGTGATGCCAGCCTCGAATTCCGCGTGTACAAACCTCGAGGAATCAGCGCGCAGGTGTTCGGCGTCGCTATCCATCCGCTCGACCAATGACCCGCTGGTTTGGCGCTTGGCTGGTCGGACTTCGATACGCCGTTTGCGACTTTTGAAGAGATAAGCCGGCTGCCCCCTTAGTGGCGTCGACCCAACTCACTGCTTGGGTGGCGACATCAGGGTCACGCGCGGGGCACTCGCAGCGCCAAACACCCGGCCATCCGCATAGATCGTCACGTTCTGCCCGGCCTCGGCTGCGACGTTGACTTGCCGATCGGACAGCCGCACGTCGATCGCATATGCTCCCAACCAGGGCGCGGCGAACTGCAGGGTGTAGGGCGTGTTGGCCATGTAGCCCGATCCGCCGTCGATAACATCGGTCATGACGAAACCAGGCTTGGCCATCGGGCGCACGCGCACCACCCGACCGAACTGGTTGCGCTCCCCGTTTGGCCCGAGCACGGTGACATGGATGACCCGGCTGGTGCCGGCTCTATTCAGCAGGATTTTCGTATCGATAACGCCCGACGGAGTTCCACTATCGGAATCTGCGCCGGGAAAACGGGAAACGATGTCCATCGTCCCGCTGCCGTCGAAATCGGCGAATGTCTGCAGGTCGTTCCACGGGCGGTTGTTGTCGCTGCTGTAGCCATCGTCGTAGAAATCGCTCAGCACATACCTGTCGGTACGGTTCAGCAGCAGTTTGGGTTGGGAATGTGCGCCAGTCGCAAGCAAACACGAATCATCCGCGCCTGTGGAACAACCGCCACCAACCACCAGATCCGGGCGCCCATCGCCGTCCAGATCGGCTGCGTTCATGCCGTACGACTGGTTGTATGCGACGTCCGCGGGCATCACATCGACGAGCTGAAAACTGTATCCGTTGGATTGCCATATCTGCGGCCCGCTCCACGGCACCTGCAGAACCATGTCGAGATTCCCATCGTTGTTCCAGTCAATGAACTTGGCGCCTTCATCGAATTGCGGCTGCAGGCCACGTATCGCGGCTTCGTCGACGAATACCGGCTGCCCACGTTGGGTGGTGCGGTTCATGAACAGTCGACTGCCGACGTACAGGTCGATGCGACCGTCACCGTCAATGTCGGCGGCCTGCGCGCCTTCGGGTCTCAGATAGACCGATTGAGTTGCTGCGACGCCCGAACTCACCGACATGTCGGTGAAGTTGCCATGACCGTCGTTGATCAACAGGTAATTGTGGTCGGCCGACGTGCAATAAGGGCATTGCGAGTACTTGGGCAGGAAAATATCGAGACTGCCGTCATTGTCGAAATCGGCGACGACGATGGTTTCTCCATAGCCGCCCAGGCCCAGCGCGGTGAACGCCATGTCCTCGACAAACTGGCCGTTGCCGATGCCCCGGAACAGCAAAACGCGTGAGTTGGCATCGCCGCCATAGGAATACACATTGGCAATCACGTCGTCGATGCCATCGCCGTTGAAGTCGGCCACGCGCAGGTCGCGCCAGACGCGGCCGTTTGCGCGGAGTGCAGAAAGGCCCATGCCCGCCTCCGGGGCCAGGGTAAACCCTCCATGGCAATCGCCCAGTGCGCCAAGGATGTCGATGCAGCCATCTCCATTGATATCCGTGATCGCCATCGGGCCTGCATAACCCAGATCTACCTGGTCAAAATCGAGCAGATAGGCTTCCGGACTAGGTGGCGTCTGCAAGCCGAAAATGTTCGTGCTCACGCTGAAGTAGCGTGCGGCAGCGAAAGCCGGGGCGCTACGTGCGTAACTCAGCGTTGTCCCGTCGACGGTGAGCGCATTGCCAGTTGCCGTAGGGTTGTTCTGCGCCGAGGCGTAGACCGCGTAGTTCTGGATGTTTGGCAGTGACGGCCAAGTCACGCTGACCTGGCCATTGACCTGGGTTACGACAGGCCTGTCCAGCGGCAGCACCCAGCCAGTAGTGCCCGGATAGGGCATGTCCGGCGTCGGTGGCAACAGATAAGTCGATTGCACCAAGGCCCCGGACATCTTCCAGATCTGGCTGTACCCCAGATCGCTAGTGAATAGGATGTCGGTATGTCCGTCACCGTTGTAGTCACCAACATCCACGACCTGCCAGTTCGACGGCAACGACGTCGAGCCCGCTATCGCTCCGCCATTCTCGAAACCGTCGAAAAAGATGTCGTCCGTGTTGGCATGCGTCAGCGCAGCGTCACTGTGCGACGGACCATCCATGTAGGAGAGGCTCAGCGAACCGTCGGGCAGGCGCCAGAGCAGATCGGCTTTGCCGTCGCCATCGAAGTCCGCGGTTTTTGCCAATTGCCAGCCGAACGGTATCGCCGGGTCGAGCTCGCTCGTCGAGAGAATTCCGCCTTCTCCGAGCTGCCACAGCAGGTAACCGGATGGCGTACTCCACAGCAGGTCGGCATTGCCGGTGCCGTAGAAGTCGGCCACGGCAACTGCGGACGCGGAGGCTGGCGCGGAACCCAGCGCGACCCAGCTGCCACCGTAACAGCCATCCGTCAACCACGCATTGACGGTGCCATCCGGACCAAGCCAAAGGACATCCGACTTACCGTCGCCGTCTATGTCACCAATACCCAGAAATGCGCTTCCGGGCGTGACCATTGCCTGCTCCAGATTGCACTGGTAGGCAAACTGTCCTCCGGACACGATCCAGATGAATGGCAACCCGTCGCTGGTCACCCACAAGATTTCAGTATCGCCTGCTCCGTCGAAGTTTCCGGTACCGAGGATGCTCGCACCGCTGCCCGCGACGATCCCGATCGGCTGTCGTACCGGCGTTGCCAGTCCGTTCATCAGCCACAATATCGGCTGACCATCGGCCTGACGCCAGAGCACATCGCTGGTACCGTCGCCGTTGAAATCGGGGCCTGCCACCGCGCGGGCCTGCATGAACAGACAGCACAGGACAAACCCGGCGACCATCACCCATATTCGCAATGTTGCTGTCGCTGGCATCGCTTATGCTGCACCGTGTTCGTTCGATCGATCCACAATGGATAGACGATCTCCAACGCGCCCGCTATGGGCACGCTTGGAAATCAGCTCGGCATGCGATCGCCTGGATGGCCTAACGAGATCGCCCGCAACCGCAGACTATGCCGGCCGATCAGTCTGCGAGCTACGGCGCTCCGCCAATCTTTGCGTGTTTTTGCAAGTGGAGCGCTGGGTCTGTTGGAGCGAGCGCAATGGTTCCCCAGCGACAAATCGCCGAAAACCTCAGGAGTTCGCTGAGGTGACGATGGGCCAACCGATTCTGCCGCCGCACATCGGAAAACGGCCTTGTGGGCTACCCCAACGCGGCGTCCAGCTCCTGCCGCAGATCGGCGACATCTTCCACACCCACCGAGAGCCGGATCAAGCCATCGCTGATACCGAGCCGCTTGCGGTTCGCCGGCCTCCGCTACACGCCGTTACAGAGTCCGATAGGCTTCGTACGCCCCCAATACGCGGACAAGATCGCCGGCCGCATCCTTCCACGTGCGGACGTGCCGCGATGCAGGCTTCTTGCGCCCCTGCACCTGGCTGCGCAGGAATTGTCGTACCGCCTCGGCGATCGATGCGTGGCAGCCCGCTGCGAACCACGTTGCATCGTCCCCCGCGACCTCCCGGAATACCGGCAAGTCACTGCAAAGCAACGCGGTGCCGTGCCGGGCCGCCTCAAGCAGCGGCAGGCCGAATCCTTCCGCGTACGATGCCTGGATCAGCGCCGATGCGTGCCGGTAGGCGTAGTCGAGGTCTGCATCACTGGATCGCTCCCGCCAGAACACACGCTTGCCGAATTCCGGATGCGTGGTCAGGCGCGCCGTGAACGATTCCATGTTCCATCCCGTTTTGCCGACCAGGTATAACGCCGCATCCTCGCCGTCCGCCCACAGGTGCTCGAATGCATCGAGCACGTCGGCATGCCCCTTGCGTGGTTCCAACGTACCGACGTTCAGGAATACCGGCCGATCCGTGCGATCGAATACCGCCTTGAGCCCCGCATCGGCGCCGTCCAGCGGCTCACCATCGAGATCACAGCCAAGGTGGACATAGTGGATCCGCAACCCCGAGCGATGGGGCAGCCCAGCTTCCTCGATATACGCTGCCAGGTCATCAGCAGTCGCCCGCGATATGCAGACGATCGCGTGACTCATCCGCACCGTCTGCTCCAGCCATTTCCGGAACACCTCCGGCATGAACGGTACGCAGGTTTCGGGATGACGTACGGGAATCAGATCGTAGACAAAGCCCACAATCTCGGTGCCTCGTGCATCGGCCTCGCGCAGCATGGCTGTAAACCGCCATGGATCGCTCCAGGCCGAGTCCAGCATCAGCAGTGTATTGCCCGGTCCGAACACGATGCGCTCGCCATCGTGGTATCCACCCCGGCCCAGCCGATCGCGCGCGTAGGCTCCCGCGACCAGATAGCTGTTGCCATCGAGGGCTGCGGGCAGGCAGCGCGCGTCACCGCTGCCGTGCTGATCGATGAGTTCGCGGGTCAGGTTGCGCACTACACGATGGATTCCGGTGCCATAGTCGGTGCGCACCACGTCACTGAGATCCACGATCAAGGTCGGTGTCGGATTGCCAGCGCCTATCAGTGATTCGCATGCTGCGATCGGATCCAGCCCTTCTCCGCGCGAGGGGCCGACATCGAGGGCATCGGCGATATCGCGCGTCACGCTGCGCACACCCAGATAGTCATCTCGCTGCAGGAACTCCTCGATCGCCGCCGCATAGTCCACCGCCACCTTTGCCGGCGCGTGCTCCTTGCCGATGTGCGCGCGCCCTGCCTTGCCGAGCGCATGCGCAGCCAGCGGATCTTCACGCAGTTGGCGCAGCGCGGTGCTGAGTTCCGCCGTGTCGGCCGCCTCGCCAATCCGCAGCACGACTTCAGAGGGATAGTCATTCATGGTCGCATGGGCATTGACCACGGTGGGCAAGCCGTGTGCGAGGCAGTCCAGGACCGCGCCCGATGTTTCGCCACGGGAGTGGGTACGCAATTGCACCGCTACGTCGGCCACCCCGAGGTAGTCGTTGTACTCGCCGGTGTCGACAAAGCCCGTGATGCGGATCCGTTCGGCCATTGCACTGTTGCGCACGAGCTCGCGGACGAGCTCGCCATACTTGCCCCCATCCAGCTCTCCCACGAAAACAAGATGCACGCTGCGATCATGCTGAAGCCCGGACACAACCATCGCTTCGATAAGGCGATCGCTCAACTTGGTGTCGGCAATGAAGCCGAACGAACAGACGACCCAGTCACCGTCCGCGTAGCCGAGGCGGCTGCGAAGCGCTACACAATCAGCGCGCGCCAGCTGCGGACGCAATGTGCGCAGATGCGGTATCACGCGAATCGGCCGGGCCAGATGCGCGCCGCCATATTTCGCCAGCAGGGCGTGGATCCCGGGGGAATGCGCAATGATTCCAAGGCTGCGCTCGACGACCCGGCGGCTGCATGGATAGATCCGCTTCGCCTCGGCAATACCCAGGTCAGCGAGCGATCGGAGCGCAATGGCTCCATGGCAATGCTCGAGCTCACGCGCGAACGATCCGGGACGCCCGCCATGCTGATCCAGCCACGCATAGGCGGAACTCAGGAAAAAATCGTGCAGCACGACAATGCCGGGGTGGTCTTCCAGCAGGTCGAACATGGGGACGTGAAACGGCGAGTTGCCGATCTGGTAGATCACGCCGTCGTACCGATCGGCGCACTCCGCGAATTCCTGCCATGGACGAATACGGAAGTTCGGACTCAGCCTGAAGTCGTCGGTGTACTCGGCCGTGGTGTAGATGTCGATGGTGAAACGCTTCGCCAGCTCCGGCAGGAGCTCGGCGCTGTAGTTCGCAATCCCGGTGCGTTCCGGCGGCAATGGCGTGAACACTGCCAGCTTGCGCCGCGGCGCAGCCATCCCGCGAAACGTCGCCTGCTTGCGCCGGACAGCTTCGTCCAGCTCATCGAGCACGCGCCGGGCAGAACGCTCCCAACTGAACGCCTTGGCGCGCTGCAGGCCACGCTCGCCGCACTCCCGCCGAAAATCGGCATCGCTCAGGGCATGCCCAAGCGCCCCACTGACCGCCGCCGGGTCGCGCGCATCGAAACGCGCTGCCGGATCCTCGATCAACTCGACGATCGACGAATTGTCGCCGCCGAGCACCGGCGCGCCGCAGGCCATCGCCTCCAGCACCGGAAGGCCGAAGCCCTCGTAGAGCGACGGGAACAGAAACACCTCGCAGGCATTGAGCAGTACGACGAGATCGGCGTCGCTCACATGGCCGGTCACGACCACTTCATCGCTACTCAGCCCAAATCGCTGCAGCTGCGCGTCGAACTCCTCACGCACGGGAATTTGGTTGAATACGAACTGATGCGTGCTTCGCAGCGATTCAGGCAGACGCGCAAACGCTTCCAGCGCACCCGCCGTGTTCTTGCGGAAATCGTCGTTGCCGGTGTAGAGAACGTAGCTGCGATGGATTCCAAGACGATTCAATGTTTCGGAAAAGGCCGCATGCGGCAGGTCGATGCGGTGAAATTGTGGCGCCATTGCGCCGTGGATCACATGGATGCGTTCGGCCGGAATCGAAAGATGCTCGATTGCATCGCGCTTGGTCGCCTCGGATATCGCAAAGAGCACATCGCAGTTCTTGATCACCTGCAACTTGCTGTAATACCACGCACGCGCGCCAGGTGCAGCCAGATAGTGCCGCGGAAAGATCAGAGGAATGAGATCGTAGAGAATCGCCGCCGACACGGCGCCCGGAACATCATCGATATTCGCGCAAGCCACGACCGGCTCTGTAAGACCCTCGAACACGCTGCCCAGCAGGATCGCATCGGGATTGAAACGCGCATATTCACGCGCAATCAGTTGCGAGGCGACACGCCGGCGCGGATCTGCCGGACCATCACAGCCCGCCGTCAACGGCACCGGATAGTCATAGCGCCGGAACGCGGAGGCCGGGGCCAGATCGCGCAGGCGCGCGCGCGCCTTCTCGGCTTCAGCCGGAAATGTGCCATCGAGCGCGATCGCTGTGTCCGCGCTGCCCTTCCGGAGCCTCAGTATCGCGCTCGCAAGACTGTCGACGTAACGGCCGATGCCGCGCGTCCTGGAGGCCGTCTGGCAGGCCTGGAGGTCAAGTAGGAGCCGCATGTTCCGTAACGCCCTCTGCGCCGATGCTTCATAACGGGCCCCAGCTCGATCAAGTCACTCCGACATCTTCCGAAAGTCGCCTCCCGAGTCGCAGGCACGTGCCTGCCCCCATGACTCGATGACGATCTCAAACCGCACTCGGAAAGCCGGATTTCCTGAGGCCGGCGTTCCGGAACCTCACCCGCGTCGATACCGCTCAACCATCAACGGTGCCTGCACCTCCCGGTTTACGCGCGATCACGGCGTAGTCGGGCGCGACATACAAGGTCTGCCGTGCGGTCTGCAGCAGCCACTCGACCGCCTCGGTGCCGGGTTGGCGGGGATCCACGGCAGGCACCGTATCGTCGATGCGATGCGCAGTGAGGCGTTGAATCTCCACGTCCGCAAAACCGCGTGCATGCGCCAGATACTCGAGCAACGCGGGCGGCAGCGGATTGCGATGCGTCGGGTCCATATAGAAGCTGCAGGCGCCGACCATCAGGTTTTCGGGATTGGGCGTCTCGAAGATGATCACGCCACCCGGCTTGAGCACTCGCAGCGACTCGTCGAACAACGCGACCAGCGCCGCAAACGGAACATGCTCGAGGATGTGCATGCCGGTCACGGCCGCAAGACTCGACTCGGGCAAGTTGCATAGGTAGGTGAGCGCATCAGCCTGCTCGACAGTCACTCCGAGCGCACGGCATTCGGCGACCATCACCCCGTTGAGATCGATGCCTCTCGCTTCGATGTTCTCGCGCTGGAGCAATTGCAACCATTCTCCGCGACCGCAACCGACGTCCAGCAAGGCGCCGCCGTGCGTACGTTCGAGCGCCTGGCGCACGACCGGCACATAGCCTTCCGCGCGCTGCATGATCAACTCGCGGCTGCCGCGGAAGCGATCCTCGAACGAGACATAGAACGCGTCGAGCGCGTCCGAATGCGCATCTGGCTCCGGCCCGTCATCGGTATCCGCGGCAGGGCGCAACGGCTGGCCAATGAGTTGATCGGCCAGGTGATCGATGCGCGCGTGCGCGTGCAGGAGTTCGCGACGCAGCGCGTACATCTCGCGTGCAGAGTCCCCGACGGCATGAATCGACCCTGCCACATTCGTCCTGCCAACGCCCAGTTGCGCTACCTGTCGCGCGAGCACCTCGAGCCTGGTGTCGTCGGCTTTTCCAGACACGACTCGCTCCAGGTCCTCCACGCTCGCGAGTTCGGCGGCGCTTTCCCGCAACGCCGACATCGCGCGCTCGATTCCGAGCACGTGATGGGAATCGGCCTTGCGCGACAACGCCATCTCGATGGCGCGAATGCTCGCCTCGAGCGCACCAAGGTTGATGCTGGCGAAACGCGCTTCGATCTCGCCGATCCACGCGGTATTCCGGCGCGTTGCCCCTTCGAGTCCAACCCGCAGCGCGAATACGTCGCCGCGCAGCGCGTGTATCTGTCGAAGATGCTCCGCCAGGGTCAGCACCGACTGGGTGGACGCACGGGTGGCGGTAGCTTCGTGCATCTGTTCGAGCACCGGCGTCAGTTGCGCGGCCAATGCCAGTTGCGCGGCCAATGCATTCGAGTGCTGCTGCAGCGCCGCGTCAGTCGTTCCGGCCAGCGCATCGAACGCATCGGCAATCCGACGGTGTGCGAAATGCGACTGCGCGACGAATTGCCGGAGATCGCGCAACGACGCCGGCAATTGCAACACGCCGAGACCACAGCGGAGCGCGGCGCCAAGCACTGGTATGCGGCACAAGCGCTGGACGAACAGCGTTCTGCGCAAGCTACCGACCCGTGCGCCGACCGCTCGGCCCTCGGCGGAATAGCGCAGGCTGCCGAGCACCTGCACCTTGTCCGCGCCGCCCGAGCGCAGCAGATGCAGATAGGTGGCGCGGCCCTGCTCGTCGGGTTCTCGACCGAGCAGGCCGCGGTATGCGGCGGCAACGAAATCCTCGTCATGCAGCGCAAGAAAATCGTTGAGCTGATATGTCGTCTTTGTCTTGAATTCGGGGGCCGTCCACCAGCGCGGGAAACGCTCCCTCCATGCGGGTTCGGGCAAAGTACCCGATATGCTCAGCGATCCGGATCTGATAGGCAGCGGTGCCGCGGCCTCGTGATCGGACACAGGCAACGGGGGCGATGCGTGCGGACCGTCGTGACGGCGCGTCAGCTCGCGATCGATGGCTTCGCAAATTGCGGCCGGATCGGTAGACGACCTGCGTTTCTCATCGCTCATCGTCGGTTGCCCACGCGCCGGCATGTTCACCGGACTGACACACAGCGCATCGACGCTGCTCCCTGTCTTGAGCCCTAAAGACGGATGCGACAAACTGCCGAAGTCGGCGCAAAAAGCTGAAACGGCTTCAGCAACCGCCTCGCATCTTCGCCGAGGCGAGGTAGCTTGCCAAGTTTCCGAGGCTCGTGTTGCGGCAGCCGTCACCTTGTCCCGACACAATTACCCGCTGGCGTCCTAGCCGAGCGCCGCCCCAAGCTCGTCGCGCAGGTCGGCGACATCTTCCACCCCGACACTGAGCCGGATCAAGCCATCGCTGATCCCGAGCCGCTTGCGGTTCGCCGGAGGAATCGACGCGTGCGTCATGATCGCGGGATGCTCGATTAGGCTCTCGACGCCACCGAGCGATTCGGCGAGCGCGAACAGATGGCAGCGTTCGAGCACTTTGCGCGCCTTGCGCAAACCACCCTTCACCTCGACCGAAACGATGCCGCCAGGGCCGTCCATCTGGCGCTTCGCGAGCGCGCGTTGCGGGTGCGATTTCAAGCCCGGGTAGATCACGCGTTCGACGGCCGGATGCTTCTCCAGCCAGGTTGCGAGCGCGAGTGCGCCTTCGCAATGCGCGCGCATGCGCAGGTGCAGGGTCTTCAGGCCGCGCATCGCAAGGAACGAATCGAACGGACCCGCGACCGCGCCAACCGAGTTGTGCAGAAACGCCATCTGCTCGGCCAACTCGGCGTTGTCGCCAGCGACGACGATGCCGCCGACCATGTCCGAATGACCATTCAGGTACTTGGTCGCCGAGTGCAGCACGAGATCCGCGCCGTACTCGAGCGGACGCTGCAACATCGGCGAGCAGAACGTGTTGTCGACGACCAGCAGCAGGCCATGCTTCTTCGCGAACGCGCCGAGCTTGGCGAGATCGACGAGCTTGAGCATCGGATTGGTCGGCGTCTCCGCCCAGATCATTTTCGTGTTCGGCTTCAGCGCGGCCTTCAGCGCCGCTGCGTCATTGAGATCGAGGAACGTGAAGTCGAGCCCCGCACTGCGCCGGCGCACACGCTCGAACAGGCGGTACGTGCCGCCGTAGAGATCGTCCATCGCGATGACATGACTACCGGAATCGAGCAGGTCGAGGACCGTGCTCGCGGCCGCAAGACCCGACGCGAACGCATAGCCCTGACGACCGCCTTCGAGATCGGCAACGCAGCGCTCATAGGCCATGCGCGTCGGATTCTGCGTACGCGAATACTCGTAACCCTTGTGCACGCCGGGGCTCTGCTGCACGTAGGTCGAGGTCGCATAGATCGGCACCATGATCGCACCGGTGGACGGATCGGGGCTCTGGCCGGCGTGGATGGCGCGGGTGCCTAAAGCGCGGGCTCTCATCTGCTTCATAATTTATCCACTATCTAACTTACCGATGCTATGCCACCACCATCATCGTTGCGCGCGCTGAGAATGCAATGATTAGCAACTAAACTGCGCGCATCAGGCGCGAACTCTCTGTACAACGGCCTCCAGAATACCCTCGCTACTGAACCACACCAGGCGCATGTGTGACACCGTTTATGACGACAGTACCTTGTATTGCTCGAGAAACGAGCGCCCCATGGCCATCACCATATAAAGTATTTGAAATCTGCAGAACCGAATTTGGTCCAGACGCTATTTCAAATGCCGGGAAACCTAAGCCGTTTACATTCCACGTGCGTATTAAACTGTCGCTTATCAGAATAGAATTGTAGTCTCCATCGATTCGAACAGCATTAACAGTCGATAATGTAGTATCGAGTTTTGATATACTGGCAGACACATGGCTCGCGTTAATAGTAATCGGCGAATACGAATACGGCCCTCTGCTCAATATTTGAACTTTATCAATTTCTATTCCATTAGTCCCGTTACCAGAAATGAGAACTCCCGTAGTGCAGCCATCACAATCGTATCCGGAAATTCGCGCGCGACTCGTAAATCCAACGACATTACCTTGATTTCCAGGAGGCAGCGGTGTTGGGGTCACGCCGAACTGCATACCAACGAAATATCCAAACGTAAATAATTCAGACATAAACGGATTGTCATTTCTAAAACTTAGTATCCCGTAGCCATTACTAGCGGTCCAGTTCGTCACGTTCTGATCAAGCGACCAAAATGGCCAGAAATGAATGTCGTTGATTCTGCATATATCAAGAATACCGTCCATATATATTCCTTGATAAAGCGGCTGACCCCTGACATTTCTTATATATACCTGCCCTATCGCCCCGTCATCATTGGGAAATCGGTCGGACCTTACGAGAATACCTTTAGTGGGATTCAAAATCACAATATCTTCTACGTTCACAGCGTCACCGGCAACCTGCAACTGAAAGTCGTAGTCCATATAGGGACTCCAACCAGCTGTTGGCGCGGGCTGCTCCTGGATCAGCTTTACGTTCTTTAATTGAGAATGCCTTTGCAATTTCACCAACGGCTGAAGGAGCGAGTGCTTTTGCCTCAAAACGCTACCATCCCCGACCCCTTGCACCATCAGGTTTTCCGGAACCACAAAAGTGCGAGAGAGGTAAAAGATACCAGCAGGGATATGGAGGCGACCACCTTTATAGCCGTTGACCGCACTAGACAGATAATCTGCGTGGCATTGAAAAGCGGTGGAGTCGTCTGATATGCCGTCTCCTACAGAAGCCGGACATTGCACAGAAAGCGCTTGACCTACGTCCACCACGGAGGTCAAACCAGTTCCGCTTTGCGCAAAAATACTGGAGCAGTAAAATAAAACTGCGAGCGCCCTATATTTGTGCATTGCGATCTCCTAATTCGGCAACCAAATTCGTCTAATTTCTCAACACCGGAAGATTACATTAGCGCGGCCTTACTAACAAATCCAAATGATTGGTTCCATCACCACCCATGCGCATACCAGCACGACGCCATTCGCGCATAACTGATTCCGCATCGCGGCATGCAATTTGTTCTCCGTTTTCATGCAGCACTTGAACTTCGTCGCCATAGGCAAACAGCATGGACAGATATGCTTCGGGTTCGATCATCGAATTTTCGCGCATGCATTTGGGGTGGAACTCGGTCAACAGGAGCGGGCGATGGCGGGCAAGACCGGCAGCAAATCCGCTGAGAGCGATCAGCTCGTAACCCTCAATGTCGATCTTCAGGAGCCGGATCGTCGACAATCCGCTCAACATATCATCCAATCGCCTAGCTTGCGCAAACATCGCTGGTAGCCGACCTCGTGCGCCAGTCAGAATCACTTGTCCGTTTGAAGTGCCAAACCCCGTTTCCATGGGCAATAAACCATTCACGTCAGACGCTGCGAACGGATGTATTTCGACATGCGCGAACTTATTGCTAAAGATCGTCGCATAAAGAAGCTGCAAATTCTTGTCCATTGGCTCAACTGCGACGACTTTTCCGTCGGGGCCAACTAGGTACGCGGCTAATGCGGTGAAATACCCAATGTTTGCACCCACGTCGACAAAAGTATCTCCAGGCCGCAGTAGGTTTCGCACAACTTGTGTAACGTGTGGCTCATGCATCTTATTGCGAAGAATCCATGCGCCGATATCCCGATCGATTGACCTAACGAACATTGAATAGCCATTGAGTGCAACCTCGATCGGCCGCTCTTGATCGTTTCGACGAGATGTGAATTCTTCTGAGCCTAGTATGGCGTTCGCGATTTCACTCGGTGTCAATGTGCCGGCTCCTACTAGGCGCGCGTAGTGATCAAAGCCTTGTTGATCCGGCGTGCGTCCTAATAGAAGGCGATATGCATAGCGCACATCCTCCGTATCGGCGTAAGGACTTTTTGCCATTGACGGCGTGGAGGGCGCCGGTGGCGACGCATGCGCATTCCGCTGAAACGAAGGATTCAGCCGCGCCCTTATTCGGTTGATAAAACCTGTCACCTCAGAACGTAGCATGTGAGATTTCCATTAGTCGGGGCGCGCCTAGCTGGCCCTACGCCTCAAATAGTTCAACAAGTCTATCCGAGTGATTAGCCCGAGGAATTTCGCTCCATCCATCACGATCGCGACATGCCCGGCGTCGAACACCGGCAGCAACGATTCGATCGGGGATTTCACGTCGAGTACCTGCAGCTTGGTCGCCATCGCGGTCGAGACCGGATCGCGGAAGCGGTCCTCGTTCGCGTAGACGTGCAGCAGCAGGTCCGATTCGTCGAGGATGCCGACGATCGCATCGCTGTCCATCACCGGCAGCTGCGAGACGTCGTACAGCTTCATGCGGTTGTAGGCGGTGACCAGCAGTTCGTTCGGGCCGACCACGACGGTGTCGCGCTGCGCATACGGGCGCAGGATCAGGTCGCGCAGGTCGCCCGTCGGCTGGCGGTCGAGGAAGCCGTTGTCGAGCATCCAGTAGTCGTTGTACATCTTCGAGATGTACTTGTTGCCGGTGTCGCAGACCAGCGTGACGACGCGCTTGGGCGTGGTCTGCTCGCGGCAGTATTTCAGCGCCGCGGCGAGCAGGGTGCCGGTCGACGAGCCGCCGAGCACGCCCTCCTTCGCCAACAGCTCGCGCGCGGTCAGGAAGCTTTCCTTGTCGGTGATCGCATAGGCTTTCTTCACGCGCGAGAAGTCGCTGATGCTCGGCAGGAAGTCCTCGCCGATGCCTTCGACCATCCAACTCGCGGACTTGGTCGAGAGCGTGCCCTCGTTGATGTACTGCGCGAGGATCGAGCCGATCGGATCGGCAAGGATGAATTCGGTGTGCGGCGACACGCGCGCGAAGTAGCGGGACAAGCCGGTCATCGTGCCGGACGAGCCGCAACCGAACACGATCGCGTCGACCTTGCCCTCGAGCTGCTCGAAGATCTCCGGGCCGGTGGTCTGCTCGTGCGCGAGCGGGTTGTCCGGATTGCCGAACTGGTTGATGAAGTACGCGCCGGGCGTCTCGCGCGCGATGCGCTCGGCGAGATCCTGGTAGTACTCGGGATGGCCCTTGGCGACGTCGGAGCGGGTCAGCACGACCTCGGCGCCCATCGCCTTGAGGTTGAAGATCTTCTCGCGGCTCATCTTGTCGGGCACCACAAGGATGAGGCGATAGCCCTTCTGCTGCGCAACGAGCGCGAGGCCGAGGCCGGTGTTGCCGGCGGTACCCTCGACCAGGGTCGCGCCGGGTTTCAGCTTGCCGGCCTTCTCGGCGCCCTCGATCATCGACAGACCGATGCGGTCCTTGATCGAGCCGCCGGGGTTCGCATTCTCGAGCTTCAGGAAGAGCTCGCAGACGCCGCTGTCGAGGCGCTGCGCCTTGACCATCGGCGTGCGGCCGATCAGCTCGAGAACGCTGTGGTGGATCGTCATGCCAACTCCGCAGGAAGGTCGCGCCGCGGGCTCCTGATGGTCAGGACCGGACGCGGAAGCGTCTCCGACCGGAGACGTTCGCGGATGATAACCGAGTGAAGCGGGTTGCAGACGCCGCGGCCATGCGCGCGGCGTCTGCGGGGTGATGGGGACGGGGTTAGTGCGACGCGGAGTGGGAATCCCACATCGAGGTCAGCTTGTCCTTCGCGTGCAGCTTTTCCTTCTTCATGTTGAGCAAGGTGACATCGTCCATCGGCAGGACGCCCAGTTCGGCGTCGCGCACCTTGCTGTCGAGCTCCCTGTGGCGGTGGTACAGGCTGCGGAATTCCGCATTGCTCTGCATCAACGCTTCCACTTCTTTCTGGTTCTGTTCGAACATCGGCTGACCTCCTCTAGTGCAATGACCGCGGGCGCAGTGGCGCGACCCGGAGGCCGCGTCACTGCGCTGCGGGGGACGAGTTACAGCAGGATTGCGCGATGGCTCCGCAAGGAGAGCCGCCTGCGCCATGAACGGAAATGCGGAAAGGTCGATGAAGCGTGCGAGCCGTGGGACGGACGCCACTGCCAGGAAACGTCCGGACACACGACCCGTTCCTCGGAGAACCGAGGGCGTGATGTCCTCTGTCGCGATCGCTGCAGTCATGGGCAAGGCTTTGGCCCAAGTGGGTTCCGAGGAACTCCGGGCCACCTGGGGGTTAGACGCTACTCCTTCGCCCCTCCCTTGGCAACACGACATCGGCGGGCCGGAAGCAATTCCGCGCCGCGCCACGCATTCGTGAAATTATCGTTATAAAACAGCCATTTGAAAGCCACGGCCGAGCGCGACCGAAACGCCCCCGTGGGCGCATCCACACATTCCTGCGGGTCATCCTGAAAGGCCGCCGAGGGACACTTCCGCGGCGGCCGATCCTCGCTCCGAGGCCTACTGAATCACGAGCTCGACGCGTTTGGCCTTCGCGGCGCTGCCGACTGCCGTGACCCGCTTCGCGTCGGCACCCGCCGCTACGAGCGCGTCACGCAACGCCTGCGCGCGCTGTTGTGCAAGCGCACGATCACCGCCTGCCGACACGTCGACGCGGACACGTCGCGCGGGGTCCGCATTCGCGAACGCGACTGCCTTCGCAATCTGCTTCGACGATCCGGCCGCGAGCGCGGCCTTGCCGCTGACGAAGACGCTCTCGGGAAGCGTCATGGAACGATTCGCGGCTGTCGGCGCCGGCTTGTCCGCGGACGCCGGGGTTCCGCCGCTGATCGCCGCGGCGAGTGCGGCCTCCTTCTTGGCGAGAGCGGCCGCTTTGGCCTGCGCATCGGCCATGCGTTTTGCCTGCGCGACTTCTGCGCGCGCGGATTCGGCGGCCTGCGAAGCCTGCTCGCCTTCGGCGCGTGCCGCGTCGGCTTCACGCTGCGCGCGCTCGGCCTCCTCGGTGCGGATCTGCGCCTGCAGGCGCTGGCGCTCCAGTTCGGCACGCGCCTGCGCGGCGTCGCGGCGCGCGATCGCGAGTTGCAGCCGGTCGTTCTCGCGCTGCAGTGCGTCGCGCTGCTGCTCGAGCTGCTCGGCTTCGGCGCTCGCACGCGCGACACCGATGCGACGTTCGGCGAGATACGCGCGGTACTCGCGATCGCGCCGCTTGGCGTCCTTGAGGTCCGCGAGCGCGGCGCGGGCGCGGTCCATCTGTGCGGTCGCATGCTGGCCGAGCACCGGATCCGACGCGAGGCGATCGAACTGGTCGGACAGGCGCTCGTATTCCTCGTTGCGCGCGGACGCGCTGCCGGCGCCGAACAGGCACAGCGCCAACAAGGCCGCGGCGGACAGGCGATGGAAGCGGCTCATGGCTGCGCCTCCGGCGAGGCGTGCTCGGTCAGATCGCGATCGAGATTCGCATTCTCCTGGCTGAGTTTCTGGACGGCTTCGCGTGCCTTGCCGAGCCGCGCCTTGGCGGCAGCGAGTTCGCTGTCGGCTGCGGACTCGTGCGCAAGCTGGATCGCCTCATCGTAGTCCTGGCGGCCCTCGGCGGCCTGGGCCTGATCGAAACGCTGTCCGGCCGCGCGATATTCCGCCGGTGCGTAGGCCGGCGCACCGGCCGAACGGGCGGCGCCGAGCGCGCGCGAGGCGTTGTCGAGATCCTCGACCGGCGGCCGCGTCGGGGCGCAGGCCTGCACGGACAATGCCGCGATAACCACGACGAGCGCATGGATTTTTCGCCAACGAGGTGTCATAAGCTGCATGGCCATTCGTGTCAAAATCCGAAGTTGTCGTATTGTGTGAACGGGCTGCCCGATTTGGCAATCGCGATCTAGCGTCGTGCCATCGGACCGGCACGCCGGCCCGGCCGCGACGGCACCCGAACCCGCCCAACCGAAACCGCAGCGAGAAATCCGATGGACATCGGCTACTTCCTCAAATTGATGACCGAGAAAGGTGCGTCGGACATGTTCCTGACCACCGGCGCGCCGGTGAACATCAAGGTCGAAGGCAAGCTGTTTCCGCTCGGCAACACCGGCATGCCGAGTGGCATGGTCAAGAAGATCGCCTACTCGCTGATGGACGAGGGCCAGGTGCCGCAGTTCGAGAAGAACCTCGAGCTGAACATGGCGATCGCGGTGAAGGACGCCGGCCGCTTCCGCATCAACGTGTTCAAGCAGCGCGGCGAAGTCGGCATGGTGATCCGCGCGATCAAGAGCGAGATCCCGACGATCGAGCAACTGCGTCTGCCACCGCTGTTCAAGCACATCATCATGGAGCCGCGCGGCCTGGTGTTGCTGGTTGGCGCGACCGGCTCGGGCAAGTCGACGACGCTGGCTTCGATGATCGATCACCGCAACGCAAACACTTCGGGCCATATCCTGACCATCGAGGACCCGATCGAATACCTGTACCGGCACAAGAAGTCCGTGGTCAACCAGCGTGAGGTCGGCCTCGACACGCACAGCTACTACGAGGCGCTGAAGAACGCGATGCGCGAAGCGCCGGACGTGATCCTGATCGGCGAGATCCGCGATGCGGACACGATGGAGGCCGCGATCACGTTTTCCGAAACCGGTCACCTGTGCCTGGCGACCCTGCACTCGAACAATGCCGACCAGACCATCGAGCGCATCCTCAACTTCTTCCCGGAAGCCGCGCACAAGAACATCCTGATGAACGTCGCGCTGAACCTGAAAGCGGTGATCAGCCAGCGCCTGGTGATGGGCAAGGACGGCCACCGCCTGCCCGCGGTCGAGGTATTGATCAATACGCCGCATATCCGCGACCTGCTGCGCCGCGGCCAGATCCACGAGGTCAAGGAAGCGATGGACCGCAGTCTGGAGGAAGGCATGCAGACCTTCGACCAGTCGCTGTACGCGCTCTACAAGTCCGGCAAGATCGAACTCGAGGAGGCGCTCAACCACGCCGATTCGCGCGATGGCCTCGCGCTCAAGATCCGCCTCGCCGAAGGCGCCGATGTGCCGATGGCTGATACGTTCGACGTCGGCAACTATTGAGTCCCGGCGCCCTGCTGGGCGCCAGCGGATCGACTCGTTCCATCGCGGGGGCCCGACCGCATGGGAATCGCGACAGGACAGCGCGTAAACTGCCGTTCCTTCGCGTTTATCCCAATGCCCCGATGACGAACCACGCAGCCCCGGTGCCGCGCCTGCATGGCCTTGCCCAGACCGCGATTCCACAGGTGATCGCAGTGGCGCAGGCCCTCGAGGCGGGCCGGGTCGATGAGGCGGACCGACAGCTTTCAGGCATCGCGGCCGCCTATCCTGACCATCCCGAAATCCTGCGTCTGCAGGCCGGCATCCAGAGCCAGCGCGGGCAGCATCGGGAAGCCGCCGATTCGATGCGGCGCGCGATCTCGCAGCGTCCGCACGATGCCCTTTACTACAACACGCTGGGAACGGTGCTCGGCGCCGCGGGCGAATTCGATGACGCGATCGCCGCGCTGCGCCGTTGCTGCGAACTGCAGCCAGACCTTGCGGTGGCCTGGTACAACCTGGGTGTGATGCTGACTCGCTGTGTTCGTCACGACGATGCTGTCGACGCGCTGAGGAAGGCCGTCGCGCTCGCCCCTGGCCACGCAGACGCGCGAGCGCTGCTTGCCGACATGCTGCGCGTCAGCGATCGCGCTGCCGAAGCGGAAGCCGGATATCGCCGCATCATCGCCGAGTCGCCACATGCCGGGATGGCGTGGTGGGGGCTCGCCGACCTCAAGACGATGCGCTTCTCCGAAGCCGACACCGCGCGTCTGCAATCCGCTCTCGCCGACCCACGAGCGAGCGATGACGACCTGATCGCGATGGGTTTCGCGTTCGCCAAGGCGCTCGACGATCACGGGCGCTATGCCGAATCGCTGGCCGCGCTGGAACGCGCGAACGCGATCGCGCGCCGGCGCCGGCACTGGGACAGCGTCGCCTTTTCCGCCCACATCGCCGCGATCACGGCGGCCTTCACGCCGCCCCCGGCAGGAGCGGATCGGACGCTCGGCGCCGAAGCGGTTTTCATCGTCAGTCTGCCGCGCTCCGGCTCCACGCTGATCGAGCAGATTCTCGCTTCACACTCGCGTGTGGAAGGCGCCGGCGAACTGCCGGATCTGCCGCTGGTGCTCGCCGAGGAGTCACGGCGGCGCCAACAGCCGTTCCCGCACTGGGTCGACGCGGCGAATCCCGGCGACTGGCAACGCCTCGGCGAGCGCTATCTGCAACGCACCGCGCATTGGCGCACGCGTCGTCCTGTGTTCACCGACAAGCTGCCGAACAACTGGTTCTACATTGGTGCCATCCGGGCGATGCTGCCGGCGGCACGTATCATCGGCGTGCGCCGCGATCCGCTGGAGACCTGCCTGTCCTGCTATCGGCAGCATCTGGACAACAACGAATACACGCGCACGTTCACCGATCTGGCCGGTTTCTGGCGCGAGTTCGATCGCAGCCTGCGCCATTGGCTGGCGCTGCACTCTGGACATGTGCTCGAGAGCGTCTACGAGGAACTCATCGCCCGGCCGGAGGAGCGGATTCGCGCGCTGCTGGATTTCTGCGGCCTGCCGTTCGAGCCGGCCTGTCTCGAGTTCCACAAGACGCGCCGCGACGTGCGCTCGCCGAGCGCGATGCAGGTGCGTGAACCGCTGCGGCGCGACACCGCGCGCGCCGCACGCTACGGCCGCCTGCTCAATCCTTTGCGCATGGCGCTCGGAATGCCGTTGGATTCCTGAACACGCTTCGATCGCGTGTTGAATCAATGCCACATGGCATTGATTCGTTCATCACGCGGGCAGCGTCAGGACACGGGGGCGGAGGTCACACCGACATTTGACTCGGCGGAATACCCCCAGTACTGAAGCATCGGTTCGAGGATCGGCAACACCGGTTCGATGTAGTCCCTGTAGCGCAGCCAGCGGTTCAGCCCCTTCGTGTTGACCGGCTGGATGACCTGGGTATAGCTCGGCGTCCCGATGAAGCCCTTGTTGCGCGCGTGCTCATCGAAGCGGAGCAGTGGCGAGGCATCGCCGA
The DNA here is from genome assembly GCF_039523175.1 of Dokdonella soli. NCBI lineage: Bacteria > Pseudomonadati > Pseudomonadota > Gammaproteobacteria > Lysobacterales > Rhodanobacteraceae > Dokdonella > Dokdonella soli. The sequence goes on from NZ_BAAAEU010000007.1 coordinate 309,374, forward strand.
GCTCGAGAAAACGACCGATCTGCGCCGCCTGCGCGGAGACGTCCGCGACGATATCCTCGTAGCGGACGGTCAACACGCTCGGCTTGAACACGCCGGCATGGTGCAGCCAGTTCCGCATCGAATCGACATACGCTGTGGCCAGCCGTTCGAGGCTCGCGCACGCCGCGGCGAGCACGGTCGAACGGAAATTCTGCATGTAGCAGCTCAGGATCACGTCGCAGGGGTGGCGCAGCGCGAGGATGAACTTCGCGTCGGGGAACAGGCGATGGATCAGCGGCAGCCACACCATGTTCAACGGATTCTTGTCGACGAGTTGCGTATCCCATTTTCGCGGAATCGCGTCGCAGACCATGCCCAGATAGCGTTTGCGCAACTCGTCGCAATCGGCCTGGCCCAGCCGGTGGATATCCTCGGGCACGAAGACGCCGTCATCGGCCAACTGGTCCGAAAGGTTGTTGAAGAACGGATTCTCGTCCATCGATTGCAGACCCGGATGGGCATCGAGCATCTGCTCGAGCAAGGTCGTGCCCGAACGCGGGAATCCGACGATGAAGACCGGTGATTGCTTCGCATCCGGCGCGGTGAGCCGCGGCCATGCGCGGAACTCCGCATCACTGACGCGCGGAACCGTGGTGGGAATGATCGCCGCGCCCGGCTCGAAGCGCTTCGGGATGAACTTCTTGAGCTCCTCAACCTGCAGCTCGTGCGCGACCAGCAGGGTCTGCATCACGCGTCCGGTGTCGCCCTGCTTGGCGTAGATCTCGGCGAGATTGAAGTAATAGGCGAAGTCGCGCTCACCGCGCGCGCCCGCGCTCTCGAGGATCGCGCGCGCCTCGGCGAGGTCGCCGCTGCGCTGCGCGATCTTCGCCAGCACGTGCGCCAGCTCCATCTGTGCCGCGTCGGTGATATCGGCGCGCATCGCGGCTATCTGCCCCAGCGTGGCCTCGGCTTCCGGCAGGCGGTTGAGGCGTTCGTAGGCGGAGGCCAGATGGATCAGCGCCAACACGTTGCCCGGTGCGCGCCTTACCAGATCCTCCAGCAGGATCATCGCGGCGGCGCCGTCGCCGATAGCGAGCAGCAGGTCACCCAGCTCCTGCTGCAGCTCGTCCTCGAGCGGCAGCCACTGCCGCCAGGGCTTCAGCAGCTTCTCGGCTTCGTCGTATTCCCGGCAGGACTGGCAGGCGCGCGCGGTGTGAATGCAGATCCTCGCTGAAGCCGGATCGATCGCATAGGCCTTCAGTGCGGTCTCACGCGCTTCGACGAAATCATGCTGCTGCAGCTGCAGCAGCGCGAAATTGATCAGGTGGCCCGCATCTCCCGGAGCGAAGCGGATTGCATTCGCGTAAGCCGCGGCCGACTGCTCCAGTTGCCCCTGCTCGCGCAAGGCCGTCGCGTAGTTGCCCCAGTGCTCGCCGTTGTCTGGGAACAGACGGGTCAGATGCGCATAGGCGTCGACGGATTCGGCGATCCTGTCCTGCATCTGCAGGCTGATCGCGAACATCGTCAGCAGGTTCTCGTCTTGCGGAAAGTCAGCCAGCTGCGCCTGCACACGGCGCTCGGTCTCGGCCCAGTCGCCTGTGCGGATCGCTTCGGAAATCGTGGTCAGATCGGGAGCGCTCATCATCGTCATCAAAAAAAATGGCCGCGCGGTCACCCGCGCGGCCCTCAAGCTTACAGTGCAATCGATCTTAGAACTTGACCGTCACGCGACCGAAGTAGTAGCGGCCCAGCAGGTCAAAGTCGCTGGGATCGGTGTTCGCGTTCAGCGTGTTGTTCGCGTACAGGAACGGCGGCTGCTTGTCGGCCACGTTGTTGATGCCGACGTCGATGCGCGTGTTCAGCGCTTCGAGGTTGTAGCCGAACTGGATGTCGTTGTAGACCGTCGCACCGAAGTCGGTGAACAGGCCGTCCAGCGACGGGTTGCCCGAACCGTACGGATGGGTGTCCTGCGACTTCGCCTGCGAGCCCATGCGGAAGCGGCCGACATAGCGCATCGCCCACGATGCATCGAACGGACCCATCTGCCAGCCAACACTGGTCTGTGCGCGCCAGCGCGGGAACAGGCAGATGCCACCGCCCGCCCCCGGACAGGCCGACGCCTGCGCCGAGCCGTAGTTCATGAAGTGACCGGCGTAGTGATAGACCGAGTTGGCAACGCCGAAACCCGGAGCGGTTTCCACGTCGTACTTCTTCATGTAGGTCGCGTTGATGCCCACCTTGAAGCGACCGAACGCGGTCTCGGGCAGGCGGTAGTTGCCGGCGAAGTCGACACCGCCCACGTCCACGCGGCCGAGGTTGTTGGTCGGCTCGGTGATGAGCTGGATCTGACCCTGGCTCGGACCACTGGTGAAGCGTTGGATCAGCGGGCAGTACCGGGTCTGACCGGCGAAGCACAGGTCAATCACGCTCTGTGCGCCGACGCCGGTGATGTTGTTCTTCAAGTACAGACGCCAGATATCGGCGCTGACCGACAGGCCTTCCAGCCAATGCGGGTCGTACACCACGCCGAAGTCGAACGACTTGCCGAACTCCGGACCGATCGACTGATGCGCAAACTGGGCGCCCGACGCGATCGCGTTGAGCTGCAGCGCCTGGCGGACGTCTTCGTTCGCAAACGAACCCAGCGCCGGCACGCCAAGGCACGCCGGATTGCTCGCGTTCGGATTCGGGGTCGTCGCCGTCGGTGCGGTGAAGTTGCAGGGATCCCGCGAGATCTTCGGAGCGTCGGCTGCGGCGCCGCCGAAGATGTTGGTGACCGTCGGTGCACGGAACACCTTGGACACCGTACCGCGC
>NZ_BAAAEU010000008.1:0-190678 GCF_039523175.1 Dokdonella soli
GCGCTGCATCGAGGCGACCCACCGTCGTCGGCGCAGAGTCGCGTCAAGGGTACGGTTGCCCGGTCAGTACTTTGATGCTGAAACCGGGTTGAACTACAACTATCAGCGTGATTATGAGTCCGCCACCGGCCGCTACATCGAGAGCGATCCGATTGGTTTAGGTGACGGGCCTTCGACGTACTCTTACGTGAAGTCACGCCCGTTATACACTTACGATAGATTTGGATTGGCAGAATTCAACGATTTTGCGCCAGATCAGAAGAAGAAAATGGAGGATGCAATAAATACGGCAATTGAGGTTATGAAGAAATGCTCGAGTTGTTATTGCTATCCGGGAAACGAGAGGTATTGTCTTACCGAGGATGATCGCTCAGAGATTCAGAGGAACTTGAGTAGTGCCACCTATGACTTGGTGGTGGCCGTCGGGATGTACGGCCCCGATCTCTGCGGTCAAGCTCCACCCGACAAGCCGAATCACATCTCAATAACTTCGGGAGGTCTTGCGGGAAACTGCTGCAATTTACCAGCTCTTCTGGCTCATGAAGCCAATCATATGAACCGGACCGGAGCTGGCACGTACAATAGGGGCAGCGAAGATCGAAGTTTGTATATTGAGCAACAGTGCTTCAATTGCAAAATAAGATGGGGTAGACCGCATGGATAAGCAGCGAATGGTGCTCTTAACAATTTGCCTTTCCGCGCAGTCCGCATTGGCGAACGATGGCGATTGCAAACCTCATGCTTGGGATACTCGATTCTCTCCCATGCAGGAGAGAAATATCGTTGACGATTTGTCATCGTTGAGAACGGAAGGAATGCTCGGGATCGACAAGGCAGTCAGGTATCTCGGGCGGCCTGACAGGGTTGAAAAATCCGATGATTTGCGTATCGCGTCGTGGGTTTACGGCCAACGCCGACTCCACGATTTCGACGATTGTCATGGCACTGCGCGCGTCGAATACACGGTGGCCTATGCGATATTGATTCTAAAGCAACCGCGTGGCTCTAACGTTGTGTGCGACGTAAAGGAAGTGACTTTCATGTCGGAGAAGATGCGGCCCGATCCGTACGAAGAGCGAACTGACGTTGTTCCGCAATCGCTTTCCGTCAGCAGTTGCGAAGAGTTTCTTGCGAATCAGAGTCGGCGGGAATAGCTACGCCCCTTCCGCCGCAATGGCTCGATGAGGTAGCGCGGTAGGTTGGGGTGAGCCAGCGAACCCCAACGCACGTTCGATCGATCCAGCAGCAAAGCCTTCCGAGCCCCGCTTCGGCGGGGCTCTTTTGTTGACGCGTTGTCGCCGGTCAGTCTGCTGCCTTAGCTGCCGCCGCTCTCGTTAACCTCGCGCAGCACCGGCTGTCGGCCACCGCAGTCGCGAGCAAGCGACGCTTCCTGCAGGCCGCGCAGGTAGCGGCGATAGTCCTGGTCCGCGAGGAAGCAGGGCTGGCGATCATTGCCACGCTGGATGACGTACTGGGGATGCCTGCGAAGTCGAAACGGGGTAGAGGGCGCATCTGATCGCAGCGGTCTGCCGATTCGAGTCGGCGTCGCACGGCCGAAGAACCTGTCGCGCAGCGTATGCTCCGGCTGTCGAGTTTGCAGGTCGCTACAGATCGACGCCGCCAAAGGCGTGCCAGACGCCGTCCTTGAAGAAGTAGGAGTCCACGAAGCGGGATTCGGAGGGCTCGCCGTTCTTGTCATGCGTCTTCATGGACGAGTACGCGGTCGCGAAGTCGCCGTTGATGACGACCGTCGTTTGCAGCGGCGGGATCTGCGGGTCCTTGCCTTTATTTTGCGCGACATGGGCCAACAACTCGCTCTTTGCGCGGATCGCGTTGCTCTTCGACACGATCACCGCGTAACCCTGTGCCAGCAGGCAGTCGAGAAACTCCGCATTGCCGTGATATTCGGCCGCGAGCCAATCGTGCTCGATGCGCCGGATCGTGTCGTCGTCCTTCTTCTGGTTCGGCGTATGCTGCGTTTTGCAATCCAGCCCTGCCGCACAGATAGGCAAGCTCGCCATGAACAGGCTGGCGGCGATGATCAGGTATTGCGGAGCCATGATGTCGTCCTCGGTTCAGATGGATGGTTCGGAGTAGAAGGTCAGCGCATGACGATCAGCAGCGCCGTGGATGCGATCACGACGCCGGATGCGCGACGGATGCGCCACGCCTGTCGTGGAGAGTGGAGCCGCGAGCGCGCGGCCGTGGCCGCCAGCGCATACGCCATCAACACGCTGCCGTAGACGATCGTTATCGTGAGTGCGGGCAACGCGAATTCGAGCGGCGTTGCGTCGCCGCCGTCGATGATCGTCGGCAGCAGCGCGAGATAGAACAGCATGGTTTTCGGATTGGTCAGCGCGATCGCCAGTCCACCCAGCATCGCGCGCGCGGCACCCGAGTCGCCGGTTTCGGTCGCTGTCGCCGCCGGCAGCGTGTTCCATAGTTTCCATGCGAGCCACGCCAGGTACGCCGCACCTGCGTAGCGCAACATGAGCGCCAGCGGCTGGGTCTGCGCCAAGCGCGCGCCGGCGCCGAACATCGAAGCCCCGCACCAGAGCAGGTCGCCCAACAGCAGGCCGGCGCAGAGTGGCCATGCACCGGACAACCCCTGCGACAAGACGCGTGCGACGACGGCCGTCGTCGCCGGTCCGGGGATCGCGCATGCGGCGGCGAGGGCGGCTGCAAACAGGGCCAGGCTAGAGAGATTCATCGCTGTTCGGCTCGGTGGCTGCCAGGGCACGCACGGCGGTGCGGAGCAAAAGGCTCATGACATGAGTTACATTCATCTATGGCTCGTGAGTAGATGCGCGGAATGTGCGAAAAACTAGGCATATCCGCGTACATGTGCAAGCGATGATTGCTATCAAGTATTTTTAATGAGATTCACAATAATGGGCGCAGGACTTCCGCCGCTGACGACCCTCCGCGCGTTCGAAGCCGCCGCGCGGCTCAACAGTTTTTCGCGCGCGGCCGAAGACATTCATCTGACGCCGAGTGCGATCAGCCACCAGATCAAGGCTCTCGAGGAATATCTCGGCGTTCGCCTTTTCGTGCGCAACGGCAAGCGTCAAGTGACGCTGACTCGCGAGGGCGCGTTTCTTTCCCAGCATGTCTCGGCCGCGCTGACTTCGATGGGCGAAGCCGCCGATGCCCTGCGTCGCGGACAGCGGAATCGGCTGACCGTCAGCGTGCTGCCCTCGTTCGCTGCGCGCTGGCTGATGCCGCGCATAGGCCTCTTCGTCGATCGGCATCCGGGTCTGGATCTGACGATCCGCTCGACGACTGCGCATGCGGATTTCCTGCGCGATGAGGTCGACTTGGCCATCCGGTTCGGTACGGGCCAGTGGCCGAACCTGCAGGCGGAGTTGTTCATGCACGACGCACTGTTTCCGGTATGCAGCCCGCGCCTGCTGCGCGGAAAGAAGGCGCGGCAGATCAGCGACCTCAAGGATTGGGCGTGGCTGGAGAGCGATCCGGAAGGCTGGGAGCGCTGGTTTGCTGCAGCGGATGCCGCGCTTCCACGCGGCAAACGCCGACTCGATTTCGGTGATGCGAGCCTCGCCCTGCAGGCGGCGATCGATGGCAGCGGGATCGCGCTGACCAGGCAAAGCATTGCCGAGCGTGAACTGGCCAGCGGTGCCGTCGTGCGCTTGTTTCCCGCAATCGCAGCCGCCTCGCAGTATTCGTACTACTTCGTGTGGCCGGCGAAGGCCACGCTCACGCAGAACGGCGTGGCGTTTCGCGATTGGCTGTTGGCGCAGATCGGCCCAACGGACAGGGGCGGTTAGTCCATGCCCAACGAATCGTTCCACAGTGGCCCGGCGGAGACGGCAGCTCCATCACCGCGATAAAACAGGGTCAGAGTCGACTTTCCCTGAAACTGCACTCTGACCCGCGTTTCTGCAGTCATGGCCAGGCAGCCGTCTTGATCTCGCCCGTGTTCCTCTACACATCGGGCCCGGCGAAGATCGGCAGGCCATGAAAGGCAGGCGGCACTGGAGAAGTGCACTCTGCCTCCGGATTTCGCTAACCCGGTTTCGGACCCCGTTTTCGACCATTCGCATCGGCAGGGACGTTTCGACGGAAAGCGCGGTACACGCGCGTTTGATGCTCATAAGCGCGATCTTGTGCGCGTTTATGCGCGATCCGCTCGAGGATCGCATCAGCAATCATGAGTTCGTCGAAAACCCATCTGGCCACTGCGCTGGGTGTTGCCGCGAGGGTGCGCGGCGTATCAGTCCTTTGTGTGAAATCCGCTATAGCTCAGATCGAATTTGAGATCGCAGGAAAGATCATCGGGCTTGCTGGCTTTGAGCGTGAAGCTGCCCGCAATACCTTTGGCGTCGCTGCGCGCGAGTTTCAACTCGCCGATTCTCTTGTCGGGGTACATCAAGGCGTTGTCCTGCACGCTATGGGCGTCCGGAAAGTAGCCTCTGATGTCGTCAACACCTCTGTCTGACAAGCTGAGTTGCACAAGACCGTCTTGCAGGTTGGACACCTGCTCGCGTAGCGCTTTGTCGCTATCGCCCGATGCAGCGATTTTAGCGGTATCGAGTTTGACCGACGCGAGCGCAATGGCGGGCTGCAGCTTGTCGAATACGGGTTTGTGATAGGCGATGCCATCGATGACCGCGATTTTCGTACCGTGGTAATTGCAACTGCCGCTGCTGGCGGCGATGGCAGTCAGCGGCGATAGCGAGCAAATCAGCGCGATGCTACGTGCGAACTTTGATATGGACATGAGACATCTTCCTGCGTGGGCAAGGTTGCCTATCTGCGTGTTGTCATCGTGTCTCCGGCCTATGCGGCAGCTTCCTGCCAGGGCCCGTTTACGCAGAATCTAGGACACGCCCGGCTCTGTCGTCCAGCAAATTCAGTGCCATAGATCGCTGCTTCCCGAGGAAGGAATAGGGATCAGCCCCTATTTCCCTTTCTTTTCCCCGTTCTGACTCGGCGTTCTGCGCAGGATTTCACGCTCCAGCCACTGGTGTTCCGGCGAGCCGTAGCCACAGGACATGACGGCTTCCCACTGACGTATGCCGAGTTCGTGGTCGGACAAGCGTTCGACTGGCATCTCGATGACGCGGACCATGGCTGCGCCCTTGTGCCTGGAGGGTACGCAGGGCTTGCAGGATATGTGCCAGAACTGCCCAGCGCCTGCATTCCCTCGGCGATCGTGTCCAAGGTACCCAAACACCGAATGGTTACGTACGAAGCGATTCGCACGTTAGTGTATTTTTTGAAGAATTTCCATCTGCTGTCGCAAAAAGGGCGGGCAGTTGGTGTTGCTTAAATTGCGTGTAGGCATCGATTTCGCGCTTGAACGTCACCAACGTCAGCGCGATTTGCCGGATTCGACGCTCGGGTTTCATGGTCGACCGACGGCCGGCCATGAAGCGTGCAGGTTCTGGCGACCCCGGCCCGATTCGAACGGGCGACCTCGCCCTTAGGAGGGGCGCGCTCTATCCAGCTGAGCTACGGGGCCGATTGAAAAGTCTCGCGCAGATCCATCCATGGTGCGGCATCCGATCGGCATTCCTGCCTCACCGGCTCGCTTCTCGCGCAATGCCAGGACATCGCGCAAGCGCTCAGTTCGCCACTCGCTGAGCTATGCGGCCGTTGCCTTGCACCGGCGGGCAAGAATTATCGCAGGAAAGTATCGCTGGAGTCGCTGCCGGCATTGGCCCTATGCTCTCGCGGGGCTGCTGCCGAGGTGGGAAATCCGATGGCTTCTTCGCGAAAAAACGCTTCCAGGCGCGCATCCAAGGCCTCGACGCAACCTCCGCTCAATCTGCGCGAGCAGGGCCGCGCCTTGCGCCAGCACGCTCCGCGCAAGGCGCACGCCGACTGGAAGGTCGCGACGCGCGGACGCGACGTGCTGGGCATCCTGCGCGAATCGGAACGCGGTCGCGTCGCCGAACTGCTGCCGATCCGCCACGCGCGCATGCTGCAGTCGCCGTTCGCGTTCTACCGCGGCGGTGCCGCGATCATGGGGGCGGACTTGGCGCGCACGCCGGTCACTGGCCTGCGCGTGCAGGCCGGAGGCGACTGCCATCCGGCGAACTTCGGCGGATTCGCGACGCCGGAACGGCGCTTGCTGTTCGACGTCAACGATTTCGATGAGACCTTGCCGGCGCCGTGGGAATGGGATCTCAAGCGTCTTGCCGCGGGTTTCGTCGTGGCCTCGCGCGGCAACGGTATCGGCGAGGCGCGAAGCCGCGAGATCGTCGAGAGCGCGGTGCGTGGTTACCGCGAGCGCATGCATGCCGTGGCCGGGGAAACCGCGCTGCAGGTCTGGTATGCACGGGTCGATCTCGATGCGCTGCCCTCGATCACCGGCGACCCGACGATCTTCGAGTTCGCACGCCGCGACGTGCGCCAGGCGCTCGCCGATGCGCACGTCGAGTCACATGTGCCGGTGCGCCACGTGCGCTCCGGCAGCGGGCTTGCGCTGGTCGACCACCCGCCGCTGCTCTACCACCTCAAGGGAGCGCACGACCAGCATCTTCGGCGCCTGCTCGGTGCCGCACTCAAGCGCTACCGCGAGTCGCTGGCTGACGAGCGCCGTGTGTTGTTCGATCGCTACCGTCTCGCCGATCTGGCGATCAAGGTGGTCGGCGTCGGCAGCGTCGGCACCTTGTGCGCGGTTGCGCTGTTCGTCGCCGGCAAGGACGACACACTGCTGTTGCAGGTCAAGGAGGCGCGCCGTTCTGTCCTGGAGGCGCATGCCGGAAAGAGCCGCTATGGTGACCACGGCCAGCGTGTCGTGGTCGGGCAACGTTTGATGCAGGCGGCGAGTGACGTGTTCCTGGGCTGGTGCCCGGGTTCTGCGGAACGCCATTTCTATGTGCGCCAGCTCAACGACGCGAAACTGAAGCCGCTGATCGAGCGTTTCGACGCGCGCCAGATGGCCGAATACGCGCTGGTCTGCGGCACGGTGCTGGCCAACGCGCACGCGCGTTCGGGGCCGGCAGCGGCTATCGCCGCCTACCTCGGTCGCGGGCGGCATTTCGATGCCTGCATGGCCGACTTCGCCCATGCCTATGCGGACCAGAACGAGGCCGACTACGCGCGCTTCAAGAAGGCGGCGCTCGGTGGCGAGATCGAGGTTGCGACCGGGCCAGTCTGATGTCCGCACCGGCCGGCCATCGCGCCCGACGATGCTAGAATTCGCGGTCGCCCGTGCCGGGCGCTGACGTGCCCGCATAGGCACGTCAGCCTGTGCAAACCTTTGTCATCGACGCTCCCGCCGCCCATGCTCCATGGAAAGAAAATCGTCGTCGTGATGCCGGCGTATCACGCCGAAAAGACGCTGGAAGCGTGCTACGCAGCGATCCCGCACGACATCGTCGATTCCGTGTTGCTGGTCGACGACGCCAGTGACGATGCCACGGTCGCAGTCGCGCAGCGGCTCGGCATCACGACGCATCGGCACCCGGCGAACCGTGGCTATGGCGGCAACCAGAAGACCTGCTACGCACTCGCGTTGGCCGAGGGCGCCGACATCGTGGTGATGCTGCACCCGGATTACCAGTACGAGCCGCGCCTGATCACCGCGATGGCGGCGATGGTTGCGTCCGATGTCTACGACGTGGTGATCGGCTCGCGCATCCTCGGCAACACTGCGATCGCCGGCGGCATGCCGCGCTACAAGTATTTCTTCAACCGTGTGCTGACCGCGCTCGAGAACGTGCTTGCCGGTTCCAAGCTCTCCGAGTTCCACAGCGGCTATCGCGCATTCTCGCGCAGCGTGCTCGAGACCCTGCCACTCGCCGCGAATTCCGACGATTTCGTGTTCGACAACCAGATGCTGGTGCAGGCGCTCGCGTTCGATCAGCGCATTGGCGAGATCTCCTGTCCGACCAAGTATTTCGCGGATGCGAGCGAGATCAATTTCCGCCGTTCGGTCGTGTACGGTTTCGGTGTGCTGTGGACTGCGCTCGTTTATCGCCTGTGGAAGTGGAAGCTGCTGCGTTCTGAACTCTTCTCACGCGATGCGGCGTTGCGCCTGCAGCCGACTGACGCATCGACGAAGGCATCCGCGGCGTGAACAATCGGAGCGGCGGCAGCCGCGGCGCGCGTGCTTCGCGCTCGGCTGAAGCATCGCGGCTTCCGCATTTTCCGCAAGGCCGAACTCCGCGGGCGTGGGGCGATGCGTGGCCATGGCTCGCGCTGATGTTCGTGGCGATCGTCTCCGGCGCAATCCTGCGCGGGTATCAGCTGCGCGCACAGATGCTGCTCGACGATGAATGGCACTCGGTGCGCATGCTGATTCGCGTCGATGGAGATGGCATTGCGGGCCACTTCGGACTCGCCGACTACTGCATCCCGCTGACCCTGTACTACCGCTGGTTGTACGACCATGCGGCGCTCAGCGAGTGGTCGATGCATCTGCCGCTGCTGCTGGCCGGGATCGCGTTGCTGCTCGTCGCGCCGTGGCTGCTGCGCCGGGTGGTCTCGCTGCCAACGCGCGCGGTCTGGACCGGCCTGCTCGCGATCTCGCCGACGCTGATCTACTTCAGTCGTACCGCGCGACCGTACGCGCTGGTCGCGCTGCTCGGGTTCGTCGCGATCACCGCGTTCCGCAACTGGCAGGCACGGCGCGGGTACCGTCGCGCGTGGGCAGCGTTGTACGTTGCCGCGACGTTCGTGGCGGGCTGGATGCATCTGCTGTCGTTGGTGTTCACGCTGTGGCCGTTCGCGTACTACGGCATCGGCGCGTTGCGCGGCGTCCTGCGCAATTCGTCACGAGCAACCGCGTGGCGCTCGTTGCTCGCGATGGTCGGGCTCGGCGTCGCCACCGTGGTTCCGCTCGCGATCGTGCTGGCGCCGCCGCTGCTCAACGACTGGGGCGCGATGGCGGCCAAGGCCGGTGCGAACAGCGCAACGGCGCAGAGCCTGTACCGCACGCTGCTGATGCAGTTCGGCATCGCGGATGCGTGGCTGTGCATGCTGCTGTTCGCGTTGCTCGCGTTCGGTGTCTGGCGGATGTGGCAACGCGATCGGGATCTCGTCGCGCTGACGCTGAGCGCAACTGCCGTTGGCCTGCTCGTGATCTGCGCCGCGCGACCGGCCTGGATCCAGCACGCGCCGGTGCTGGTGCGCTACGCGGCGCCGATCCTGCCGTTCCTGCTGCTGTACGTCGCGGAGGGTTTCATCGGCGTGCTGGAACGCGTACGTCCGCAGGTCGCCGGGACTGCGCTTGCGTCGCTCGGCATCGGCGCGTTGTTCATGGCGGGGCCGCTGCCGGGCTGGTACTACACACCGAACCAGTTCATGGATCACGAGATCTTCCAGTTCGACTACGACGTGCGCACGAACCCTTACGCGACCTTGCTGCAGCTCGGGCCGGTGTCGCCGTTCTACCTCGATCTCGCGAAGAAGCCACCAGGCAGCGTGACCGTGATCGAGACACCGGCGCGCGCGCAGTCGAACCTGGTGCCGGATCCGTGGTACCAGAAGATCCATCGCCAGAACGTCAAGTTCGCGCTCGCCTCGCCGGTCTGCGGCGTCGGCGACTGGGACGAATATCCGTACACCGCGACGGGCGCGCGCTTCCGCCGCATGGTGAAGCTCGCCGACATCCTCGACGGCGCTACCTACGGTGCCGACTACCTGGTCATGCGACAGCAGCCGTGGACGCTGCCGCCGGGCAAGGATTATCCGTTCCCGGTCGAATGGCCGGACATGGTCGCCTGCACTGCGAATGTCACCGCGAAGCTCGGCCTCCCGGTCTGGCGTGACGAGCAGATCGTCGTGTTCGCGCTACGCGCGCCAGTACGTCTCCTCCGCGAGTGAGCGTGCGTTGCCTGCAACGGTGACCGCTCCCAGCGCAGCGAAGACCGTCATCACGGTCGGGGCATCGGAGAACATTCGCCCCCTCGCAGTCGCCGCGATGTCAGTCGGTACCACCGTACCGCGTTTGTAGTAATCAGCGAACCTGCTGAGTACGCCGAGCACACCCGCATCCTCATGGTGAATTGCCAGCGGTGATGAGCGCTCGACGAGAGCTTGATCGCGGATTCTCTTTAGCTCCTGTGGGAGCCGACGTATTCGACTCCGGCGGGGACGATGTATCCGGACGTGATTCGCAGAGGTGCTCAATGCTATTGCCCTGCTGGTCCCATCACACCGTCGTTCATCGGACCATCGTGCTCGTCTGCGCATGGCTGTTCGGCCTCGCGATCGCTCCGGCGTTCGCACAGAAGGTCAATGACGGCTTCGACCCGAACGCCGACAACGCGGTATGGGCACTGGCCGTGCAAGCCGACGGCAAACTCGTGGCCGCTGGTGACTTCATCAACATTGCTGGGCAGTCCCGCCCCCACCTGGCGCGTCTGTGGCCCGATGGCAGCCTGGACTTCACGCTTGCCAACCCCGTGGTCAATGGAACCGTGTACGCACTCGCGCTGCAAACCGATGGCAAGATCCTGATCGGCGGCAGCTTCACCAAAGTTGGCACTTACGCGCGCAACAACATCGCGCGACTCAATCCCGACGGCAGCGTGGATGCTGCGTTCAATCCGAATGCGAACAACGTTGTGCGCGCGCTCGCGCTGCAAACAGACGGCAAGCTGGTGCTGGGTGGTGACTTCACCTCGATCGATGGCGGTACGGGAGGAACGACCCGCAACCACGTTGCTCGGCTCAATCCCGACGGCAGCCTGGATATGACCTTCGTCGACCCGAACGCGGACAGCACCGTGCTCGCGCTGACGCTACAAGCGGATGGCAAGATCGTTGCTGGTGGCTACTTTACGTTTGTCGGGGGATTCCACCCGCGCCTCGTGCGGCTCAACGCCGACGGCAGCCCGGATAGCACGTTTGGCGCGTATGCGAACGACGTCGTGTATGCACTCGCGCAGCAAGCCGACGGCAAGCTGCTGGTCGGCGGTAAATTCACCAGTGTCCGTGGTCAGCCCCGCAATTGCGTTGCTCGGCTCAATCTCGACAGCACCGTGGACAGCACGTTCAACCCGAACGTGAGCGGCGGAAGCATGTCCGGCCCAGCCGTACACGCGCTGGCGCTGCAAGCAAACGGCCAGTTGGTGCTGGGCGGCGATTTCACCTTGATCGACGGCGGGACGGGCGGGTCGATCCGTAACAATGTCGCACGGCTGCATGCCGATGGCAGCTTGGAAACAGGATTCAACCCAAGTGCGAACTACGCCGTGATTGCGCTGGCGCAGCAAGCCGACAACAAGCTGATGCTGGGCGGTTTCTTTGATGCGATCGGTGGAACGCCGCGCAACCGTATCGCGCGGCTCAATGCCGACGGCAGCACGGAAACCGACTTCGACCCGAATGCGAACGGCAATGTGTACGCGTTGATGCAGCAAGCCGACGGCGGGTTGGTGCTGGGCGGAGACTTCACTTTGATCGACGGCGGGACAGGCGGGACGACGCGCAACTACATCGCGCGGCTCAATCCCGACGGCAGCCTGGACACCACGTTCCAGCCGCAGGTGAACGGCCACGTCGCCGCGCTCGCGCAACAAGCCGATGGCAAGATCCTGATCGGTGGTTCCTTCACTCAAGTCGGAGCGTGCGCGTGCAACCGGATTGCGCGCTTGAACACCGACGGTAGCGTTGACATCGGTTTCAACCCGGGCGCAGGCGGCGCGGACAGCGACGTGTACGCATTGGCCCTGCAACCCGACGGCAAACTGGTGCTGGGCGGCAACTTCACCACGATCGGCGGGACGCTCCGCCACCACATCGCGCGGCTCAATACCGACGGCGGCCTGGATATCGCGTTCGTCAACCCGGGCGTAGGCGGAGTCTTTGACTCCGTGCTCGCGCTGGCGCTGCAAACCGATGGCAAGATCGTGGCCGGCGGCAACTTCACCCAAGTCGGCGCGTACACGCGCAACCGTATTGCGCGGCTCAATCCCGACGGCAGCCTGGATACCGCATTCGACCCGAATGCGAACGGCCCCGTGTTCGCGCTGGCGCTGCAAGCCGACGGCAAGATGGTGTTGGGTGGAAACTTTACCTCGATCGACGGTGGGACGGGCGGGTCGACGCGCAATCGCATCGCGCGGCTCAATGCCGACGGTAATCTGGATATCGCGTTCCACCCGGACGCGGATAAAGCCGTGTACGCGCTGGCGTTGCAAGCCGACGGCAAGGTGGCGTTGGGCGGCTCCTTCGCTGTCGTGAGCGGGGCAGCTCGCAGTTCCATCGCGCGACTCAGTGCCGACGGCAACTTGGACGCCACGTTTCCCGACCTGCAAGCGAACAACAGTGTTGAGGCGCTGGCGCTTCAAGCCGATGGCAAGTTGGTCATCGGTGGCGCATTCACGAAGTTCAACGTGATCATCGTCAATGGCCATTACATCTACACAGCCCGAAACCACATTGCCCGACTCTCTCAGCGGGAGGCGGCATTGCAGTCGCTGACGCTCAGTGGCAATACGGTGACTTGGCTGCGCTCCGGCACGTCACCGGAATTGGCGCTGCCACCAGACCTGTTGTGCTCGTCGAAAAGTAGTTTCTGTGCCTGGCTGGGCACGGTGAGCCGGATCGCTGGCGGTTGGCGCTACAGCGGGCTGCTGCTTCCCGCAGTCGGCAATACGTTTTATCTGCGCGCGCAGGGGCAACTCTCGTCCGGTGATGGGAACGGCTCACAAGGCCTGATCGAAAGCACGCGTCAGGCCTACAACAGCGGCGACCTGATTTTTGCCGACGGCTTCGAGCCCTATGGAATTTAATGAATAGCGCGGCTTTTTCCTGGGGGCAGCGATCTCAGTCGGCTGCAGGCACGTCGCTGCCGAGTGGCGCATCGAGCAGCCGGTAGCCCACGCCGATTTCGGTCAGCAGCAGGCGCGGCTGCGCGGGATCGGCTTCGATCTTGCGGCGCAGAGCGCGCATGTAGATGCGCAGGTAGTGAGGCGATTCCGTGTGCGCGGCGCCCCATACCTCGCGCAGCAGTAGGCGATGCGTCAGCACCTTGCCGCGGTGCCGCGCCAGCGTCGTCAGCAACTGGTACTCGATCGGTGTCAGATGAACGTCTTCGCCGTTGCGAAGGACGCGCCGTGCGGCGAGATCGAGCACGACGTCGCCGATGCGCAGGCGCGCATCGTCGTTGCCGCTGCGTCCGGCCAGGTGCCGCTCCATCACGCGCAGCCGCGCCAGCAACTCGCCGATGCCGAACGGCTTGGTCAGGTAGTCGTCGGCGCCGAGATCGAGCGCAGCGACCTTGTCCGCCTCGCGATCGCGTGCCGACAGCACCAGCAGCGGACGCGCATACCACTCGCGCACGCGCTGGATCACGTCCAGCCCCGGCATGTCGGGCAGGCCGAGATCGACGATCAGCATGTCCGGCTGGCGCAGCGCGGCAAGTTTCAGTCCTTCCGCGCCAGTGCCGGCGATCGCGAGCGTGTAGCCGTGCGCCTCCAGCGCGGTCGTGAGGAAGCGCTGGATCTGCGGGTCGTCCTCGATCAGCAACAGGTTTGCGCGCGGCGTCGTCATGTCGGGTCGGGCCCGGTCGAATCGGGATGCAGCGGCAGCGTGAAGCGGAATTCGGCGCCGCCGCCGCGCGCGTTGATGGCGCTGATCGTGCCACCATGTGCTTCCACGATCGCCTTGCAGATCGCCAGTCCGAGTCCGAAGCCGCTCTGTGCGCCTTCCGGCCGTGCCTGATGGAATTTTTCGAACACACGTGCCTCATCGCCAGCGCTGAAGCCGGGGCCGTGGTCGCGCAGCGTGACCTCGATCGCGTCGCCGACAACGCCTGCGGACAGCTCGACTGCCGCGCCATCCGGCGTATGCCGTGCGACGTTCTCGAGCAGGTTCGACAGCACCTGCTCGATCATCACCTCGTCGCCCTGGACCAGCGGCAGGTCGTCGGCGAGATGCAACGTGACCGGATGGTGAGCCAGCAGGTCACGCAGCCGCGCCAGCACGGCGCCGATCACTTCATCGATGGCGAACCAGTCGCGGCGCAGCTCGATGCGGCCTTCGCTGAGCCGGGTCAGGTCGAGCAGATTGCCGATCAGCCGGTTCATGCGCCCGGCCTCGTGCAGCAGCGTGTCGAGCAGGGTTGCGCGCTGAGCCTCGTCGAGGCGGCCGGGCGCACTGTCGCGCAGGGTCGATGCGGAGCCGATGATGGTCGCCAGCGGCGTGCGAAAGTCGTGCGAGATCGCGCTCAGAAGTACGTTGCGCAGGCGCTCGGATTCGACCTGCACGCCAGCCTCGCGCGCGGCCTCGGCGAGTTGCACACGCTCCATCGCTACGGCGGCCTGGTTGACCAGCGCCTCGACCAGATGCATCTGCTCGGGCGTCTGCAGCTGCCGCGCATCGCGCGGACGCAAGCCGAGCACGCCGATGCAGCGCTTGAGAGCATTCAACGGCAGGTAGATCGCGCCGGCGCTGGCCAGCGTGTCGGTGGCGAGGCCGGCCTTCTGGCGATGGTCGTAAGCCCACTGTGCGATGCCCAGATCGTTGCCCGGCACCGGATAGCGCGCGAGGTTCGACTCCGCGCGTTCGACGCCGCGGTCACAAAAATGAGTCGGATCCTGGATCTTGCCGTCCGCATCCGGCAGCAGCACGGCCGCCTCGCCATCGACACTCGCGACGACGTGGCGGCAGAGGAATTTCGCCAGTTCCTCCAGTGTGCGCCGGCGCGCCAGCTCGCGGCTCAGCGCGTAGAGCTCCGCACTGCGGCGTTCGCGCTGGCGCGCGACCGAGGCCTGGCGCTTGCCGAGCGCGGCGAGATGGCTGATCAGCAGCGCGGTGGTCAACATCACCCCGAACGTGATCACGTACTGCGTGTCCGAAACGGCGAACGAATAGATCGGCGGCACGAACAGAAAATCGAACAGGCCGACGCTGAGCACCGCGGCCAGCACCGACGGCCCACGCCCGAAGCGCGCGGCGACCAGTACCGTGCCGAGCAGATACACCATGACGATGTTGGTGCGTTCGAAGAGCCCGCTCATCTGCGTGCAGATCAGGGTCGCGAGCGCCACCACGGCGATGCTCTTGAGGTAGGCCGGCCAGCGGCTGCTGCGATGAAAGGCGCGCGCCGGCGTGCGGGTATCGGTGCCTGGCTCGGCCGTGATCACATAGACATCGATCGCGCCGCTGCGGCGGATCAACTCGTCGACCAGGGAACCCTTGAGACGATCGCGCCAGCCACTGCGGACCGGCTTGCCGACGACGATCTTGCTGACGTTGCGCCGACGCGCGAAGTCGAGCACCGTCGCGGCGACGCTTTCGCCGCTCAGGTTCGCGGTCTCCGCGCCGAGCTGCTCGGCCAGTTTCAGCGTCTGCAGGATCGGATCGCGCGCGGCCTGCGGCAGACGCGCCAGCGCCGGCGTCTCCACGTAGACCGCGAGCCATTGCGCATTCAGCGCGGTGGCCATGCGCCGTGCCGAACGCACCAGCCGCGCCGACAGCGGATCGGGTCCGACGCAGACCAGCAGGCGTTCGCCGGCTGCCCATGGCTGCGTAATCGCGTGACGGTCGCGGTATTCGCGCATCGCTGCGTCGACACGCTCGGCGGTTGAACGCAGCGCGAGTTGGCGCAGCGCGATCAGGTTGCCCTTGCGGAAGAACGCCTGCGCGGCCTGGCGTGCCTTGTCCGGCACGTAGACCTTGCCCTCGGCAAGGCGTTCGAGCAGCTCATCCGGTGGCAGGTCGACGAGTTCGACCTCGTCGGCTTCGGTGAACACGCGGTCCGGCACGGTCTCGCGCACGTCGACGCCGGTGATCTGCGCAACGATGTCCTTGAGGCTCTCCAGATGCTGCACGTTCACCGTCGTGTAGACGTCGATGCCGGCGTCCAGCAGCTCCTTGATGTCCATCCAGCGCTTCGGATGACGCGCGCCGGGATGGTTGCTGTGCGCGAGTTCGTCGACCAGAAGAAGTTGTGGGTGGCGCGCGAGCGCGGCGTCGAGGTCGAATTCCGTCAGTACGAGGCCGCGATGCTCGAGGCGCATCGGCGGCAGAACCTCGAGGCCTTCGAGCAGCGCCTCGGTCTCCGGCCGGCCATGCAATTCGACATAGCCGACGACGACATCGACGCCATCCGCGCGCTGGCGACGCGCGGCCTCGAGCATCGCATAGCTCTTGCCGACGCCGGCGGTCGCGCCGAAGAAGATCTTCAGGCGGCCTTGATGCGCACGCGACTCCTCGTGCTGCACACGCGCGAGCAGTGCGTCGGGATCGGGGCGGCGTTCTGGATCGGTGGAAGGCATGGAGATGCGTTCGCTGTGGCCACCATCATGCGGCAATCGCAAGTGGCGTGGCTATCTCCGTAGGTCGGGCTGACGAAGGAAGCCCGACTCATGCGGGTGGGTGCGTCGGGCATCGCTGGCGCTCAGCCCGACCTACGTTGTCCGCCGGTCCCGCGCCCCAGTTGCGGCCTCATTGGCCGTCCAGCGCGAAATTCAACTTGAGGACGTTTACGCGTGGTTCGCCGAGTACTCCGAACTGGCGTCCTTCGGTGGCTTGCGCGACCAGCGCTGCGACCTGCACGGGTGCGAGGCCGCGCACGCGCGCGACGCGCTGCACCTGATACGTGGCCGCAGCCTGCGAGATGTGCGGATCGAGCCCGCTGCCGGACGCGGTGACCAGATCGACAGGGACCGGTGCGGTATTGCCGGGATCGGCGGCGCGCAGCGCGGTGATGCGCTGCTTCACCGCATCGGTCAGTGCCAGATTGGTCGGGCCGAGATTCGATGCACCGGACGAGGCGGAATTATCCGCGAACGGCGTGGTCGCGGACGGCCGGCTCCAGAAATACTTCGGATCCGAGAATGGCTGGCCGATCAATTCCGAGCCGAGCGGCTTGCCGTCGTGCACGATCAGGCTGCCGTTCGCCGCGTGCGGGAACAGCACCTGGGCGATCCCGGTGACGACGAGCGGATAGGCCATGCCGGTCAGAACGGTCAGTACGAGCAGCAGAACCAGAGCATTGCGAAGCAGCGTACGCATGGTGGTCTCCACCTCAGAAATGCAGGATCAGGTCGAGCAGGGCGGTGGTCTGGTTGCTCTTCCTGCCGTTGTCGTAGGCCGCCACGTCGTAGGAATGCTCATAGCGGATCTCGGGGCGAACCTCGATGTCCTGCGAGACCCAATGCGTCATGCCCAGCGTGTGGCTGCTGTAGTGCGTCGCATAGCCGAAGCGCTGACCCTTCTCGTCGTCGTACCACTCGTTGCGGAACGAGATCATGTTGGCCGGATTCAACTGGACGTTGAGGTAGTTGACGATGCCGAACTCGCCCGCGGTTCCCGGGCCGCCGTTCGCGCCGAAGCCCGGGATGTTGCGGCCATACATGCGGTAGGCCTCGGTCAGGATATGCACGTTCGGACTGAAGCGATGGCCCCAGGTCATCACGTACATCTGCACGTTGTTGTAGTTGTAGTCGGACTTGTTCCAGTTGTTGACGCAGGGATAGAGCATGTCGTTGTTGTCGGCCGAGACCCAGCGCACGCAGGCTTGCAGCGACGGTCGCGCGGAGTGGTTCCAGATCGCGACATCGTTGCTGCCGTTGATGCCGAGCTGCACGGTCCACTGGTCATTGAGCTTGGTCGTCGTCATCACGCCCATCTGCGTGTAGGGATCGGCCGTGTAGAGGATCGAGTGCGTGAGCAGGTAGTTGTTCGGCGAGAACTGCGCCTCGATGTCCGGCAGCGACAGCCAGCGGCCGACGCGCACGACCATGCCTTGCGCGACCCACGGAATGTACACGTCGCCGTAAAACAGCATCGGGTCGTAGCCGTAGATCTTGCCGGCGAGCGCCTGGTTCGGATTCGGGTTGTTCAGCAGCTGGTTGCTGAGAACGCCCTTCATGGTCGTGTAGTGGTAGTCGTAACCGTACAGGTTATCGAAGTGGAAGCCCCAGTCGATGTGGTCGGTCTGCACGGTGTCGGGGATGCGTTCGAAGCGCAGCAGGAACTGGTCGAACTCGACGCGATTGGGACGTGTCGCGTACGCCAGTGGGAAATTGCTTTTGCTGGATGAGCTGAGGTTCATCGAGGGATTGATCCAGCCATAGACCTCGATGCGGTGGTCCTGCATCCAGTGACCCAAGCCGGTGCAACCGAGCGCCTTCTCGAGCGGATACTGCGAATTCTCGTTCGGTACGCCGATCGGATAGGCGACGCCACCGAGCTGCCATTCCGCGGACGGAAACGGCGGTGAGCTGAATGGCGAGTCCATCGCGCGGCGCGGCGTCGCCGGCGCGTTCGGATCGGCCGGCGCGGGATTGGCGTCCTCGCGATACGCGGCGGCGAGCCGCGAGAAGAAGTTCGACGAGCAGTCGCTGCTCGACCCTGCCGTCGGTGCCGTGCTTGCCGGTGCGGCTTGTGCGTCGGCTGTCTGCGCCGACGCTACGCCTGCGGCTGGCAGGCACGCGAGCGCCAGCGCGGCGGCCAGCTTCTGTCGGCATGTGGCGACGGTTAGGAACATGCGTGTCATGGATGAATGTCCTTGAGTTTCTATGAATTCTTGATGGGGCAGGTCGAGCGACACGGGTCAGATGCCAGCATATCCGCCGAGGTAGTAGCGGTCCTCGTTTTCGGAGTCCGTCGCCACATTATCGGTGGTCGGCGCGGATGGGGCGGGATTCATCAGCACGGCACGCGCGCCGTAGCGATCATCGTTCACCGCATGGCCGGTATCGGCAGCCGGCTCCGTTTCCGCAGATGCAACAGTACGCAACAGATGGGTACGCATGTTCGAGGTTCCTTATGCCAGTCCGCACAGGACCAGCAGCCAATCGATGAGTTTGATACCGACGAACGGCACGACGAGCCCGGTGACGCCGTAGACCAGCAGATTGCGGCGCAGCAGCTCGCCGGCGCCGACCGCGCGGTAGCGCACGCCCTTCAGTGCGAGCGGGATCAGGAACACGATGATCAGCGCATTGAAGATCACCGCGGACAGGATCGCGCTCTGCGGCGTCGCCAGGTGCATCACGTTGAGCGCGTTCAGCGCCGGGTAGGTGCCGGCGAACGCGGCCGGGATGATCGCGAAATACTTGGCGACGTCGTTCGCGATCGAGAATGTCGTCAGCGCGCCGCGCGTGATCAGCATCTGTTTGCCGATCTCGACGACCTCGATCAGCTTGGTCGGGTTCGAGTCGAGGTCGACCATGTTGCCGGCCTCTTTCGCCGCCTGCGTGCCGCTGTTCATCGCGACCGCAACGTCGGCCTGCGCCAGCGCCGGCGCATCGTTGGTGCCGTCGCCGCACATCGCGACGAGCCGCCCTTCGGCCTGGATGTCGCGGATCAGTTTCAGTTTCGCTTCCGGCGTCGCCTCGGCGAGGTAGTCGTCGACGCCGGCCTCAGCCGCGATCGACGCGGCAGTCAGCGGATTGTCGCCGGTGATCATGATCGTCTTGATGCCCATCCGGCGCAGCTCCGCGAAGCGCTCGCGGATGCCGCCCTTGACGATGTCCTTGAGTTCGATCACGCCGAGCGCGCGGGCGTCCTCAACCACGAGCAGCGGCGTGCCGCCCTTGCGCGCGATGTCTTCGGCAACCTTGACGACCGTCGTCGGCAGCGTCGCGCCGCGCGCGGCAAGGTGGTTGCGGACCGCATCGATCGCGCCCTTGCGAATGATTCGGCTGTGTCCATTCGGTTCGCCTGCACGCGCATGCATGTCGACGCCGCTCATGCGTGTCTGTGCGGAGAACGGCACGAAGTGCGCATCCAGCTCGTGCAGGGCGCGTTCGCGCAGGCCGAACTTCTCCTTGGCGAGCACGACGATGCTGCGACCTTCCGGTGTCTCGTCGGCCAGCGAAGCGAGCTGCGCCGCGTCGGCGAGCGCGCTCGTGGACACCCCAGGCGCCGCATGCAGCGCGACGGCCTGGCGGTTGCCGAGCGTGATCGTGCCGGTTTTATCCAACAGCAGAACATCCACGTCGCCGGCGGCTTCGACCGCGCGGCCGGACATCGCGATCACGTTGGCCTGGATCATGCGGTCCATGCCGGCGATGCCGATCGCCGAGAGCAGGCCGCCGATCGTGGTCGGGATCAGGCAGACCAGCAGCGCGACCAGCACGGTGATCGTGACCGGGCTGCCATGGCCGGCGGCACTCACCGCGTACAGCGAGTACGGCAGCAACGTCGCGCAGGCGAGCAGGAAGATCAGCGTGAACTTGGCGAGCAGGATCGTCAGCGCGATTTCGTTCGGCGTCTTGCGCCGGCTCGCGCCCTCGACCATCGCGATCATGCGATCGAGGAAACTCTCGCCGGGATTGCTGGCGATGCGCACGACCAGCCAGTCCGACAGCACGCGGGTGCTGCCGGTGACCGAGCTGCGGTCGCCGCCGGATTCGCGGATGACGGGCGCTGATTCTCCCGTTACGGCGCTTTCGTCGACCGAGGCGGCGCCATCGATGACCTCGCCGTCACCGGGCACGGTATCGCCCGCCTCGATCAGCACGTGGTCGCCAACGCGCAGTTCGGCTGCAGAGGTGAACACCACACCGGCATCGCGCTTGGGCGCCGCCAGTTTCTTGGCGATGACGTCACGCCGGGCGCCACGCAACGCCTGCGCCTGCGCCTTGCCGCGCCCTTCGGCGATCGCTTCCGCGAAGTTCGCGAAGACCAGCGTAAACCACAACCAGATCGCGACCCAGAAGATGAACGCGGCCGGCGCTTCGCCGTGGCCTGCGAGCGCCTGCGCCCACAGTCCGGTCGTCAGCACGCTGCAGACGAACACGACGAACATCACCGGATTGCGGAACTGCCGTCGCGGCGACAGCTTGCGGAACGCGTCTGCGATCGCGGGAGCGATCAAATCCCGGCTCAATGCACGTGCATGAAGAGTGGTCGATGTCATGTCTAGCGTCCGGAAGCCATGAGCTGCTCGGCGATCGGGCCGAGTGCGAGTGCGGGCAGGAAGGTGAGTGCGCCGATCACGATCACGGTGCTGGCGAGCAGCACGATGAACAGCGGCGTGTGCGTCGGCAGCGTGCCGGCCGATGCGGGCACGTGCTTCTTGGCCGCCAGCGACCCGGCGATCGCGAGCATGCCGATCGCCAGCGGGAAGCGTGCGAGGAACATGCAGATGCCGAGCAGAACGTTCCAGAACGGCGTGGTCGCCGACAACCCTCCGAACGCGCTGCCATTGTTGTTTGAGGCAGACGACAGCGCATAGAGGATCTCGCTGAAGCCGTGGATGCCGGGATTCGCGATGGCGGCGAGGCCGGCCGGCGCAAGCACGGCGATCGCGGTGCCGACGACGACCAGCGCGCAGGGGATCAGCACGACCAGGCTCGCCATCTTCATCTCGTAGGCCTCGATCTTCTTGCCGAGGTACTCGGGCGTCCTTCCGACCATCAGCCCGGCGATGAACACCGCGACCACGGCGAACGCGAGCAGGCCGTAGAGTCCGCTGCCGACACCGCCGAAGATCACTTCGCCGAGCTGCAGCAGCCACATCGGCACGAGTCCGCCGAGCGGAGTGAACGAGTCGTGAGACGCGTTCACCGAGCCGTCCGAGGCGGCGGTCGTCGCGGTCGCCCACAGGGTCGAGTTCACGATGCCGAAACGCACCTCCTTGCCTTCCATGTTGCCGCCCGCCTGCACGGCCGACGCCACTTGATCGGCGCTCGTTGCGGCCAGCGCCGGATTGCCGGCTTGTTCTGCGGCCGTGCAGGCGAGCAGCAGGGGCACGAAGATCACCAGCATCGTCGCCAGCAACGCCCAGCCCTGGCGGCGATCGCCGACCATGGTGCCGAAGGTGTAGCAGAGTGCAGCCGGAATCAGCAGGATCGCCAGCACTTCGAGGAAGTTGCTGAGCGGTGTCGGGTTCTCGTACGGATGCGCCGAGTTCGCGTTGTAGTAGCCGCCGCCGTTGGTGCCGAGCTGCTTGATCGCGATCTGCGAAGCGGCGGGGCCGAGTGGCAGCGACTGCGCCGTGACCGGCGTCTCTTTCGTCACATCCTTGCCGGCGCTGTCCTTGACCGCGTTGCCCGCCGCGTCCTTGACCGTTTCGGTCTGCGTGGTCGGCTGCAGCAGCGGCACGTCTGCGTACGGCTTGAAATCCTGCGGAACGCCCTGCCAGGTCAGCAGCAGTGCGAGCACGAGCGACAGCGGCAGCAGCACGTACAGCGTGCAGCGCGTCATATCCACCCAGAAGTTGCCGATGCCCTGCGCGGTCCTGCGCACGAAGCCGCGGATCAATGCGATCAGCACGGCGACGCCGGTCGCCGCGGACAGGAAGTTCTGTACGCTGAGGCCGAGCATCTGGGTCAGGTAGCTCATCGTCGATTCGCCGCCGTAACCCTGCCAGTTCGTGTTGGTCGCGAAGCTGATCGCGGTGTTCATCGCCGAATCCGGCGTGACCGCGCCGAAACCCTGAGGATTGAGTGGTAGCCATTGCTGCACGCGTTGCAGCAGGTACACGACGAGCAGGCCGGCGACATTGAACACGAGCATGGCCAGCGCGTAGCGTTTCCAGCCCATGTCCTCGTCCGCGCGGATCCCGGCGACGCGGTAGAGCACGCGTTCGACAGGCGCACCAAACCGGGTGATGCGGTTCGGTGCGTCGGCGAACACCAGTGCCATGTACGCGCCGAGCGGCTTCACCAGCGCGAGCAGGGCAACCAGGTAGAGGCCGAGTTGCAGGAAGTCGTTCGTGGTCATTCGAACCACTCCGGTTTCAGCAGCGCGATCGTGAGATAGACCGCCAGCGCCAGCGCGATCAGTGCAGCGAGTCCATAGAGGGCGCTCATCGGCGTTCCTCCAGGCGTCCGCACAGCCAGAGGTAGCTGGCGGTCAGGCCGACCAGCACGACAAGCAGGATCAGATAGACGATATCCACGACGTAGCCCCTCGATCGCAAGGGCACCACGATAGGCGTCGCCGCATAAGCGGCGCGTAGGGAATTGGCGCGGCTGCATAAAAGCCGCATAAAAATCGGCGCGGCCGCAGCGTGGCTGAAACCCGCTGTACTCCCTCTCCCCTCCAACGGCTTCACCGTTGGGGGAGAGGGTTGGGGTGAGGGGGCAGGACTTCATGCAGGACGCGCCATTGCCGCGTGCAGTGCCTTCATCGAAACGCACCGCTTCTGGAGCGTGCAAAATCGCAGCTTCATTCCAGCGCGTGGTTTCGCCCCCTCACCCAACCCTCTCCCCCCCAAGCGAAGCTTGGGGGAGAGGGCTTCAGAGCGTTGTGTCAGCGCGCGGTGGTCGACGCCGCGGCCGGCGTGAACGGTACGGCTGGCTGGGCGGGCAACTGCTTGCGCCAATCGGCCAGCTTTGCCTCGATGCTGTGCGAGCTCGCTATCTGCGGTTCGGAAGGCTCGTTCTTGCCGGCCGCTTCCCAGCTGCCTACGGCGCGCTTCGCCAGATCGAACGCTTCGCGCAGCGAGGTCGTCTTGTTCAGTGCCTCGACGAGAAACGCCTTGCCGAACCAGGTGATGTCCGAGTCCGCGCCACAGCCGAACGAAGTGCGGTCCGCACGCGCCGAGGTGATCACCATCGTCGAATCGTCGCGCAGTGCATCGACAAAGCCGCCCGAATAGCACGCGTTGACCACCAGCACTTTCCAGCGAATGCCGGGCTCGGTCTTCAGCGCGTCGGCAAGATCCACCGGTTCGATCTGGTCGAGCGGCAGCGGATCGAGATCGACCAGCAGCTGGTGGTCCTCGGAACCGTGCGTGGTCAGGTAGACCAGCAGGATGTCCTGGGCCGGGTCCATCTTCTTCGCGATCGCGTCGAGCGCGTGGTGCAGGTTGGTCCAGGTCGCGAGTGGTCGCGTCGCCACGGTTGCGGCGTTGTTTTCGAGCACGAGCACGTAACCGTCGGCATCGAAGCGCTGCGCGAACAGGCGCTCGGCGTATTCCGCCTCGTTGCGGAACACATCCTGGTCGGCGTCGCCTGCGAACGCGATCGCGTAGAGGTTGGTTTTGCCCGGCATCCGTGGCTTGAGCTTCGCGAGCGAAGCATCGAGCAGCGTGCGCTGGTTGAACATCACTTCCTCGGCGTCGAAGCCGGGCTGCGCGGCTTCGTCGTCTTCATGGGCTGCCGGGTTCGCGTCGGCGTCCGGTTCGGTCGTATCGGCTGCGTTCGTGTCCTCGGCGACCTCGTCCGATGCCGGTGCGGACTCCAGCAATGGCGCCGCCGGCAGCCACCACCAGGCGGCCGCGGAGATCGCGTACGCGAGCAATGCGCCGGCCAGCGCGCGTGCGAGTCCGCGTGGGGCGAGCCAGTGCGCGAACACGAGCAGGACCAGGAACCACCACGCACGCGAAACCAGTTCGAGCAGCAACGCGAGTACCGCGTGGTCGTGTTGCAGCAGCGCACTCGCGGTGTACGCGAGCGGCCAGTGGATGACCGCGGCCGTCGCGATCGTGGCCGCGAGCAGGATCGCGGCCGCGCCCCAGACGATGTCGCGACGCTGCGCGAGCGTTGCGAGCAGCCATGTCGCGACCAGGGTCAGCAGCGAATCGGCCAGCACGGTCGAGATGCCGGCCGGATCGAGCCGCCAAGGCGGGGGGGTATCGACCAGCTCCATGCCGAACGAAACCGCAAGGTAGACGGCGACCAGCGCCACGTACACGCCGGCACTGGCGGTGAGGACCGTGCCGCGCGGATGGCGCAGGAAAGCGGCGCGCAGGCCGTCCAGTAGCGTCGCAAGGAGTCGTTTCACGGAATACCGATCAGGGGGTGGGTTACGCACCGCGATCCGTGCGGCCGATGACGCAATTATCGGCTGGTTGCGGTCTGCCGGAAAGACGCGTGGAGGGGCGCGTGTCTGTGGGCCGCTCGTGCTTCGATACCTCAGCACGAACGGCGCGGGGCGGTTCTTAAAGCAAGAACGGGATCAGCGCCGCCACCTCGGCGCGGTAGCGCAGATAGGCGTCACCGAAGGTCTCGATCATCCAGCGCTCCTCGAGGCGCAGTTTCCGCCACAAGGCCACGAAGGCCATCGCGACCGCGAGCACGCCACGCCATTCGCCGCGCGCGATCGCGGTGCCGACGAAGCCGAGCAGCAGGCCGGTGTAGATCGGATGGCGTACCAGCGCGTACGGGCCGCTGCGTACCAGTTCGTGGTTTTCCTTCAGCGTCACGACGCCGCTCCAGTTGCGGCCGAGGTGTACGCGGGCCCAGATCGAGAACGCGAGACCGACCGCGATCACCGCGACACCCGAGAAGTATGTCGTCGATGTGGCCGGCAGGATGCGGCCGCAGAGGAAGCAATCCGGCGGCGTCCGCAGCCAGAGCAGCAGCGCCGCGATCGCGAGCGGCACGAGATGCGAGGCGCGCGATGCGGACGATTCGACGCGCGTGCTGGCCTTGGTGCCGCGCGCGGCGATCAGCCAGTACAGACCCCAGGCGATCCACAGCGCCCGGATCAGAGGGTCCTGCATGGCGTCCATCACAGCAGGCGTTGCTCAGTGTGCCTCGACCGCGTCGAAGTCGGCCACGCAGCGGTGCGTGCAGTGCGACGGACACGGCGATGGCGCGCGCGCAAGCAGGGTCGTCTGAAGGCCGGCGGCGCGGGCCGCGTCGAGTTCCTCGACGATGTCGGACAGGAACAGGATCGTGTCCGCGGGCGTGCCGACCGCGGCGGCGATGCGCCGATACGACTCCGCGTCGCGCTTGGGACCGGTTTCGGTATCGAACCAGCCGGAGAACAGCGGAGCCAGGTCGCCCGCGTCGGTGTGGCCGAAGAACAGCTTCTGCGCCGGTACCGAACCGGACGAATAGACGTACAGGCGTCGGCCCTCGGCATGCCACGCGCGCAGCCGCGCCGGCACTTCCGGATAGACATGCGCGGTGTATTCGCCGTTGGTGTAGCCATCCTTCCAGATCATGCCCTGCAGCGCCTTCAGCGCGGTCGACTTGCGGTCGGCGTCGATCCACGAGATCAGCAGGTCGATGATTTCCTGCTGCGTCGCCGAGACCAGGCCGGCTTCCCGGGCCGCTTCGTGCAACCAGTGCTGCACGTCGGGTTCGTCCGCATGCGTGACCACGAAGGCGGGCAGGCGCTCGCGCGCATACGGAAACAGCACGTCCTTGACGAAGCTGATCGAGCTGGTCGTGCCTTCGATGTCGGTGAGGATGGTGGTGATCATGGTGAGCGGCTGTGGGAATTGTAGGAGCGGCTTCAGCCGCGATGCTCTTGGTCTGGTGTCGCGACGAAAAGAGCATCGCGGCTGAAGCCGCTCCTACGATGCATGGGCAGATGTTTGCGTGCGCGCCGCCTCGACGTTCGCCGCGTAGGCACTTTCGATCGCACGCTTGGCCTCCAGCGGCGCCGCAAGGCGCGAGAAGATCATCGAGCTCTCGCCGCGGCCGGTCAGCACCACGTCGCCGAAACCGAACAGGCGGCCCCAGGCGCTCTGGTGCAGGTCGATCGTCTCGATCGACGCAAGCCGGAGTTCCTCGGTTTCGCGGCTGAGGATGCCGGTCTTGCGCACGACACGGCGGTTCGTCACGCCCTGTTCGATCGAGCGCAGGCGGATCCATTCGTAGAGCGCGGCGAGCAGCGCAAGGCCGAACGTCGGGATCGCGAGGATGAGAAACACGATGAGCTGCCATTTCGCGGTCCAGTGCAGCGCGAAACGCGCGACGATGGTTTCGCCGGCCGCGAGCGACTCGTCCAGATACGCCATGCTCAGGCCGCCTGTGCGGAGCGGTGCGGTGACATGCGCGGAAAGCGTTCCGCGATGTCTTCACCGGTGAACTCGGCAACCCAGCCTTCCTTGTTCGTGAACAGGCGGATCGCAATGAAGTAGGGTGATTCGCTCATGTCGAACCAGTGCCGCGTCCGGTCCGGCACGCCGATCAGGTCGCCGCTCTCGCAGAGCACCTCGTAGACCTTGCCCGCGATATGCAGCGTGAACTGGCCGGCGCCGGCGACGAAGAAGCGCACCTCGTCCTCGCTGTGCGTATGTTCGCTCAGGAATTTCCGGCGCAGCGTGGCGCGCTCCGGATGGTCCGGCTTCAGGCTGATCACGTCGACCGCCTGATAGCCTTCCTCGCGCATCAGGCGATCGATGTCGCCGCGGTAGGCGGCGATCACTTCGTCCTGGCTCGCGCCGGGCACGACCGGCTTCGACGCCTCCCATTGCTCGAAGCGCACGCCGACCGCGGCGAGTTCACGGGCGATATCAGCGTGTTCCGCATGCGTGGAGCGCGGCGCGATGCCGTTGTCTTCGTCGTAGATGCGTAGTCGGCTCATGTGTGGCCTGCGACGTTCATTTTGGAAGATGGATCGCGAAGGAATCGCGGGGATGGGCGCGGGCCCGGAGCGAGGCCTGTAGCGGTTGCTACAGGCCGAGTGAGGGGCAAGCTCAGCGCCGCGAGGCCGAGCGAGCCGCTTTCAAAATGGGCGTTGCAGGCCACTTTCACCTCGCAGACGCAGCAGGTCCAGTTCGCAGCCCAGCAGGAATTCGAACGCCTCCAGGTGGCGGCGCGTCTCGGGCATGTCGCGTCCCCAAGTGTAGATGCCGTGACCGTCGATCAAGTAGCCGTGCAGCGGCTTGCCGGCGTCGAGCCAGGCATCGACCGCGCGTACCAGCACGCTCATGTCCTGCGCGTTCGGGAATACCGGCACGTCGAGCACGCTTTCGTGGGTCGTGGTGCCGGCGATCGCCTTCTGCAGCTCCCAGCCTTCGAGGCGGATCACGCCGCGACCGGCAAACAGCCGCGAGGCGACCGTCTGCGTGCGCGAATGCGTGTGCAGCACCGCGCCGGCGCCGGGAAAGCGGCGATAGAGCTGCGTGTGCAGCGCGGTTTCCGCCGAAGGGCGGGCGTCGGTGCCGACCGCGCGCCCTTCGAGATCGACGACCATGATGTCGTCGATGTCGAGCCGGCCCTTGTCGCGGCCCGAGATCGTCACCGCGGCGTGGCCGGCATCGAGACGCATCGAGAAGTTGCTGCTGGTCGCCGGCGTCCAGCCGAGTGCGCCGAGTTCGCGGCCGGCGTCGGCGATCTGGCGCGCGCAGGATTCGAGTTGGACCCGATCGATGGATTGCATGTCGATGGTGTCTTGCCGAAAGGGGCGACCTGGGGACCTGCAACTATACCCGAGCCGGATGGCAGCGCCTTCATCACATGGTCATCCTGGCGGTGCCAGCCTCCGGGCGCCGCGGGTGCGGCAAAGGTGCGCAGAGGCGTGCCTCGTGCAGGGAGCCGCGCTAAGCTCATGCGGCTCTCGATACACGGAAGGGCGGATGTACCACGCGCGCGGTTCGCGCGCTCATCGTCAGGACAACAGGAGTGGACCATGTCGAACCCAGCCGAAAGCCAGGCCAGACGCCGTTTTCTCAAGATCGCCGTGATCGGCGCCGCGACCGCGCCGATCGCTGCAACATTGCTTCCGCGCATCGGTCGCGCCGACGACCTGCCGCATCTCGACGTCAACGACGCGACCGCCAAGGCCCTGCACTACACCGAGGATGCTTCGACCGCGACCGGCAACCCGACCTTCAAGGCCGGTTCCAACTGCGCGAACTGCCAGTTCTTCCAGGGCAAGGCCGGCGACCAATTCGGCCCGTGTCTGCTGTTCCCGGGCAAGTCCGTGCATTCGAAGGGCTGGTGCGCCAGCTACAACAAGAAAGCCTGAGTCCGCTTTCGGCAGCGGCGCGTTCCCCGCGAGTTTCTTCCCGTCATTCCTGCCTTCGCTGGAATGACGGGAGCGGCTGCGCTCGCCGATCCACATCCCGTGTCTCGATGCGGCGTCTCGGCAACTGAGACCTCGGGCTGTCACAATCCGGGCTCGTCGTTCGGCCGAGCCCGTACATGCAGAATCTTCCACCGAGCATTCCGTTGATCCTCGCCGCGCTGATCGGTCTGCTGGCCGGTTGGCTGCTGGTGTATATCGTGTCGCGCCGCTGGATCGGAAGTGCGCATGCGGCCGGTCGCGCCAGCCGTGACGCCGAGGTGGCGACGCTGGTCGAGCAACGTGAAGCCGCGGTCGAACGTGCCGACGCGTGTGCGGCGCGCATCGAGCGCTACGAGCGCGACTGGGCGCAGGCCGAGCAGAACCTGCGCAAGCTCTCCGCGCACGCGGCGGCGCAGCAGGCGCAGGCGGATCGACTCGGTCACGAGCTTGTCGACGTCCGGCGCGGTCGAGACGAAGCGCAGGCACACCTCGTCGATCTGACCCGCAAACACGCCGCACTCGAAGCCGGTGCGCAGGCGCAGGCGCAGGCCGCCACGGAAAAACTGCAACTGCTCGAACAGGCGGAGGTTCGTCTGCGCGAAGCGTTCCAGAACCTCGCCAACCGCATTCTCGAGGACAAGGCCGAGCGTTTTCGCGAGCAGAGTGCGCTGCAGCTCGGCGGCCTGCTCGATCCGCTCAAGGTGCAGCTCACGGAATTCCGCGAGGCGGTCACGCAGACGCATGCCAGCGAGCAGCGCGAGCGCGGCATGCTCGCGCAGGAAATCCAGACCCTGAAGCAGCTCAACCAGCGCATCAGCGAGGACGCGATCAACCTGACCCGCGCACTGAAGGGCGACACGCGCACGCAGGGCGCGTGGGGCGAACTTGTTCTTGAGCGCGTGCTCGAGGCGTCAGGCCTGCAGGCCGGGCGCGAATACACGACGCAGGCGAGCTTCAGCGATGGCGACGGAGGGCGTCAGCGTCCGGACGTCATCGTCCATCTGCCCGATGACAAGGACATCGTGATTGACGCGAAAGCGTCGCTGGTCGCTTACGAACGTTTCTGCGCCACCGTCGACGACGCTGAGCGTGCGAGCGCACTGGCGGAGCACGTCGGCTCGCTGCGGCGACATATCGACGGGTTGTCGTCGCGCAGCTACAGCGACATCGAGGGCCTGCGCACACTGGATTTCGTGCTGCTGTTCGTGCCGGTCGAAGCCGCGTTCATCGAGGCCGTGCGCGCGGATGATCGACTCTACGCGCACGCGCTCGGCAAGAACATCTCGCTGGTCAGTCCAAGCACCTTGCTGGCCACGTTGCGCACGGTCGCGCACCTGTGGCGCATCGAGCGCCGCAACGTCAACGCGATGGAGATCGCCAAGCGCGCCGCGCAACTGCACGACAACTTCGCGCTGCTCGTCGACGAACTCGAGGCGATCGGTACCCAGCTCGACAAGGCGCAGCGTGCGCACGCGAGTGCGCTGCGCCGGCTCACCGAGGGCGGAAAGGGCAGCGTGCTGCTGCAGGTGCAGAGCCTCGCCGAGATGGGCGCGCCGGTGAAGAAGCAACTGCCGGCGGGCCTGCTGAGCGTGGCGGGGGCCGGCGAGGCGGACGAGAACACGACCAGCGAACATCCTGCCTGATGCGGACGACCGGAGACGTTGTTGTCCACGAGTTTCTGCGTCACGTCGGTGTGGGCGGGTGCAGAGCCGGCGCCGGTTGGGCAGCCGCGGAGTAAGCGGCCGCAACCGTCACGTCGCATCGTGGAAGATGATCCCGGCCGTGTGGCGATGGCCCGAGCGCAGGCGGCTGACACCGTGTCGCAGGTTCACGCGGTAGACGCCTCGACTGCTGCGGACCGGGCGGTGGTGCACCGCGAAGATCACCGCGTCGCCCTGTCGCAGCGGTACGACTTCCGGCCTCGACTGCATGCGCGGACGCTGTTCGGTCAGCACGAACTCGCCACCGGTGAAGTCGCGGCCGGGCTCGGACAGCAGGATCGCGACCTGCAGCGGAAACACGTGCTCGCCGTACAGATCCTGGTGCAGGCAGTTGTAGTCGTCGACACCGTACTGGAGCAGCAACGGCGTCGGCCGTTGCTGTCCCGCTGCATGGCAGCGCGCGAGGAACTCCGCATGCGCGTCCGGATAACGGACATCGATGCCCATCGCCGCGTTCCAGCGGTTCGCGACCGGCGCGAGCCGCGCGTAGAACGAGGCCCTCAAGGTGGCGATCGGATCGGGCAGGGGATAGCTGAAGTACTTGTATTCGCCGCGCCCGAAGCCGTGTCGACCCATCACGACGCGGCTGCGAAAGCGATCATCCTCCGTATACAACGCGGACAAGGCATCGCATGCAGCGGGTGGGAGCAGGCGCTCGATCATCGCGCTGCCATGACTATCGAGGCCACGGGCGATGCGGTCCCAGTCGAGTGCCCCGACGCGCTCCATCAAGTTTCGATCGATGTTCCTGTCCATTGCGTCCCTTGCGCCCCTCTTGTCTGTCGGATGGGCGGCACTCTATGGACTTCCCATGA
The DNA here is from genome assembly GCF_039523175.1 of Dokdonella soli. Taxonomy (NCBI): domain Bacteria; kingdom Pseudomonadati; phylum Pseudomonadota; class Gammaproteobacteria; order Lysobacterales; family Rhodanobacteraceae; genus Dokdonella; species Dokdonella soli. Next base: position 31,112 of record NZ_BAAAEU010000008.1, read on the forward strand.
CGCGCGCACTCCGGTTCCTGCGGCCAATTCCACGACGGAAGTGGGTTCAGCTGCCAAGCAGCAGCTCGATCCGATGCGCGGCGCCGTCATCGATCAGCGCGATGCGTGTGCCGGCGTGCGCGCTGCCATCGACTGTGACGTGCATTCCCGCGACCTCAGTGTCGCGACGGATCTCGATCGCGTACGTCGTCGTCTCGAACCGATACGTGATCGACAGTGCGGGCCATGCGGCCGGCAAGCGCGGCGCGAGGATCAGCATATCGGCTTCGCGATGGATCCCGAGCAGCGATTCGACGATGAGCCGATACATCCATCCGGCCGAGCCGGTGTACCAGGTCCAGCCGCCGCGGCCGGTGTGCGGCGGCACCGCGAGCACATCGGCCGCGGCGACGTAGGGTTCGACCATCCAGGTCGCGATCGCGGCGGGCGAGGTGCCATGGCGCACCGGATTGATCAGGTCGAACAGTTCCCAGGCGCGCTCGGTGCGTCCGGCTTCAGCAAAGGCCATCACCGCCCAGACGGCCGCGTGTGTGTACTGGCCACCGTTTTCGCGCACGCCGGGCACGTAGCCGCGGATGTAGCCGGGATCGAGCGATGACTTGTCGAACGGCGGCTCCAGCAACTCGATCAGCTTCGCTTCGGGCTTGACCAGATGGCGGTCGAGCGCGTCGAGCGCGAGACCGGCGCGCTGCGGATCGCCGGCGCCGGACAGCACCGACCAGCTTTGCGCGATCGAGTCGATCCTGCATTCGTCGCCCTTGGCGGTACCGAGCGGTGTACCGTCGTCGAAATACGCGCGCAGATACCATTCGCCGTCCCAGGCGTGGCGGTCGATCGCATCCTTGAGCGCCTGCGCCGCGTCGCGGCAGCGCATGACGAATGCGGTGTCGCCCCGGTGCGCGGCGATGTCGGTGAAATCGACGAGCACGCGATACAGGAAGAATCCGAGCCAGACGCTCTCGCCGCGACCTTCGTGGCCGACGTTGTTCATGCCGTCGTTCCAGTCGCCGCTGCCCATCAGCGGCAGGCCGTGTACACCCAGGCGCAGGCCGTGTTCGATCGCGCGCGCGCAGTGCTGGTAGAGGTCGGCGCTCTCGTTCGAGCGCAGCGGCATGTCGTAGTACGACTCCTCGCCGGGGTTCAGCGCGCGGCCATCGAGGAAGTTCGCCTGTTCGTCGAGTACGTTCCAGTCGCCGCTCGCGCGCAGGTAGCGGCCGGTCGCGAGCGGCAGCCAGAGGTAATCGTCGGAACAGCGCGTGCGCACACCACGGCCGCCCGGCGGATGCCACCAGTGCTGCACGTCGCCCTCGCGGAACTGGCGCGAGGCGCACAGCACGATCTGCGCGCGCAACAGGTGCGGCGCCGCATGCACCAGCGCCATCGCATCCTGCAACTGATCGCGGAATCCGAACGCGCCGCCGGATTGATAGAAACCGCTGCGCCCCCACAGCCGGCACGAGATGACCTGATAGAGCAGCCAGCCGTTCGCGAGCGCGTTCAGCGCGTGGTCCGGCGTGTCGACGACGACAGCACCGAGCAACTGTGCCCAGCGCGCGTTGGATGCCTCGAAGGAGTTCCGCGCCGAGCCGGAGCGGCGGAAGCGTCGCACCGTTGCGGTCGCTTCGGTCTGATCCCGACCGGCGCCGAGGCGGAAGATCAAGGTGCGCGATTCACTGTCGGCGAGTTCGAGCGGTATCTGGATCGCACCACAGGGATCGAGGCGTGCGCCGACGCGGCCGCTCAGCGACACGCGCCCCATTGCAGCGGGCTGGCGCATGTTGCCGTTGCGTCCGATGAACTCGCTGCGGTCGCCGGTGAGCGTGCGCTGTGCGTCGTCGACATCGAAGAACGCCACGCGATCGGCGAACTCCGCGTTATAAGCGTTGCGCGCGAGCAGGGCGCCGCTCGCGTCGATCTCGGTGACCACGTGCATCGCGGTCTTCGCGGCGAGGTCGCCAAGCACCCATTCCACGTAGCCGGTCGCCGACAGTCGGCGTGCGCGACCGGAGTCGTTGCGCAGGCGCAGCACGAAGAACTTCACCGGCGCCTCCGGATCGACATGGATGCGCAGCTCGCTGACGATGCCGTCCTCGATCGTCTCGAACGCGCTGTAGCCGAAGCCGTGCCGCGACACGTAGCGCGCCGCGCCGGGTGCCGGCAGCGGCGTCGGCGACCAGTGGTGGCCGGTCTCCTCGTCGCGGATGTAGAACGCCTCGGTATTCGGGTCGCAGACCGGATCGTCGCTCCACGGGGTCAGGCGATACTCGTGCGCGTTCTCGAACCAGGTGCAGCCGGACCCGCTCTCGGACACGATGCAGCCGAAGTCGGGATTCGCGATCACGTTGATCCACGGCTGCGGCGTGCGCTGCATGCTGTCGGTCGCGATCACGTACTCGCGGCTGTCGCGCGAGAAGCCGCCGATGCCGTTGACCAGCGTGCGTGGCGGCAGCGCGATGTTCTGCGCCGGCGCGGCTTCGCGCGTGCGCGTAGCCGTGAAGCGCGGCACGTTCTCGGTGGCTTCGCGCGCGCGCAGCTGCTCGATCAGAGAGCCGGCCTCGTCGGACAGCACGACGCGCGCGACCGACTGCATCAGCACGCGGTCCTCGTGGCTGATCTGCTCGAGTGCACGCACGAAGATGCCGCCGGGCTTGTCGACCAGGCTGGCGTCCGCGCTGCCCGCGATCACGCCGAGGATTTCGTCGTGCAGGATCTGCCGATAGCCGCCGTGTTCCGCGTTCCAGATCAGCAGGTCGAACACCAGTCCCTTGAGGCGGCAATACGCGTGCGCGTGCACGAGCTGGCGCACGAGGTCGATGTTCGCGGAGGCACCGATCTGCAGCAGCACGATCGGCAGGTCGCCCGAGATCGCGAAGGCCCACAGCCCCGACTGGCCGCGTCGGTTGCTGGCGATGACGCCGGGCGCGGCGCGGCGCACCGGGTCGACATAGACCAGGCATTCGGCGAGGCGCGCGTAGGTCTGCGCATCGGTCTCGCTGACGTTGATCTGGCCGAGTACCACGCGGCTGTGTGTCCAGGCGAGGTCGAGCACGCGATCAGCGAGGTGGCGGTCGTGGTACTTGTCGGCGAGCCAGAGGCACTCATCGCGTCCCTCGGCGGCGCCGGTGACCATGTCGATGCAGATGGTCTGCTCGGGCCGTATCTTGAAACGGTGCCGGACCGCGGCGATTGGATCGAGTACCGAGCCGGCGGTTCCGGACAACGGGCCGGCTTCGAGCATCGCCCGCGGGGCCGCGCTGCTGCGGCCGCGCCCGATGAAGCGCATGCGGTCGCTCTCGTGCGAGATTTCCTCGCTCGGCGCATCGTGCACGGCGACAAGATGGAACATCCACGGCTGCGCTTCGTGCGAGGAGCGCGGTCGCCGTGTGCACAGGATCGCATCGCGCGTCTTCACGAACTCGGTCTGCACGAACAGATTGCTGAACGCCGGGTGCGCGTCGTCGCTCGCGGCGGGCGCGAGCACGATCTCCGCGTAGCTGGTGAACTCGATGGTGCGCTCGACGCGCGAGCGGTTGGTGATGCGTGTGCGCCGCAGCTCGATGTCGTCCTCAGGCGAGACGACGATGTCGGTATGTGCGTCGAACTGGCCGGCGCGGCAGCGGAACTCGACGCGCGACTCCGTGAACACCGCCTCATAGCTGTCGACGGTCGCGAGCGTGGGGTGGAATGTGGTGGACCAGATGCGACCGCTGTCGCAATCACGCAGATACGCGTACATGCCCCAGGCATCACGGGTCACGTCCTCACGCCAGCGCGTCAGCGCGAGGTCGCGCCAGCGGCTGTAGCCACCGCCGGCCGCGGTCACCATCACGTGGTAGCGGCCGTTCGACAACAGCTGCATCGCGGGCCTGCGCGTGTCGGCCTTGCGGAATACGCGCAGCGGCATCTGCGGCTGCTCGGTGGCGCTGCGCACGTCGACGACTTCCGGATCGCTGGCCCATGCGCCGGACGTGCGTGGCACGCGCTCCTGCAGCAGCAGCAGCGTGGCCTGGAACTGTGGGTAGTTCTCGAAGCGGCGCTGCAGTGGCCGGTCGAGCAGCGCGTGCGCGCATGCGAGCAGGCTCATGCCCTGATGGTGCGCCATGAACGAGCGTACGATCGTGTGCGTCTCGCCGGGTTGTTGGCGCGTCGGGGTGTAGTCGACCGCCTCGTAGAAACCGTAACCGGTCAGCCAGCCTTTCGCGGCCATTGCGCGCAGGTTGTCGGCCGCCGCATGCGGCAACGTGGTCAGCGCGAGTGCGCTCGCGTACGGCGCGACCACCAGTTCCTGCGACAGCCCGCGTTGCAGGCCCAGCCCCGGTACGCCGAACGCGCGATATTGATAGTTCTGCGCGGCATCGGTCAGGTTGTAGCCGGATTCGGAAATGCCCCACGGTACGTCGCGCTGCCGCGCGTAGACGATCTGGCGGGCGATCGCGGCGCGGCAGGTTTGCGCCAGCAGCGAACCGGGATAGGCCGGCATCACCAGCAGCGGCATCAGGTATTCGAACATCGAGCCGCTCCACGACAGCAACGTGGGCGGTCCCTCGTGCGCGGTCAGCAGGCGGCCCAGAGCGAACCAGCTCTCCTGCGGCACCTGGCCGTGCGCGACCGCGGCGAACACGCCGAGGCGCACCTCGGAGGCGAGCAGGTCGTAGTAACCGGTGTCGCGCTGCGCCTCGCTGACGTTGTAGCCGATCGCAAACAGGTGGCGCTTCTCGTCGTAAAGGAAGCGATATCCGGCGCGTGCGAGCTCGTCGCATGCGCTGGCCAGGCGCTCGATCTCTTGCAGGCAGGCGCGCGCGCGCGCGACGCCGCGCAGCGATGCCGGGGATGTGGCGGGTTCAGAATCGGCGGGTGCGAGGTGGTCGAGCGAGGTCAGTGTCGGCAGGCTGTCGGGTTCTGCGGAGTGCGCGCTGTTGCCATCTGCACCCGACGCGCTTTCGATCAACCATGCCTCGGTGTCGTCGAGCGCGGCACGACATTCGCGCGCGAGTGTCTGCGCGTGTGCGACAACGGCATCGGATTGCGTCGCAGATCGCGTGCTCGCCACGCCTTCGGCAAGTGGAATCAGCTTGAGCAACTGCGCACGGATCGACGCCACGGTGCGTGGCGGATCGCGTTCGATGGCAGCGAACGCGATGTCGAGTTCGGCCAACTGCGCCGCGTCGACTTTCGGCCAGCCATCACGCAGCAGGCCGAACGTATCGGCGAGACCTGCGAACAGACGCGGATGGATCACGGGTGCGTGCGCCAGTTCGAGCAATCCCTGGCGCAGGGTCAGCAGATGGCCGGCCAGGTTGCCGCTGTCGACCGTGGAGACATAGTGCGGATGCAGCGGCTGCAAGGTGACGGTGTCGTACCAGTTGTAGAAATGCCCGCGGTAGCGCTCGAGCCGGTGCAGCGTGTCGAACGTCAGCGCAGTGCGTTCGAGCAGTTTGACCAGACTCAGGTAGCCCAGGTCCCAGGCGGTCAGGTTCGCGAGCAGGCAGAGGCCGATATTGGTCGGCGAGGTACGCTGCGCGATCTTGGTGATCGGCTGCTCCTGGTAATTGTCCGGCGGCAGCCAGTGGTTGTCGGCATCGACGAAGCGCTCGAAGAACGCCCAGGTCCGCCGCGCGACGCCGCGGATGAACGGAACTTGCGTCGCGTCGAGTACTTCCGATTCGTCGCGCGGCGCGCGCGCGAGCCAACGCTCGAGAAGCGGTGCAGCGAGCCAGAGCAGCAGCCAGGGCAGCGCCATCGGCAGGACCTCCGGCCGGATGCGGAGCAGATAGGTCGCGATTGCCAGCGCCGCGAGGGGGGCGATCCATTCTTCCTGCGCGGATGACGAGCGGTGTGCGCCGCTTTCCAGCGTGCGCGAGGCAACCCATTGCAGCAGCCGACGACGCGACACGTGCACGCGCCAGCCGGTGCGCACGATCGCATCGAGGCTCAGCCAGGTCTGGTGCGGCAGGCAGGCGATCTCGAACAGAAATTGCGCGAAACGCCGCCCGGCATCGTGCAACGACAGCGTCAGATGCCGACCTGGCTTGAGGTCCGGCGGCTTGCGCACGACCGACAGGAGCGTGTCGATCATCATCGGCAGCAGCAGAATGCCGGTGATCAGTAGCGTCCACCAGAGGGGGCGCGCGAGTGCAGTCCAGGCGAGCAGCAGCAGCGCACACAGCGCGGGTGCGACCAGGCTGCGGCGCAGGTTGTCGAAGATCTTCCAGAGCGAAAGTCCGGACAGCGGGTTGCTCTCTCGCGATCCGTTCGCCACTGGGACACGCGAGAACAACCATTCGGCGATCTGCCAGTCACCGCGGATCCAGCGTTCGCGGCGACGCGCGTCGAGGCGGTAGGCCTGCGGGTAACGTTCGTAGAGCTCGATGTCGGTGGCGAGCCCGGACCGTACGTAGCAGCCCTCGAGCAGGTCATGGCTCAGGATCCGGTTCAGGGGGACCCTTTCGGCGAGCGCATGCTCGAACGCGTCTACGTCGTAGATGCCCTTGCCGGTGAACGAGCCCTCGCCGAACAGGTCCTGGTACGTGTCGGATACGGCACGCGTGTACGGATCGACGCCCGGATCACCACCGAACAGCATCGCGTAGCGAGTGGTGCGCCCGGTCGTGAAGCTGGTGCCGATGCGCGGCTGCAGGATGCCGTAGCCGGCGACGACGCGGCGCCTGACCTCGTCGAAACGCGGCCGGTTGAGCGGATGCTCCATCGTGGCCACGAGCTGGTGTGCGGCATCGCGCGGAAGTTGGGTGTCCGAGTCGAGCGTGATCACGTAGCGCGTCGCGCGCAGTTGCGCCAGGTCACCGACGATGTGCGAGTAGCGATCGTATGCACCGTTTCGCAACAGTGCGTTCAACTCGCCGAGCTTTCCGCGCTTGCGCTCGAAGCCGATCCAGCTGCGCTCGCTCTCGCTCCAGCGGCGTGGCCGATGCAGCAAATAGAAAGGATCTTTACCGGATTCGGTATGGCGCGCATTGAGGTTCGCGATGCCCGTACTGGCGATCGCGAGGATCTTTTCGTCGGATGGCTTCTCCGCCTCGTGCCAGTCGCCGAAGTCGGTCAACAGCGCGAAACGGATGTTGGGATCGCGGTTGGCGAGAAAGCGGATCTCGAGTTCTTCGACGAGTTCGGTCGCATCCTCTTCGCTGCCGAGCAGCGTCGGTACCACGACCAGTGTCTGCGCCTCGGGCGGCACGCCCTCGCGGCACTCCATGCGCGGCAACGGCCGTGGCGCCAATGCGAGCGACGCAAGCCGATTGACCAGCGCGACCGCGAGCTGGCTGAGCGCGACGATCGTGCAGACGGCTGTCGCGACAATGAGCCAGGTCGGGCTCGGGGTACGCCAGAGTTCGAGCAGCGCCGGCACCGCGATCAGCGCGCCGGTCAGCAGCAACGCACCGAAGTAGAGCGGAAACGGGACGGTGCACGCGCGCAGGCGCGGAAAGCGACGGTGCAGCCCGCAGCAGTGCTCGAGCGCCGCCACGCCGGCGTCGATCAGGTAGTAGCCGACGTGACGGTCGAGCGCGGCCGCGTCGGCCGGCGAGGCTTCGCGCGCCAGCATGATCGCGCATTCCGCGACGTCGGTCTCTGCCTTGCCCGATTCGCGCGAGAGCTTCTCGACGACATGCCGGTAGCTGTCGCGGGTCGCGAAGTCCATGCGCGAATAGACGCCGGCCGGGTCGTCGCGCAGCACGCGTTCGACGCCGCTGGCACCTTCGACGAACTCGCGCCAGTCGATCGCTTCCAGCAATCGCAGGCTGCCGATGCTGTTGCTGATCGACACCTGGTCGGCGGCTTCCTCCTGGTTCGTCGCGTGCACGAGTTGCTCGATCGTCATGCCTGCTTCCTGCAGGCGCTGTTCGACCCAGGTCAACGGCAGCGCGAGCGCGGCACTGTGGCCCTGCAGGCGGCGGGAAAGTTCGGCGACGAACGCGCCGCGCATCGGCGGCTGCGAGCGCGCCATGTCGGAGACGATCAGGATCAGGCTCTTCGGGTCCTGCTCGACGATGTCGATCATCTCGTCGGCCCAGCGCGCGGCGAGGTTGCGGTAGCGGCGGTCGCTGCGCACGCGGAACGCAACGCGACGCAGGTTCTCGATCAGGGCGAGGCGCAGCATGATCGGGATCGCCCACAGCTCGCCGAGCGCGAGCGGCTGCGCCTCCTGGTAGGCGTGCACGAAGCGGCTGAGCGTGTCCTGGTCGACGCGGCCGTCACCGTGCGAGATCGAGTTCAGCGCAATGTCGTAGACACGCGGCAGGCCGGCAGATGCGCCGCGCTGCAGGCGCGGCAGTTCCCAGCTGTAGCGTTCCGGAAAATGCCGGCGTGCGGTGCGGATCTGCTCGTCGATCAGGTACAGGTTGTCGAGCAGCCACTCGCCGGCAGGGGTGACGCGATGCCCGGTCTTGATTGCGTCGGCGAGCAGCGCGCAGCTGTCGCGCAATACGGTCTCATTCTCGGACAGGCGCAGCAGCAGGCTGTTCGAGCGCTTGCCGGTGAAAACGCGGTGTTCGGCCCCAAGCGCGCGTCCGTGTTCCTCCATCTGCTCGGCGCTGAGCAGTTCCGCGCGCAACGGCGCGTCGCCTTCGCCGGCGATATCGTCGATCGCCCGAATCTGGCCGAACCACACGGGCCAGGATTCGAACCATCGGCGCATCAGCGGCGACATGGCGGCTCCTTATATGGACGCATGCGGGAAACGCATCCAGGTCGGATGATCGGAAACCTGGCCGTCACTATCAACCCCGCAACGCAGCGGTGACGTGCACCCTGTCGCCGGATTGAAGGTATCAGGTCTGGATGAGCGGGCCCGCGCCGTCGCGGGGCGCGGGTCGTGATGCGTCGGCGGCCTGCCGCAAAACTCTCTCGGCGGGCCTCAGCCGCGCCGCAAGCGGCTGTGCCGGTGCCCGTAGCCGAAATAGATCGCCAGACCGATCACGGTCCAGACCACCAGCAGGGTCCAGTTGTACCAGCTCATCGTGCTGAGCAGCACCAGGCAGCTCGCGATGCCGCAGAAACAGATCACCGGCGCCCACGGCACGCGGAACGTGCGCGGGAGGTCGGGGCGGGTGCGGCGCAGGATCCAGACGCCGGCGCAGACCGCGCAGAACGCGATCAGGGTGCCCATCGAGACCAGGTCGCCGAGCACGTCGAGCGGGAACACCGCGGCGAGCAGGGCGATGCCGATGCCGGTGATCACGGTATTGATGTGCGGCGTGCAGTACTTCGGATGGATCTTCGCGAACACCGGCGGCAGCAGGCCGTCGCGGCCCATGATCATGAAGATGCGCGGCTGCGCGATGACCATGACCAGGATCACCGAGGACAGGCCGATCAGCGCGCCGATCTCGACGACGACGCGCAGCCAGCCGAGCCCGGCATGCGCGCGCACCGCGGTGACCACGGGTTCGGACGTGCCGAGCTGGTCGAAACGCAGCAGGCCGGTCAGCACCGCAGCCATGCCGATGTAGAGCACGGTGCAGATCGCGAGCGAGGCGAGCGTGCCGATCGGCAGGTCGCGTTGCGGATTCTTGGCTTCCTGGGCCGCGGTCGAGGTCGCCTCGAAGCCGATGTAGGCGAAGAACACCATGGCCGCGCCGCGCAGCACGCCGGACCAGCCGTACTTGTCCGGCCCTTCCGAGGGCGGGATGAACGGATGCCACAGGTCCGGATTCACGTAGCGCCAGCCGGCCACGATCACGATCAGGATCAGTGCGACCTTGAAGATCACCATGAACAGGTTTGCGCCGCTCGATTCGCGGATGCCGACGTAGCAGAGCCAGGTCAGCGCGAGCACGATCACGACCGCGGGCAGGTTGAACAGCGCGCCGGTCGCGACGAGGTGGTTGTCCATGAACGCCAGCGGCGCGTTGGTCAGCGCCGGCGGCAGATGGATGCCGAAATGATCGAGCAGGCTGGTGAAGTAGCCGGTCCAGCTGACCGCGACGGCCGACGCGGAGACGCCGTACTCGAGCACCATGTTCCAGCCGATGAACCAGGCGACCAGTTCACCGAGCGTCGCGTACGCATACGAGTACGAACTGCCCGACATCGGAATCAAGGTCGCGAACTCGGCGTAGCACAGCGCGGTGAAGCTGCAGCAGATCGCGGCGATCACGAACGCGAGGATGATTGCCGGACCCGCGTGTTCGGCCGCCGCCTGGCCCGTGATCACGAAGATGCCGCCGCCGATCACCGCACCGATGCCGAGTGCGGTCAGTCCCCAGGGGCCGAGCGTGCGCTTGAGACACGGGCCCCCGCTGGCGTCGGCATCGGAGAAATCGGTTTTCCTGGCGAACAGTTGGTCGAGCATGTGGGTTCCGGAAAGCGGCGTGCGCCAGGCGCAAAAAAGGCCGGCGACCATGCGCCGGCCTCTGATCGGATCGTGCTATCGCATGGTTCAGCCCGCGCCTTGCGGGGCGAGCTGGCTGCGACGATAGCCGTACGAGCGATACAGCACGAGGCCGATCGCGGCCCATACGACGAATACGATCTTCGCCGTCATGCTGAGATTGACGAACAGCAGCAGGCAGCCGAGTACGGCCAGCGGGCAGACCAGCCACGCGAACGGCGTGCGGAACGGCCGCGGACGGTCGGGTTGCTGCTTGCGCAGGATCAGCACGCCGATCGACACCATCGCGAATGCAAGCAGGGTGCCGGAGTTCGAGGTGTCCGCCAGCTTGCCGACCGGAAACAGCGCTGCGCAGGCCGAGACGACGAGGCCGGTGATCAGCGTGATCACGTGCGGCGTGTGGAAACTCGGATGCACCTTCGACAACACATCCGGCAGCAGGCCGTCGCGCGACATGGTGAAGAAGATGCGCGTCTGGCCGAACATCATCATCAGGATCACCGAGGGCAACGCGAGGATCGCGGCGATGCCGATCCAGTTGCCGAGTATCGGGAAGCCGAGCATGCGCAGCACGTGCGCGAGCGGTTCCCTGCTGCACACCAGCGCTTCCGAGTTTGCGCAGGCGGCCATCATTTCCGGCGTGCCGGGATCGAGCGGCATGCCGTTCGAGCCGAGCATCGGCTGTGCGCCGACCGAGCCGGCCGCACCGTAGCCGACCAGCAGGTAGAAGATCGTGCAGACCGTGAGCGAGCCGATCAGGCCGATCGGAATGTTGCGGTTCGGGTTCTTCGTTTCCTCGGCCGCCGTCGAAACCGCGTCGAAGCCGACGTAGGCGAAGAAGATCGATGCCGCAGCGCCGAGCACGCCGACGCCGCCCAGCGGGCTGCCCCAGCCGCCGGGCAGGAAGGGTTCGAAGTTGGCACTCTTGACGGCCGGCACGGCGATGCAGATGAAAACGGTCAGCGCCACGATCTTGATCGCGACCAGCACCGCGTTCACGCGCGCGCTCTTCGAGGTGCCGATAACCAGCAACCCGGTGACGGCGAGGCCGATCAGGAACGCGAGCAGGTTGAAGCCGCCACCGGCGTACAGGCCCGTTCGCAGGAATTCGGGCAACGCCAGCGCGCCGGGCTGCACCAGCCCGAAGAAATCCGCATGGGCCAGCAGGCCGTTCATGTAGCCGGACCAGCCGACACACACGACCGCGGCGCCGATGCCGTATTCGAGACCGAGCGCCCAGCCCACGATCCAGGCGACGAGTTCGCCGAGCACGCCATAGGTATAGGTATAGGCCGAACCCGATACCGGCAGCATCGCCGCGAGTTCCGCGTAGGCCAGTGCGGCCAATGCGCAGACGACGGCGGCGATCACGAACGCGATCATCATGCCTGGCCCCGCCTTCTGACCGGCTTCCGCGGTCAGCACGAAGATGCCGGTGCCGATCACGGCGCCGATGCCGAGCAAGGTCAGTTGAATCGGACCGAGTTGTCGCTTGAGCGACTTCCTTTCCGCCGTTTCGAGAATCTGATTGAGCGGTTTGACGCGCCAGAAAATCATCGTGTCCCCTTCCGAAGCTGTCACAGCATGGGAGCAGCGCCACGCAGGAAGCCGCGGTCACCGATCTATACGCATGCGTCCGGCAAGTGCCGGCCGCATCGCGCAGGTAAAATACGCGAGCCCCGCCGGGGCAGCAAGCGAGGAACCGATGCGCGAAAATGCTGCCCCGCCGCACGCTCTGGCTCCCCACCAGCGCGCCTGGATCGCGTCCATCGATGCGTATGCGCGCGCGTACGCTGATGAAGCCGCCACTGTAGCGCTATTTCGCGGCTTCATGGCGGAGCGCGTCGACGCCGCCTCACGCGAACTCAACGGAAGGCACTTGACGGGATCCGCATGGCTGGTCAGTGCCGACGGTGCGCGCGTGCTGTTGACCCACCATCGCAAGCTCGATCGCTGGCTGCAACTCGGCGGGCATGCCGATGGCGATACCGATCTCGCGCGCGTCGCGTTGCGCGAGGCCGAGGAGGAGTCGGGTCTGCCTGATCTTGTCGTCGAGCCGGCGATCTTCGACCTCGATCGCCACCGCATCCCCGCGCGTGGCAACGAGCCGGAGCACTGGCACTACGACGCGCGCTATGTCGTGCGCGCGACCGTCAGCGAGGATTTCGTCGTCAGCGACGAATCACATGCGCTTGCGTGGTGGTCCATTGCGGACATTGCCAGAGGCGACGGCTTCGATGACTCGCTTCGGCGCATGGCACGCAAGTGGCTGGCGAATCGGTCGGCAAAATAGTGTTCATTTCTACTTTTTGCTTGCTTTTGCGCCACATCGGTTGAAACTACGCGCCAGCTGAGTTCGACGTCGCGGGCAACCTGAAGGGGGTGAGTCATGGGCGGCAAATTTGCAGGCTTGGCACTGTCTGTCGCGGCGGCCGTGTTTCCGGCATGCGGATCGGCACGCGACGGCAATCTGGATACCGGCTTCGGTACGGCCGGAAAGGTATTCACGAAGTATCCGGTTGGAAGTTTCATCGACCAATTCAATGTCGAGCTTGCAATGCAACCCGACGGCAAGCTGCTCGTGGCTTCGTCACGCAACTTTGCCGCACCTGACTGGGATTTCGGCGTTCTGCGCCTGATGCCCGATGGCAGCGTGGACACCACTTTCGGCGTCAGCGGGCAAAGTTTCGTCGCATTCGATCGCGCCGGCAGCGACAAGGGCGACCACGTTGTCGGCATGGCGCTTCAGGCCGACGGCAAGATCGTGCTGGCAGGCTACGCCGATGGCGACCCAACCACTGGCCAGGACATGGCGGTGACCCGCCTCGATACGAACGGCAATATTGACTCCGCGTTTGGCACGAGTGGCAGGACGATCGTCCAGTTCAACCTGGGTAATTGCGCGACCAGCGGTTGCGACGATGAGGCATTGCGCGTGAATCTGCAGGCCGACGGCAAGATCCTCCTCGTCGGTCAAGCTTCGTCGAATCCCAATGCGACAACGTACACGTCGAGCCTCGCGCTGGTTCGGCTCACGACGACCGGGCAGCGCGATTCAACGTTTCACATCGACGGCCGTGTGGCCCTGCAGTTCGGTACGGGCGACGCGGCGCGCGGACTCCGGGCCAAGCAATTGGCGGACGGCGTGCACGTCCTCGTGGTCGGCGGTGCCAACACTACGCCCGCGGGAACCAACGTCGATTTCGCGCTGGCACGGCTCAATGACAACGGGACACTCGACGCTACCTTCGGCGTCGGCGGCAAGACCACCTATGGTTTCGATATCGGTGGCGACTTGGGCGACATCGCGACCGACTTCATCGAGCTGCCGGATGGCAGGCTGATGGTCTGTGGCGAAGTAAAGGCTAACAATCCGACCAATTATGACTTTGGCTGCATGCGCTTTCTCGCCAATGGTGTGCCCGATCCCGCGTTCACGCCAGTGCTGGTTCCGTTCGATATCGGAGGCGGATTCCAGGATGCGCCCCTTCGCCTCGAACGCGATTCCATGGGGCGCTTTGTTCTCATCGGGATCGCCGAGACCGCGACGAGCAATTTCGATTTTGCCGCGGCGCGCCTGATGCCCAACGGCGCGCTCGACACGACGTTTGGAAGGGGCGGCATCATGACGTACAACAGCTTGCCGGGGACAGGAGTGGAGCGCACCAATGGAGCGTCCGGCCTCGTCCTGCAGCCAGACGGGAAGATCGTGATTGCCGGATTTGCCGATACCGATGGGACCAGCAACGACGAATTCGAAGTCGTGCGCGTCATCGGCGACACGATCTTCTCCGACGGGTTCGATGGATAGTGAGGATGACCGCGATGCCCGAAGGCATTGCATAGGCGCATGGAAGTAAACCAGGCGGCCGTCCCTGGGACGCCTGCCGCTCGGCGTCCATGCCTCACCAGAGCCTGATGCGTGCGATGCCTTAGGGCATCGCATGGGCGCGTCGTGGTCAGAGCCAAGCAGCCGTCCCTGGGACGCCGCCCGTTCGGCATCCATGCCTCACCCGAGCCTGACGCACGCGATGCCCGACGGCATCGCATAAGCGCGTCGGAGACAGAGCCAAGCAGCCGTCCGTGGGACGCAGCCGTTCGGCATCCATGCCTCACCCGAGCCTGACGCATGCGATGCCCGGCGGCATCGCATAAGCGCGTCAGGCTCGACCGCTGAATTCACCGGTCGTGGTGTTGACCGTGATTCTCTCGCCGTTCGTGATGTACTCGGGGACGAGGATCTCGATGCCGGTGGAGAGCTTGGCCGGCTTCGGGCGCTTGGTCGCGGTGGCACCCTTCATTTCCGGTGCGGTCTCGACGACTTCGAGCACGACCGACTGCGGCAGCTGCAGCGCGACCGGCGCATCGTCGATCAGCTGCATGTAGCAGCCTTCGATGCCGTCGACGATGTAACCGGAGGCGTCGCCGACCACGTTCGCATCGAGCGTGTATTGCGTGTAGTCCTCGCTGTCCATGAACACGAAGGCGTCGCCGTCCTTGTAGGAATAGCTGACCGCGCGGCGGGTCAGCTCGGTTTCCTTGAGATCGTCCTCGGCGCGCAGCGAAAGATCGAGCTTCTGCGCGCCCGGCACGCTGTACATGATGAAGCGATAGGTGACGTTGCCGCCTCGGCCCTGCGGTGAGCTGCGTTCGATATCGCGGACCTGCCAGACCTTGCCGTCATGCTCGACGACGTTGCCTTTCTTGATTTCTGCTGCGCGCATGCTCGATTCGATCTCCAACGATTCGGCGCGCATTGTAGCGATCCGGCGCGCTCCTGCCGAATGATTGGACCGTGTCGCAGCGCGCAGCCCCATTCGAACGGCGCGTGCAGCATGCGGCCACACGCGCCGGTGCGCACTCTTTCATGCCGTGCGCGTGCGGGCCTGCGCCAGCGCGGCGAGATGCATCATGAAGAAGAGCGGCACGAGGTAGACCGGAATCAGCACCAGCGGTAGCCGGGGCATCGCGTCCATCGTGATCGTTGCAGCGCCGCCCGTAACCAGGAACGAACCGATCCCGCCCGTGCCGATGGCAACGATGAGGTCGAGGAGCCCGAGCAGATTCCACGCGACAAAAGTCCGGCTCGACGCGAATTCGGACGACCGTATCAGGCCGGCGAGGATCCACGGCGCGGTGAGGCCGATCGCCATGTCGCCGAGGCCTGCGGGCCAGGCGAAATAGCCGGGCAGGATCCGATGCACGTACAGCTCGATGAACCCGAATCCGGCGAAGCGCCAAGCCTGCATTGCGACGAGCACACGTGGATCGGCATTCAGGACGAACGCTCGGAACGCGTTGGACATGCGAAACGCGGCCAGGAACGCGGCGATCGGCGCCAGGAATGCGACCAGGAGCGCGAGCGGCGGTGCGCCGGGAGCGGCCACGAACGCACCGTTCGAACCGAGGATCAGGATCGCGAGCAGCCACGCGACCAGCAGGATCGTGGCGGGAAGGCCCGCTTTCAGCACGGGCGATGGCCAGTGGGTGGAAGGCATCGTATTGGACACTTCGGCGTCTCCTAGTGACTTGCTGTTTGCAAGTGACAAGGACGCTAGCACCTGCGCTTGCAATGTGCAAGTGACTGGCGGAAACTCGGCAAATGAACCGGATTGCCAAGGCATACGACTTCGCGCGCTCCCCCTGCGCGGCCGCCTCCACGCTCGACATCGTCGGCGACAAGTGGTCGCTCCTGGTGATCCGCGACCTGTTGCGAGGCAAGAAGACTTACGGCGAACTGCAGGAATCGTACGAGCGTATTCCGACCAACATCCTCGCCGACCGCCTGCGCCGACTCGAGGAGGCCGGCATCATCGAGAAATCCGCGTACCAGGAACGCCCGGTGCGCTTCGCCTACGCGCTGACCGCGAAGGGCACGGACATGGGCGACATCCTGCTGGCGCTGGTGCGCTGGGGAAAGAAGCACATTCCGGGCACCCAGGCGGTGGACATCGCGAAGCGCGAGTCTCCTGCGCCGGCGCGGACACCCGTTGCCAGTGCGCGGAATCCTGCAAAGGCGCGCCGCAAATAGCGGCGCGCGGAGGACTTATTTCGGCGCCAGCCGGATCGCGCCGTCGATGCGGATCGTCTCGCCGTTGAGGTAGCGGTTCCGAAGGATGAATGCAACCGTGTCGGCATATTCCTCCGGTTTGCCGAGGCGCGAAGGGTAGGGCACTTGTGCGCACAGTGACTGGTAGACCTGCTCGGGCATGCCGTCGACCATCGGCGTGTGGAACACGCCGGGTGCAATGGTCATCACGCGTACCCCGATGCGTGCGAACTCGCGCGCCATCGGCAGGGTCATCGCGATTACGCCGCCTTTCGAAGCGGAATACGCGGCCTGCCCGATCTGGCCTTCGTAGGCGGCGATCGACGCGGTGTTGACGATCACGCCGCGCTCGCCGTCCTCGCCGGGCGTGTTGTGCTGCATCAGGTCGGCCGCCGCCTTGGACACGTTGAAGCTGCCGATCAGGTTGACCATGACCGTGCCCGCGAACGTCTTCAGCGGCATCGGGCCTTCCTTGCCGAGCACGCGACCGGCGCCGAGGATGCCGGCGCAGTTGACGACGACGTTGAGGCCACCGAGTTTCGCCTGCGCATCCTTCAAGGTCGCGGTGACGCCGTCCTCGCTGGTCACGTCGGTGCGGAAATAGCTCGCCGAAGCGCCCAGCTCCTGCGCCGCAGCGTTGCCTTTTTCGTCGTTGACGTCGAGCAGGGCGACCTGGGCGCCGTGTGCAAGCAGATGTTTCGCGACGGCGAGGCCGAGTCCGGAAGCGCCGCCGGTGACGACGGCCTTGACCTGATCGAGTTCCATAGGGATTTTCCGCGGAGAACGAGGGCGCGGATTCTAGCAGCGACGCCGCACGACGCGAGTCGCGGTCACGCGGCCGCCCTCCGGCGCGATTTCGTTCGCACCGGAGGGCGGGGAATGCTGCTCAAGCGACCTCAGCGGATCGGGGCCATCAGATGCTGATACGGCGTGCCGGCCCACATGATGTACGGCTGTGTGGTGTCCGGGTCGGGATTCTTGGGGTAGGCGTCGTAGAAGCTCGCCTCGGCGCCGACGATCATCACGTGCGGCCCCGTCTTGATCCAGTGGTTGTTCGGCTCGGGCTTGGTCGCGTAGGGATCGGTGTTGCTCGCGTCGGTGCCGCCTTCGAGCATGTACATGAAGCCGACCTTGCCGGCCGGCGGTGTCTTGTGCCCCATCCACGCGTTGGCCCATTCCATCGCGTTCGCATCCATGCACATCGGGTCGGGCCCCGGGGTCGTCGGATTGTCCGGCATGCAGGTGAAGCCGTTGGTGCCCTTGCGCAGGGTGCGCATCTTGCCGTCCTCGCCCATCGCGACGATGGTCGCGGCCTTCGCCACCCCGGCCGGAGCAGCGCGCATCGCGCTCGCGATCAGTTCGGCGTCGCTGGGCGCCTTGGTGTGCTCGTGGGTTTTCTCGACAGCGTGCTTCGCCTTCTCGGCGACCGCGGCCTGCTCGGCCGCGAACACGGTACTGGCGGCGATCGCGAGCAGGGCGACGATGGTCTTGCGATTCAACAAACGTGATGCGCGCATGACTGCTTCCCCTCCGGGTTTGCAATGAACGGATCCGTTCGGAGCCAGCGACTCTCCTCCCGATTTTGGGAGCCGTCAACGCGGCTATGGCGCAGCGAAGCGACAGGCATAAGTCGTGCCAGAAACGTAGGCGATCGCGTTCGATTTCCGGCGTTGCAGACTGCCTCAGCTCATGAAGCCGAGGTCCCAGGTCGGGCTGTTGAAGTTGTTGACATACGGGAAGATCGTCGCGATATCGCAGTCGTTGAGGCCGAGCCAGCGCGCCAGCGTTGCCGAATACTGGTCGCAGGACGCGCCCGGAATCATCTGGCCGCGCGCCAGGCAATCCGGGCCGTTGAGCGTCTGGTCCGGGAAGAGGCCGCCGCTGACCGCGGGGCGTCCGTAGATGTTCTGACCCTTCACCGAACCGCCCATCACGAACTGGTTGCCCGCCCAGGCGTGGTCGGTGCCGTCGCCGTTCGAGTTCAGGGTGCGCGCGAACTCGGACAGCGTGAAACTGGTCACCGAGTTCTGTACGCCGAGTTCGACGGTGGCGTTGTAGAACGCACCGAGTGCGGACGAGATCGTCGACAACAACTTGGGCTGGCCGACGACCTGGGTATCGTGCGTATCGAAGCTGCCATAGCTGACGAAGAACACCTGCCGCTTTGCCTGCAACGCGCCGCGCACCGAGATCACTTTCGCGATCATCTTGAGCGCGTCGGCGACCGGGTTGTTGGCCGGGAACACGGTGTTCAAGGTTGGCGCGCCGGCCAGCGCGGAACTCATCGTGTTGTAGTAGCCGATCGCGTTGTTGACCTTGGATGCATAGGTACGCGAAAGCGGATCGGGATAGCTCAGCGCAAGCAGTTCCTCGAGTGCGTTGAGCTTGGCGGTGCCGGCGCTGCCGGTGTATCCGCCGAGGGCGATCGGTCCCGCACCGCTGATCGAATACGGCTGCACATTGATACCGGCCTGGAAGCGGTTCTGACCCGACAGCGAGATCGACATCGGGATCGTCGCGCCGGCGTTCAGCACGTACAGGCGATCGGACATCAAGCCGCCCCAGCCGGTCGAACCGTTCGCGGTCGGCTGTCCGTACTGCCACTGTCCCTGCTGGTCTGCGTGCGAGAACAGTTGCGGTGGCAAGGGCACTGAACCGTTGCCGTAGGTGGTCTTCGTGGTCGGTTGCAACAGCGTACCGATGTTGACGCCGAACGCGCCGGCGCCGCTGTTGAACAGGCTGGCGAGTTCCGGACAGCTCGGATGCACGCCATAGGTGTGCCCGCTACCGGCATTGAGCACGTTGACCGGCAGCAACTGGCTCGAATCGACAGCCATGCCGCTGTTGTTCGGCATCGCCGGATTGATGATGCCGCTGCGCGAAGTGACGTAGGTGTTGTAGCGCGCGGTATCGGTCGGCACCAGCAGGTTCCACGAATCATTGCCGCCGAGCAGGAACAGGCAGACCAGGGCGCGGTAGTCGCTGACCGGCGGATAGCTCGCGCAGGAGGTAGCTGCCAGCGCCGAGTTCATCAGGCTGAGTTGGGTGAGCAGCGCGCTGCCGCTCGCGGCGGCGAGACTGGAGCAAGCGGCCTTGCGCAGGAAATCGCGACGCGAAGAGGAGAACGAAGTCATGATGCACCTCACTTCTGGATCGCGTATTCGGGAGACGCGAGCAGCACCTGCAGTGCTCCCGTCACCCGCGCGGTGGGATTGCTGGCCGGCAGCGCCGTGACCAGGTTGACCAGGATCGTGTTCATCTGGCTGCTCATGCTGCCGTAGAGGAGATCGTGGTTGAGTTGCGCGACCAGCGCGGTCGGGTTCGAAGCGAGCGCGACGAGGCCGGACAGGTCCACCGCGATCGTGGCGCTGGTGTTCGCCGGATTGCCGACATAGGCATTGACGCGGTTGGTCAGATCGTTGGCGGTCGACACCACCGAGCTTTCGTTGAGGACCTGGAACTCGGGGCCGTACTGACCCGCCTGTGCCATCTCGCCGGGCGGCAGATAGTCGGGCAGGTAGAAATTGAAGACCGACGGTGCGCCGAGCGGGCGCTGCGCGTAGTTGCCCTGCGGATAGTTGAAGCTGTACAAGCCGTTCTGTGCCGCGGCCGCGTAGTAGCGCCACAGTGCGGTCAGCTTGAGCAGCGGTTCGCGCGCCTTGCCGAACACGTACGGTGACGGGGGCGGGGGCGCGTTGTAAGCGGCCTCGGGATCGGTCAGGACCGCTTTCACCACCGCGCCGAGATCGCCGTAGACGCCCTGGCCATTGTTGAGGAAGACCTCGGCGACACGCTGGATGTAGGCCGGCGTCGGGTTGCTGCTGGTGAACCGTTCGATCAACTGGCGCGCGATGAACGGCGCGACGTTCTTGTGGCTGGCGATGATCTGCAGCAGGTCGGCGATGTCGGGCGCGCACCTGTTCGCACCGCCCGGCACGACCTGGTTGTCGAGCACGATCTTCTGGCCCTCGTCGTGGTAGGCCTCGTAGCACACCAGTGGCAGATAGTCGGCCGCGGACCAGTTGAGCCCCGTCGGATTGCTGTTCCATCCGCTCTGGTAACTGAGGCCGGTGAGCACGCGCGCGTTGGCGGTGATCGTGGCCTGTGTGTAGGTCGGGATCGGCTGGCCGCCGCCGTCGAGCTGCGGCGAGAAATCCAGATTGCGCTCGATCAGGCCGATCGAGAACAACTGCATGACTTCGCGTGCGTAGTTCTCGTCGGGCGAATAGCCGGTGACCGGGTTCGGTTTCGAGTTGCGGATGAAGGTCAGCATCTTGCCCATGGCCGGGCTGTGCGACACGTCATAGAGCAGGTTGTAGTAGGTGCCTGCGTGGTATTGGTTGCCGGTGTCGTACCAGCCGAAGGCATCGCGCGCGAGGATGTCGTTGTATTCGGCCAGCGTGATCGGGTCCTCGGGCAGGTTACCGAGCTGGTCGGATGCGACCATGATCTGGCTGAGCGCCCACGCCGCGCGCTGGCGCAACTGGTCGGGCGCAGTCACCGCATTCGCGAACCAGGCTTCCATGCGGTCGGCCTGGCCGGGATTCTTCACGCCGGCATCGAGCGCCTGCACGTACGGCCGTTCCGGCGTCGTCGGCATCGACAACTGCTGGTCGATCCATTGGCCGTAGCCGACGCTGCGCAATTGCGCGATCGATGCCGGTGTCGGCCCGAAGGTCGCCATGGTCAGGAAGCGCGCGGCTTCCGCATCCGAGGTCGGCGCGTCGGCGACCTGCTCGAATCCACTCGAGAAGATCAGGTCGTAGGCATGCGCCTGCGCAGCGCCGAGACAAACCACGACGAGCGCGACAGCGCGACAGCAGTGCGCGCGGCGCGCGGCGCGCAAGCCTCGCGCGCGGTGAAACACGAACAGGCCCATGACGACCTCCCTAGAGTTGATCGCGGTGTGGAATCACGGCGGGGGGCGATTGGCCCGACGCGTGTCGTCCGCTGCGGCTAGGGAAAACGCGAGTGTGTTGGATCGGTTGACAGTGCATGCGCGACGGAGCGTCGGGCATGCATGCTCTGCTCGCGGGGGCGCGAGGGGACCAGGCCTGTCGCGATGCTGCGTGAGCGTTCGAGCAAGGGCGTCGAACGCCGCCAACAACCTCGCTAGATGTCCCGGAGGTAGAAGCGGTTGCAGCCGTGGTGGCCGGTGTTGCCGAGCGCGTGGTCGATGCGCCGGAAGCCGTTCGCGAGATAGAGGCGCTGCGCGGCATCCATGCCGGTCAGCGTTTCCAGATAGCAGCGTCGGAAACCGAACGTGCGCGCGATCGCCATGCATTGCTCGATCAACGCACGCCCCGCACCGAGGCCGCGCAGCGCCGGCAGGAAATACATCTTGCGCAATTCGCAGACGTCCGTGGCGCCGCCATCAAGCGGTGCCACGCCACCACCGCCGAGCACGACGCCGTCGACCTCGACCACGAAGTACGCGCAGCGCGCTCGCGCATAGGCGGCGCTCATCGCGGCGACTTCGGCGTCATGGATCGCGAACCCCGGCCCGTCCGCGCCGAATTCCGGCATCACGCTGCGGATGATCATGGCAACGGCCGCGTCGTCGCGCGGTTCGATCGGGCGGATGGAGAAGGCGGTTGCGTTGTTCATGGCGAAGCTGCAGAGGCGGAGAGGCGATGCGCGGCTTCGCGTGGCGGCAGGGCCGTCCACGCCTCGATCACGGTATCCGGCGGAATATCGGCGACGCGTGCATCCGCAGTCGGGCTGGTCAGCGCGGTGACTGCCGTGCCGCTCCCGCTGCGCGGCTTCCAGTGCGACGGCGAAGCGACACCGTAGAGCACGACCAGAGGGCAGCCCATCGCTGCGGCCGCGTGGGCCGGCCCGGTGTCGATGGACACCATGCTGTGCGCGCGTTCGAGCAGGGCCAGCAGGCGTCGCGGCGGCAAGTCAGCCGCGGCCACATGAATCTGCGACCGCTTCGCAGCCAGCTGGATGTCGTCCAGCACGCCCTGCTCGCGCGGGCTGCCGCACAGCACGACCTGCGCCTCCGGCATGCGTTTGACGATCGCGTTGCACAATGCGGCCCAATGTTCGGTCGGCCAGTATTTGTCGTCGCCGATCAGTCCGAGGCGGCCGCGCTTCAGCGTGCGTTTGTTGCCGGGTTGCAGCAGCACCAGCGGCGCGTTGGCGAGAGCGCGCGAGCGCAGCCATGCAGCGCAGTCGGCGCGATCGGCCGCGTCGATATGCAGCAGCGGCGCGCGAACGATGTCGTCGTCGCGCCACGGAAAATCCTCCGCCTCGAACGCGGGGGGCGTCTGGCAGCCGAACCGCAGCATGCGATCGACCCAGTGCTCCTCGACGCCGGGCGGATACTCGCCGATATACAGGCAGCGACCAGGTTCGACGCCACCGCGCGCAAGCAGCCAGCGCAGCTTGTCGACTGCGAACTCGTCGCAGACATACACGGGCGTGTCCTTGAGGCCGCGCAGCGTGCGGGTCAGCCGCCATTGCTGCGGGTCGAACGCGTAGGCGCGGCGGCGGCTGCCGAGCCGCAGAATGCGCTGCACGTCCGGATGGGTGCCGAGCAGCGGTTCCGACCAGGCGCCCGAAGTCACCAGCGTGCAGGGTTGTCCGTAGCGGCGATGCAGCAGGTGCAGCAACGGAGTCAGGATCACCAGATCGCCGAATGCGCCGAAACGGACGACGATCGGACTCAAGGCGGCTTTCGGCACGATCAGGGCAACGCGCGGCGGAAGTCGAGGTCGTAGCGCGCGCCGCCGGTCAGCGCGTGCAGACGAAGGTTGGTGATGCGGATCGGTGCGCCGGGTTCGAGGTCGGCGACGTTCGAGTCGGCCATTTCAGCCGGGTCGATGACGGTGACGCCGCCGGCGCCGAACACTTCGAGCACGTTGTCCGGCCCGATTGACGCCGCGGTCGCGACATCGAGGCCGAGTCCGAGCGCGAACGGATTCAACGCGAGCGCCGCGAGCAGGCGGCCGAGACGATCGCTGGCATGTCCGCCCTGGTCGATCACGACGCGGTTGGTGAGGCCGAGCCCCGGCGCGAAACTCGCTCCGCCGATGCGCGGCGTGGCGCCCTCGGCACCGTGCGTCAGCATGTGCTCGCAGAGCAGCGCCGCGCCGGCGCCGCAGCCGGCCACAGCCATACCGTCTGCATTGCGGCGGCGGATCGTGCGCGCAAGCTGGGTGCCGCCCATCAGTGTCGACAGGCGCAGCGGCTGGTGGGACATCAGCAGTACCAGCTGTGCATGTTCGATGGTGTCGAGCACGCTGCGAAGATCGCTGTCAGCCCGGGTCTGCAACGTGCGCCGGTGCACTTCGCCGCCGCCCGCGGCGTACAGCATGGCCTCGATATCGAGGTCGGCATCCGCATCGTCCGCGCTTTCGGCAGGGCCGAGAACGGTGATCCGCGGTTGCGGTCCGACCAGCGCGAGCAGGCGCGCCAGCAACTGCGTGCTGCGTTCGTCCGCAGCGATTTCGCCGCTGGCGACGATCAGGCCGCGCTGGCGATCAGGGGCGAGTTTGGCTGGCATGGACGCGCGGGTGGCGTGGGAAAGCGCGAGTATAGCGAGCGCAGATGGTTCAGCGCGTGCTTCGTGCCCGCGCGAATTCGCGGAACTCGTCCGCGCGCAGGGCCGGGCTGAACAGATGGCCCTGGCCGAGCGTCATGCCGTGGCAAAGCAGGAAGCGCCGCTGTTCCTCGCTCTCGACGCCTTCGGCGACCATGCCGAGACCCAGCGCGTGGCCGACGCGGATCATCGCCTCGCAGATCGCGGCATCGGCGGCGCTTGCCGGCACGCGGCGCATGAAGTCGTAGCTGATCTTGAAGCCGTCGATCGGCAACCGGCGCAAATAGTTGAGCGCCGAATAGCCTTCGCCGAAATCGTCGATCGTGATCACCACGCCGACATCGCGCAGGTCCTTGAACATGCGCATCGTGTCCGGCGTGTCGTCGATCAGCGTGCGCTCGATCATTTCCAGTTCCAGCGACGCGCCGGGCAGGTCGTACCGGCGCAGTGCGCCGATCACCGAATCCAGGAACGAGTCGCTGAGCAGCTGGCGATACGAGACGTTGACCGCGACGCGCTCGATGTGCACGCCGCTGTCGCGCCACTCGCGCAACTGGCGGCAGGCCTGGTCGATCGCCCAGGCGCCGATCGCGACGATGTCGCCCGAGCTTTCTGCATGTTGCACGAACGCAAGCGGCCGCAGTTCACCCCGCAGCGGATGGTCCCAGCGCAACAGCGCTTCGGCCGCAACGACGCGTCCACCGAGCAATTCCACCTGCGGCTGGTAGACCAGGCGCAGCTCGTTGTTGGCCAGGGCCATGCGCAATTGGCTCTGGATGACGAGATGGTTCTCGATCCGGCGTGCGATCGCAGGCGAGAACGCGCGCCAGGCGTTGCGCCCGCGCTCCTTCGCCTCGTCCATCGCCGCCTCCGCATGCTGGAGGAGTTGCTGGGCCGTCTCGCCATCGCGCGGGCAGCGTGCGATGCCGATCGACGCCGTGATCACGAATTCCTCGCCGGCGTGTTCGAACGGACGCTGGAATGCCTGGTTGATGGCGTCGGCGAGCCAGTGCGGCTCGTCCTCGCGCAGCGAGCCCGGAAGCACAACGAGGAACTCGTCACCGGCGAAGCGACCGCAGCGAGCCCCGTTCGGCAGGCATTCGCGCAGTCGCTCTGCCGCACTGGTCAGCAGGCAGTCACCGACGTCGGCGCCAAGAACACCGTTGATCACCTTGAAGCGGTCGAGATCCACGTACAGCAAGGTAGGGCCGGTGCCGTCGCTCATCGCGGCGATACCCCGCTCGAGCTCGTCGAGGATGCTTTCACGGTTGGGCAGGCCGGTCACCGGGTCCGTGACCGCCTTGTGCCGCAATTCCAGCTCCAGCAGCTTGCGCTCGGTGATGTCCTGGAACATGCCGCTCAGGCTGTGGATCGCGTCACCATGCCGGATCGGTTGCGAGATGGCGCTGACCCAACGCTTGCGCCCGATCGCCGTGACGATCTCGTACTCGCGCCTCGTGGTCGCACCGGCGGCGAGCTCGTTGATCGTGCGTTGCGCGAGTTCGCGACTGTCGGGAGTGAACAGGGCCAGCGCGCGCTCCAGCGTGATCGGAAACTCGGGCGAGAGGTCGAACAGCCGGTACATCTCCTCGGTCCAGACCAGCTGGCCGTTCTCGAGCGTCAATTCGTACCCGCCGATGTTGCCCAGTGCTTGCGTCTGTTCCAGCAGATCGCGCGTGCGCTTGAGCTCGGTCACGTCGCTGAAGGTCGTGACGACCTGGTATGGCGCGTCCTCCCCGGGGTGAAACAGCGGCACCGCGGTTGCCGTCATCCACAACGGCGACTTCACGTGCGGCAGCCAGCAGCAGATCAATTCCAATTCCGTCGCTGCGCCGCTGCGCAGCGCCTTCATCCCGGGGAACTGCTCGGAAGCGAGGGTTTCGCCGTGCGCGTCCTGGAAGCGCCAGCCCGGAAAGCCGTCGCGCTCGATCTGCGGCAGCTGATTCTCCGTGACCTGGAACATCCGGTAGGCGGCCGGATTCGCATAGACGATGTGCCCGTTGCCGTCGCGGATCGTGACGCCCTGGTCCAGCGAATGGAGCAGGGCGAGGTCGCGCTGTTCGACTTCATGCAGTCTGCCGGCGGTCGCGTGGCGGGCGGTGATGTCGTACAGCAGCGAGACGATGAATGATTCGTTGTTGTCGCGGAACAGATTCGATCTGACCTCGACTGGAATCTCGTGGCCGTCGTCCATGTGGATCGCGGCCTCGATCGTCGACGCGTGGCCGCTGCGGCCTTCCTCGACAACCCGGCACAGATGTTCCGGCGTCAGCGCAGGGGCGAAGTCGCCCAGGTCGCGCGCGAGCAGCGTTTCGCGCGTGCGGCCAAGAAGCCGGCATGCGGCGGCGTTCACATCGAGGATGTGGGTCTGCACGTCGTGCAGCACGACCGCGTCCGGTATCGCCTCGACGAGCGCATGGTGGCGCGCGGCAGTTGCACTGACGATGGCGTCACGGTCGCGCAATACGACGGCCGCTCGTTCCGCAGCGGCGCGAACACCGGGGGAGAGCTTGCCGTTCGCGGCGATCTCCGCTAGCTCGTGTAGCGCTGAAACGACGGCATCGTGACTCCCTTGCATCGCATCGATTCCGCCCCCTGCGGTATCGCGCGACCTCGCTTTCTGTTGCATCGCGTCATCAGCCCCAAGGTTGGCGCTGGCCGCTACTTTGCCGTCAAACTTGGTGCTCGGGCAACCGCGGAATTACTAAAACCGCGATCAAGTCGGAATTTGCGGGACCCACGCTCCCAATCATTGGCTGGCGCGCGCGACCCGGCTCGAAGTCGTCCGGCCCAACTGCGAGCTCAGCCACAGACCGGTCGCGATCAGCGCGGTCAGGTCGACGCCGGTCGCGATGCCCATGCCTTCGAGCATGTAGACGACGTCCTCGGTCGCGACATTGCCGGTCGCGCCCTTCGCATATGGGCACCCGCCGGTGCCGGATACCGAGCTGTCGACGACGGCGACGCCTTCCTCGAGACAGGCGAGGATGTTCGCCAGCGCCTGGCCGCGCGTATCGTGGAAATGCACCGCGAGTGCACTCATCGGCACTCTTTCGGCGACCGCGCGCAGCATCGCGCGCGCCTTGCCCGGCGTGCCGATGCCGATCGTGTCGCCGAGCGAGATTTCGTAGCAGCCGAGTTCATGCAGCCGCTTCGCGACGCGCACCACATCGGCGACCGGTACCTCGCCCTGGTAGGGGCAGCCGAGCACGGTCGAGACATAGCCGCGCACCTTGACGCCGTCGGCGCGCGCGCGATCAAGCACGGGCATGAAGCGCTCGATCGATTCATCGATCGAGGCATTGATGTTCTTGCGGTTGAATGCCTCGGACGCGGCAGTGAACACCGCGATCTCGTCCGCACCGACGGCGCGCGCGCGTTCGTAGCCTTGCAGGTTCGGCACCAGCACCGGATAGCTGACACTCGGCTTGCGCGTGATGCCGCTGAACACCTCGCTCGCGTCGGCGAGTTGCGGCACCCATTTCGGACTGACGAAACTGGTCGCTTCGATCGCGCGCAGACCGGTCGCGGACAGCCGGTCGATCAGCTCGATCTTGGTCGCGGCCGGTATGACCGTCTTCTCGTTCTGCAGGCCGTCGCGTGCGCCGACTTCGACGATGCGTACGGCGGTGGGGAGCGAAGTGCTGGGCGTGTTCATTCAATGACCGTATGCAGGCCGAGCCAGGTTTCTTCGGATGTGTAGGCTTCGCAGCGGCGATCAAGCGCGGCGTAGCCGAAGTCCAGCGCGGCCCTTGCGTGGTGATAGTCGGATGCGCAGTTCCAGCGGTCGATCGTGAGGTACACCGGTTCGTCACCATCGAGTCGCAGCAGCTCCGTTCCGATGAAGCCGGCTGCACGCGAGAAGAGCCGCGCCCAATCCCCGCGCGGGCCATATGCTTCCTCGAACGCGGCAACTGCGCCGTCGATGACCCGGAAGCGCCAGACGCTGGTGATCATGCGCGGGCGATCAGGGCTGGATGAGCCGCACCAGCACGGCGTCGGCCTCGACGAAATCGCCGGCCACGGCCTGAACGCTTTCGATGTGGCCGGCGCGCGGCGCCTTCAGGCTGAGCTCCATCTTCATCGCCTCCATGACCAGCAGTTCCTGGCCTGCGGCGACTTCATCGCCCGCGCTCGCCTTGACCACAACCACGCGGCCGGGCATCGGAGCGACCAGGCGGTCGCCGCTCGTTGTCGTGTCGGCCGCATAAGCGAACGCGGGGGCGTGGAGGTAGGCATGACGATGCATACCGTCATGGACACTTACGCGGTCGTTGTCGATCGACACGCGCCAGCGTCGCGTGATGCCATCGAAATCCGCGCCGAGCCAGCCATCGCGAAGTGCCGCATGCACAACCTTGCAGCGCTGCTCGCCGTGTTCCAGCAGGTAGCTGCCATGCGAACCGTGCGCTGAAATCTCCACGCGTTCGCCGCGGCCAGACAGCGCAACGATGCGTCGGCCAGGATGGCCGAGACGCCAGCCGTCCGCCTGCGCCCAAGGCGAATGCGGATCGCCGGAAACCCGCGCGAGCTGCGGAATCTCCGTCTCCTCGTGCAGCAACCATGCGGTCGCGGCGGCGAACAGCGCGGCTGGTTCGTCGCTGTCGGCGACACCGACGAACTCGTCGAGATGCCGATCCAGATAGCCGGTGTCGATGCGGCCCTCGACGATCGCTGGGTGCCGGACCAGTCGTTCGAGGAACTCGACGTTCGATTTCGGTCCGACGATGTCGCAGGCCGCAAGCGCCTCGCGCATGCGCACCAGCGCGGCCTCGCGCGTGCTGTCCCAGACGATCAGCTTGGCGATCATCGGGTCGTAGAAGATGGTCACGGTATCGCCTTCGACCGCGCCGGCATCGATGCGCACGTGTTCGGACGCTGCGGGAAGCCGCAGCTTGTCGAGCCTGCCGGAGCCGGGCAGAAAACCCTGATCGGGGTCCTCGGCATACAGGCGCAGCTCGATCGCGTGACCGTTCGCCGGGATCGACTTGTTGCGGATCAGCGATGCCGGCAATTCCTCTCCGGCGGCGACGCGCAGCTGCAGCTCGACCAGGTCGAGGCCGAGCACCATCTCGGTGACCGGATGCTCGACCTGCAGGCGCGTGTTGATCTCCATGAAGTAGAAATCGCCGGCTGGCCCGACGATGAACTCGACCGTGCCCGCGTTCACGTAGTCGAGCGCGCGCGCGGCCTCGACCGCGGCCTCGCCCATCCTCGCGCGCAGTTCCGGCGTCACGAACGGGGAGGGCGTTTCCTCGAGCACTTTCTGGTAGCGGCGCTGCGCGGAACATTCGCGCTCGTTGAGATGCACGATGTTGCCGTGCCGGTCGCCGAACACCTGGAACTCGATGTGCCGCGGCTGTTCGATGTAGCGCTCGAGCAGTACGCGCTCGCGTCCGAACGCATTCCTCGCCTCGCGCTGGCAGCTCTCGAGGTTCGCGCCGAACTCGGCCGCCGAACGCACGATGCGCATGCCCTTGCCGCCGCCGCCGTGCGCGGCCTTGATCATCAGCGGAAAACCGATGCGCCCTGCCTCGCGTGCGAGCAGCGCGGCATCCTGGTCCTCGCCGGTGTAGCCGGGCACGACCGGCACGCCGCGCGCGGACATCAGTTCCTTGGCGCCGGCCTTCGAGCCCATGCGCCGCATCGAGTCCGCGGACGGACCGATGAACACGAGCCCGGCGCGCTCGACCGCGTCGGCGAAGTCCGCGTTCTCGGACAGGAAGCCGTAGCCGGGATGGATCGCTTGCGCACCGCTGCGCAGGGCGACCTCGATGATCGCGTCACCGCGCAGGTAGGAATCGGCCGGTCGCGGGCCGCCGATGGGGTAGGCGATATCGGCCAGGCGCACGTGCTGTGCAGTCGCGTCAGCCTCCGAATACACCGCGACGGTGCGGATGCCGAGCCGGCGGCAGGTGCGGATCACGCGGCAGGCGATTTCGCCGCGGTTGGCGATGAGCACGCTCTTGAATGAGGAAGTCACGCGTTTGCATTCCTTGCGGAAGGTCCGCGCGCAATGGCGCGGCGATCGATGGTCGTCCGGCGCACGACGGAATGTCCCGTCGTGCGCCACTGCGTTTACGGTAGCATGACCGGTTGGCGGACACGTGCGGAGACAGGCGGCCGATGGCGGAGAACATGGGGGCGGGGCGGATTTCGTTCGCGCCCGACCGCAGCATCCGGTACCTCGCCGAATACGCGCGCGTGGCGGCAGTCCACGGTGCGCAGGCTGCGCAATCGGCGCTGCTCGGCGAGCTTGCCGGCCAGTCGTCACAGGACTGGCTGGAGTGCGGACAGGCACTCGTAGTGCGCGGTGACATTGGCGCGGCCGCCGCGGTTTTCGAAGGTGCCGTCGCCGCTCACCCCGACTCGGCCGAACTACGCCATGCGCTGGCCGGTGTGCTCTGGCAGACGGGCAAGACCGACGCGGCGGAGTGCGAGTTGTGCGCTCTGCTCGCGCGGCATCCGGACAATGTTGCTTCGTGCTTCCTGCTCGCGAAGATCCTCAAGGAGCAGGGCAGGATGCACGCGGTGGCGGGCGTGATGCGCACGCTGTTCGCGCATGCCCGCCCATCCACCGAGGTCGTGATCCGCGCAGTCGAGCTGCTCGACGATTGCGCCCGCAAGCAGGACGCCGCGGATCTGTGCGAGAACGAGATCGCCGCAGGTTCGACCGATCCGCGCGTGCACGCCTACGCCGGCATGCTGGGCATTCAGGTCGGCCAGTTCGAGCGCGCCCGTGAGCGCTATCTGTTCGCACTCGCGAATAGTCCACTGGCGGCCGACTGGCAAGCCCCGAACGGACTCTCCGCTGCTCAACGCTATACCGAGGCGAGCCATCCCGATTTCGAGCTGTTCAGGAATTGGTTGCAACGGCCAGCGTTGAGCGAGAGAGGTCGCGCGTCGCTGCTGTTCGCGCTCGGCAAGGCGCACGACGACCTCGGCGAACCGGAGCAGGCGGCCGACTATTTCCGGCAAGGCAATCGCGTCGTGAGCGGGATCACCGAGTGGTCCGCCAAGAGCTGGCGGCGCATCGTCACGGCGCGTCTCGACGCGAAACCGCTGCCACGCCGGGTGCGTACAGCGGACGACTGCGTTCCGGTCTTCATCGTCGGCATGCCGCGTTCCGGCAGCACGCTGGTTGCGGAGCTGTTGTCGCGGCATGCGGATGTGTGTCATCGCGGCGAACTGACCTGGCTGCCGTTTCTTGCCCAGCAGATCGCGTTGGCCGGCAAGCCGACCGAGGCGTTGCTCGAAAAGACTGCGACGACCTATCTCACTCAGCTTCGCCAGGACGATTCGCGTGCGCGCTGGTTCATCGACAAGCAGCCGCTCAATTTCCTGCACGTCGACCTGATCGCGGCGCTGTTCCCGAACGCGAAGATCATCCACTGCGAGCGCAACGGCAGGGACACCGCACTATCGGTGTGGATGCAGTATTTCGCCGGTCATGAGGAGAATTTCGCGTACGACTTCGCGAACATCGCTGCCGTGATGCAAGGCTGCAGTCGCCTGATGGCGAACGCGCGGAAGAATCCCGCGCTCCCGATCCGCGGCGTGCGCTATGAGCGGCTGGTCACCGACTCGCGCGCCTGTCTCGAAGACCTGGCCGGCTGGCTGGGTCTGCCCGGGTTCGATTTCCAGGAAGGCGGGAGCGACGCGGCGGCGATCAGCACGTCCAGTCTCTGGCAGGTGCGCCAGCCGGTCTATACGCGCTCGATCGGACGCTGGAAGGCTTACGCACCGTACCTGCCCGAACTGCTGCAATTTCCCAATGAATAGGCGCGCGTACGGCCTGGATGGATCAGATCTGGCCGCCCGGCATATGGCAGACGGCTTCGACGTTGTGGCCATCCGGATCACGCACGAACGCGCCATAGTAGTTCTGGTGATAGTGCGGACGCAGCCCCGGCGCGCCGTTGTCGCGGCCGCCTGCGACCAGGGCCGTGCGATGAAAGGCGTCGACCACCGTGCGGCTCGGAGCCGTGAAGGCCACGTGTGTGCGCCCTTGTTGCGCGCTGCTGCTGCTGATCCAGAAGAACGGTTTGCCTTGTGCGCCGAAACCTGCAGCGTAGGAACCATCGCCAGTCTGTTCCGGCGTGACTTCCATCATCAGACCGATGCCGAGCGGCGCGAGTGCGCGCTCGTAGAACGCTTTGCTCTTCGCATAGTCGGAGACCGCAATGCCGATGTGGTCGATCATGGTTTCACTCCTTCGCCCAGTCGGGCGCGTGCTTGTCGAGGAAGGCGCCGAGGCCATGCTGGCCTTCGGCCGATACGCGCAGGCGCGCGATGAGTTCGGCATTCTGCGTATCGATGCGTTCGGCAGCTTCGCGCGTCATGCCGCCGGTACGCAGAGCGAGTTGCTTGGCCTCGGCTTGTGCGAGCGGGCCACCCTTGCCGAGGAAATGCAGCACGCGCTCGACCGCCGCATCGAGCTGGTCCGGCGCGACTGCATCGTGCAGCAAGCCGATGTGCGCCGCCGTTGCGGCGTCGAACACCTCGCCGCTGACGAACAGCCTGCGCGCCTGGCGCACACCAATCGCGGCGACGACGTAGGGCGAGATCACGGCCGGCACCAGGCCGAGCTTGACCTCGCTCAACGAGAATTTCACGCCGCCGACGCCGATCGCGATGTCGCAGCAGGCGACCAATCCGACGCCGCCGCCATAGGCCGAGCCGTTCACGCGTGCGATGGTCGGTTTCGACAGGAAGTTCAGCGTGCGCATAAGCGTCGCAAGGCGCAGCGAATCGGCGCGGTTTTCGGCCTCGCTCGCGCTCGCCATGCCACGCATCCAGTTGAGATCGGCGCCTGCGGAGAACGAGGCGCCGGCACCGGTCAGCACGACCGCACGCACCGCGTCATTGCGTTCGCAGTCGGACAGCGCGGTGGTCAGGTTTGCGATCAGCGTGTCGTCGAACGCGTTGTGCACCTGTGCACGGTTCAGCGTGATCGTGGCCACGTCGTTGGCGACCGCGACGAGTATGGCTTCGCTCATTGCGTGTTTCCCATGTCGCAAGAGCGGCGATGATAGCCGCTGCGCGACGGCAACCGTCACACGTCGAAGATCAACAGCGTGCGCCAGCCGCCGGTTGCGATCGCATGGGCGATCCCGACCGGCACAGCACGGATCTTTCCGGCGGCCGTGGTGCGGCGATGTGCGTGCCAGACATTGCCGCGCTCGAAGACATCGGCAACATGTCCACCGGGGATCGCGGCGTGCACACAAAGCGGTTCATTTGAGTATAATGCGAACCATTCTTATTTGCGTGTAGTCCCAGAGTGCGGCTATCCGAGTTGAACAAGGGTGCTTCCGCCGTGGTTCGCGAAGTCGAGGATACCCATGCCGCCGATCCGATCGCGCGCCGCCTGCGCGAGCTCGGTTTCGTCAGCGGCGAGCCGGTGCGCGTGGTCGCGTGCGGGCCGCTCGGCGGCGATCCGCTGCTGGTGCAGATCGGCTACACGCGTTTTGCGCTGCGCCGCAGCGAGGCGGCGCGGGTGCGGCTGATCGTGGAGGACGCCGCGTGAATGCCGTCGCCGGATCGCTGCGCATCGCGCTGGTCGGCAATCCGAACTGCGGCAAGACCGCGCTGTTCAACCGGTTGACCGGCAGCCACCAGAAGGTCGCGAACTACGCCGGCGTCACGGTCGAACGCAAGGAAGGCCGCTTCGTCGCGCCGTCCGGGCGCGTGCTGCAACTGCTGGACCTGCCGGGTGCGTACAGCCTCGACGCGGCGAGTCCCGACGAGGCGATCACGCGCGACATCTGCGCCGGCGCGTACCCCGGCGAGGCCGCGCCGGATCTGATCGTCTGCGTCGCCGATGCGACCAACCTGCGCCTGCATCTGCGTTTCGTGCTGGAACTGAAGCAGCTCGGGCGGCCGATGGTGCTGGCGCTGAACATGATCGACGCGGCGAGGCAGCGTGGCATCCGCATCGATGCCTCCGCTCTCGAGCGAGCGCTGGGCATCCCGGTCGTCGAAACCGTCGCGGTGAAACGCGGCGGCGCGACGACGCTGGTCGAACGGATCGACGCGATGGCGTTCGGCCCGCTTCGCTGGAAACGCGATGTGCCGGTCGATCCCGCCGCGGATTCCGACGTGCATGCACAGGTGCGCGCCCTGCTCGCCGCCACGGTCACGATGCCGCGTGCGACCAGCGCGATTGACGACGCGATCGACCGCGTCGTGCTGCATCCGGTCGCGGGCCTCGCGATCCTCGCCGTCGTGATGTTCCTGATCTTCCAGGCCGTGTTTTCCTGGGCCGCACCGCTGCACGACGCGATCGATGCCGGTGTCGGTGTGCTCGGTGCGCGCGTCGCGGATCTGCTCGCCTCGATGCCGCTGCTGCGCAGCCTCGTTGCCGACGGTGTGTTCGCGGGTCTCGGCACCGTGCTCGCGTTCCTGCCGCAGATCCTGATCCTGTTCCTGTTCATCCTGATGCTCGAGGAATCGGGCTACCTGCCGCGCGCGGCATTCCTGCTCGACCGCCTGATGTTCGCCGCGGGACTCACCGGGCGCTCGTTCATTCCGCTGCTGTCGAGTTTCGCCTGCGCGATCCCGGGCATCATGGCCACGCGCAGCATCGCCGATCCGCGCGACCGCCTGACCACGATCCTGGTCGCGCCGTTGATGACCTGCTCGGCACGCCTGCCGGTCTATACGCTGCTGATCGCCGCGTTCATCCCGCGCCACGATGTGCTCGGCGTGTTCAACCTGCAGGGTGTCGTGCTGTTCACGCTGTACGTCGCCGGCATCGTCAGCGCGCTCGCGGTCGCGTACGTGATCAAGCGCATGCGCTCGGACAAGAGCGAGCACGCGCTGATGATGGAACTGCCGTCCTACCGCCTGCCCAATCCGCGCGACATCGCGATCGGGTTGTGGGACCGCGCGCGGATCTTCCTGCGCCGCGTCGGCGGCATCATCCTCGCGCTGACCGTGCTGCTGTGGTTCCTGTCGAGCTTCCCGGCGCCGCCGGCGGACGCGACGTTGCCGGCGATCGACTACAGCTTCGCCGGTCGCATCGGCCACTGGATGACTCACGTGTTCGCGCCGATCGGCTTCAACTGGCAGATCTGCATCGCGTTGATTCCCGGTCTCGCTGCGCGCGAGGTCGCGGTGTCCTCGCTGGCGACCGTGTATGCGATGTCCGCCGAAGGCGACGCCGCGCAACTCGGCGCGACGATCGCCACGCAATGGTCGCTGGCGACCGCGTTGTCGCTGCTGGCCTGGTACGTGTTCGCGCCGCAATGCATGTCGACGCTTGCGGTCATCAAGCGTGAGACCAATTCCTGGCGCAACGTCTGGGTCACCGCGGGCTACCTGTTCGGTCTTGCCTACCTCGCCTCGCTGCTCACCTACCAGATCGCGAAGGCACTGACATGAGCACGCCGATGCTGGTGCAGACCCTGGTGATCGCTCTGACGGTCGGCTGGAGTGTACTGTTCGCCGCACGCCGTCTGCTGCCGGTCGCGAGCCGCCGGGTACAGGCGCGGATCGTCGACTTGTTCGACCGGCCATCACTGCCGGCCTGGCTGCGCAGGCTCGCACATGGCCTGCAACCGCAGAGCACCAGCGGCGGGAGTTGCGGCGACGGTTGTTCTTCCTGTGGTGGCTGCGCGGCTGCCGCTGCGAAGCCTGTCGTCGACAGACAGCCGCTGATGTTCCGGCCGCGCGCGAAGCCATAGCGGCGGCACGCCTTTGCTGCTCGGAAGAGCGCCAGCGAAGTCCGACGCGCGAGTGATCCGTCGCATCGTCAGGCATCGCTGAAGCTCAGCCCGACCTACAATGCGCTGATGGACATCTACACCCTGCATCGCGGCACCACGCCGCTCCTGGTCAGCCTGCCGCATGACGGCACCGCTGTTCCCGCCGATCTCGCCGCACGGATGACCCCGGAGGCGCGGCGCATCCCGGACACCGATTGGCATGTCTCCCGGCTGTATGCGTTCGCCCACGAGCTCGGGGCCTCGATGATCGTTCCGGCGCATTCACGCTATGTCGTTGACCTCAACCGACCGTCGGACAATGCCTCGCTGTATCCGGGCCAGAACACAACCGGCCTGTGTCCGGTCGTGCAGTTCAGCGGCGAGCCGATCTACCAGGCCGGCGAGGAACCGCAGCCGGACGAGATCGCCACGCGCGTCGAGCGCTACTGGAAGCCGTACCACGATGCGCTCGCGGCCGAGATCGCACGCCTGCGCGCAGCGTACGGCCGCGTTGTCGTGTGGGAAGGCCACTCGATCCGCAGCATCGTGCCGTTCCTGTTCGATGGCCGGCTGCCGGACTTCAACCTCGGCACGGCGGATGGCGCGAGCTGTTCGTCCGCGTTACAGAAGAGGCTGGTCGGCGTGCTCGCCGCGCAACGCAACCACACGCATGTCGTCAACGGCCGCTTCAAGGGTGGCTACATCACGCGCCACTATGGCCGACCGCGCGACGGCGTGGAGGCCGTGCAGCTCGAACTCGCGCAGCTCAACTACATGGACGAGGCGACATTCGGGTATCTGCCCGAACGTGCAGTGGCTACACAGGCGGTATTGCGGGCGTTGCTCGGGGAGTGTCTCGGCGCCTGATCCGGGTGTCTCATCGGCGGCGTTCGCGACGCAGTTTTTTGCGAAGTTGAACGCCTGCCAACGACTTGTGCCGCGTTCAGCTTGCGTATTCCATCGTGGCTCTAGCTTGCAGATCACGCGCAAGCCGATTCGACGAAACGTCGCGGTCCGTGCGGATCCCAACCTCCCAGGAGATTGCTCACATGCGTATGTCCATCCTCAGTGCCCTGATCGTCGGTGCTTTTGTCGCGAATGCGTTTGCGGCCGAGCCCGCCGTGCCGGTCAAGGCTGCCGAGGCAGCGAAGCCAGCCGCGACGCAGACTCTGGCCCAGGCCAACACAGCCGCGCCGGTGAAGACCGATAGCGCACAGGCTCCGGCCAAGACGGAAGCCGCGCAGGCTCCTGCCAAGACTGCATCCGCACAGGCTCCGGCCAAGACGGAAGCCGCACCGGTCGCACCGAAGACCGAAGCAGCGCCGGCCGCGCCGAAGACCGAAGCGTCGGCTAGCACGCAGACCGCTCCGGCGGCACATCACAAGGGTTCGCACAAGCACGACAAGCATCATCACAAGTCGAAGGCCGCGAACGCGACCACGACCGGCTGAATACTCCGTCGTTGATATAAGGCAACCCCGGGTGCGCGAGTGCCCGGGGTTTTCTTTGCCTGGGTTTGGAGTTGTCAGTTACCCGAACGTGCAGCCGCGGCCCGTGGCGATTCGAGCGAAGGCAGGAACCACGCGAGCAGGCCGATCGCCGGCAGGAACGCGCAGATTCCGTAGACCGCCTCGATGCCGATGTGGTCGGCGAGCTGGCCAAGCACGGCCGCGCCGATGCCGCCCATGCCGAACGCAAAGCCGAAGAACAGGCCCGCGATCACGCCGGTGCGGCCCGGCACCAGTTCCTGCGCGTAGACGATGATCGCGGAGAATGCCGAGGACAGGATCAGGCCGATCACGATCGTCAGCATCGTGGTCCAGAACAGGTCCGCATGCGGCAGCAGCAGCGTGAACGGCAGCACGCCGAGAATCGAACCCCAGATCACGTACTTGCGGCCGATGCGGTCGCCGATCGGGCCGCCCGCGAGCGTGCCGGCCGCGACCGCGCCGAGGAAGATGAACAGGTGCAGCTGAGCGTTTTGCGCGCTCAGCGCGAACTTGTGCATCAGGTAAAACGTGTAATAGCTCGACAGGCTGGCGAGATAGAAATATTTCGAGAAGATCAGTGCGCCGAGGATCGCCATCGTGAGGTAGATCGTGCGACGCGGCAGTCGCGACTCGCGCGCCACTGCACGCGCCGCGCGATGCGCCGGCACCTGCTCGCGGTACCAGCCGCCGATCCGCGTCAGCAAGGCGATCGCGACCAGTGCCGCGATCGCGAACCAGGCCACGCTGCCTTGTCCGCGCGGCATCACGATGAACGCGGCGAGCAGTGGCCCGATCGCCGAGCCGACGTTGCCGCCGACCTGGAACAGCGATTGCGCGAGCCCGTGCTGCCCACCTGAGGCCATGCGCGCGACGCGCGAGGATTCCGGATGGAACACCGACGACCCTGAACCGACCAGCGCAGC
Organism: Dokdonella soli; assembly: GCF_039523175.1. Taxonomy (NCBI): domain Bacteria; kingdom Pseudomonadati; phylum Pseudomonadota; class Gammaproteobacteria; order Lysobacterales; family Rhodanobacteraceae; genus Dokdonella; species Dokdonella soli. The sequence continues at coordinate 69,173 of NZ_BAAAEU010000008.1, forward strand.
CGCAACGAGCAGCATCGGGAAGCTCGATGCGTGCGACAGCAGCACGAGGCCGGTCAGCGTGAAGCCCATGCCGATCGCCAGCGAATACGGCATAGGGCGCTTGTCCGTATAGATGCCGACGAGCGGCTGCAGCAGCGACGCGGTGATCTGGAAGGTCAGCGTGATCAAGCCGATCTGCCCGAAGTCGAGTGCGAACGACTGCTTCAGCAGCGGATAGATCGCCGGCAGCAACGACTGGATCATGTCGTTGAGCAGGTGGCACACCGAGAGCATCGCAAGGATGGGGAACGCCGTGCGCGCGGCAGCCTGCACCGGTGTCTCGGATGAGGAGGGCGGCGCGATAGGCGCGTCGACGAGGTGGCTGGGAGGCAGGACGGTTTCGGACATGGCGTGTATTGGACAACCAGGCACGCATGCCCGCACTATTGGATAGGTCAGTTTTCTTCGAGATCGGGCCAATATGCGAAATGTCCACGCCACCAGGGCCGACGCGCTGCCCGGCGCGATCGTTGCGACCGCGAACGAATTGTCGACGAATCACCGCGTGCCGCCGCACCGCCATCGGCGATCACAACTGCTGTACGCGGCGACTGGCATCATGGTGGTCGGCACGGAGGCGGGCCGCTGGATCGTTCCGCCGGAGCGCGGCGTGTGGATTCCGGCCGGCATGCAGCATGAAGTGAACGCGCTCGCGCATGTCAGCACGCGCAACATCTATATCGAAGCGGGCGTCGACGACGCGCTACCGACCGACTGCCGCGTGATCGGCATTTCGTCGTTGATGCGCCAGTTGCTCTTGGAAACCGCTGATCTTCCGCTGCCGGTCGAGAAGGGATCGCGCGCCGACCTGATCTTCTTGCTGCTAGTGCAGGAGGTCACGCGCGCGCCGGTGCTGCCACTCGATATCCCGTTCCCGGCGGATGCGCGCCTTGCCGCTCGTTGCCGCGCGTATCTCGAGCATCCCTCGCCGCACGAGACGATCGACGACTGGTGCCGCGACCTGGCACTCAGCCGGCGCACGTTCACGCGGAAATTTCGCGCGGAAACCGGACTCAGCTTCGCGATGTGGCGCCGCCAGGCCTCGATCTTCGCGGCGCTGCCACGCCTCGCTGCCGGCGATCCGATCACCACGATCGCATTCGATCTCGGCTACGAGAGCGCGTCCGCGTTCGCGACGATGTTCAAGCGCGTGATCGGGGTGTCGCCGAGCCGCTATCTGGCCAATCAATGATTCAGGGTTCCGGCCCGACCGCCACCACCGGATCACGGCGATGTTGGGCGCGGGAGCCGGTAGACCCCGCCCTCCAAGGCTTTGGCATCTGCCACGGCGATCAGCATGGATTCGTTGGAACGGATGATCTGAGCAGGCTCAATCGAGGTAGTTACACCTCCAGCGACGCCAAATCCCCCTTCGTCTCCAGCCACTCCTTGCGATCCGACGCGCGCTTTTTCGACAGCAGCATGTCCATGACCTTCGAGGTGCCGTCGTCGGCCTCAATGGTGAGCTGGACCAGGCGGCGTGTGTCCGGATGGATCGTCGATTCACGCAGCTGTGAGGGATTCATCTCGCCGAGGCCCTTGAAGCGCGTGGTGCTGACTGCGCCGCGGATTTTCTCGCGCTCGATCTTCTCGAGCATCGCGTCGCGTTCGGCTTCGTCGAGGCAGTAGAACACCTGCTTGCCGACGTCGACGCGGAACAGCGGCGGCATCGCCACGAACACGTGACCGTCGCGCACGAGTTTCGGGAAGTGCCTGAGGAACAGCGCGGACAGCAGGGTCGCGATGTGCAGGCCGTCGGAGTCGGCGTCGGCGAGGATCACGACCTTGCCGTAGCGCAGGCCGGAGATGTCGTCCTTGCCCGGATCGCAGCCGATCGCGACCGCGAGATCGTGCACTTCCTGCGAGGACAGCACCTGGCCCGATTCGACTTCCCAGGTGTTGAGGATCTTGCCGCGCAGCGGCAGGATCGCCTGGAAATCCTTGTCGCGCGCCTGCCGCGCCGAGCCGCCGGCGGAGTCGCCCTCGACGAGGAACAGTTCGGTGCGCGAGAGATCGCTCGACGCGCAGTCGGCGAGCTTGCCGGGCAGCGCGGGACCCTGCGTGATCTTTTTGCGCACGATCTGCTTCTCGGCCTTGAGCCGCAGCGTCGCGCGCTCGATCGCGAGTTGCGCGATCTTCTCGCCGAGCTCGACGTGCTGATTCAGGAACAGCGAGAAGCCGTCGTGCACCGCGTTTTCGACGAAGCCGGCCGCGTCGCGCGAGGACAGGCGCTCCTTGGTCTGGCCCGAGAACTGTGGATCGGTCATCTTCAGCGAGAGCACGAAACTCAGGCGATCCCACACATCCTCCGGCGCGAGCTTGACGCCGCGCGGCAGCAGGTTCCTGAACTCGCAGAACTCGCGCAGCGCATTGGTCAGGCCCGAGCGCAAGCCGTTCACGTGCGTGCCACCCTGTGCAGTCGGGATCAGGTTGACATAGCTTTCCTGGGTCAGCTCGCCCTCGGGCAACCAGGCGACTGCGAATTCGACCGCGCCGTTGTCGCGTTGCAAGTGGCCGACGTAGAGGTCGCTCGGCAGATACTCGCCTTCGCCGAGCATCGAGCGCAGGTAGTCGCGCAGGCCGTCCTCGTAGTGCCACTCGAGCTGCTCGCCGCTCGCTTCGTCAGTCAGGCGCACGGTCAGGCCGGCGCAGAGCACGGCCTTCGCGCGCAGCACATGCTTCAGTTTCGAAAGAAGGAATTTAGGCGTGTCGAAGTATTTCGGATCCGGCCAGAAACGCAGCGTCGTGCCGGTCTGCTTCTTCGGCACCGTGCCGGTCACGCTGAGATTGCTGGCGCGATCGCCGTCCTTGAAATTCATCCGGTAGATCTGGCCGTCGCGGCGGATCGTGACCTCGACGCGCGAGGACAGCGCGTTGACGACCGACACGCCGACGCCGTGCAGGCCGCCGGAGAACTGGTAGTTGCGGTTCGAGAACTTGCCGCCCGCGTGCAGGCGCGTGAGGATCAGCTCGACGCCCGGGATCTTCTCCTCGGGATGGATGTCGACCGGCATGCCGCGGCCATCGTCGGCGACCTCGACCGAGCCATCCGCGTGCACGGTGACCTCAATCGTCGAGGCATGTCCGGCCAGCGCCTCGTCGACCGAGTTGTCGATGACTTCCTGGGCCAGATGGTTCGGCCGCGAGGTGTCGGTGTACATGCCGGGCCGGCGCTTGACCGGATCCAGGCCGGAAAGGACTTCGATGTCGGCGGCGTTGTAGCGGGTGTTCATTTATCTGCTGTTTCCATGATGAGGTGCGCTTTCGCGCCCGCTGGAGCGGCCGCGAGAATGGCGAGCGCGGCCGCAGGGGTCAAGCGTCGGCATGCGACAATGAGGACCGATCGTCGCACGGACGGCGACAGCGCCGGCCATGACCGAACAAGAATCCAATCGCATCCTGCTCTGGCTCGTCGCGCTCGGCGTCTTCATGCAGATGCTGGACTCGACGATCGTCAACACCGCGCTGCCGTCGATGGCCGCGAGTCTCGGCGAGAGTCCGCTGCGCATGCAGTCGGTGGTGATCGCCTATGCGCTGACCATGGCGATGCTGATCCCGGCCTCGGGCTGGCTGGCCGATCGTTTCGGCACGCGGCGCGTGTTCTTCTCGGCGATCGCGTTGTTCACGCTCGGCTCGCTGCTCTGCGCGCAATCGCATAGCCTGGGGCAGATCGCGGCATCACGGGTCGTGCAGGGCGTCGGCGGCGCGATGCTGCTGCCGGTCGGTCGGCTCGCGGTGCTGCGTTCGGTGCCGCGTGGCGACTTCCTCGCCGCGATGAGTTTCGTCACGATCCCGGGCCTGATCGGTCCTCTGATCGGCCCGACCCTCGGCGGCTGGCTGGTACAGGCCGCGTCGTGGCACTGGATCTTCCTGATCAACCTGCCGGTCGGCCTCATCGCCGGCATCGCAACCTTGCGCTTCATGCCGGATGCGCGCAGCGCGGTAGCGCGTTTCGATCTCGGCGGCTACCTGATGCTGTCGTTCAGCATGGTCGCGCTCTCGCTGTCGCTGGACGGCCTGTCCGAACTCGGGCTTCGCCACGCGACCGTGCTGATGCTGCTGATCTTCGGCATGGCGAGTTTCGTCGCCTACTGGCTGCACGCGACGCGCGCGCCGAAGCCGCTGTTCCCGCTCGGCCTGTTCGGCGTGCACACGTATCGGGTCGGCGTGCTCGGCAACCTGTTTTCACGGATCGGCAGCGGCAGCATGCCGTTCCTGATCCCGCTGCTGCTGCAGGTCAGCCTCGGCTACAGTCCGATGGAGGCCGGCCTGATGATGATCCCGGTGGCGCTCGCCGGTATGGTGTCCAAGCGCATGGTGGTGCCGCTGGTGCGCGAATTCGGCTATCGCCGCGTGCTCCTGTGCAACACGATCCTGGTCGGTCTCGCGATGGCGAGCTTCGCGCTGATCTCGCCGACACAGCCGATGTGGCTGCGCCTCATCCAGCTCGCGTTCTTCGGCATGGTCAATTCGCTGCAGTTCACCGCGATGAACACGATCACCCTGCGCGACCTCGAAGGCGACCTCGCCAGCGGCGGCAACAGCCTGCTGTCGATGGTGATGATGCTGTCGATGAGCCTCGGCGTCGCAACCGCGAGTGGCCTGCTGGCCGCGTTCGCCGGCGTGTTCGGCTCCGAGCACGGCGCCGCTGCGTTGCCCGCATTCCACGCCACCTTCGTCTGCGTCGGCCTGGTCACCGCTGCGTCTGCGTGGATCTTCTGGCAGTTGGAGTAGGAAAAGCAGGCGCTGGAACCGGTCGAGCCGGCATCCGCACAGTAGCGAGGGATCTCCCCGCGATGGCGTCGGGAGCCACGCGCGGACTCGCCGAGCGAGCGCCGAGCCGATAGAATAGCGATTTCCAGCGGAACGTTTCGCCCATGACCCCCCTGATTTTCGTGACCGGCGGCGTGGTGTCCTCGCTTGGCAAGGGCATCGCCGCGGCGTCGCTGGCTGCCATCCTCGAAGCGCGCGGCCTGCGCGTGACGATGATGAAGCTCGATCCGTACATCAACGTCGACCCGGGCACGATGAGCCCGTTCCAGCACGGCGAGGTCTACGTCACCGATGACGGTGCCGAGACCGACCTCGACCTCGGCCACTACGAGCGCTTCGTGCGGACGCGGTTGACCGGGAAAAATTCGATCACCACCGGCAAGATCTACGAGAGCGTGATCGCGAAGGAGCGCCGCGGCGACTACCTCGGCGCGACCGTGCAGGTGATCCCGCACATCACCGACGAGATCAAGCACCGCATCTACGAGGCGACCCAGGGCTACGACGTCGCGCTGGTCGAGATCGGCGGCACGGTCGGCGACATCGAGTCGCTGCCGTTCCTGGAGGCGATCCGCCAGATCCGCATCGAACACGGTGCCGAGCAGGCGATCTTCATGCACCTGACCCTCGTGCCTTACATCAAGGCCGCCGGCGAGATCAAGACCAAGCCGACCCAGCACTCGGTCAAGGAACTGCGTTCGATCGGTATCCAGGCCGACGTGCTGCTGTGCCGCTGCGAGCAGCCGCTGCCGCAGAGCGAGCGCCGCAAGATCGCGCTGTTCACGAACGTGCCCGAGAAGGCCGTGATCAGCGCGACCGACGTCGACGTGATCTACCAGTTGCCGCAATGGCTGCATGCGCAGGGCCTCGACGACATCGTGATCGACAAACTGCGTTTGAACGCGAAGCCGGCGGATCTGTCCGAATGGGATCGCACCGTCGATGCGATCGCGCATCCGCAGGGCGAGGTCACGATCGCGATCGTCGGCAAGTACGTCGAGCACAAGGACGCCTACAAGTCGCTCGGCGAGGCGCTGCGCCACGGCGGGCTCAAGCAGAAGACGTGCGTGAATCTGCGCTGGGTCGAGTCCGAGGAGATCGAGCGCAAGGGCGCGGACATGCTCAAGGACGCCGACGGCATCCTCGTGCCCGGCGGCTTCGGCAAGCGCGGCTTCGAGGGCAAGATCGCGGCCGCGCGCTATGCGCGCGAGCATCGCATCCCGTACTTCGGCATCTGCTACGGCATGCACGCGGCGGTCACCGATTTCGCGCGCAACATCGCCGGCCTCGAGGGCGCGAACTCCAGCGAGAACGACCGCAACTGCGCGCATCCGGTGATCGCGCTGATCACCGAATGGACCACCGGTGCCGGCGAAGTCGAGAAGCGCGATGAGACCTCGGACAAGGGCGGCACGATGCGCCTCGGCGCGCAGGAATGCCGTCTCAAGGCCGGCACCCTGTCGCGCGAACTCTACGGTCAGGACGTGATTCGCGAACGCCATCGCCATCGCTACGAATTCAACAACCGCTATCGCCAGCAGTTCGAGGACCTCGGCCTGATCATCTCCGGCAAGTCGATGGACGACCTGCTCGTCGAGATGGTCGAGCTGCCGAACCATCCCTGGTTCGTCGCCTGCCAGGCGCATCCGGAATTCACCTCGACTCCGCGCGACGGCCACCCGCTGTTCATCGGCTTCGTGCGCGCTGCGCGCGAGCAGAAGGCGGTGCGCGAGGCGCCGCGGCTGGCGAAGGAGGCGGTGGCGTGATGGATTTTTGCAGGAGCGGCTTCAGCCGCGATGCTTTTCCTTCAAACGAAAGAACAGGCAACCGCATCGCGGCTGAAGCCGCTCCTACAAGGGCGGTTGCCCGATGAAGCTCTGCGGTTTCGAAGTTGGACTCGACCGCCCGCTGTTCCTGATCGCCGGCCCTTGCGTGATCGAGTCGATGCAGTTGCAGCTCGATACGGCAGGCCAGCTCAAGGAAATTACCGGCAAGCTCGGCATTCCCTTCATTTTCAAGTCGAGCTTCGACAAGGCGAACCGCACGTCCGGCGCGAGTTTCCGTGGCCCCGGCCTCGAGGAAGGGCTGAAGGTGCTGGCCGAGGTCAAGCGCCAGATTGGCGTGCCGGTGCTGACCGACGTGCACGAATACACGCCGATGAATGAAGTCGCGTCCGTCGTCGACGTGCTGCAGACGCCCGCTTTCCTGTGCCGCCAGACCGATTTCATCCAGAACGTTGCCAGCGCCGGCAAGCCGGTCAACATCAAGAAAGGTCAGTTCCTGTCGCCGTGGGAGATGAAGCACGTCGCTGCGAAGGCGAAGGCGACCGGCAACGAGCAGATCATGGTCTGCGAGCGCGGCGCGAGTTTCGGCTACAACAACCTCGTCTCCGACATGCGCAGCCTCGCGGTGATGCGCGACACCGGCTGCCCGGTGGTGTTCGATGCGACGCATTCGGTGCAGCTGCCCGGCGGCGCTGACGGAAAGAGCGGCGGCCAGCGTGAGTTCGTGCCGGTGCTGTCGCGAGCCGCCGTCGCGGTCGGCATCGCCGGCATCTTCATGGAAACGCATCCCGATCCGGAAAAGGCGCTCAGCGATGGGCCGAATGCGTGGCCGTTGGGGAAGATGCACTCATTGCTCGAGGCGTTGGTCGCTCTTGATGACATCAGCAAGCGACTCGTTGCTCAGGAGATCAAATGATTTCATCTGCTCGGTTGGTATTGACTTCGATTTGTTTTTTCGCGATTTCCTGTTGTTCATACGCATGGTCGCTCGAAAACACGACGTCGACTTCTGATATCACAGTGACCGGAAAGAAAGTCACCGCCGAGGATCTCAAGGATTCAGAGAAGATGGCGTCATTTCCGAAAACGGAAATCATGGCCGTCGTGAAGACGGGCAAGCCGGCGTGCGCGCAAGGCACGATTGTGGTTCGTTTCGACACTAGGAAGGGGCTTTCCCTAGCGGGCGAAACCCTATCCGTCGAAGAACTGATCAACCTAGTGATCGCCTCGAAAGACGCAGGAAAAACCTCGTGCCTGGTCGTCGACGCGGCTTCATATGACAAACCGACATTCGATAGCCTTGACAAGGCGCTGGTCGTGCCGCAGCAAATCTCCCTGATGTGGAGCACGCCTGATCAGTCGAAGTAACGATCAGGCGCTGCCCTTCCTTCAACCATTCGACCGGACCCAGCAATGACCGAAATAGTTCGCATCCACGCCCGCGAAATCCTCGACTCCCGCGGCAACCCCACCCTCGAAGCCGAAGTCACGTTGGCCGACGGTTCGTTCGGCCGCGCCGCGGTACCGTCCGGCGCGTCGACCGGCTCGCGTGAGGCGGTGGAACTCCGCGACGGCGACAAGGCGCGCTACCTCGGCAAGGGCGTCAGGAATGCGGTCGCGAACGTCAACACGACGATTGCGAATGCGCTGAAGGGAGTCGATGCGAACGACCAGCGCGGGCTTGACGCGAAGCTGATCGCGCTCGACGGAACATCGAACAAGGGCAAGCTCGGCGCGAACGCGCTGCTCGGCGTTTCGCTCGCGAACGCCCATGCGGTCGCGGCTTCGAAGCATGTGCCACTGTGGAAGCATCTCGCCGGCGATCGCGCGGCGCGCCTGCCGGTGCCGATGATGAACATCATCAACGGCGGTGCGCATGCGGACAACAATGTCGACATGCAGGAGTTCATGATTCTGCCGGTCGGCCTGCCGAATTTCGCCGAGGCGCTGCGCGCGGGTACCGAGATCTTCCATGCGCTGAAGTCGGTGCTGAAGGGTCGCGGTCTGAATACCGCGGTCGGCGACGAGGGCGGCTTCGCGCCGAACCTGAAGTCGAACGAGGAAGCGGTCGAGACGATCCTCGAAGCGATCGCCAAGGCCGGCTACAAGGTCGGCTCCGACATTTATCTCGGCCTCGACGTCGCCAGCTCCGAGTTCTACAAGAACGGCGCCTACCACCTCGAAGGCGAGGGCAAGGTGCTGACCTCCGCGCAGTTCACCGACTTCCTCGCCGGCTGGTGCGCGAAGTATCCGATCGTCACGATCGAGGACGGCATGGCCGAAGGCGATTGGGACGGCTGGAAGCTGCTGACCGACAAGCTCGGCAAGAGCGTGCAGCTGGTCGGCGATGACCTGTTCGTGACGAATACGGCCATTCTCAAGGAAGGCATCGACCGGCACATCGCGAACGCGATCCTGATCAAGGTCAACCAGATCGGCACCTTGACCGAGACGCTGGACGCGATCGCGATGGCCGATGCGGCGAAGTACGCCTCGATCATCTCGCACCGTTCCGGCGAGACCGAGGACACCACGATCGCCGACCTGTCGGTGTCGACCGCCGCGACGCAGATCAAGACCGGCTCGCTGTGCCGCTCCGACCGTGTCGCCAAGTACAACCAATTGCTGCGCATCGAGGAAGCGCTCGGTTCCGCAGCGCGTTACGCCGGCAAGGACGCGTTCCCGAGCCTGCCGAACTTCGGTCGCTGAGGTGTCGCGCGCGTGCTGCGCTATCTCGCGCTGATCCTGCTGATCCTGCTGATCGCTCTGCAGGTACACCTGTGGACCGGGCCGGGTGGCATGCGCGAGGTCTGGCGCCTGCGCCAACGGGTCGAGGAGCAGAAGGCCGAGAACGCGAAGCTGAAGACGCGCAACGAGACCCTCTCGGCCGAGGTCGACGACCTCAAGCACGGCGACGAGGCGATCGAGGAGCGCGCGCGGTCCGAACTCGGCCTGCTGAAGCCCGGCGAGACGTTCTATCAGGTCGTCGAGCCCGCCGCGGATGGCGCGAAATCCGGCGACAACACGAATGCCAATGACCGGCATTGATCGGCCCGGCATTGATCGGCTCTGGTGCGTCGTGCCCGCGGCGGGGCGCGGCGCGCGGTTCGGCGCGGAACGGCCAAAGCAGTACGTCGAGCTGGACGGCGAGCCGCTGCTCATCTGGACGCTGCGTCGATTGGCAGCGACGCAGCGGATCGCCGGATTGATGGTCGTGCTCGCCGTCGATGATCCGCACTGGCCAAAGCTGGAGTCGATTGCCGGAAAACCGGTGCTCACCGCGAGCGGCGCCGCCGAGCGCAGCGGTTCGGTGCTGGCCGGACTGCATGCACTGCCGGAATCGGTCAGCGAGGACGCGTTCGTGCTGGTTCATGACGCCGCACGGCCCTGCGTACTGGCAGGCGATATCGAACGCTTGATCGAGTACGGCGTTCCGGCTGGCGGCGCGTTGCTCGCGGCACCGTTGCGCGACACATTGAAACTCGGCGACCGCGCCGCGCGCGTCGTCGCGACAGAGCCGCGCGAGGCGCGCTGGCGTGCATTGACGCCGCAGATGTTCCGCCGCGGCGAACTGACCATGGCGCTCGAGCAAGCGGAACGCGACGGTGTTGCAGTCACCGACGAGGCGATGGCAATGGAGCGCATCGGCCACCGCCCTTTGCTGGTCGAGGGCGCCGAGAGCAATATCAAGGTGACGACGGCGGCCGATCTCGCACTGGCGGAATTCCTTCTGAAGCAGGGATGAGAAAATGAGCAGCGAGGGCGCGGGAATCCGGCGGTGTGACAAACATGCCGTTTCTGTCCAAGCTTCGCGTCTGGCGCGGGCTCCGATTCCTATGCCTTCGCTCCCCGATCCCAATTCCTAGCCCCTGGCCCTTCTCATGCGCATCGGACAAGGCATCGACGTTCATGCATTCGGACCCGGCGACCACGTTGTGCTTGCCGGCGTGCATATCCTGCATGAGCGGGGTCTCATCGCGCATTCGGACGGCGATGTGGTGATCCATGCGCTCTGCGACGCCTTGCTCGGCGCGCTCGCGCTCGGCGACATCGGCCATCACTTTCCGCCGGGTGATCCGCGTTGGAAGGACGTCAACAGCCGGCACCTCCTGCTGCATTGCGCGGCGCTGATGATCGAGCGCCGCTACGAGCTCGCCAACGCCGACATCACCGTGATCTGCGAGCGGCCGAAGATCGGACCGCATGTGGATGCGATGCGGCGCAACCTCTCGATCGACCTCGGCTGCGCGATCGGCGACGTCAGCGTCAAGGCGACGACCAGCGAGAAGCTGGGTTTTACCGGACGTGGCGAGGGCATCGCCGCGTCCGCAGTCGTGTTGCTGCAGCGGCGCCGCGAGAAGGTCAATGTCAGCGTGGGCAGCACGCCCGAACTGCGCGCCCTGGTCGGCCGCCTCGAACCGGATCTGGAAGGAGGATGAGCCAGCCACTGCCGTATGCACACGGCGGACCTCCGATCGCCGGGCGGCTGCGCGCCGAGCCCACGGATTTCCGTGTCGAGGAGATCCTCGGCTTCGAGCCGGCAGGAGAGGGCGAGCACGCGTTCCTGCTCGTCGAGAAGACCGATGCGAACACCGAGTGGGTTGCGCGTCAGCTTGCGGAGGTGGCCGGCGTCGCGCCGGTTGCGGTCGGTTACGCGGGGCTCAAGGACCGCCACGCGGTCACGCGCCAGAGCTTCAGCGTGCAATTGCCCGGTCGCGCGGATCCTGACTGGGCAGCGCTCGCGATTCCCGGCGTCAGCGTCATCTCGGCAACCCGCCACAACCGCAAGCTCAAGCGCGGTGCGCATCGCGGCAACCGGTTCCGGATCCGCCTGCGCGACGTGCGGGGTGAACTCGATCAGGTCGAGACGAAGCTCCTGACGATCCGCGAACGCGGCGTGCCGAATTATTTCGGTGAGCAGCGCTTCGGTCGTGACGGCCAGAATCTCGCGCTCGCCGAAGCGCTGTTCGCGGGCCGGCGCATGCCGCGCGCGCAACGCGGTTTCGCGCTGTCGGCGGCGCGTTCGGAGCTGTTCAACGCCGTGCTCGCGACGCGCGTGGCGGACGCGAGCTGGGATCGCGCGCTCGACGGCGAGGTCTGGATGCTCGACGGCTCGCATTCGGTGTTCGGTCCGGAACCCTGGAACGCCGATCTGGCCGCGCGCCTGGCCGCGTTCGACATCCATCCGACCGGGCCGCTGTGGGGCAGGGGCGAGTTGCGCAGCGAGGGGCAGGTGCGCGCTCTGGAACGTGCTGCCATTGAGCCCGGGCGTGCCCTCGCCGAGGGCTTGCAGCGCGCCGGGCTCGAACAGGAGCGTCGCGCGCTGCGTCTCGGCGCACGCGATCTCGTCCACGAATGGTTGCCGGACGGCGGCCTGGTGCTGGATTTCCAGCTCGCGCAGGGTGCTTTCGCTACGACCGTGTTGCGTGAATTGTGCGATTGGGCCGAGTTTTCGGCTTAGTGCGTCGAAACGCCCGGTTTCGGCGACGGATGGCACTCCCGCGCCTCGATAGGCGGGTCTATAGTCTCCCCACGGCCGACGCGATCGGCGCGCCGACCGCTCTTCGAAGCGGAGGTCGTCATGAAATGGCTGGCAATCGGTGCGGCAGCTGCCGTCAGTCTCGGGCTGTCGGCGTGTGCGGGCAGCGCAGGTCGTAATGGCATCGCCCGCAGCGGATCCATGGACAGTGATATCGACTACGGCAAGGTCGTCGCGGTGAACCAGTGGGCCGAGCGGCGCCACGCGACTGTGGTCTGGGTGAACTATCCGACCCGGCGCAGCCCCAGGCCGAGCGGCACCTGAGCCCAGGAGCCTGGGCGGCAGAAGTCAGGCTCTAGCTTCGCTGCAGCAGCACGATCACCGCGCCGGTACCGCCCTGAGCGGGACGTGCTGACGTGAAGGCCAGCACGTCCGCGCGCCGGCGCAGCAGTGAATCGGTGAGTTGCTTCAACACTGGGCCCTGCGCCTTCGAACGCAGGCCTTTGCCGTGCACGATGCGCACGCAGAGTTCGCCTTGGCGAAGGCAGTCGTCGAGAAACAGGCGGATCGCGTCGCGCGCAACCGCGCTGCTCATTTCGTGCAGGTCGATCTCCGCACGGATGCTGAAAAGCCCGCGACGCAAGCGTTTCAGCAGACGTGGCGGTTGACCCGGTTTCAGGTAGCTGATTTCGTCGCCGCCCTCGATCGCGGCCGGATCGATTGCGTGCGTCAGCAGTTCGTCGCGCACGCTGGCCTCATCGCGCAGCGCCTGGATCGGTTCGGGCGGCGGTCGTGGTCGTGGCGGGGCATCGGCGTAAGCCTGCCGCAGTGGACGCACACCGCCAATCGCCTCGCGGAACAGGTGGGCATCGTCCTTGTTTTCGTCACGAGCGGCCATGCAGGCAGGCTAGCAGAAACACTCGAGGAGTCGTGTCCGCGACATGCGTGCGCGATCGCCCGCTGCGACTGCGGCGCACGCCGTGAATCCGCTATCATTCCATGTTCCCACCAAGATGCCCCAACGGTATCGTTCGCCATGCGTTGCGGACGTTTCGCGCCGGGCGCCGCGCAGGAAGCCGCATGCGAGTTCTGGTCAGCAATGATGATGGCGTCGACGCACCGGGCATCCGCGTGCTCGCGCAGCGCCTCGCCGCGGTCGGTGACGTGACCGTGGTCGCACCGGACCGCGACCGCTCCGGTGCCAGCAATTCGCTGACCCTGGACCAGCCGATCCGCGCGACACGCCTCGAGGACGGCCGCTGGCGCATTGCCGGCACGCCGACCGATTGCGTGCATCTGGCGCTGTCCGGTCTGCTCGATCATGAGCCGGACATCGTCGTCTCCGGCATCAACAACTCAGCCAACCTCGGCGATGACGTGATCTATTCGGGCACGGTCTCCGCGGCGATGGAAGGGCGCTTCCTCGGTCTGCCGGCGATCGCCGTCTCGCTGGCGTCGACGGACCACAAGGGCACGCATTACGACAGCGCCGCCGAAGCGGTGCTGCTGCTGATGCGGCGCCTGCTCGTCGATCCGCTGCCGGCCGACACGATCCTCAACGTGAACGTGCCGGACCGGCCGTGGAATGAGATCCGCGGTCTCGCAGTGACCCGGCTCGGTCGCCGCCATCGCTCGGCGCCGTGCGTCGCGCAGACCGATCCGCGCGGCCGTCCGATCTACTGGATCGGTCCGCCGGGCGAGGCGGCCGATGACGGCCCGGGCACCGATTTCAATGCCGTCCGCGATGGCTATGTCTCGATCACGCCGATCCATGTCGACCTGACCCGTTTCCAGGCTCTGGAGAAGGTCAGCGGCTGGGTCGCCGCGCTGCAGCCGAATCTCGGCGACGCGGCGTGAGGCGTCGTGCATGAGTGCGCTGCCATGAGCCTGCTGTCATGAGTCCGCTGTTATGAGTCTGTTCTCACGGCGCGATCCGGCCACGCGCGGGCTCGGTATGACCTCGCAGCGCGCGCGCGATCGCCTGATCGAGCGCCTGGCTGCGGAAGGCATCCGCGACCGCCGCGTGCTCGAGGTGATGCGCCAACTGCCACGCCACCTGTTCATCGACGAGGCGCTGGCCTCGCGCGCCTACGAGGACACCGCATTGCCGATCGGGCAAGGCCAGACGATCTCGCAGCCGTGGGTGGTCGCACGCATGACCGAGGCGCTGATCGAGCAGCGCCTGCCGCGTCGCGTGCTCGAGGTCGGCACCGGCTCCGGTTACCAATGCGCGGTACTCGCGCAGCTGGTCGAGCAGGTCTATACGGTCGAGCGCATCGACGAGCTGCTGCGCAACGCGCGGCGGCGTTTCCGCAAGCTCGGCCTCGCCAACATCCGCTCGCGTCACGATGACGGCCGGCTTGGCTGGCCGGACGAGGCGCCGTTCGACGCGATCATCGTGACCGCAGCCGGCGCCGAGCTCGAGCATGCGCTGCTGGACCAGCTCGCGGAGGATGGCTGCCTGGTCGCGCCAGTCGGCCCGGCCGGGCGGCAGACGCTGTTGCGCGTGCGCGCCGGTGCAGACGGCTGGCTGCGCGAATCGCTCGGCGCGGTCAGCTTCGTGCCCCTGCTCGGGGGTACTGAATGAGGGCGTCTGTCACCGATCCGGGCAGGGAGGCCGCGCGATGAAGTTGTTCCGTCCGTTGTACGAGCATGCGCTTCGCTGGGCCGCGCATCCGCAGGCCGCCTGGTATCTCGCGCTGTTGAGCTTCGTCGAGGCGATCATCTTTCCGGTCGCGCCGGAGATCATGCTCGCGCCGATGGTGCTCGCCAAGCCGCAACGCTGGGCGCGCTTCGCGACGATCAGCCTGGCCGGTTCGCTGCTCGGAGCGCTGGTCGGTTATGCGCTCGGTCACTACGCGTTTGATGCGTTGCGCCCGCTGTTCGCCGATCTCGGCTGGTTGCCGCGCATCGATGCGTTGGTCGAGCAGTTGAAGCAGGACGTCGCGCTGCATCCGTGGACCGCGTTCTGGACGCTGGTGCTGGCCGGCTTCACGCCGGTGCCGTTGAAAATTTTCACCTGGGCTTCGGGGATTGTCGGGATACCCTTGCCTGCATTTGTCGCCAGCATGTTCGTTGGCCGCGGCAAGCGTGTGTTCCTGCTCGCCGGCCTGATCCGGCTCGGCGGCAAGCGAGCCGAAGAGGCGCTGCACCGTTGGATCGAATGGATCGGCTGGGCACTGGTCGCGCTGATCGTTGGCTTGTTTATCTACTTCAGGTTTATCCGATAAAATATTGTTATGAAACGATATTTTAGGATCATGCGGATGGCTGCTCCGGTCGCCGCGCTGCTGCTCGCGGCTTGTGCGTCGACCGGTCCGGCGCCCGTCGAGGATCGCAGCCTCGGTGCGCCGAGGGCGACGCCTGGCGCGCGGAAGGAAACCGCCCGCCCATCCGCCCAGCCGGGCGCCAGCTATCGCGTGCAGCGCGGCGACACGCTCTACAGCATCGCGTTCCGGCATGGCGTCGATTACCGCGAGCTGGCGGGTTGGAATGGCATCTCGGCGCCGTACACGATCTATGTCGGCCAGGAGCTGCGAGTCGCGCCGCATTCCACGGGCGCACCCGTTGCAGCCGCTGTACCAACAACGACGCAGCACCCGGTCACTGCCGCCACACCCACGCCCGCGCCAGTGAAACCGTCTGCCCCGACGGGGCCGGCCGTGCCGAAACCAGCGCCGTTCGAGACGGTGGCCGGGCAGTCCTCGCCCGTCGCAGCACCGAATCCGCCGCCCGCGGCATCGTCGCCCGTGATGCCGAGCGCACCCGCTCCAAACGCTCCAGCGGTCGCCACGGAAGCGGCTGCGAAACCGGTGCCGTCGCCACCACCACCACCGTCCAGCGCGGCGACGGTGTCCTCCAGCGAGGTCGCCTGGCGCTGGCCGGCGGATGGTCAGGTCGTCGCAGGTTTCGTCGCTGGCGATCAGACCCGGCAAGGCATCGACATCGCCGGCAAGTCCGGCGATCCGGTGCGTGCGGCGGCCGACGGCAGCGTGGTCTACAGCGGCAACGGTCTGATCGGTTACGGCGAGTTGATCATCGTCAAGCACAGTCCCGGTTTCCTGTCTGCCTACGGCCACAACCGCAAGCGCCTGGTCAAGGAAGGCGACCGTGTGAAGTCCGGACAGGTGATCGCCGAGATGGGCTCGAGCAGCGCAAACCGGGATTCGCTGCATTTCGAGATCCGCAAGAACGGCAAGCCGGCGAATCCGATCGACTATCTGCCGCGCCATTGATGGCGCTAAGCTCTGATCTATTCCGCACAGGCGGCATGATGTCCAGAAGGTTTTCCAAGTGGGGCGCGTGGCGCCGCCCAGGCGGGTTGCCTGGGAAAGCCGGGCGCGCCGCTACGCGGGCTTTCTGGACATCATCCTGTCGTTTGCCATCACGCCGGGCCGGTCCGTCTGCCCGCGGCTCGTCGCTGCGCCGGCTCGACAGACCGCCCGTCTGCCTTCGCCGACGCGCCTCGATCTGCGGGCAGACCGACCGGTGACGCCTGCGCGGAATAGATCAGAGCATCCCTGGTGAGCGCACCGATTCCCGACGAACCCGATTCCGCGCCTGAGGACATCCTCGATCTGGTCGATGCGATCGAGCCGCAGGACGAGGAGGCGCGCAGCTCGACCAGCGCGTATCTGGGCGAGATCGGCCTGATTCCGCTGCTCGATGCCGCAGGAGAATGGGCGCTGGCCGAGCGCGTGCAGGCCGGTGACGCCGAGGCGCGCCGGCGCATGATCGAGGCGAACCTGCGACTGGTCGTTTCCGTCGCGCGACCGTATGTCGGGCGTGGCGTGCCGCTGCTGGACCTCATCGCCGAGGGCAATCTCGGCCTGATCCGGGCGGTCGGTAAATTCGATCCGTCACGCCGCCTGCGGTTCTCGACCTACGCGGTCTGGTGGATCCGCGAGGCCGTGCAGTCGGCGATCATGAACCAGGGGCGCACCGTGCGCCTGCCGGTGCACATACTGCGCGAACTCGCGCAGGTGCTGCGCGCGGAACGCGAACTCGCCGCGCGCCTTGGCGCGCCACCGAGTCTTGAGCAGATCGCCACGGTGGCAGGCAAGAGCGTGCAGGACGTCGCCGAATTGTTCCGTGTCGGCGAGCGCGTCGGTTCGCTCGATGCGGTCGACTCCTCCGGCGAGCGCGCGCTGATCGGGCATATCCAGGAACGCGAGGAGGCGGCGTCAGGTGACAGCTCCGCAGCGATCAGCAGCGAGCGGCTCGGCACCCTGATGGCCGCACTCAACGAACGCCAGCGCCTCGTGCTGCAGCGCCGTTTCGGTCTCGACGGCACGCCGGTACAGTCACTGGCCGAGATTGGCCGCGACCTTGGCATCTCGCGCGAACGCGCGCGGCAGATCCAGGAAGACGCGCTGCGCCGTCTGCGCAAGCTTTCGCACGAACGTACTGGCGAATGAATCGTAAGGCGTCCCGCATTTTCGGTAGGAGCGGCTTCAGCCGCGATGCTTGTCGCGTGGCGAACACCATCCCCACCCAACCCTCCCCTTGAAGGGGAGGGCTTAAAGCATCGCGGCTGAAGCCGCTCCTGCGAAGGCCGTCCTAGGGTGAACTTGCAGGCAGCATGATCGCCGCGACGACGCGACGTCCTTCGCCGGCGAGCAGGTTGTAGGTGCGGCACGCCGCGGCATTGTCCATGACCTCGATGCCGATGCGCCGGCGCAGCAGCGCGGCCTGGGCCTCGCGCGGCGGAAATACCTGGCGCGCACCGGTGCCCAGCAGGACGACCTCGGGATCGAGCGCGGCGACCGCATCGACGGCGGTGAGATCGAACTGGTCGGCCGTAACCACCGGCCAATCCTCGACGAGCCGGTCCGGTGCAAGCAGGAAGCTGCGCGTCAGCACACGGTCGACGATGGTCACCGCATCCGCCGTGCAGTTGCGGAAGAACAAATAGCCTTCGGGCAGGTCCTGGGTGAACTGCACGGGCGCTGTTTATTCAGAAGTCCGCACACGGACGTGCGGGTTCTTGCGAGGGACTCGCATTTCGTCGAACTGCGCCTTGTCCGGATTGCGCCGGTAGAAGCTGGCGGTGCGGCCGATCGTCTGCACGAGCTCGGCGCCGGAACTGGCGCGGATCTGCTCGATCGACTCGGCGCGCGATTCGCGATCGTCGTCGGCGAGCTTGACCTTGACCAGCTCGTGGTGCTCCAGCGCGCCATCGAACTCCTTGAGCAGGGCCGGCGTCACGCCTTTCTGGCCGACCAGGATCACCGGCTTCAGGTCGTGGGCGAAACCGCGCAGGTAGCGCTTCTGGGACGGGGTCAGGCTCATGAACGCAAACCGAATGGGGACGGGCGGCGCAGCGGTGCGCGAGCCGCACAGGGTATCATGCGGAATGTATGCGAGTCCTTCGCAAGAGTCCGCACATCCATGTGCGGACTTTTCAACAGGAGCGACATCGCTGTTCTTCAAGGCTTCGAGGCGATGGCGCGCAGCAAATCCAGCTCCCGCTGGCTCAAGGAACATTTCAGCGACCCGTACGTGAAGCGCGCGCAGGCCGAGGGTTGGCGCTCGCGCGCGGTGTTCAAGCTCGAGGAGCTGATCGAGCGCGATCGCCTGCTCAAGCCCGGCATGGTGATCGTCGATCTCGGCGCGGCGCCCGGCGGCTGGTCGCAGGTTGCGCGCGAGCGGCTCGGCGACAAGGGCCGCGTGATCGCACTGGATATCCTGCCGATGCAGGGCATCGGCGGGGTCGAGTTCATCTTGGGCGACTTCCGTGAGGACGCGGTGCTTGAGCAATTGAAACAGGCGCTGGGCGGCGCCATGGTTGATCTTGTGCTTTCGGACATGGCCCCCAATTTCAGCGGCATGACCGCCGTCGACCAGCCGCGTTCGATGCATCTGGTGGAATTGGCCGAGGAATTCGCGGCGGCGCATCTGCGCACCGGCGGCGCATTCCTGACCAAAGTGTTCCAGGGCGAAGGTTTTGACGATTTCGTAAGGCGCTTGCGTGCAGGCTATGAGCGCGTCAGCATCCGTAAACCGAAGGCCTCGCGGCCGCGCAGCCCTGAAGTCTATGCGCTGGCCACCGGCAAGCGCGCAGGAGATAAATGAGCGTGTTCGACGTCAACTGGATCACCGTTTTTGCATTCCGTGAGAAGTCCGCACATGGATGTGCGGGCTCTTGCGAGGGACTCGCATCGTGAACGACATGGCCAAGAATCTGCTGCTCTGGGTGATCATCGCGGTCGTCCTGCTGACCGTGTTCCAGAGCTTCAATCCGCGTACGGCGGCACCGTCCGACGTGCCGTATTCGGATTTCACGCAGCAGATCGGCAACGGCGGTATCGCCTCGGTCGTGCTCAGCGCCGAGGTGCCGTCGAAGGCGACCGCGAAGCTCAAGGACGGCAACTCGGTTTCGACCACGGTGCCGATCGACGGCAACCCGCAGTTGCTGGAACTGCTCGCCAAGGCCAACGTCGAGGTCCGTCAGACGCCCCAGGACAACGTGATGCCGTTGTGGCGCATCCTGCTCGACTGGGTGCCGATCCTGATCTTCATCGGCCTGCTGATCTACTTCATGCGCCAGATGCAGGCCGGCGCCGGCGGGCGCGGCGCGATGTCGTTCGGGCGTTCGCGCGCCAAGTTGCAGGGCGAGGACCAGGTCAAGATCACGTTCGCCGATGTCGCCGGCTGCGACGAGGCGAAGGAAGAAGTGTCCGAACTCGTCGAGTTCCTGCGCGATCCGTCCAAGTTCACCAAGCTCGGCGGCAAGATCCCGCGCGGCGTGCTGATGGTCGGCTCGCCCGGCACCGGCAAGACGCTGCTTGCGAAGGCGATCGCGGGTGAGGCCAAGGTGCCGTTCTTCTCGATCTCCGGCTCCGATTTCGTCGAGATGTTCGTCGGCGTCGGCGCCGCGCGCGTGCGCGACATGTTCGAGCAGGCCAAGAAACACGCGCCGTGCATTATCTTCATCGACGAAATCGACGCGGTCGGCCGCCATCGCGGTGCCGGCCTCGGTGGCGGTCATGACGAACGCGAGCAGACGCTGAACCAGTTGCTGGTCGAGATGGATGGCTTCGAGGGCAGCGAGGGCGTGATCGTGATCGCCGCGACGAACCGCCCGGACGTCCTCGATCCTGCGCTGCTGCGCCCGGGTCGTTTCGATCGCCAGGTCGTTGTGCCACTGCCGGACGTGAAGGGCCGCGAGCAGATCCTGAAGGTGCATATGCGCAAGGTGCCGGTCTCGAACGACGTCGAGCCGCTGACGATCGCGCGCGGCACGCCGGGCTTCTCCGGCGCCGACCTCGCCAATCTCGTCAATGAGGCTGCGCTGTTCGCCGCACGCGGCAATTCGCGCGAGGTCAGCATGCAGGACTTCGAGCGCGCCAAGGACAAGATCATGATGGGCGCCGAGCGACGCTCGATGATCATGAGCGATGACGAGAAGAAGCTGACCGCCTATCACGAGGCGGGTCACGCGATCGTCGGCCTGTCCGTGCCCGAGCACGATCCGGTGCACAAGGTCACGATCATTCCGCGCGGCCGGGCGCTCGGCGTGACGATGTTCCTGCCGGAAGCTGACCGCTACAGTTATTCCAAGAGTTCGCTGGAAAGCCGCCTCGCCAGCCTGTACGGCGGCCGCGTCGCCGAGGAACTGATCTTCGGCGAGGACAAGGTCACCACCGGCGCTTCGAACGACATCCAGCGAGCGACCCAGCTCGCACGCGATATGGTCACGAAATACGGTCTTTCGGAAGAGCTCGGCCCGATGACTTACGCCGACGAGGAAGATGAAGTGTTCCTCGGTCGCTCGGTGACCCAGCACAAGCACGTCTCCGAGGAGACTGCACGCAAGATCGACGCGGTCGTGCGTGGCGTGATCGATCGCGCCTACGAACGCGCGCGCGGCATCCTGACCACGAACATGCCCAAGCTCGAGGCGATGGCTGCCGCGCTGCTGCAGTACGAGACCATCGACCGCGAGCAGATCGCCGCGATCATGGCCGGCCAGGTCCCCAACCCGCCGAAGGACTGGACCAGCGATTCGAAACCGGGGTCCGGCTCGGGCGGCAGCAAGCCGCGCGGCGAGAGCCCGATCGGCGGGCCAGCGGTGCAGCCGCGCGTGCGCATCGATTGACCTTCGATATGCTGGACATGATTCCGGAATGCCGTTCGCCCTGAGGTATCGAAGGGCGAGCCTCACAAGGGTCGCCATTGGGCGGCCCTTTTCGTTAGGGGGTCCGCATGTTCGCGAAAACGATCGACTGCCATGGCCGCGAACTCGTGCTCGATCGCGCACGCATCTGCGGCATCGTCAATGTCACCGCTGATTCGTTCTCCGATGGCGGCGAATTTCTGGATCCGCAACGCGCGATCGAGCACGGACTGAGACTCGTCGAGGAAGGTGCGGATCTGCTCGACATCGGCGGCGAATCGACGCGGCCGGGTGCGGGCGAAGTCAGCGCCGCGGACGAAATCGCGAGAATCGTGCCGGTCATCGAGGCGTTGGCGAAACGGACGTCGGTGCCGATTTCGGTCGACACGTCGAAACCCGAGGTCATGCGTGCGGCGGTCGCGGCCGGCGCGGGGCTGATCAATGACGTGTACGCATTGCGTCGCGATGGCGCGCTTGATGCGGCCGCTGCACTCGGCGTGCCGGTCTGCCTGATGCACATGCAGGGCGAGCCGCGCACGATGCAGGACGCACCGCACTACGACGACGTCGTTGGCGACGTGCACCGTTTCCTTGCCGAGCGCCTGTTCGCCTGCCAGATGGCCGGCATCGACAAGAAGAAGATCCTGATCGACCCCGGCTTCGGTTTCGGCAAGACGCTGGAGCACAACCTTGCCCTGTTGCGCGAGCTCGGTCGCTTCCCGGAACTGGCGCCGGTGATGGCCGGGCTGTCGCGCAAGTCGATGATCGGCGCGCTGACCGGCCACCAGAATCCCGCCGAACGCGCCGCTGGTTCCGCAGCCGCTGCGTTGATTGCGGTGCAGAACGGTGCCGTGATCGTGCGCGTGCATGATGTCGCGATCACGCGCGATGCGTTGGCCGTATGGCATGCAGTAGCCGATTCCGCACCCGCGAAACGCGTTGCGCCTGCGAAAAAGACGTCGCTCTGGGACGACGATTAGCGCAGCACGCGCACCTGCAGCTGCGCGTAGGCGCCGCTGGCGGCGAGCGCAGTGATCGTCTGGTCGCCGGGTTCGGCGAACGCGTGCTCGAACGACTGCGCACCGCGTGTCTCGCCTTCGAGCTTGCCATTCACCAGCCAGAGCACGTCGCCGCCGGCGCCAAGCGCGCGCAGGCGCAACGTGGCGGGCTTATCGCTGTTCGGCGCGCGCGCGATCGCGGCGCGGTCGGCGATGCCGTCGATGCGGATCGGCTGGCTCGCATCGAGTCCGTCAGACGCGCAGCCTCTCGCGAGCGGCGGCAGGCTGGCGCGGTGGCGCAGATCGCGTGACAGCCACGGATAGGCGAGGGCTGGCCAGCGCGCGATCTCCACTTCCGTGATTCGCGCGGCCGTGCAGGTGGCGCCGAGACGCGCACCCGTGTCCGCATCGGTGCGCAAGTGCACGAGGCCGGCACTCCAGCTCGTCGCGTCGCGTTCGGGCAGTGTCGGCGGGATTACACCGTTGAGTACCCAGGCGGTGCGCTTCTGGTGGCAAAGCTCCGCATGCGTGGGATCGAACGCGAGGCCGAGCGGCCAGCAGACATCGGTCTGCGTAACGCCGGCCGGCGGCGGTTCCGGCGCCGCCGAGAGCGCGTTGCGCGGCAAGCTGTCCACGACCTGGAACATCAGCGGCAGCGCGGTGACTGCACCGTACTGGCCCGGCAGCGGTGTGCCGTCCGGGCGGCCGATCCAGACCGCAACCGTGTAGCGCCGCGTCGCTCCGACCGCCCAGGCATCGCGGAAGCCATAGCTGGTGCCAGTCTTCCACGCGACTCTCGGACGGGAGCCCGGATCGAACGTGCCGGGTGAGTAGCCCGGGCGTGGGTTCGCCTCGAGGATGTCGCGCACGATCCACGCCGCGCCGTCGGAGAGCACGCGGCGTTCAGTCATCGTGTCGTCTTGCGCATAGCGCACGCGTCCGCCCACGCCGGCACGGTTCAGCGCGGTGTAGGCGCCGACCAGGTCCTCCATGCGCACGCCGGCGCCGCCGAGGATCACCGACAGGTTCGGTTGCACGCCACGCGGCAGGCGCAGATCGAGTCCGGCGTTGGCCAGGCGCGCGGCGAAGCGCGTGGGGCCGACACGGTCGAGCAGGTCGACGGCGGGTACGTTCAACGAAAGCCGCAGCGCTTCCGCTGCTCCGATGGGGCCGTTGTAGGCGAGGTCGAAGTTGCCGGGCCGATAGCTGCCGAACGACTGCGGCGCGTCGATCAGCAAGCTCTCCGAATCGATCAGGCCATCGTCGAGCGCGAGCCCGTACAGGAACGGCTTCAGCGTTGATCCGGGCGAGCGCCACGCGCGCACCATGTCGACGTGTCCGAGGCGCTGTTCGTCGCCGAATGCGGCCGAGCCGACGTAGGCGCGCGCTTCCAATGTCGCGTTATCTACGACCATCAGGGCCGCCGACGTGCGGTCAGGCAGGCGCGCAAGATAATCCGTCACCCGCGCTTCGAGCGCGCGTTGCAGTTCGGCATCGATCGTCGTCGCGATGCGGTGCGCTTCAGGCTGCTCCGCATGCAGGCGCTCGGCCAGCAGAGCGGCGGACAGAGGGGGTTGCAAGGCGCGCGCGGCGACCGATTCGATCTCGGCATCGCGCACTTCGCCGCGCGTCCACACGCCGAGCTGGGCCATGCGATCGAGCACCTTGTCACGCGCCCCACGTGCCGCTTCGGCGTTGCGGTCGGGCCGCAGCCGGCTCGGCATCTGCGGCAGCACCGTGAGCAGCGCCGCCTCGGCGCGCGACAGGCGCGATGCCGGTTTCCCCAGATAGGCCCACGATGCGGCTTCTACGCCCTCGATGGTGCCTCCAAATGGCGCGCGATCCAGATACACGGTCAGGATTTCGCGCTTGGACAGGTGCGCCTCGAGCTGCAGCGCACGCAGGATCTGGCGCAGCTTGCCGGCTGCGCTGTGCGGCGTGCCGTCGAGGATGCGCGCGACCTGCATCGTCAACGTCGAACCGCCGGAAACGAGTCGGCGATGCACGACCCACTGCGCGGCCGCGCGCGCGAGTGCGAACGGGTTGACGCCGGGATGGCGCCAGAACCAGCGGTCCTCGTAGGTCAGCAGCGCCTGGATGTACAGCGGCGAGACATCCTGCAGCTGGATCGGATAGCGCCAGACCCCGTCGCTGTCGGGAAACGCGCGCAGCGGCGTGCCGTCGCGCGCGAGCACCACGGTGCTGCCACCGCTTGCGTCGGGCAAGGGCAACGGGAACAGGCGGTCGAGCAGGATCACGCCCGCTATCAGCAGTAGCGCAGCGAGTGCGAAGCGCTTCGTCAGGCGGCGCAGGCGCGGCGTCATTTCGACAAACCTGCGCCGTTGCGCGAAACCCATCCCCACCCAAACCCTCCCCTTGAAGGGGAGGGTTTCAAAGCGAAGTCGTCGCTGTGCGTTTGCATGGCCGGGGCCGTTGCCTGCTCTAGCCCTCCCCTTCAAGGGGAGGGCTTCAAAGCGCGGCTTCGGTGCTACGGCTCGACGACCTTGACCGACGCCGGCACGCTCTTGCCGATGCCGCGCACCTCGGGCTTGTACATGTCCTCGACCAGCGGCGGCGGCACCTGGAACGTGCCGGGCGATACTGCGCGGACCAGGTAGAACACGTGTGCGGTCTGGCCCTTGTCGAGCTTCAGCGCGGCGACGTAGCGGTCGTCGCGGAACTCCTCGTGGCGGACCTCCGCGGCTTGCGCGCGATCGGTGATCGTGATGCCGTCGACGACGACGTCGGCCCACTGCTTGGCGTCGGTCAGGTTGAAGTTCTCGATTTCCAGGCCGCCGGGCAGCAGGTCGACCAGCAGCGCGTCCGGCATAGCCTCGCGTGCTTCCAGTTTCAGTCCGACGATCAGGCTGTCGCCTTCCTTCAGCGCCGCCGGCTCCCAGGGTTTACCGTCCAGCGTGTAGAACTGGCGCTGGACCGCAACATAGTGGTCGTCGACGGGCGGGGCAGTCTTCGGCACGCCGGCGATATCGGTGCTGACGTACAGCGGCAGATCGCCCTGTGGGGTGAAGCGCACGCCGGAGGCGAGCTCGCTCGCGCCGAACTCACGGCTCCAGAGGCGATCCGGGCTGATCGGATTCGACGCGGCGCCGATCGCAAGCGTGCCCGAGACGACGGTGTCGCCGTCCTTGATCAGCGTCTTGCCGAGGCGCGCGATCGCGATCTGCTCCTGCGTGCTGAGATACATCCAGCGCCAGCCGTACTTGCGCTGGCGATCGTCGGCCTGGTGTTCTTCGTTGGTCAGCGACCTCGCGATGTCGAACACGCGGCCGTCGTATTCGGGCTTGGACAGACCATAGCGGTGCGTCAGCGCGATCATCAGCGCGGTGTCGCGCAGGTTCGAGCCGTAGTCGCCCAGGTACCACGGGCGCTCGACCTTTTTCGCGAACGCCTCGGCAATGGCTTTCTCCGCCCGCGGCTGATCACCCATGAGTTTCAATGCAATGCCCAGATGCACAAGAGGCAACGCGGTGACAGACTTCGTGCGATCGTTGTCGTAGAGCGCGCGCAGCGTGCCGAGCGGAGCGCGGTTGACGCGCGCGAGCACGTAGCCGGAGTACGCCTCGTCCGCAAAGCGCAGGTGGTCGCTGTGCTCGTAGTTGTAATACGGATGACCGCCGGAGAGCAGGTCGTCGTTGAGCCGCTTCAGCGCCTTCTGCAAAAGATCATCCGGCACCGTGAAGCCTTCGTCGCGCGCGTCCTCGAGAAATTCGACGACGTACGGTGTGATGATCTCGCTGACGTAGCTGTCGCCGCCCCACATCGAAAAATGCCCGGACGGGATCTGCATCGAGGCGATGCGCCCGATCGCGCCGTCGACCCTGGCCTTGCGCTGATCCGGCGGCAGGCCATCCACGTGCAGGTTCTCGGCGGTCTTCTCGTCCAGCAACAGCGAGCCAAAGCCCTTGCTCGTGGTCTGCTCGATGCAGCCGTACGGATACTTCAGCAGATCCTTCAGTGCACTGGCGAACGGCAGCGGCGGCAGGCTGGAAACGGTCAGCCGCGCATTGACCGAGTCGGCGAGCAGGCCATCGATCGTGTCGGCGCCGAGTGTGACCGGCTCCAGCTTGTCGAGGGTGCGCGGCGTCGAGCGCAGTACGCTCGGCCACGCCGCGCGCACGGTCATCTCGAAATGACGGTCGATCTTGATGTCGCCACTCGAGGCAGTGACATTGATCTTGCCGACGCCATAGCCATCGAGTGCTCCAAGAGGGAAGTTCAAGGTGGTCTTCGCGTTGTCGGCGAGCTTGACCTTGCGCTCGCCTTTCTCGATTGACAGCGGTTTGTTCGCGGCGACCTTCACGGTGAACTCGTGCTCGGCGCCCGAGAAATTCTGCAGATCGAGCGTGAGCGCGGACTTGTCGCCCGGCGCCAATACCCGCGGCGTGGAGATTTCCGCGACCAGGGGCGCGCGCACGATGGTTTCCGCATCGGTGCCGCCGTACTGGTTCTCGCCGAACACGAGCGCGGTCACGCGCACGCTGCCGTTGAAGTCCGGCATCTTCAGCGCGACCTTGGCCTCGCCCTTGGCATCGAGCGCGACGACGCCGGAGAACAGGTCCACCGTCAGCACCTTAGCAGTCGGACGGCGCGCCTGCGGCAACGCGGCCAGTGCCATGTCGCCGCCGTAGCGGAGCTTCGCGGTGTTGCCGTCGAAGCTCTCGATGACGCGGCCGTAGAGATCGTAGGCGTCGATGCCGAGCGCGCGCTGGGCGAAGAACCAGGCGTTTGCGTCGGGGCGCGCGAAGCGCGTGATGTTGAGGATGCCGACGTCGACCGCGGACACCGTGACGTAGGCCTTCTTGCCGGCGAGCGCGGGTGCCTTGACGGTGACCGGCAGATCCGTTTCCGGCTTCATCTGCTTCGGCGCGTCGATCTGCACGTCGATCTTGCGTCCGCTGCGGTCGATCGGCACGAACGCCTCGCCGACCGCGCGCGCCGGTGTGGTCTTCTCGACCGCGGAGCCGCCGCGGAACACCAGAGCGGTCACGTAGACGTCATGGCGTTCCCAGTCCTGGGTGACCGGGATCTCGAACGTCGCGCCGGGCTTGGCGTCGATGTTCCTCGTGTAAAGCAGGTGGTCGGATTCGACCAGCAGCAGGCCCTGGCCCGCCTGCGGCGGGGTGACCGTGACCTTTAGCGTGTCGCCGGCGCGATAGGTCGGCTTATCGAGCGCGAGCTTGACCTTGTCCGGGCGCGCTTCCTTGCCGCGGTTGTCGTCGTTCCAGCTCCAGCCGGCGTAGAACGGCAGGCGCGTGATCAGGCCGGTGACCGGATCGAGAACCTCGACGCGGTAGTTGCCCCATTCGACCGGCACGTCGAACTTCAGCACCTTGCCGGCTTCGACGTCGAGTTCGCGCGACTCCGCATTTTCGTAGCGCTGGTTGTAGTCGAAGTGCCAGCCGCTCTCGTTGTCGAAGACCCAGCGATAGTCGCGGGATTCGCGCACCAGGGTGAGCTTGAGATGCTGGCCGGCGAGCAGGTCGCCGGCCGCGTTGCTGCGGATCACCTCGAAGCCGGCGCGCGCGCGCGCATCGGAGCCGTCCTTGAGGTCGAACAGCGGACGGATGCCGACCAGCGCATCGGCCGGCCATACCGTGCGTTTCAGGGTGCGCGTGACCGTGCGGCCGCCCGTTTCGTAGACGCTGCCGGAGAGCATCGCCGCGATCGGCGCGGCCGGTCTCTCCGTGCCGAGAATGGGAATGTCCTGTTCGAGCTTGCCGTGCTCGTCGAGCTTGTCGTCGATGACGTCTTTCGCTTCCTTTGGCAGCTCGATGGTCGGATCGCCGAAGAAGAAGTCCTTGTGCGCGTCGACCGGGTGCTGGTCGGCAGCCAGGGTCAGGCGCGCGGTGAAGCGGTTGCCGGAGGCGGGCGCGCCGTACAAATAGTCGCCTTCGACGGCGAGTTTCAGCGACTCGCCGGGTTTGAGCACGGCTTGTGCCGTCGAAAGATTCAGCTTCAGGCGTTCCGGCAGGAACTCCTCGATGCGGAAGGTCAGGCCCTGGGTCGCTTCCTTCGATTTCGGATCGGTACGGAATTCGACCTGCCAGCGCCCGGTCGGCGCGTCGACCGGAATCTCGCGCGACCACTCGAAATAATTGAGGTCCTTCGGATCGAGCTGCGCCTCGGCATACGGGCGGCCATCCGGCTGCTTCAGCGTCAGGAACAGCGGCTGCGGCTTGATCGCGTTGCCGTCATGGTCGCGCAGCAGTGCGGAAAGGCGAATCGTCTCGCCGGGGCGGTACAGATCGCGATCCGACCAGCCGAACACGTCGAACCAGGCCTGTTTGCGGCCGGCGACAGCGAAATCGGAAAGATCCAGTGCAGGCTGGTTGAACGGCAGCAGCGAGACGTCCTTGCCGCTCTTCGCGACCAGCACCTGGTCGGCCTTGAGTTCATAGGCAAGCTGCGCGTTGCCGCTGGCATCGGTCGCGCCGGTGACGACGGCTTCGCCTTTCGCGTCGAGCACCGAAAGCTCGACGCTGCCCAGCGGCTCGCCATTCCTGAGCGACGCCGCGTGCACGAACAGCGCGTTCTTGTAGGCGCGCGTATGCAGGCCGATGTCGCTGACGAAGAAGAAGCTGGTCTCGTATTCCTCGCTGAAGGTGCCGGCGCGCTTCATGACTGCAAAGTACAGGCCCGGCTGTGCCAGTTCGCCGATGTTCTGGATCGGCAGATAGTTCAGCGTGCGCTCGTTCTCCTTGCCGGCGAGCACGAAGCGGTTCGAGTAGACCGAATCGGCGATGTCGGCAACCGGCCGGCCCTTGCGTCCGTACCAGCCGCCGCGCGGATCCAGTTCCCAGCCGCTGCGTTTGCCGTTCTTCTGGTACGCGGCGAAGAAATTCGCGACCTCCTTGTCGTGCACGCGCAGGAATTCGACATCGACCTCCTTGACGTTGACCGAGACGACCGGCAGGCCACGCGTCTCGCGCGCCGGCAGCACGCTGCCCTGCGAGGCAAAACCGGCCGCGGGCTGCATCGGGCCGGTATAGACCTCCCGGCCGATCTCGCTGCCCAGCGTCTTGCCGTCGGCGGCGGCGAGCTCGCCCTTGATGCGCAGCGTGTAGTTTGCATCGGCCTGCACATACGGAAAGCGCAGTGTCTTGCCGTCGGGGTCGAGCGCCCAGCTGCCCTGGACCGCCGCGCCCTTGGCATCGGTCACCGCGATCAGCGTGTCGAACGCCTGCGTGCCGACCAGCGGCTGCGTGAACTCCAGCGCGATCGCGAGCTGGCCCTGGTATTGCTCGGGATGAGCGGAACCGAGTGCAAAGCCCTGCGGCTTTTCCGTTTTCGCCGCCTCGGCGGTGACCGGCTTCTTGCCCTGCATGTCCGGCACGCCTTCGTGCGGGCGGTTGCAGGCGACGACGAGCAGTGAAACGATAATGAGCAGAATCGTACCGACGTGCCGCAGGCGGGACACGGGTGAACGCAGATCCATTGTGAACTCCCCCGGTGGATGGCGGCGGCAGTATAGCCGCGCGATTGTGGCGGCCCGCGGGCGGCGCGGGGCGCTTTGCTTGCTCTCGTGGGCGTGCGCAGCAACTTTTGCCCGCCTTGCGCGCACAAACCTGAGAGGCCATTCATTCGGCAGCCAAGTGGGCCGCTGCAGGATGGACGTACGGCACGGTCGCCGAACGAGGTGACGCCATGAGGATTCGCCATGTATTCAGTGCGCCGGACCTGCCGACCGTGGAGCGTGCGATCGCCGCTGCACGCGAGGTCGGTGTCGCGGATGAGGACATCTCGCTGATCGCGCGTTCCGACATCGAGGTGAAGTCGGTCCCGATGGAACGGCTGGAGGTCTCCACCGACATGTTGCCGGCAGCCTTGCGTGGCGCCGGCGCGGGTGCAGTCGTCGGGTGTGTTGCCGGCATCGTGGCGGTGGCGGTGCCCGCCATCGGCATCACGATCGCGGGCGCCGGCTTGCTTGCGTTGATCGGCGCGGCGGTCGGCGGCTGGTCGTCGGCGCTCGCCGGTGCCGGCTATCCGAATCCGGTCCGGCGCATGTTCGAGGCGGAGATCGAGGACGGCCGGATCCTGGTGATCATCGACGATGCGCGCATACGTGCAAGCGCGGTCGCCGACGCGCTGACGCGGGCGGGGGCGATGCAGTTGCCGTTCGAGGAGTCCGGGCTGCTGGTCTGACGTGGCCGTTTTCGCGCCACGGCAATTCGCGCGAACGCGAGTCACTCTTTCTTGCAGAGCTCGTGTTCGCAGGCGCAGACCGGTTCCTGGCGCGGCGGCCCACTGGTCGCTGCGTGCTTGCAATAGTCGCTGCAATACGCGTCATGTGATCGCGCCACGCAATTGCAGGGTGCATTCGCGCATTTCCTTTGCTCATTCTCGCTGCTGCTGCCCATAGGTGAGACTCCTTGCTTCGCCAGCGATTTCCACGCCGGTTTCGCTGCTGTGCCTTTCAGCCCGCCGACATCTTGCCTGCCGGCAAAGGAACCTTTCGCCACGCGGCGGGACCGGCCCGCGAGGACTCCGCTACCTTGAGCCGCACGGATTGAATCGGCAGTGAATGCTTCGGGCGCCTTCAACCCGCGTCGGTCTTCAGCCAGTCGATTCGGGCCGCGCCATAACGGCTCTGCGCAAGCAAATCCGCCAGTGCCGGCAGCCACGTTCCGAGTTCACGGTCGAACTGCCAGGGCGGATTCACGATCGCCAGGCCGCAGCCGTTCAGCCGCAGCATCGAGTTGTCCGGATGCAGCAGCAATTCCGCGACGAGCACGTCGGCAGGGCGTTCGTGCGATGCCAGCCAGCGGTGGAACGGCGCGATCGGGTCACGCAATTTGATCGGATACCAAATTGCGTGAATCGCGTTCGGCCAGCGCTCGAATGCGTTTTCCAGCGCATTCTGGATCTGCGTGTACTCGCTGGCCTGCGCCTCGAACGGCGGGTCGATCAGGACCAGGCCGCGTTTCTGCGCCGGGGGCAGCAGCGCCCTCAGTGATGCGTAGCCGTCGCGGCGGTGGATCGCGAAGCGCGGATCGCCGTGCAACGCGGCGCGCAACGCGGCCGCTTCCTCCTCGTGCAGCTCGCAGACGATCGCGCGATCCTGCTCACGCATCAGCCGGCCCGCGATCAGCGGCGAGCCCGGATAGCTTGCGAGCGTGCCGTTGTCGCCTGCATCGAACGAGCGGACGAGGTCGACATACGCCTGCAGCGGTGCCGGCAGCTGCGTAGCGGCCAGCAGGCGCTGCACGCCGTCGAGATGTTCATGGGTGCGCTGGGCTGCGTCGCCGCGCAGGTCGTAGAGGCCGCGGCCGGCGTGGGTGTCGACGTAGCAGAACGGTGTCGGCTTCGCTTTCAGCGCGCCCAGCAGGCCGATCAGGATGGCATGCTTGAAGACATCGGCGAAGTTGCCGGCGTGGAACGCATGGCGGTAGTTCATGGAGCCTCGATAGTGGGCGCGCGTATTCATGGCGCGCCGATACGGATCGAACGATGCGCGATCCGGACGGTCGTATTGGCCCGCAGCGGCTGTGCGCGTACCATTCTCGGTCGTGACGCCTTCCTTCGCCAGCTCCCGTTTCCGCCTGAGTCGTCTCGCGCACCTGCGCGTGCTGCGTCTGCTCGCGTTCGCGCTGGCGATGTCGATGTTCGTGAATGGCATCGCTGCCTCAGCGATTCCGTTCGTATCGGCCGGCGTGAATGTCGGCGACATGCACCACGCCGCGGCCAGCACGCACTGCGCACATCCGGATCAGATGACGCCACGATCCGCGCATGCCGATCGGCATGCCGGCGATTGCCCATGCTGCTTGGGCAAGGTCTGTGCCTGTGGCTTCGTCTGCGCGGGCTGGATCGCATCGCCGATGGCGTCCGTGATGGTCCTGCCGCGCACTGCGGCACCCGTCGCCAATGCGACGGACGTGTATGCGATGGTTACGTCACGGTTGCTGCGGCCTCCGATCGCCTGAATTTCCCCCTGGATCCATCCTGATCCTCGCATGCGGGCGCAAGTCCGCACGCTTGATCGATCCCGATGCGCGCGTGCGCATCGAAAGCGACACGGAGAATCATCGACATGGGTATTTTTTCCGCGGATCCGCGCAAATCCGCGTGTGTGCTGCTGCCGCGCAGGCGCTTCGTACAGGGTCTCGCACTGGGTGGCCTTGCTGCCGGCCTCGGTCTGGCGCGGCTGCCGGCATTTGCCGCAGCGGCCTCGCCTAAGCGCAGCGTGCTGTACGGCAATGAATTCGATCTGGAGATCGGCGCGTTGCCGGTCAACTTCACCGGCGCCGCGCGCGACGCGGTCGTCGTCAACGGCCAGTTGCCGGCGCCGCTGCTGCGCTGGCGCCAGGGCGACACGGTCAGCTTGCGCGTGCACAACGTGCTTCGGGACCGCAGCTCGATCCACTGGCACGGCATCATCCTGCCGGCCGACATGGACGGCGTGCCCGGGCTTTCGTTCATGGGCATCGCACCGGGCGAGAGCTACACCTATCGCTTCACGGTGAACCAGGCCGGCACCTACTGGTATCACAGCCACTCGCGCTTCCAGGAACAGATCGGGCTGTATGGGCCGATCGTGATCGAGCCACGCGGTGGCGAACGCTTCCCGAGCGATCGCGAACATGTCGTCCTGCTCTCGGATTGGACCGACATCGATCCCGAGCACATCTACGCGACGCTGAAGAAGCGCAGCGACTACTACAACTTCGCCAAGCCGACCGCGCTGGATTTCCTTCGCGACGCGAGCGGGCGGGGCCTGCAGCAAGCGCTCGCCGAGCGGCGCATGTGGAACGAGATGCGCATGAATCCGAGCGATCTTGCTGATGTCTCCGGCTACGCCTACACCTATCTGATGAACGGCACGACGCCGGCCGCGAACTGGACCGGCCTGTTCATGCGCGGCGAGAAGGTGCGCCTGCGCTTCATCAACGGCGCATCGATGACGTTCTTCGACGTGCGCATTCCCGGATTGAAACTGCGCGTGGTCGCGCACGATGGCCAGGATGTCGAGCCGGTCAGCGTCGACGAATTCCGTCTGGGCCCGGCCGAGACCTGCGACGTGATCGTTGAGCCAGATGCGGAGCATGCCTACACGATCTTCGCGCAGTCGATGGATCGATCGGGTTACGCGCGCGGCACACTGGCCCCACGCGAAGGCATGTCGGTCGTAGTGCCGTCGCTCGATCCGCGCTCGCTGCTGACCATGCGCGACATGATGGGTGGGATGGATCATGGCGCCATGGACGGGTCCGGTCGCGCCGCGATGAAGGGCATGGAAGGTGGCTGCGGCGCGGCGATGCGCGGCAGCATGGATCACGCGTCGATGCCCGGCATGGACCACGGCGACATGCGGCACGGAGATGTCGCCACGGTCACGCACGCGCGCGCCGAGTTCGGCCCCGGCGTCGACATGCGTGTCGACATGCCGCGCACGAATCTCGACGATCCCGGCATCGGCTTGCGCGACAACGGCCGCCGCGTACTGACCTATGCCGACCTGCACAGCGTGACCGCACCGATCTCGGTGGATACGCAGCGCGACATCGAGCTGCATCTGACCGGGCACATGGAACGCTACGTCTGGTCGTTCAACGGCCGGAAGTTCTCCGACGCCGAACCGCTGCGCCTCAAGCACGGCGAGCGTGTGCGCATCACACTGGTCAACGACACGATGATGAACCATCCGATCCACCTGCACGGCATGTGGAGCGAAGTCGAAACGCCGGACGGATCGTTCCAGATGCGCAAGCACACGGTCGTCGTGCAGCCTGCGCAGAAGCTCAGCTATCGCGTCAGCGCCGACGCGCTCGGGCGCTGGGCCTATCACTGCCATCTGCTCTACCACATGGAAGCGGGCATGTTTCGCGAGGTGATGGTCGCATGAGCATCCATCGGTACATCCCCCGATTCGGCGCGGCGCTGGCGCTGGCGCTTGCGTTTGCCGTGGGCGCTCACGCGCAATCGCATGGCGATCATCCGGAAGAGTCGTCCGAGAAGAAGCCGGTGCAAGCGCAGGGCGCCCGTGCACAGCCTGCAGAATCCGCCCACAGCGCCATGGACCACGGCGGCATGCAGCATGGCGCGAGCCACGCCGTCGCCTCGCGTCCGCCGCCCGATCATGTGCCGCCGCCAGCGCCGACCCATGAGATGGGTCCGATGTCGCCTGTGCAGATGGTCGACGTCATGGGCATGGACGATCGTGCGATGTTCGGACTGTTCGCGCTGGACCGGTTCGAACGCGTGAAGACCGGCGATGGCTACGCGACCTCATGGAGCGCGCAGGGCTGGCTCGGCGGCGATTTCGACAAGCTGCACGTACGCAGCGAAGGCTCGCGCGCGAACGGTGCGGTCGAGCACGCGGATCTTGAGTTGCTGTGGGGCCACGCGATCGCGCCGTTCTGGGACAGCCAGCTGGGTGTGCGCCGCGATTTCGGGCGCGGTCCGGATCGCGGCTGGGTCGCGTTCGGTGTGCAGGGACTGGCACCGTACTGGTTCGAGATCGCGGCGACCGCATATGTCGGCGAGCAGGATAGGACCGCGCTGCGAGCGGAAGTCGACTACGAGCTGCTGCTGACCCAGCGCCTCGTGCTGCAGCCGCGTGTCGAACTCAACGCGTATGGCAGGGCCGATCCGGCGCTGCGCATTGGCTCCGGACTTTCCGACACATCATTCGGCTTGCGCCTGCGCTACGAAATCCGCCGCGAGTTCGCGCCGTATGTTGGCGTCGAGTGGACGAAGAGTTTTGGTGCGACCGCGGACTTCGCGCGCGAGGACGGTCACGATGTCACCGACCTGCGCTGGGTCGCCGGCGTGCGGGTGTGGTTCTAGGGAGGTGCGCATGTGGATCTTCGTGAAGACTCAGGCAGGTCGCCGCCGTGGCTTATGATGCGGCCATGTCCCGCCGCAAACCCTCATCACCCGTCAGCGGACTGTTCACCGAGTCTGACGACCTGAAGCCGCTCGCCGAGCGCATGCGTCCGCGCACGCTGGCTGAGATCGTCGGCCAGCCGCGCCTGCTCGGCGAAGACACGCCGCTGCGCCGCGCGATCGAGGCCGGGCACGTGCATTCGATGATCCTGTGGGGGCCGCCCGGCTGCGGCAAGACGACGCTCGCGCTGTTGCTGGCGAAATATGCGGATGCGGAGTTCCGCGCGATCTCGGCAGTGCTGTCCGGACTGCCGGATGTGCGTGCCGCGCTGGCCGAGGCCGAGGTGCGCTTTGCACAGGGCGTGCGCACGGTGCTGTTCGTCGACGAGGTGCACCGCTTCAACAAGGTGCAGCAGGACGCGTTCCTGCCGCATATCGAAAAGGGTGTGATCGTGTTCGTCGGTGCCACCACTGAAAACCCGTCGTTCGAGCTGAACTCCGCGCTGCTGTCACGCTGCCGCGTGCACGTGATGGATGCGGTGCCGGCCGACGCGATCCTCGCGGCGCTCCACCGTGCGCTGGCGGATGCGAAGCGCGGGCTCGGCGCGCTGAAACTGAGCGTCGACGACGCTGCGCTGGCGACAATGGCACAGGCTGCCGACGGTGACGTGCGCCGCGCGCTGACGTTTCTCGAGATCGCCGCCGAGCTGGCCCACGACGGCGTGATCGACGCAGCCACGCTCGCGCAAGTGCTCGCCGACCGCACGCGCCGCTTCGACAAGAGGGGCGAGCAGTTCTACGACCAGATCTCGGCGCTGCACAAGTCGGTGCGCTCGTCCGATCCCGACGCGGCGCTGTACTGGCTGACGCGCATGCTCGATGGCGGCTGCGATCCGAAGTATCTCGCGCGGCGCATGGTGCGCATGGCCGTCGAGGACATCGGTCTCGCCGACCCTCGCGCGTGGCGCATGGCGCTCGACGCCTGGGAGACATATGACCGGCTCGGCAGTCCGGAAGGTGAGCTCGGTCTCGCCGAGCTTGCGCTGTATCTCGCGGTCGCGCCGAAGAGCAACGCGGCCTACGCGGCATTCAACCAGGTCAAAGGCATCGTGCGTGAAACCGGCACGCTTGAGGTGCCGATGCACCTACGCAATGCGCCGACGAAACTGATGAAGGGGCTCGGCTACGGCAAGGGCTA
Source organism: Dokdonella soli (assembly GCF_039523175.1). Taxonomy (NCBI): domain Bacteria; kingdom Pseudomonadati; phylum Pseudomonadota; class Gammaproteobacteria; order Lysobacterales; family Rhodanobacteraceae; genus Dokdonella; species Dokdonella soli. Next base: position 105,408 of record NZ_BAAAEU010000008.1, read on the forward strand.
TCAGTACGACCACGATGCCGAGGGCGGCGTCGCGCTCGACCAGCAATGCCTGCCGGATGCCCTCGCCGACGCGACGTTCTATGCGCCGACCGAGCGCGGCCTGGAGGGCAAGTTTCGCGACAAGCTCGAAGCGTTGCGCGCGTCCCGACGCGCTGCGAGTCGCAGCAGAGGTGAATGAGGCGCCTCAACCTCCGTACATTTCAAGTACGAGGTGACCGCCCGAGTCCGGAGCGGATGCTCAATGGTGCGCAAGGTCGCGTTGCACGGTGCGCATGTTCACCTCGCGCAGTTCGGCGATCTGCAGTGCGGAAAGGCCTGCGAACACGCTCCAGTTCAGGGTCTGCGCGAGCTCAGGATCCTGCCGTTCGAGCGCGCCGAACGCTTGTTCCACGGCGAGCGCCTGGGGTGCGTCGAGCGCGCGGTCGGGCAGGTCCTCGTCGAATTGCGTGCGCACCAGATCGCCGCCGCGTTTGCAGGCAAGCCGTTCGCGCGCATTGTCGATCACGGTCTGACGCATCGCACAGGCGGCGAGATTGAAGAAGTGACGGCGGTCGTTCAGCGTCGTGGGCGATCCGCCGGCGAAGCCTCAGGAACGTCTCGTTGACCAGCGCGGTCGGCGTCAGCGTGGCCTGATCGCCGGACCTGCCCACTGGCGGGCAGCGAAGCGGCGTAACTCGGCGTAAACACGGGCGTAGGCTCGGTCACCGCCGTCGCCGCTGGCCGCAGCTCGAAGCCATGCAGTCAGCGGAATCGGATCCATTGGTATTGGTTGCTCATCGATGTGCTGCTGCCAGAGCGACCCCAGCACACCGTCTTGTCGCAAACCGAGCGGTATTCCGTTTCAGAAGGACGAGGCTGGTGGTTGATGCGGACCAGCGCAGCCGTTCGCGCCGCCGAAGCGACCCTTCCGCGTCACGAAGCTGAACATGCCAATCGCTCGGGCCCGTCGTATTCGCACGTCTGGTTTTTCACGCAACAGAGGCAACGGGATCAACACCATGCAATTCGCCAACACGTTACGCATGGCACCCTTGGTTGCATGTCTCGCGGCGGCGCTCGGTCTGCCGTCACCGTCAGCACATGCCGCGATCCGCAACGTGATCAGCTGTGCGGATGACTTGTCGGTTGGCACGCTGCGCCAGGTGGTGAGCGTGGCGGTGGATGGCGACATCGTCGACATGTCGGGGCTCACCTGCGGCACGATCACACTCATGCATGGAGAGATCCCCATCGCGGTGAACAATCTCGATTTTCAGGGACCGGGCGGCCCCAATTTGGGACCGGGGGATGTATCTCTCGACCACTTGCTGCTGACCGTCACCGTGCCGAGCGGCGCCAGCAGTCGCATCTTCCACCACACCGGAACAGGCCGGCTGCACCTCAACGGATTCCGAGTGGCAGGAGGGCATTACGCGCCGGTAAGCGGAGATGCCAAGGGCGGATGCATCAACTCGGCAGGTAACGTCAGGGTGGTAGGGGTTGTCGTCAGTAATTGCGCGGCCGCGGCGCCTTCGGGGTTCATTGCGGTCGGTGGCGGCATCTTTTCCTCCGGCTATACGAACGTGACCGCGAGCCGCGTCAGCGGTAATTCCGCAATCACCCCGGATGGGTATGCGACCGGAGGTGGGGTTGCGACGAACGGGTTCAGCGCCTACGCCAGCACCATCAGCGGCAATAGCGCCGTCGGTCAGAATGCCGCTGCCGTAGCCATTTGCGGTGGCATAAACGCGACCGGCAATGTCACCGTCACCCAGACGACGATCGATTCGAATCAGGCACTCAATGTCGGTGGGTTGTGCGAGAGGTCCACTGGCACTACGGCGAAGTTCGTCAACAGCACGATCTCGGGCAACACGGCCAGCGGCAATATCGGCGCCGTTTCTTCCGCGGCGCCGATCCAGATCTACAACAGCACGTTCGCCTTCAATTCGGGCAACGACAAGGCAGCGGTGTTCTCGAACGCGAATGCCATGGTCGTCAGTTCCATCATTGCTAAGAACACGACGACGCTCGGCGGCTTCACCGATCTGTACGTCAACGGCGCAGGCCATACTCTGAGTGGATCGAACAACCTGATCATCTCGTCCAATCTTGGTTTGCCCGATACGATCAGGGCAGATCCACAACTGACGCCACTGGCGGTTCATGGTGACTTCCTGAATGTCGGCTTGCGCACGCATGCGCCGCTTGCGACGAGTGTCGTCGTTGATAACGGAAGAAATCCGCTGTCGCTAACAACGGACGAGCGCGGCACCGGATACGCCCGCGAGGTGCCAGCCGGTGCGCCTGATATCGGCGCATACGAGCGACAGGTAAACGACGACGAGATCTTCTACAGCGGCTTCGATTGACTACGGTTGGGTGGCCTCCGCGTGTCGCAAACCGCGCCGTATTCCGTTTCAAAAGGCAGGCAGGTGATCTCCGGGATACCAGACCCCCGGTATGCGTTGCCGACTGCACAGCTGGACTGACAGGAGGAAGGAATATGTCTGCCACCCGACGCGACCACTTTCCCCGCACAGCACCGCTGGCAGCCTGCCTCGCCATGGCATTGGGCCTGGCACTGCCGTTGCGCACCGGTGCAACGACGGTCTGGAGCGTCAACAGCTGCGCCGACGACTTTTCCGCTGGCACCCTCCGACAGGCGGTGGCCAGCGCGAAGGACGGCGACTTCGTCGACCTCTCCGGGCTCCGGCTCACCTGCAGCATGATCACCCTGGCCCACGGCGAGATTCCGGTTGCCGTGAACAACCTGAAATTCGAAGGGGACATGTCGTTTCCCGGCTGGGTGACGATCGACGCAGCCAACGGGAGCAGGGTGCTGCATCACACCGGCAGCGGTTATCTGGACGTCAACTATCTGAAGCTGACTGGAGGCAAATATACAAGCACCACCGGAAGCGCCGTGGGCGGCTGCATCGCTTCCTCGGGAACGGTCAGACTGCGGTGGTCCACTGTCAGCAACTGCTCGGTCGAAGTATCAGGAAAGGCGCCCTCCAGTGCCTTTATCGCGGGAGGTGCCGGGATCTATGCGCCCGCGGTATCACTCTACGAGAGCCAAATCAGCGGCAATACGGCCATCGCTGCCAACTACAACAACTTTGCCAGTGGCGGCGGCATCAAGACCAGCAAGTTCACCAGCTCTTACAGCACGATCAGTGGAAATGTGGCCAGCGGTTCGAACACAGCCACCGGCGCTGCCGGTGGTGTGTTCGCCGGGATCGCGTCGATCCACCATTCGACGATCGATTCCAATCAGGCATCAGACCGCGTCGGCGGCGTGTCGCTGGGACACTTCTCGAGCGACACGGAGCTCATCGAAACCAGCACCATCTCCGGCAACAGCGCGAAGAGCGTGGGCGGCTTGGAGGTATTCGCGTCTTCGCTGCACCTCTACAACAGCACGATCGCATTCAATACCTCGACGACCCGCCAGGGGGCGTATCTGCAAGGCAACGCGACGATCGTCAGTTCCATCATCGCGAAGAACAGCTCGGCAAGCACCTTCCAGGACCTGTTCGTGGGCAGCGGCTTCACTTTCTTGGGCAACAGCAACCTGATCATGTCGAGCAACACGGCGCCGGCGGATACCATCAGTGCCGATCCGCAACTGGCGCCGCTCGCCTATCACGGCGAATTGAGACGCACCCACGCGTTGAATCCGTCGAGCCCGGCGGTAGACCAGGGAGTGGCCACTGCTGCGGGAGGTTCCACGGATGAACGTGGTCTCAACCGTTCCGTGGGGCTAGCGCCCGATATCGGCGCCTACGAGCGCCAGAACCACGATGACGAGATCTTCTACAGCGGCTTCGACTAGCTGGTGAAAGCCTGGGCGGCGCCTTCATGTCGCAAACCGCCCCGCGATCCGTTTCAGGTAACAGGCAGCCCCGAGTGCAGTCCGGTGGTGCCGGGTTGCCGCCACCTTCCGGGTGACGGTCTGGTCGGTTTTCGGAGGATCCATGCAGCCCACGTCGGTTACTCGCCATCTTCCGGTCAGGCAACTCGCTGCCTGCCTGGCCGCTGCGTTCGCATTGGGCGCGCCCCTGAGCGCATCGGCTACCAACATCGACAAGGTCACCAGTTGCCTGGACGACCTGTCTCCCGGAACCCTGCGCAAGGTCGTCGCCAGCGCGGCAACGGGCGATATCGTCGACCTGAGTTCGCTCTCCTGCAGCAAGATCACGCTGCAGTCGGGCGAGATCGCGGTAGCCCAGAAGAGTCTCGTTGTGTCGGGTCCGCTTGACCATACGCTGACGATCGACGCCGGCAGCAGGAGCCGCGTGTTCAACCACACGGGGACGGGCACGCTCGAGATCGCAGACCTGACGTTGGCTAACGGCAAATACGCGGGCGCGGCCTACGCACAGGGCGGATGCGTCGTGTCGGTCAATGGCACCGTCTTTCTCTCCGAGGCCGCCGTCACCGGATGCATTGCGAGTTCGAGCACTGCGGGAGCCAATGTTCACGGCGGTGGCATCTATGCGCACGGCGCGGTCGTGGCCAACAGTACGGTCAGCGGCAACCTGGTGATCGTCAGCGGCAGCACCGGATATGCAAGCGGTGGCGGGATATACGCAGCCGCCGGACTGCAGATGGGCTACAGCGCGGTGAGCGGCAACAGCGTGTCCGGCGGCAGGATAGCCAACGGCGGCGGGATATATGCCCGAGGAGCCATCGGGATATCCAGCAGCACGATCGATTCCAACAAGGCATCGCATGGCGGCGGCATATTAGCGGGCTCGCTTGCCGGCGGTAGCAATCACCTGTATCTGACCGACTCGACCGTTTCGGGCAACCACGCAACCATCGCCGGCGGCGTGGAGACGGCAACATTCACGAAGATCGCCAACAGCACGATCGCGTTCAACGTCGCGGACAGTCAAATTCCCGGCGTCAAAACGAGCACCGACATGGCCGTGCAGAGTTCGATCATCGCGAAGAACATGTACAGCTCCACCGGAGTCTTCGCGGATCTGTACATCCCTCCGACCAAGATACTTTCGGGTTCGAACGATCTGATCATTTCGTCGAACCGCTATCCGCCGGGAAACATCACCGCGGACCCGCAGCTGGGTCCCTTGTCGTATCACGGCACCGGTGTGTCCGTCGTGCGCTTGCTCACGCACGCTCTGAATCCAACGAGCCCCGCCGTCGACGCCGGCAACAATGCCGCCGGCCTCGCGTATGACGAACGCGGCACGTTCTTCGAGCGGGTTCGAGGCGCCGCTGCGGATATTGGCGCCTACGAGCGGCAGGACGTGGACGATGAAATCTTCTACAACGGTTTCGACTAGGGATCTTTTCGACGGCGCCGTGGGACCGGGCGATCGAGCGCAGCGGGGCGCTGTGACGATCCGGATTCTTCGAGTCATCGGCGACTGATCGACCCGGGTTGAGTTCGGCGCTGGCCAATAGCTGAATGGACGTGCCGACGGCCGCGTGGCCAGCTCGAGCGGCCAGCAGGCCATAATCGCCGCATTTCTTCCGGGAGTGCCGGGCATGTGCGGCGAGGAACAGTTCCGATGATCGGCGCGATCCGCGCGTTGCCTCGCACGGTCTGGCTGGTCGCGACGATCAGCCTGTTCAACGACGCCGCCAGCGACATGATCTATCCGCTGGTGCCGTTGTATCTCGCCTCGGTGTTGATGGCCGGGCCCAAAGCGCTCGGCCTGATCGAGGGCGTTGCCGAAGCGGTATCGAGCCTGCTCAAGCTGTTCGCCGGCGTGCTCGCCGACCGCAGCGGCAAGGTGCGCGTCTGGGTGGTCGCCGGCTACGGCGTCGCCGGTTTCGCGCGGCCCCTGATCGGGATCACGAGCAGCTGGCTCGGCGTGCTCGCCTGCCGCTTCGCCGATCGCGTCGGCAAGGGCCTGCGTTCGGCGCCGCGTGATGCGCTGATCAGCCTCAGCGTCGAACCGGGCCAGCGCGGGCTCGCGTTCGGCTTTCACCGTGCGATGGACAACTTCGGTGCGGTGATCGGGCCGCTGATGGCGGCAGCCCTGCTCGCAGCCGGCGTCGGACTTCGTCACGTGTTCCTGCTCGCGATCGTGCCGGCGCTGATCGTGCTCGCGCTCGCGTTCGCGGTGCCGGAACCCGAGCATCCGGCAGCGCGCACGAAGGAACCGGTCCGCTGGACATTCAGCGGACTTCCGCCATCGTTCCGCCGCTATCTGCTCGTGCTCGCGCTGTTCACGCTCGGCAATTCCTCGAACATGTTTCTGCTGCTGCGCGCGAACGAACTCGGTGCCAGCGCGACCCGCGTGACCCTGATGTGGGCGCTGTTCTCGTTGGTCGCGGCCGTGCTGTCGACGCCGCTGTCGGCCTTGTCCGACCGCTGGGGCAGGGCACGCACGCTCGGCGTCGCCTGGGCCGCGTACGCGGTCGCGTATCTGGTCATTGGTCTGCTGCCGGGTGCGGACTGGGCCTTGTGGGTCGCATTCGCCGGCTATGGCGTCGTCACCGCGGCGCTGGAGGGCACCGAGAAGGCGCTGGTCGCCGATCTCGTGCCGCGCGAGCGCATCGGCACCGCGTTCGGCTGGTACAACCTCGTCTCCGGCATCTTCCTGTTGCCGGCCTCACTGCTGTTCGGCTGGTTGTGGTCGACGCTGTCACCGTTCGCGGCGTTCGCGTTCGGCGCAGGTTGCGCATTCGCTGCTGCGTTTCTGCTGTGGTTCTGGGTGCGTAAGGGCCATGACGGAGGCCACAGCCTTCCGTAGGAGCGGCCCTTCGACGGGCTCAGGACAGGCTTCAGCCGCGATGCTTTTCCATAGGGCGAACACCATCCCCACCCAACCCTCCCCTTGAACGGGGAGGGCTTGAGAGAGCATCGCGGCTGAAGCCGCTCCTACGATGCAACTGCAGTTTGCGGAGAGCGGCGCCCAGCCGCGATAATCCGCGATCTTTCGATCTTCGCGGACTCTCACATGCTCGACCCGGCCCTGCTGCGCGGCCACCTCGCCGAAACTGCCAAGCGTCTCGCGACCCGCGGCTACACGCTCGATGTCGCCGCGCTGGAGGCGATCGAGGCGCAGCGCAAGAGCGCGCAGACCGAGACGCAGGAGCTGCAGAACCTGCGCAACACGCGCTCGAAGGCGATCGGCGTTGCAAAAGGCAAGGGCGAGGACGCGTCTGCGCTGCTGGCCGAGGTCGCCGGCATCGGCGACAAGTTGAAGGCGAACGAGCAGCATCTGGCCGAGATCCAGGCGAAGTTGGCGGACATCGCGCTCGGCATGCCGAACCTGCCGCACGAATCCGCGCCGGTCGGCGACGACGAAACCGGCAATGTCGAACAGCACCGCTGGGGTACGCCGCGCGCGTTCGATTTTGCCGTCAAGGATCATGTCGAACTCGGCGCACACAAGGGCTGGCTCGATGGTGACACCGGCGCGAAGCTGTCCGGCGCGCGCTTTACCGTGCTGCGCGGCGAACTCGCACGGCTGCATCGCGCGCTTGCGCAGTTCATGCTCGATCTGCACACGACAGAGCACGGCTATCTCGAATGCAACGTGCCGCTGCTGGTCAATGCCGACGCGATGCAGGGCACCGGCCAGTTGCCGAAGTTCGAAGAGGACTTGTTCGCAACCGAGGTCGGCGAAACGAAGCGCTATCTGATCCCGACGGCCGAAGTCTCGCTGACCAACATCGTGCGCGAGGAGATCGTTGAGGCGGACAAGCTGCCGCTGCGCATGGCCGCGCATTCGCTGTGCTTCCGCGCCGAGGCCGGCTCACACGGCCGCGATACACGCGGCATGATCCGCCAGCACCAGTTCGAGAAAGTCGAGCTGGTCAGCATCGCCAAGCCGGCCGAGAGCTTCGCCGAGCACGAGCGCATGACGCGTTGCGCCGAGGTCGTGCTGGAGAAGCTCGGCCTGCCGTATCGCCGCGTGCTGCTGTGCACCGGCGACATGGGCTTCACCGCGACCAAGACCTTCGATCTCGAGGTCTGGCTGCCTTCGCAGAACACCTACCGCGAAATCTCCTCGTGCTCGAACTGCACGGACTTCCAGGCGCGTCGCATGCACGCGCGCTGGCGCAATCCGGAGACCGGCAAACCCGAACTCGTGCATACGCTGAACGGTTCCGGCGTCGCGGTCGGTCGCGCGCTGATCGCGGTGATGGAGAACTACCAGAACGTGGACGGTTCGATCACCGTGCCAGCGGCGTTGCGCCAGTACATGGGTGGGGCCGAGCGCATCGCGTAGCCGCCCACCCCATCACCGCAGGCTTCGTCTGCAGTGATGGATCATGGGGTGTGGTTGCTCTGGAACGAAGCGCGACACTGCGTCGATCCGCAGTCGTAGCTATCAGCGGTTGGATCGGTGAATTTCACATTGGCGTAGTACGTCTGTCCGGGCGTGAGCTCGCATCCTTGTGCGGAGGCGGTCGGAACTTTCCATGTGCCCATGATTCCCCCGGGCGAAACGTTCTCGACAAGGCACATCGCGCCGGTGGGATGGAAGTCCCCGCACTTGGGGCTGATGGCCATCGTGACGTTCAGGCCGGGCAGGGTTTCGCCGTGCGAAAACATTCCGCGCTGATCCGGCGACAATCCCTCCGGCACAGTGAATTCTGCGGCCAGATAGCCGTCGCGCGGGAAGTACCAGAACACGGCGTATCCCTGCGCCCATGGCATGTCCACCAGAGGGGCCGTCGCGATGTTGTGGCCCCATATATTGATGGCCTGCGTGGCATCCACGACCCGTTGATCGAATCCGTCGTACCGCCAGTTGACGGTCGTGGTGCCGATGCGGCCCGGCGGGCAGTAGGACGCAGCTTCAAAGCCGTCCGCAAACATGGCATCGGCTGGCTGCGCTCGTGCGATGGGTACCAGCAACACGCTGGCGATGATGACGCGGAAAATCATTCTGGTTTCTCGTGTAGATGGACTGGGTCGACTGCTGAACGCACGGATCGACATGGGCGCACGCTGCGCCCATCCGGATTCCGGGCTGGTCCATCCAGGACCGCCCGCCAGGCTCTGCATCGGGAAACGAGGGAGCGCTGCGCGGCGTTGCGTGGTCGCACCGTGTCCGAAGCGACACCGATGCGGCCGTTTGTTCTTGCAGAAGCGGTAATCCGCTGCGATCAGAACTTCATGCAGGCGGACGATATCCGTGCACGCTCTAACACCCGACAGGGCGCAAAAGCAGGGCACGTCTTGGGGGAACACAGGTAACGCATAGTTGTTGTAACACATTGATCCTTAAAAGTTCGTTGAGGGGATTTACGAATTTCGTTGTCTCTCCTCAGGCTATGCGCGGACGCCGTAATCAAGCGTCTCGTGTCTTGCTGCTGCCGGAGCGAATAGCCAGGTCGTGCGCTCGGCCGGAACACTGGCCCTGCATCAAACGACCCGGTGTCAGCCAAGTGCGCATTCCCTGAACACGAACGCTCGCCGTGGCGTGCGGGGTGCGTCGGGCCAACGGATACGTGCGGCAGAGCCGCCGATCTGTAAACGATCGGTATCTAAACAGTCACGCAGGATCCCTAGCATCGACCGGATGACATGCTGGCCGGGGCGGGCTTCGGGTGTCGCTGGGGATTCTTTTCCCATTCAAGGAATCCGGCGATGTCCAGTGGACGCTTCAAGCTGTTCGGCTTTGCGGTGTTTTCCGTCGGTGTGCAGCTCGCTTACGCCGCCGGGACGGCGACGCTGTCGGGTCAGGTTGAAAGCGCCGAGGAACACCGGCCCTTGGCCGGCGCCCGTGTCGAGATCCGCGGCGCTGGCCACAGCAGCAACGTGCTAACCGCCATCGACGGCACGTATCGTTTCGAGGCGGTCGAGCCGGGCACCTATGTATTGGTGGTGACATATAACGGCCACGTGCTTGCCGAGAAGCAGGTGGTCGCGGATGCCGCAAAGGCCGACGAGGAGTTCTTCACGTTCACACGCGCAGCACTCGGCACGGTGACACTCAAGGAAGTCACGGTCACCGCACAGGTGACGCCGACAGCGATGGCGCGCGCGGCGCAGCAGGATGCGCCGAACCTGATTGACATCCGGCCGGTCGAAGAGATCCGCAAGCTGCCGGACGTCAACGCCGCCGAGGCGGTGCGGCGCATTCCCGGCATCTCGCTCGAAACCGATACCGGCGAGGGGCGTTTCGTCAATATCCGTGGCCTCGATGCCGACCTCAACAGCACCACGTTCGGTGGCGTGCGCATTCCGCCGACGAACACGGCATCGCCGCTCGGCGGCGGTCGCGCCGTCGCTTTCGACTCGATCCCTGCCGGTTTGATCGGCGCGATCACCGTCACCAAGACCAATCTTCCCGAGCAGGATGCGGAAGCGCTCGGCGGTACGATCGAGATCACGCCGAAGCAGGTGCCGCCCGCGAAGGACTATTACCTCGACGGTCACCTGGGCACCGGCCTCGAGACGCTTCGCAACTCTCCGATCAAGGATTTCCAGATATCAGGCGGCGGCCGCTTCGGTTTCGGTGATTCAGCCTACAAGCCTTTCAGCTTCATCGGCACGGCGGCGTGGTACGAGGATCATCGCAACGTCGACGACATCGAAGCCGCCTACGTCGATCAGCAGCCGACCGTGCCGGACAAGGCGTTCGCCGCATTCGAGCAGCGTTACTACCGCTACCACCGCCGCCGTATCGGCTACGGTGGCGAACTGGATTTCGAACCGAACACCGACAACCGCTGGTACGTGCGCTACTTCGACGCGGGCTACACGGAAACCGTGAATCGCCAGCGCCTGCTGTACAACTTTTCCGGCAACGTCAGCCCCGATCCGGCGAATGCGAACGGCTTCATCGACCCGGCAGTGACCTTCAACAAGACCTTGCGCGACCATAAGGAGATCATCGACACGCGTGTGCTTGCGCTCGGCGGCGAGAACCATCTTCCGTCGTGGACGCTCGACTACCGCGCTGCACTGACGATCGGCAGCTTCAACGCGCCATACGACTACAACAGCACATTCGGCAATCCGAATGCCGCTACGGTCGCCTACGACAACACCAGCAATCCGAATTTCCCGCGCTTCAACGTCGGTGCCCCCATCAATCCGTCCGACCCTGCCAACTACGTGCTCACCGGTTTTGGAAACGGTAAACAGAACTCGCATGACCAGGAATGGTCGGGCGTGGCCAACGCGACGATTCCGACGAGCTTCTTCGCGGGCGATGGCGAGAACTTCAAGACCGGGGTCAGCGCGCGACTACGCCGCCGCCATGGCGAGATCGGCAGCTTCAGCTACGCGAGCGTGCCGCCGGTGCCTCTGGGCGACGCAATCGGCGGTCAGCCAGTGTCGTTCTATGACAACCATTACCAGAACGGCTACAACATCGATTACAACTTCATGCGCAAGCTGTTTCTCGGCAACTCCAGCCTGTTTCCCGAGAATACGCTGGTCGACGCGGCGACCGACGCGCTCGGGTCGACTCACGACAAGGAAAACGTCTACGCAGCGTATGGCCAATACCAGTTCACACCGACCGATAAGCTCAGCGTGCTCGCCGGCGTGCGCTGGGAGCGCACCGATGCGACTTACGGTGCCAACGCGGTGCTGACGGACAGCAACGGCAACCTGACCGGCGTCGCACCGAGTATCGCGTCGCGCACTTACGACAATTTCTTCCCGACCGTGCAGGCACGCCTCGAACTATCACCGAGCCTGGTCGCGCGAGCGGTCTATTCGAGGACGATCGCGCGGCCCGGCTTCAGTCAGGTGTCTGCGTCGATCAACATCAATCCGGGCGCGGATTCGGTGACACAAGGCAATCCGAATCTCAAGCCAACCACGAGCGACAACATCGATGTCGCACTGGAATACTACCTGGACGACGGCGGCATCCTTTCGCTGGGCTTGTTCAACAAGGCGCTCAGCGACTACATCGTCAACAAGCAAACCACGGTACTGTTCCCGAACAACGGCCTCTTTGCAGGTTTCGTCGGGCCGGCGCACGTGTTCACATTCGACAACATCAACTCTGCGTACGCACGTGGGCTCGAATTCAACTACGAGCAGAAGTTCCACCAACTGCCGGAACCGTTCAGCGGCCTCGGCGTACGCGCGAATTGGACGTATGTCGATTCACACCTGCAAATTCGCAACGGTGATTTCACGATGCTGCCGTCGACCTCGAAGAACACGGCGAATCTCGGCCTCAGCTACGACTACCGCGGCCTGGATCTGAATCTCGCCGCGTACTACACGAGCAAGAACATCTTCGCGATCGGCGGATCCCTCGCGACCGACGTGTATTCGCAGCCGCGCTTCTCGCTGGACTTTGGCGGCAGCTACAAGGTGAACGAGTGGGCGTCTGTCTACTTCGCCGCAAAGAACCTCACCAACACGCCACTGAAGTTCACCGAGGGGCCGGGACAGAATCGACCGACCCAGCGCGAGTTCTACGAGACGACGCTGCTCGCCGGCGTACGCTTCCAGTTCTGATCGATTCCCTTCGCGCGCTCATCGATCGCGCAGGCAATGTGAACAAGCCCGCACGGATGCGGGCTTGTTGCGAGAGTCGCCTACAAGCGAGGCCCCGGCAGAGACCGGGACTTCGCAACGCTCGTGTCTTCAGCAGGTCTCGCGTCGCGTGCACTCGACGAAGACCGGGTCCGCGCCCAGCAGGTCCAGGATCGGAAGCACGATCCTGGGTCCGTTCGCGCTGTTCGTGAGGATCACCGTTCCGTTGCGCTTCGTGAGGTTGATGTAGACGAAGGTCGAGACGCCGGGGTCCGAGCCATCGTGCGTGAGAAAGAGTTCTCCGCCGATCCGGAACACTTCCCATCCGAGACCAAATCCCGCTTCGTCGGGGCAGCCAGGAGCCTGGTTCGTTGAACACTTCGCGGATCTTTCCACGACTTGCACGCGGCTGCGCTCATTCGCAAGGCCCTTGGCCAGGCGGTCGCCGCGCATCACGCTCAGCATGAAGCGGGCGTAGTCGCTCGCGGTCGTGTAGATCATGTCAGAGGCGACCCATTTGCGTGTGAGCTGGGGCTTCAGTGCTTTGCCTTGGGCATCCATCGGCGCCGCGATGCGGCCGTCGAACCAGGGGCGCTCGGTATACGCCGTCTCCTTCATGCCGATCGGGTCGAATACCAGGTTCTGCGCCAGCGCTTCGAAGTCGGTGGCTGTCCTCTTCTCGGTGAAACGTGCCACGTATTCATAGCCTTCACCGGAATATCCGAAGGCCTCCCCCGGCGCACGCTTGAACGTGAGCACGCGGCCCGTCTGTGATCGCCAATTGGGAAAACCCGTCTGGTGGCTGAGCGCAAGCCTCGGTGTGAGCAGTTTGCTGCGCTCGTCGTTGGCGATATCGGGATCGACCCAGTACCGGTACATCGGTTCGTCCAGCGTCAACTGGCCGCGTGACGCGGCTTGCAGGATCACTTCCGCGGAGATCGGCTTGCTCAACGATGCAATGTTGTAGAGCGTCTTCGTATTGGCGGGGATACCCGGACTTTGCGATCCGTATGCCGCCGCGAACACGAGCTTGTCCGCTTCCACGTGAGCGATCGATACGCTCGGGATGGCGTAGGCGGCGAGCAGGTTCGGCACATCGCGGTCGAGCCTCGAACGAATTTCCTGTTCGCGCCGGGCGACGGTATTCGATCGATCCGGAGCGCTCGTGCATGCGCTGGCCGCGAGCACGTACAGCGCGGCGGCGAGCAGCTTGACGGTGTTCTTCATGACATCTCCTGTGGGTCGGGGCATATGCCGAACAAGGGGCAAGGGGCCGCGCATCGATGGAGATCTATTGCTTGATGAGGGAAGTCCATTGGGCCAATACGAAAGCCCGGCTCTGGACGCGCTCGGCACGCGGTTGGCCCGCAACGGATGGGAACAGGCCATGCGTCGGCATCACGCTGGATTCGTCCGCTCTTGCGGTGATCGCTCCATCGAGCACGTTTCCGCTGCGCAGTTTCAATTTCAGACCGAGGACATAGGGGCGCCGCGTGGCGTCATCGATCTCCAGGCTTCCGGTCGTCACGCCGCGCAGGAATCCATCCTTCGAGTAGCGTGGAAAATTGAGCAGCGATTCCAGCTGATTCGCCAGCCGGATCTTGATGTCGCCCGATTCCAGCACCTGAACGGTGATCGGAACCTCCGACTGGTAAGTGAAGACCTTGCCTTCCCACAGGCCGACCAAATCGGGCGGAGGCGTGAATTTCGCGCTGGGCGATTCCGGCCGGCGAGCCGGCGCTTTCCACTTCGGGAGCGTCGCACCCATGATCTGGTCCGCGACCATGGGGGCGATGCGGTCTTCCGCATTGCACAGAACCACCACCACCAGACGCTCCGACGGAACCAACCGCAGTTCGGTTCGAACGCCGGGCATGTCGCCGTCGTGCGAGATGATCGCGTAGCCGGAATCGTGGCGGATCTCCCAGCCGATGCCGTAGCCGCTCCCGTTGCCTTCGTCCATGGTCTGCTCGTGCATGGCGTCGATCAGCGAGTCCGGCAGAATCGCTTTCTGATCGGCAAGATGCGCCTTCAGATGGAACAGGCCGAACCGGGCCAGGTCGTGGGCGCTTGCGTAGAGAGCCGAGGCGCCATCGTGATCGGTCTCGTAGAGCGGAATCGGCAGGCCGTCGTGGCCGTAACGGACGGCTTCGAATTGCACAACGCCGGGAGCGGGGCCGACCGCGCTTCGGGTCATGCCGAGTGGAAGGAAGACGTCTTCCCGCATGTAGTCGGCGAACGATTTGCCGGCCTGGCGGGCAATCACGTAGTCGAGAATGCCGTACCCGAGATTCGAGTACTGGTAGTGCTCTCCGGGCGGCGTCACCAGATCGCCATAGCGCCGCAGGATTTCGTCGAACGGCGGACGGCGCCAAGGTTCGTTCGCGTAGAAGAACTGGTAGTGCTCCGCGAGGCCGGACGAATGATTGGCGACTCGCCGCACGGTCGCGTCGTTCGCGTCGCCGATTCGTGCGCGAAGTCCGGCGCTCCCGAGATAGGCGTTGACCGGTTTGTCGAGGTCGACCTTGCCGGCTCCGACCAACGTCATCAGCGCGGTCGCCGTCAGCGGCTTGGAGACCGAGGCCAGCGAGTACATCGTGTCGGCGGTGGCCGGAATACGTTTCTCGCGATCCGCCCAGCCGAAACCTTCTTCCCAGACAATGCGGCCGTTCCGGGCAACCGCCACGGCAACGGATGGCACCTGCCGCTGCGTCAGCAGCGTCCTGATCGACTGCCGAATGGCATCGAACCGATCCGCGGCGACGGCCGAGCCATCGAGCAAGAACACCAGGCCGACGGCGAGAACACGCCTGAGTGAAAGCCGCCGCGCAAGGTGCGCAGGGGCGGTGGCCTCGGTGGTTTCCGCGGCTTGTCGCCGCGATTCACCGCTTTCGGGCGAGCGGTCTATCGGAATCGTCGGCATCGGCAAAGCGAGGCGGCTGTTCATCCAGACTTCTCCCGATAGTCGGGCTCCTCAGATGCGGTGCGTGCCGGCGAGGGTTTAGATCTTGCGCCATGAGAGCGGACGTCGCGTGCCGGCTGTCGTAGCCGAATGCGATGGCGCCGCCGGTTGCCAGCAGTGGCCTGAATTGACGTGTAACGATCGTTTCATGTAACGTACGTTTCATGCGCGGCAGAAAAGACGAACTGATTGCGTCGCTGATCACCTATCTGCTCGAAAACGGGCTGGCCGATCTTTCGTTGCGCCCTCTCGCCGCAGCAACCGGAACCAGCGCCCGCTTGCTGATCTACCACTTCGGATCGAAGGAAGGATTGCTCGCCGAGGTGCTCGAGGCGATGCAGGTGCATGTGCGGCAGTCCTTCTCCCGGCTGCTGGAGAGGACATCGAAGGACAAGAGTGCCCAACCGCCGCTCAAGCTGTTCTGGAACTGGGCGATTGCGGAGGAAAACTACGCGTACCTGAAGCTGCTGTATGAACTGCAGATCCTGGCCATTCAAAACCCGGCGACGTATGCGCAATACCTGCAGCGCAACGCCCAAAGATGGATGGATTTTGCATTGGCGGCCATGTCTGCATCGGAGCGAAGTCCAGCCCAGGCTACGTTGTACGGCGCCGTGTTCGATGGCTTGTTCATCGAGCTCATGAGCACCGGCGATCGCAAGCGCACCACACAGACTCTCGATCGATTCATCCAGATCGTCAGGGACGCGTATGCGAGCCGCTCATAGAAATCGAAGTATCAATCGGAAAATCCATCGCCTCGACTACCCGGACGTCAAACCATGATGAAGCTTGCTTCGTATGCGTTTTCGGCAACATTCCTGCTCGCGTCCTTCGGGGCGTGCGCGCAAGTCGCCTCAGGGTCGATGGACGTGCACTGGAACGAAGGCGCCGCCGATTGCGCTAGGAATC
This sequence comes from Dokdonella soli, assembly GCF_039523175.1. Lineage (NCBI taxonomy): Bacteria > Pseudomonadati > Pseudomonadota > Gammaproteobacteria > Lysobacterales > Rhodanobacteraceae > Dokdonella > Dokdonella soli. The sequence continues at coordinate 121,706 of NZ_BAAAEU010000008.1, forward strand.
CGCCGCCACCGTTGCAAGTGCATGCGTACAACGAGCGCACCTTCATCCTGCGCCAGAGTCTGTGCGCAACCTACGAAGGGCCGTTCATATACCTGCTCGTGGGCTCGGGCAAGGCGCTCCTGATCGATACGGGAGACGTCTCCGATCCGAAGACGATGCCGCTCGCACAGACCGTGCTGTCGCTGCTCGCGGGCGCTGGAGCTTCGAAGCTGCCTCTGGTCGTCGTACATACGCACGGTCATCTGGATCATCGTGCAGGGGATACTCAATTCCAGTCGCAGCCAAACGTCGAAGTCGTCCCCACCGACGTCGACCATGTGAAGCAGTATTTCGGCTTTCCGCTGTGGCCCAACGGAATCGCGCAGATCGATCTCGGCGACCGTATCGTCGACGTGATGCCTGCGCCGGGACATCACCAGGCGCATGTCGTCTACTACGATCGACAGACCGGCCTGTTCTTCTCTGGAGATTTCCTGCTGCCCGGCCGGCTGCTGATCGAGGATACCGGTGCGGATCTTGTGAGTGCGCGCCGTGTCGCCGACTTCGTCAAGGACCGGCCCGTGAGTCACGTGCTCGGCGGACACATCGAACTCGATGAAGGCGGCAATACCTTCTTCGGTGATGCGTATCACCCACACGAGCGGTCCCTGCAGCTTTCCAAGCAGGATCTGCTCGACCTGCCCGAAGTCGTCGCAGGCTTCAACGGCTTCTATGGCCAGCGCGGCATCCACATCCTGATGAACCAGAACCGCGTGCTGATGCTGCTGGGAGGCGCGATGCTTGCTGCGGTGGTGGCGCTGGTGCTCGGCGCTCGTTGGCTGTGGCGTCGCCGCAAGCGGAGCACGTCGGCTGGCCGGTCAGCGGCCGTGGACGTCACCTGAAAAGCCAACCCGATCGCTGCGATGGTGGCCCGGAAGCGATTTCCGGGTTCGCCTGAAAGGGTGTGAATCAGGAGGGTGGTGCGAAGGCGGGACTCGCAGCGATAGTAGCCGCAACGGTTTCACGACTCGAAGTCGCAGGGTTACTCACACCGTTACTCACAGAACAACGATGCTGGCCACCGGACTGATACCGGCATCACCGCCTGGGATTCGGCGGGATTTGCCGAGACGATTACACCAGATTTGCGGCTAAGGTGCGCAGACTGGCGCGCGCAATTGTTGACGTATCGTCGGGCGGGGTATCTATTCCACAACTTTCAAGGAAGGGGTTGTGGGATGACTTGGCAGTTTTTGAACATGCTGATAGCAGCAGTCGCCCTACTATTTTCCGTAGGCCCGAAGGTGCGGACGTGGTTCAAGGCGAAAAGGTTGGAAGTCGGATTTCACCAAAGGATCAATATCGGGCACCGGGTAGGTAACCCGTGGATCGGAGTTCACGTTTCGATCAAGAATACCGGGGGGCGGGAAGTAAAAATCAAGAAGATGTCTGCCGTTGTTTCTCGTGATGGAACGCTCGTGTGCACGCTTCCTGGATCAGCATTTTTTGAGAACTCCGGCGATCAGGCCTCATCGCTGCTACTGGCATTCAAGCTCAAGCCCGGAGATGAGTGGGCGCATACGGTAACGTTTGCGAGTGAAGCAACGCGGACCCGTGAAGAGCGGTATCGAAATGCCCTCCATCCATTGGTTGAATCGATTACCGCCTTGAAGGTCAGCGGTGATGGCCGACCAGACAGAATTGTTCGAGCCCCAGAAAGTTTTGCGGAGCCCTTTGAAGAGCTTTTTGCTGAGCAGTTTGTGTGGGAGCGCGGCGAGTATTCGCTTGATATTCGACTAGAGACCGAGCCTCAGTTAGCACCGATCGACAATCTTCGATTCACCCTTTTTGACTCGGACAGCGAATATTTCAAAGCCCAGGTCAAGGAGTACGACACTGGCGCCGGGATTTACTGGGACAGTTTGACAAGTGGATATCTTTCGATACCGTTGAGTTGAAGTAGCAGTAAGTGCCCACCCGCGAAGAAAGGGGCAAGCGATGCCTGAGCAACCCGATAAGCCCGACATCGATAGGCGGCGACGCGATCTCTATGCGATCTCTCTGGGGCTCCTGGTATACAACCTCGCGGGCGGATCTCTCGATACATCGACGAGCACACTGTTCGGTTCAATCCATGTCAATCGTGTATGGGTGCTTTGGGTCGGCGCGTGGATGATGTGGTCCTACTTTCTCTGGCGGTTCTGGCTCGCCGCGCGCCCGATATGGCTGTCGTTTCTAGACGACGTAGACTCCACGATTCAAACATCCGGGCGATACAAAGAATATTGCCACGCGGTCTTTGATCTCATTGCCAAGCGCGCAAAAGAAGGTATCGAAGGATTTACGCCCAGCGACTGGGCCCCGAACAGTCCTGCCGACCGGAAGGAGCGACTCAACATTGCGACTCAGTGCGATGGGCTGGCCAGGGATGGAGCCACATATCTTCTCGATGGCCGTTCATATGCGCGCTCCTTGAATCATGTGCGTTACGCACGATCCGATGGAACGGAAGCCGGGAACTTCTTCACGTTTCCGGATTCAGTTTGGAAGATGATCGATGGCGAACTTCCGTGGCAAGGCGCTGTGCGCAACGCAATACTTCGGCGAGCCCTCATGCACGCCGCATTCCGTCTTCATGCGTTTTCGGATCGAATTCTGCCCATCGTTGTCGCGGTGCTCGCAGCGTTGGTCCAGCTATCGCGCTGGATATGGCATGCATGGCACTAGAGACTGACAGCAAGATTCGTAAGCGCATTCTCTAACCAGGATGTATCTCCATGTCTGAGCCAAATAAGTTACTTACGCTTGAGAAATGGGCCGAGCGGCTATACGGCGACGCGGCTCCAAGCATAGGAACTTTGCGGCGCTGGGCGAGGGATGCTCGCATTCATCCGAGGCCATACAAGCATGGGCGGACCTACTTTGTTGAGCCCGATGCAACGTATGTGTCTGAGGAGATGTTTCGCGTGCGTCCGCGCCTAGTGGACAGGATTGGCGCTGGCCGCAGACGGCAAGCATAGCGATCAAACCGAGATGCGCGAATCAGACTTCGACCGGCGCGGCAACGACTGGCTTATCGAGAATGCCAGCGGCTCGCTCATAGGGCGCCAGGTCGATCCGCGCGCGATACTTACGCCGCGGCCTAGCCGCGCCGTCCTCTTTCCGCGCAGCCATCGCCTCGGCGACTTTGCGGCGCTCGGCGGTTTGCTTGATTTCCAGGTCGCGCAGGTAGGCGTCCAAGGTCACGCGCCGGAAAACAGTGTGCTTCTGGTTCAAAGAAACGCCCGGCAGTTGGCCGCTGCTGAACAGCGCCTTTGTGGAGTCGCGGCCGAGCTTGAGATACGCGGCGGCTTCGGCAAGGGATAGTGTGTCGTTCAAGTCTTGCCTCCCAGCTGCATTTCGGCAATGTGCTTGTGATCGTCGCCGCCATAGCGGCTGCGCTCTCCGCGCCCGACTCTTTCGCGCGACGAGTTGAATCATTTCGCCGATCCCGAGTCTGTCCCGAAGATCCAGCGTGGTCGGCGAGTTTCTGAAGGCTGCTGATCCACCTGTCAAACTAGTTCGTGGTCTGCAGGCGACAGCGCTCTCGACCTTCGTGTGAGAATACCGTTGTGAAGGCCCTCCCATAGCCTACGTCGCGAGAGTACGCAATGGCTGCTCCTAGCTCGGATGCCGACAAGCAACGCCGCGATCTATACGCGATTTCGATCGGCGCCATTCTCTACAACTTGGCGGGTGGCCAATTAAAGCCGGAGTCGAGCACACTCTTCGGCGCGGTCACGCTTGCGAGACCGGGAGTTCTGCTCTGGGGCGCGGCTGTGCTTTGGGCGTATTTTCTCTGGCGATTTTGGCTTGCGACGCAGGGCGCGATTCATGACCTCCGCGCCGACGTGGATGCAGCAATTTATCGGTCTCGGACGTTTGCAGAATTCACGCGACGCCGGCTTTTGGCCGTAAAGATTTACTTGGAAAATCGAGCGCAAGAAAGAGATGCCGGGAGACTACAGCTCAACCCAAGTGAGTCAAAGCAGCTGCGAGAGCAACTGGACGAGCTCGATGAAGTGCTCGCGATGCCGCATGTTGTCTTCGACTTCGATGGGCAAACATTTCTGTCAACGTTTAAGAGCTTTTTCGTAGTCAACGAGGATAGGTCCCCAGTAGCGAACATCCTTAGTGCAGGCAACGGAGCTTTAGATGCTGCCACGGCCGCCGCGCCGTGGCTGGCCCGCGACAGGTGGAGAGTGGTCGCCCGTGCAACATTGGTGGCGCTTGGGACGAAACGTGTTTTCTCGGATAGCTTCCTTCCCTACCTCGTCGCCATTTGCGCGCCATTGACACTCGCGGCCCGGCTTGTATGGCATTGGGCCCGCCAATAGATGACCCGCTCCATGTGGTACTGCGGATTCCGTCGACCAGACGGCATGTAGTAGTGATCACCGCGAGAGATCGTCAGTGCTTGTCCGGATTGCGCTCACCACCGGCCTCTTTCGCGTCAGACGAATCTTGCATCGCGACGGGCGAGGCTACGGCCAAGAACATGGCGACTAAAGCCAGAACAGCGACATCCGCATGAGATGCATCCAGTAGGAGGCCATGACAAAGACGATTTCTCAGATTGATGCCGTGCTCCCCCACTAGGGCGCAAACAAGAAAGCGCCGCCATGATTCGTCGACGCGCCCTTGCATTGCTTGGATGAGATCTCCAAGCGGTCTGAAGCCTCCTCTTTGTTCCGCCGTTGCAATGTCTAACACTACTCCGCCGTCCGACTCCACACATGAGCGAGCGAGCGATTCGATCGCAGGGATCAGCATCATCGCTACAGCCATCGGCGGGGCACCTTCCCACCAATGCAGAAGCGAATCCGCAACCAGGTTTGACGCGGCGGCGTTCGCATTCTTGGCAAGGAGCGCGCTACGAAGCTCCGCGGGTTCGATCGTAAATCTGACTGGAAGGTACTGAAGTACTGGCTCGACGAGAAACGTCGCGTCGAGCTGGACTGCGCATCGTTCGATTTCGCCGAGCTGCTGATCGAATCGCTGCTGCTCAGATTCCACGGGGCGCGCCTGGTTCGTCTCTGGGTCGACAGATAGTTGTGTCGCGATGTTCCCAAGAAGACTCCTACCCAACAGGTCCCGGGCAAGTCCCCGGTTTGCTGCATCGTCACCCGAGGGCGACGCTCTTTGGAGTAGGCGCCCAATTGCTTCCCACCAAGTGGGTGCCGCCAAGAACGCCTCCTGAGTTCGCCGAACTGCCATCTCGTCGACGGGCTGCAATGCCCTAATCTCCTTGAATCCCACAGTGGCAAGGTCGATAGCGCGAATCCTTTGCAGCAGAGGCCCCCGAATCTCCGGCAGATGCTCCGCAACTACGCTGGCGCGCTGCAAATGAAGTAGCGAAGCGAGCCCCGTTCCATCGGCGTCTTCCGCTAGACGTTGCGCGTGCTCGACTTGCAAGGCGCGGAGCCGGGCGGGGTCTCCGGCCGCAAGGAGCCGTTCGAGGTCGAGAACCGCCTCATACAAGTAAGTGGTAGCTCCTAGCGTCGCCTTTGCCCTTACGATTCGCTGAGATAGGTCAGCAGGTCGGAATTCACTAGGCGCGTGGACGAGAAGTCTCAGGTATCCCATGGACACACCGGGTCGAGATATATCGTCAATCGTCCGATTGAATTGCCGTCCCGCAAGCGCATATGCGTCGGTGGTCAGGTCCCTATCGCGCAGCGCCCGGGCGAGCTCAGATGCTCGGGCTGCGCAGAGCATGCCCTCCAGTCCATCCCAACGATCAGCCAATTCCAGATAGGCCGCAATTGCATGCCGTGCAGCACGATCTGGTCGCGGCTGAAAGCGACGCTCCCAAACTAAATCGCCCAGACGCGCGATAAGGACCGCTTCGGTGGATAGGGCAAAAGCGTGCGACCAAAGAGCGACCTGAGCGTCGCTGACGCCCTCCAAGTTCTCAAATCGGCCCTCAGTGCCGAAATCGTGTGGGCGCTTAAGATAGAGACCGAAGGCGATTCGAAGCGCTTCAACAACGGTCGAGTTGCCATCCGAAATCGCGTCCAACAACTCACATACCTGCGGAAATCTGGACACTGCAGCGGCGCTTGCACTGAGTGCGGCCATCATCGCATCTATGCTGGCCGCCTTTCGAGGTGCGTCATTCACAAGGACGGCCCATCTCCTTCAGCAGGCTCTCAGTCCGCAAAAATTCACGGAGACCCGCTTCCAGCTTGGATTTTGTGTCCTCGATTTGAATGAATACCTGTTCTTTCTTACGTGGAGATGGCTCGCTCGATGTGAAATCAGCAACGGCGCGGTTGAATTCATTGAATCGCCCGATTGCCTCTTCATGGAGCGCTAGAAGCGTGGCCGGGAGGAGCAACCGAATCCGTCCCTCACGAGACGCCCACTCGTTGATAATCTCCCGAAGCTCAACCATGAACTCATCTTTCGTTTCAACCATCTTGCCGTCAGGCTCTTCTTTGCGCGCATCGGCTCTCGCCGTGCGCTGGCAGAGACGATAGTGTCTATAGAACATCGAGTAATAGTCGAGTATCAGATCAAGGTGGTGCTCGTACGCCGATTTGACAATGCGCATTTCATGTCGCAAGGATTCAAGCTTTGCATCGAGTGCGGCCTTCTCTGCCTGAAGTATTCGGCTCGCCCAGAGATTTCCCAGCCAGGTGGCGAGACCAATCACGATTACAGCGCCGCCGCCGAAACTCGCAAGAATTAGGGTGGCCAACCTAAAGACATCGTTTGTCGACATTTTGGGGCCAGCGCCTCCAGCGGGATCGATGGTTGTCTCAGGCCGCCAGCTATTCAGGCTGGCAGTTTAGCGTCGCGGCCATTTCATCACCTTAGGGCATCATCCACGGATAACGCAAAGTCTTGAATATTTTCAAGACCTTCGTCAGTCACCGCAATCTCGTCGTTGCAGACTTTGTATTCGATAGACGAGGCGACTGACATCTGCTGAAGTAGGTGGCGGGACAGATTGACGTAAAGGTGTTCGTAGACGCCCTTGTAGCCAACATCACCGTCGTACTCTGGTTCACCTACGACAACTCTCTTGCCGTTGATCAGCCAGGCGAGGGAGCGACACTTGAGGTACCTCCACTCGTCACTTTTGGAATCGACCCCCATGGTCAACTCTCGTAGCTTCTTGTTCTTGACCACGGCTAAGAATGTCAGCCCGGGCGAGCCCTCCTTTTGCGGTGCCCCACCGATTATCTTGGTGACACCCTCGAACTTGTCATAGGTGATGTACGGCTCGCGTGCGATTGCCGCGTGGCATAGGAAAAGCGCGGCGACGATGATCGCGTATCTCATGACTCCTCCCGTGGCGCGGCAATTTGAAAAATCCAGAATGAAGATCGCATGTCGTCTTGGAACTCAAGCAGCCAATCGGTGCTCATAGTACGGCCGGTCACGATCGTCGAGTATTGCGTATAGAGCGGCGAGGTTTGACCGATCCGGATTCAGCCAGGCATCAACATGCTCGGACTTGATCGGAATGATGCAGCGGTCGTGCCCAGCGGCAGCAACTTCGGGCGGCGGATCGTCGGTGATCGCAGCGAAGGAAAGGAGATCCGGTTCGTCCCTTCCGGTCCAATGCGACCACAAGCAAGCGATCAGCATGTCTTGCTGAGGTCTCGACCGAAACTCCAGGACCACGTTCTGCTCCTTCCCGTCCGGCGCCAAGTCGCGGTGTTCCATCGCATAGCGGCTAACGTTCTCAAAAAAGGCGTTCGCGACGATGGTGCCGTGTGAGTATCCGAAAAGATCTTTCCAGTAGCCACCCAGGCTATCTCTTCGCGCGTTGTATGTGCTCGGCAGCTTGACGTCGTTGAATGATGGCTTGCCCGCTGGGCGACATTGGTAGCGCATTAGCTTCACGACGCGACGGCCGTTCTCGACGATCATCACGGGGGCGTACCAGCCGGGGAAGATGCGGGAATCTTCGTGCGAGCCGTCACGGTCGCTGCCCGCGCATTGTCTCCCCGGACTTTGGCCGTCCGCAATCTTTGGTTGATCACGAACGGCGAGCGCAACGCACGAAGCAGAGGGCGAGACACGCCAACTAAAGGAAAGCCGCCGAGCCAGAACACCCCGCTCAGCTATCGAAACCGTTCGCAAAGATCGGGTCTGGGAGGGCGAGGTAAATTTCATCGAAGGCCGTGTTGCCGCCGTAATAACCTGCGCCAATGCTGCAATTGGCCGATTGGGCGTCTGCCGCGGTAATGAAACTCCATTGGTAGGACGACTGCCACGTCGGTGGTCCACCATCACCGACGTAGTACACTTGGGTAACCGCGGGGGCCGCAGAGTCCCCCGTCATGCAATTCGTGTCGCGGTAGGTCATGCAGGTCATCTCGAAGTCGTCTCCAGTCGGTCCGACTGCATCCAATGCCTGAAATCCAATGTTGTATTTGATCTGCGATGTGACCCTGAAGCAGCTGCTGGTGATATGCGCATCGCTGGCCATAGGAAATGCAATCGAGCCGGTGCCGTCGCCGGTTGCTCCCGAGCCGCTCCAGGAGCATGCGCTAGCGCATGTCCAGCCTGCTATCGACGTCGCGAAGTCGCCATTCGGGATCAGATTTCCCGGCGTGCTGGCGGCGATGGTGTGAAACACGGCGACGAGGCCGAGGCCGAGGCCGAGAAAGCGAGTGCGGCTCTTCATGGCTTCCTTGATTGAGGATGTCGGCAGGCGCACAGCGCGCGATTTGCGGCATCCTCGGAACAAGGTCGCCTGACAGCGATCATAGCGCATCGCTCATTCGACCCGTGACGATTTCGAGCGCAGCTCAGTTCAACGTTCGTCGATCTCCCAAACGCACCCACATCCTTACCACCTCGCACGCCTCCTCCTCCTTCGAGGCGTGGCACAGCTCGAAGCCTGGCCCATCGATGCCGCAATAGTCGGCGTACAGCGTGATCGGCGCGGCGTGATCTCGGTCAGTAATGTGTAACGTTTCGTCATGCGATAGCCCCCCGGCTGCTGCGTGGCATGTTGCTGTTCAAGCGGCGGTTGAGCGCGTCACCGATGGCCGAGCCGATCGCGGCGGCATTGCTGCTATTGATGCCGTGCGTGCTGTGTCCGGTCGGAGTGCCCGGACCTTGACCATTGATCGCGGCAACTACACGCATGAAGCCGTCCTTGAGTTCCTGCACAATCGACTTCGTGTTGTTTCCGCTGGAATCGGTCTGCTTCTGGATCGCCGCCATGTACTTTGCAAAATCGGCATCCGATTTGATGCCCAAGCCCTTTTCAATGTCGGCCTGCTTGACGCCCATGTCCTTGATGACTTGCTGGACCGTCTCACCCTTGGCTGCGGCGATCTCCGCGATCTGCTGCGCGAGCGTCTGGTACTGAGTCAGGGTCGCCGCCGCTTGAAGGGTGGCCTGTTCTTTGAGCAGCGCATCGAGCCGCGCCTGATCCGCGGCCGTGAACGAGCTGCTGCTACTGCTAGAACCTCCTGCGCCAGCGCCTCCGGCGTGCTGCGTATGGTCGCCGATCGCCTAGACCTGATTGAACAGGTCCACATAAGCTTGGCTACTGGCGTAGAGCTGGCGACCGATTGTCAGCACCTGCGACGGCGTGACCGTGCCGGCCATCTACCCCTGCAAGGCGATTTGCAGTTTCTGCGCGTCGTTCAGCGGCGACAGGTTGCCGAGCAGCAGCGCAATCGCGGCCGTCGCGTTCTGCGCCGCAGACTGCATCGCGCTGCCGAACGATTGCACCGAGCTGGTCGCGTGACCAGCCAAGCCTTGCAGGCGCGAAATCTCGGCGCTGACTTCCGACAGGCTGCCTTGCGTGGTCAGCCCGAGCGAGAACGCCAGTGATTGCGCGGACGCTTCGAGCTACGTCACCAGCGCCGCCATCTGGTTCGCGGCTTGCTGGTGGATGTTGACGAGATCGGAGGTTGCGGCCCCTTCCGCTCCCGCGGCCTTCGCCAAGGCGTTCGCCTGGTCGATATTGGCCTTCATCGTGTCGTTGATCTTCGCGAGTCCCGCCTCGAAGTTGTCAACGTAGGTGGCCGCCGGCTTGAACTGCGCCGTGAATTTGTCGTACGCGTTCTGTGCGGCGGCGAGACGCGCATACGTCTGCGTCAGCGACTCGCCGGCCGATTGCAGGCCCTCCACGAACTTCATCACGCTAACCAGCGTCGTGCCGGATTGCGACGCGAGGAAATGCAGGCCGTTCTTCAGGTCGGTGTTGGCCGCCTGCGCAGCGCCCGCGAAGTCCTGCACGCCCTTGAACAAGGCATCCGCGTTGCCCTGCAACTTGGAGACGAACTGCGACGCGCCGAGACCCATCTTGTCGAGCACGGCGAGGAAGCTATCCGCCTGTAACCGCTCGGCGAACTGCGCCTGCGTTTCGTTATGGTAGGTCTGGCCGAGTACAACGGACGTGGTATCGCCCGTCAGCTTGCCGTTCTTGTCGAATTTGGCGCTGAACGTGCCGCCTACAACCGTTGCGGCCGTTTCTCCGAATTGCTTGGCGAATGCGGTAACGCCCGATTTCAGCTAATCATAGAACGCCGTCGCGGCATCCTTCGCCTGCTGGCTCGGATCGACCGTTTTCCAGTCCCACCACGAGCCGCCGAACAGCGGCTTTTTGCCCTTGATGGACAGCCCTTCCGTCGCGGTAGCGCCCGAGCTGGTGACATTCAGACCCGCTTCGCCGCCCTGGACCTTGCCGGCAGTTCCGAACAGGCCGCCGCCCGTGAGCATGTCCACCGCCATTGCAGCGAGCGCGATCCATCCGACGACGGGGATGGCGGCCATGCCAGCCGCCGCGCCGGCGCCGAGGGTGGCGCCGCCCGCCATCGCAGCGCCGCCCGCCGCCAATCCTGCGCCGGCAAAGTAGGTGCCAACACCGTAGGCAGCGCCGCCCGCCAAGCCAGCCGCGCCACCGCCCGCATTCTGGAATTCGTTGTAGCCGGCATAGATGCCGCCTGCGACGCCCAGCGCCTATCCGAACCCCGAGCCGTAGCCGCCATATCCGGGGACAGACGTGCCGCCGTAAGGCATGTTCACGCCCATGCCGCCGACATTCATCACGGAGCCGGAGTTACCCGCCCAGAAATCCGTGGCGATATTCCCCATGCCGCCGCTGAATCCCTGCCATAGCGTTTTGCCAGCTCCGTAGATGCTGGTTGCGTCGCCGAACAGGCTGTTCGCCGTTCCGCCACTGGCCGTCGAAGTGAAATTCGGCGAGCCGGATCCACCGCTTAGCAGGCTCATGCCGGCCTGCGCCACGCCACCATACGAAAACCCGTAGGCGTTCCCGCTGCCGAATAGGGACGATACGAGCGGCCCCAGCACTTTGAGCTTGAGGTATTCGCCAATGATCTGCGCGATGAAGTTCTTGACCGTGCCGATGATCGATTGGCCGAGGTCGTGCCAGGATTTGATCTAGCCGGTGAAGAATTGGCCGAACGCGTCGGTAAGCGATGTCAGGCCGGACTCGGCGATGCGCTGGTATTCCTCCTGAGCCTTCGTCACATTCTTGATGGCCGCTTCGTTGGCAATGATCGCGGCATTGATAGCGAGCAGATCCGGCTTTTGTTTCGCCAGCGCATCCGTCAGCTTTTGGAGGTCGGTGATATGCACGCCATAGAGGTCGTGGCCCTCTTTCAGAGCCCTGGCGATCTCCTTGTCGGTTTCAAGCTCAGCCTTTTGCATTGGGCCGAGCATCTGACCTGACGCAATGATGCTTTGGAGCTTCGTCACCTACTGATCGATGATGTCGTTCTTTTCACGCAGCGCCTGCACGGTGTCGTCAGCAGCCTTCGCGGCATCCTGCTCGCCCTACGTGTACTCGGCGATCTTCTTGTTGTACGCGTCCTAGTTGATGACCCCGTTCACAAGCTCGGTGTTTGCGGCAACCATCGCCGTCTCAAAGTCGTTCACTTCCTTGTTGAACTTGTTCTGCGCCGCCAAGTAGGGGCCGGCCAATCCCTCGGCGAGAGATGCGGCCAGGCCGTCCGCCTTCTAGATAGCCGCAGCGGCTTTCTGAAGGATGCTAGTTAGGGTAGCCTCATCCTGCGAATGCTCGCGGGCCGCGCCGCTCGCGCCCTTGTGGGCAGCCGACAACGCATCAAGCCGTCCCTGCAATGACACGGCCTCTGCGGCCTGCTGACGCATGGCTTCCGCAGTTGATGCCGCAGCCTTCTCGTTCATTCCCTGCGTTCGTGCTGCAATTGCCTGCGCAAGCTCATATTCCTCTACAGCCTTCTTGCCCTTGCCGTAGGTTTCAACCTGCTCCCTAAGCTTGGCCGTGTGCGCCGCCATCTTGTCCGAATAGGCGGTGATATCAGCAAGCCCGGTCTGCGTCATGCTGTGAAACAGCGCGAATTGTTCGTCGAGCTGCTTGGCGATGGATGCCGCTGCCAGCGTCTTGTTCAGTCGTTCGCTGGCAGCGGTCAGCTTGTCAACATCATCCGCCGCACGTACTGCAGCAAACGCCAATGCGTCCGAATGCGCGACGTTGTACTTGAGCGCGTCAGCAAGTTGTTTTGATGCGTCAGCCGCACGCGTCTGCGCCTGCTCTAGCGCCTTGATTCCCTCATCTGCCTTGGTCTGCGCTAGACGTAGCGAGGAATCCGTTACATGGTCCAGAGATCCGGCCAACTGATCGGATGCCTTGTTAAGCGAATCTGCCGCCTTCTCGGCATCGTTCTGCCGCGTTGCGAGGTAATAGATCGCCGCGCCAGCCGCGAGAATGACCGTGGGCCAGCCTCCGATCATGGCGAACAGGCCGGCACCGGCGCGTGCGAATAGGCCCATTGCGCCAGTCGCTTCGGCTTGCGCAACGACAAGGCGTTGCTTTGCTACCGCCAGCTCATTCGTTGCAACCGTCTCCGCCTACTCGGCCGAGGCCGCGCGCAGCATTCCGGCCGCGATCTGGCTTTCCAGTTCGGCAATGCGCTGGCCCACCGGGAGCAAGGCAATGTCTGCTTCGGCGAGCGCGTTCGTTTCCATCAGGCGAGCGGCGGCGGCCCGTTGTAGCTGCAATTCCGATTGCGCGAGGTCAAGGTTGGAATCGATGCGGGCGACAGTCGCGGCGACGGCCTGTTGCTTCGCTGCGGCGTTCGCAATGTCCGCCTCAGCGGAGGCCATCGCTGCCGTCTTGTACGCGCCCTGAGCCGTTACAGCGTCGCGCAGGACGTATGCAATCCCGCTGATCGTTTGCAGGCCCTTACCGCCGAGCCAGGCCGCCATCGCCCCGCCAGCCAGCTCCGCGGCCGTCGCCACGGTATCGATGTTGCGCGCAAGCCCGCTTATCGCATCCTTGACCAGTCCCGACACGCTGCCGGCCTGAGACGCTCGGCCAATGTATTGCTCGACAGCGTTGCTAAGCTCGGTCCAGACGCGCGCGAAGGTCTTGGGCATGTCCTGGAATCGGGCATCCACCTTGCCCGCTTCGTTTTCCAGCGCCTTCAACACTTGTTCCACGGGCAGGCCGGCGTGGACCATCGCCTCCAAGCCCTTCACGTTCGTTCCCAAACCTTCCGCCAGCACGCGGGCCAGGTCCGGCATCTGCTGCATCATCATGCGCAGTTGACGCGCTTGCAGCACGCCACCAGCCATGCCATGGACCATATCCGTGATTGCGCGCGTGGCCTCTGCCGTAGTCGCGCCGGAAATGGTCATTTCCTGATTGAGCGTCTTGCTGATCGCGAGCGCTTGCGCCTGCGAGTCGATTTGCGACTTGCCGGTTCCCTCGATGACTTGCTCAAGCCGCTGGTAAATCTTCGCGGTGTCGTCCAGCGCGCGGCCGGTTTCCTGCGAGATCGAGAACAGGCGATCTTGGATCGCGACCAGCTATTCCGTGCTGGAGCTGGTCGTCAGGATGCGATTGGTGACGTTCTGGTACTGATCGGCAACGTCCATGAGCTGACGGGCTGCGCCCGTACCGAGCCCTACGCCGAAGACGCTGGCAACGACGCCTTGCAGGCTGGCGAACTAGCCCTGCAATGCTGCGACCTGGGACGAGACGCCGCTGAAGTCGGACCCGCTTCCTACCTTGTTGATCGCGACGTTGATGTTAGCGACCGCACTCTGCGTCATCCCGACCGCGCGGTCTAGATCGCTCGAAAGCGTGGCGGTATTCGCGCCAATCGTAATTGCTAGCTCGCCAAAGCCGCTCATGTTCACTTGCCCCTATATGGATTCTTGCGACCTGCTGTGCGTTCCTCGCGCGCGCACGCGCGTGGCGATTTGTCTCGATTTAGCGAAGCTCAGTGGCCATCGCGTATGTCGTTGGACGAGCGTTAGAGATTTTCGTCCCCATACCCCCGGCCATTGCCGTTGCAGCGCGCCTCAGTTGGGTTTGCAGAAGAATCGGTCTAGCGGATCCTCTTCTTCGCCGTCGTCATGGTTCACTTTGGTTTCGTCGACTGGCGTTGCGCCGAGCTTGGACAGGATCGAGCTAAGCGCCTGCGTGGCAGACACTCCGAACTCAGCCTCATCCATCTTGGCGGTCCAGATGCAGGCGAGGCGGAGAAGCGGGCGGTGCGAGCTGTTCAGCCAGGGAAGTTCTGAGCCGTATTCTTTCCAAGCCTCTTGCTACTTGGCCGTCATGCTCGGATAGGGCGCGCCAAGCGGGCGCATACCCTTGGGAGACTTGCGATTTGCGAACCTCCCCGGATGAATCAGCGCGGAGCCTGCGACTGCCGCTTTTGCCGAGGGTAGCCTATGTCGTGCCATTTCATACCTCGTCCGACGAATTGGAGATGCGCGAAGTTTGGGAAGCCCACGTATGTCGGTCAGGCGAACCTAGAGATTTCATGGCCTATACCCCCTCAAGCAGTCTCTTTGCCCCTTTGGACACGTTGCAAGACCGGCACAAACACTGCGTGTTGTGCCATGTGTGAGTGCCTCCGAGCGATAGCGGAATGACGTGATCCAGCTATGGTGCGTTTCGCTAGGTAGAACCCCTCAGCTCGATAGGGGTCGCTATGCCACACATTCCGCATTTCCAGCCGGCTCGCTCGAAGACGATAAGCGGATCAATCTTGTCCGTCTGGCCGGCCGTGGCACCGCGCCTAATTGCCCGGCTCGCGGACTTGACTGCCCTTTGGTCGCTTGCATGCTGCTTCTGGGCGCACTCCAGGCATCGTTTATCGCGAGGTCCGAAGCGAGTGCGCTGCCGGAATTGGATATGGCAGTCGAGGCAAGTCCGGATCGTCCTTTCCTCTGCGGCCGCCAGTCTTGCCAGCTACGCTCTCGTGGCGGCGCCGATAGCTGTCAGCCCACGCACCTCCACGGAGACGCGCGTGCGTGCTAGCCGGTAGCACTACCGGCTGCAATACGTTCCCGCGTGATCCCACGATCGATGCTTTCTGAGGCCGGTTATCCCGCAACCGACGCAGGCGACGAAGCTCTGCTGCTTCATCTTGGCAGCCTCATCGCGAACGGAATGCCATCAACGTCGCAGCCCTTGTTCGCTCGCCCCGCTGTCTTGGCGCTATGGCACGACCTGCAGAGGGGCTACAGGTTGTCGAGGGCGTTGTTCCAGCTGTCCTCGTCGATGTGATCGACATCAGTTGCTGGAGTGATCCTGCCTATCAGGCTACATGCTCTGCATAACGGCTCGCCAGACAACACGGCTTGGCGGATAGTGCGCCACGTCTTGCTGTAAGTCGAGAACTTCCGCTTGTCCTAGCGTCCGTACTTGCTCATCAGGCTGCACTCGTGGGCGCTACGCCGCCGTCTGGTTTGATGCCGTTCTCGCCCTTCCACTTGGCCTGCGCCCGGCGAGCGGCACGGTTCGGCTTGGCTTCTGGCGAAACCTGCAACGGCGTCTGCAATGCCTGCAACGGCGGTGCCTGGGCGGGTGCGTCTGGCCTTTGATACTGGGCGACCACGCCGCCGCACGCGACGATCGCCTCAATGGCTCCAATTTCCCCAAGGAAGGCCAACGTGTGTGCCTTGAGGAATGTGGTCGCCTCAGGGCTGATGTCGGTCTGCATCCGGCAAATGCCCTTGGCGATGGAGTTGGCGCGCTCGAAAAACTCGATCTGGTGGCCCATGAGCGCTAGTTGCGCGATGGGGTTTGGTGCTGCGGCACTGGGTTGGCTCATCTGCTGACTCCGATGGTGAGGTGGATCGGTCAGGCCGCCTGTTTCCGCGCAGCCATCCGCTGCGCCATCCAGCGGTCGATCTCGTCGGCGGCCCATGCCGTCGTTCGGGTGTGAAGGCGTACGGGGGCTGGGAACTGGCCGGCAGCGACCCAGCGGTACAACGTTGCCTGCGAGATACCAATGCGCGCCCTTACTTGCGGTGCGCGTTCAAATCGACGATCCATAGCGAATGCCTCCTGGTATGGAATGAATGCAGTTAAGAATCCAATGGGCAAAAAAATTCGGGCTTCCTTTCAGGTGGTGAGTCTTCAGTGAGTTGTGCGTGAGCGCTCATTGAACCCGGCCATAGCCTGAGCGGTGAACTCTCGATCGCCGTGACTCCCGGTGGTTCACCGTGATCCGCCGTGGAAAATGGTGAAACTGCCCCCGGAGGGTCGGGATACCTCGACTTACTTGCTCCCCTATTTACATAGGGCGACCTCGGGACAATGGGCGCGGGGATGGAAAACCCGTAGCGCTCCACGTGAAACTGGCCAATGTTGGCGAGCGGCCGCCAGGTCTCGCGCGGTCGCCGTTCTGAATCGGTCAGCGCTACGCCGGATTCTTTCTCGACTGACAGCATCTCGCCGCGAGAGCATCCGTTGTCGAATATCACGCCACGCGCTAGCGGCGTTTTCCATGCTTGAGGCTTTTTGGCCGCGCACCGAAATGCCGGGTTGTGCTCAGGATCGGCCTCGATCAAGGTGCAGGGCGCGAATCCGCCGCGGTGCCGCACTTCGAGCGCGTCCAGAGCCTGCGGCGAATCAGGCCCGAACACGACGCACGGCGCAGGTGCGGGCTTCGGCCGTCGATACGCTCTTTTCTGCTTCTTTGAAAGATCGATCGGGACGGCGGCCAAAGCAGGCGGCCGCAGAGGCTGCGGTCGCTGGCCGAGCACGCGCAGCACTTGGAGCGATGTTGCCGCAAGCTGGCCAATCAGGAACGCCTCCGCAATCCGGACATGCCGGCGAAACTCGTCGCGCGCGACGCCGTACATCCTGGCCACTTCATCCGTCGCAGGCGGTCGGCGGATCAGTCGCCGCCAGGCATGCGACACGGCGTTGTCTCCCACGCCCAGCGCACGCGCAATAGCAAAGGCATGCGGCAGTTCGGTCGCGTCGGTAGCATAGGCGGCGAGCAGCGCCACCTTCCGCGTATCAATCGTCGCGAACGACAATGCCGCCAGCACTGCCGGGTTCGGCGCGGCGCCCGGAACGGCGACAGCAGAACCGACCCTCCATTTTTTCCCTCGCCGCAGCTTGTAGTCGCGCTCTTCGTGAACAACACGGTTGTGCAGCGGCTTGCCGGTAGGCTGCGCGATGAAAACCGCGCCCTCGGACTCCTCGCCGGTATCCTCGTCGACCGCGGTGTAGTAGGCGGATCGCCAGCCGCTCCCGTAGCCGAGCGCTGCGGCGAGCATGCGAGTGGCGGTCTCGATAGCTGCCCATTGCCGCGAAGTGGCGCGGATGCGCTCCAGCGTCATACTCTGTCTCTCAGGCCGTCCGCCGTCGATCATGCGTGGTTGTCCTTCGGGTTATCCTTGGTTCGCCCGGGCCTCGCGAATCCTCGCGAACATTCATCGAACTGCGCATTGCGCCGGGGTTGACGGCATTGCGATGCGAACGCAATGCGAACGCATCAGGTGGTTTGCCGTGCTGACGTCCTGCCAACCTGCGCGGGCCTAACGCGCGCTAACGCGTGACGTCACCGTGACGTCGCGTTCCTGACGGTCCGTGCACGCTTCGTTCAACGATTCGCTTCAGATTCGCTAGCGTCTGTTCACGGACCTAGCCAGCTCGGCGGAACGGGATTGGAGCGCATACCGGCCGCGGACGTGGCCCGCATCGTGGGCGCCACAAGTTCGCTGGCAGCACTATCAGGCTGCATCCGCCGGCGAGCGTCGCGCGCTGTGGCGGACACGTCCGGTTGTTCCAGCCCGCCGTCTTCATCGCCAGCGCAAGCACTTCATCCACGCTGCCAGCCCAAGCCGGCAAACCCGGCGGGTTTCTTCCGGGTTTTCCAGCGCGCGAATTTTTGCCGCCGGCCTTTGGAGCAAGAGATTTGAAGCAGAAAGACAACTGCGGACCGTCCACAAAACCCCCTAGTACCTGGTAGATATATATAAAGGTCTCCGGATTCCGGTGTTAGGCGGCCTTTGAAATGGCCGTTTTAGCACCGGATTCCGGTGTTAGGTGGTCAACAATTGAGCAATTCGACGGTTCGCTAGCACCGGAATCCGGTGTTTTAGTCTCCGTAATCCGGTGTGGCGTTTTTTTGGCCCATAGGTTCGAGGCGACCTGCTCGACGGGGTAATCGTGCTTACCGTTACACTCGTCGATCGGCCACCAAGTGATCGCATACAGATTGCAGCCAATGCCCATGCCGCCCTGTTTCGTTTTCACGATCCAGCCGTGTTCGAGCAGGTATTCCAGCGCATACCGCATCGTGTCCTCGCTCTTCCATCGACCAGACTTGCGAAGGAGGGCCGGGGATAGATCGCCGTTGTTCTTTCCGTTGTATTGCCTTGCAAGGTCGATCAGCATTTTCAGCGCCGAGCCCTTGAGCGCGGCGAACCGCAGCGAATCGATGATGTGATGGTGCAGCTGGAGGAAGGGCATGCCTTTTCTGCGCCCCACGTACCTCGATCGCTTCTTCGGATTGATTGCCATTGCGTCCCTCGGCAATGCCAGCATGGATCGTGCTGGCGCAGCCTGCTGATTTCAGCCCACGTGCTCGCGATCAGGCCGCGCGTCCGAGTCGGGCTTCCCCTTCACTGATATGGGATTTGGTGTCGCTACGTAGGACCATCACATGGTCTGCAAGCTCGCTGAGCGAATGCAGCAGCCATCCAACATTGGCCATGTCCTCACGTTCGACGGGTTCGTTGCCGTGCGTGTGCGCATGCCATATCAGCTTTCCAATGGCGCTCATGCCGAATAGCAGGTTGGGAAGCACGTTGTCGGCGGCACACTCTATGCGCGCCATGTCCTCGCAGTCGCTGGCCGCGACAATCAAATCTTGCATACCTGGAATGCTCATGAGATCTCCGATGTTTGAATGTGGCGGCGTAGGGCGACCAATAGGCTTTGCAGACCGACGAGACTTCGCGCCACGCCGTTGATCTGAGATTCGCGGATGGGGGAGAGCGGCCAGCTATGGACTTGGGCGTAGAGCGACTCGGCGCCTACGCCTATCTGGTGAACGATGGTTCCGGTGTCTGGCGCGATCATTTCGTGCCCCCGCAGCAGATCCCCGCCCGGACATCAACAGTGGCGGTCATGCAGCCGCCCTCCTTTCGCCTTGCTCTAGCGCAGCGATGAAGGCCTCTAGCGCCTTAGCCGACACCATGCGCCGGCGACCCGCCTTGAAGGTTTTGAGGGAGCCATCCGCGATAGCGCAATAGATGCGCGTACGCGTCAGGCCGGTTGCTTCGCAGGCTCCCTCGATGGTGTAGGCGAGCCGATGTTCGATGTTCTTGCTCATGGGTTCCTCGCGGCTGTGTTGCAGCTGACAATTGCTTCACGTGAAACATTGACATTCATTGAAACTCAATGAATCACACTAGAACTCTGGCATAGAATTCTATTGCATGCAAGTGGCAGGCTGTTAGAATTCATTGGCATACAGGAGCGGACATGAGCGCGCAGACGAGAACCCCCAAGGAGCCAAGGTCGCAACGGAAGACGGAGGCGCTTTCCATTCGGCTGGATCAGCGCACGAAATACGGCTTGGAGCTTCTTGGGCGAGAACAGCGGCGGCCTGTTGCCGGAGTGGCGGAGTGGTGTATCTGGGAATCGTTCCGTCGAGAGACGGTTCGTAACTATGCGGGCACGCCAATTTCGTTAGAAAAAGTCCTAAGCGAGCTGTGGTTGTCGAGCGAACTGGAAAGGTTGATCACATTGGGTTTCATCTATCCGTCGCTTGCGACCTTTAGCGATGACCGAATGTTTCGTGTATTAGTCGAGACGCCTGAACTGTGGACAGACGCAACAAACGTTCACTCGGCAAACTCGTTCAAGATGCGCGCGATCCTTCCTCGGTGGGAGTTTCTCAAGCCGATCCTTGTTGCCGCCTCCGAAGGCGCACGCCCGCTCCTTCCACTTAGCCGCGAAGAGCTGGCTAGTGTTGGGCTGTCGGAACTAGTTGCAAACAGGTAGCGAGCGCACCGCGCAAAGAGCCGCGCACTAGCCGTAGTTTTGGCATCGCGCGGGGTGGGACATGCGTTTCGACAGCCGGCCTTGTGCTCCGGCGCTAGGTGGGCGTAACGCATCGTCATCGCGATGTCGCCATGCCCGAGCACCTCGCGCGAAGTGTTGAGGTCGACGCTGGCCGTGGCGAGCTTGGATGCGAAGGTGTGCCGCAGGTCGTGAAAGCGGAAGTCTTCGAGCTTCGCCGCGCGCCATGAGTGCGCCCCAGGCTTTCGCGGCGCATATCAGTTTGAACAGGCGTCCATCCGGCTCCTGCTTCTTCCAACCGCTTCAACACCGCGAAGGCCTCGCTGTTCAGCGGGACATGCCGCGCCTTGCCGGACTTCGCATAGCCTGCCCGCACGCTTGCCGGCGAGGCTTGCTCGCACGTCAGCCAGCGCGCCGGAAGGGGACAACGACGGCACCGCTGCGCAGACCGTCGAGATAGTTCGCCCAGGCCTGCATCATCCGCACGCGCTCGTCCAAGTATTGCGCCGCGTGTGTGTAGGCTTCGCGCACCTTGTTCGATTCGGCATGCGATAGCTGGCGCTCGATTGCGTCGGCATTCCAACCCTGCTCGTTCAATAGGGTAGCCGCCATGCTGCGGAAGCCGTGGCCCGTCATTTCTTCGTTGCTGTAGCCGAGGCGACGCAAAGCAGCGTTGACGGTGTTCTCGCTCATCGGTCGCGACGACGAAAGCATTCCAGGGAACACGTGGCGACCTTCGCCCGTGATCTCGAACAGCTCGCGGAGCAACGCGACGGCCTGCTTCGATAGCGGCACAAGATGCGCGCTGTTCATCTTCATGCGTGCGGCGGGGATGCGCCACATGGCGCGATCCAGATCGATTTCAGACCACTCCGCGTGCCGAAGCTCCCCTGGCCTTACAAACACCAGCGGCGCGAGCTTGAGCGCGTACAGGGTCACTTGCTGGCCGCTGAATCCGTCGATCGCACGAAGTAGCTCGCCGACCCTCGCCGGGTCGGTGATGCTGGCGTGATGTTTCGGCCTGGGCGACTTCAATGCGCCGCGCAGCGACGGGGTTGGATCGTTCTCGCACAGCCCTTCGAGAATGGCATGGCGAAAGACTTGGCCGGCCTTCACGCGCGCGCGCTTCGCTGTTTCAAGCTTGCCGGTCCGCTCGATTTTGCGAAGCGTTATCAGCAACTCGCGCGAGGTGATCTCGCGAATAGGGCGGTTGCCGAGGTCGGGAAGCAGGAACGTCTCCATGATCCAGCGGTTCTTGTTCGCGGTGACGTCAGCGACTTCTTGCCGCGCTATCCATTCGCGAGCGATGGCGCCGAAGGTCTGCGCGTCCGGCACGATGGCCGGAGTCCTTTTCTTCTCTTGTCGCTGCGCGCTCGGGTCGATCCCTTGGCGAAGGAACCGGCGTGCGTCATCGCGAAGGTTCCGGGCTTCGCTCGCTTTTACGTCTGGATAGGTGCCGAAACTCAGCATCTTCGCCTTGCCGTTGAAGCGATAACGGAAGCGCCAGCGCAGCGCTCCGGCTGGTGGAACCTCGATCGCCAAGCCGCCACCATCGGCGACCCGATACAAAGATTCGCGGCGGGTCAGGGTGCGCAGTTTGACGTCGGTCAGCATGTGAGTAACTTCCGGTCAGGCCACGTTAGTGGCACCCAAGTTACTCAAATCTTACTCACATTGCACGCTTGCTGGAGCGGAACGCAACAGGACTAACCCGGACGCCAGGCGTAAAAAAACCCGCGTTTTTGGCGGGTTTATTAGCTTGTCGTGTACTCTACGGGATTCAGTGGAACGTTGCGAAACACTAGATTGGTGCCGAAGGCGGGACTCGAACCCGCACGCTTTTAAGGGCGGTGGATTTTGAGTCCACTGCGTCTACCAATTCCGCCACTTCGGCCCATCAACGCGGCGGTCGGCCGCGCGGGTCGCGCAGTATAAGGCAATCACGCGCAATCCTGTAGGAGCGGCTTCAGCCGCGATGCCTTGTCTTTGTGCGGTAAAAAGGCATCGCGGGCTGCTCCTACGGTTCAGTGAGTGTCGTCCAGCGCGAGCTTGCAGTTGTCGCGCACATACCAGCCGGCGTCGGCCGGGTAGAACTTCGAGCAGAGGTCCAGCGGGCGGCGATAGATGTGCAGCGAAACCGCGATCGCATCGTCGCTCGGATTCATGATCGTGTGGTACTCGTGCGGTGGGATCAGGCTTCCGGCTGAACCGGCGCCTGCGTTCATCGTGCCGCGCGGTTCGAAGCGGTAGCGGCCGTCCTTTGATTCCATCAGCTCGTACGGAGTGATCTCGAGGAAACCCTGCCAGACGCCCTCGACGCACCACATGCCGGCATGGTCGTGGAT
Organism: Dokdonella soli; assembly: GCF_039523175.1. NCBI lineage: Bacteria > Pseudomonadati > Pseudomonadota > Gammaproteobacteria > Lysobacterales > Rhodanobacteraceae > Dokdonella > Dokdonella soli. Next base: position 144,338 of record NZ_BAAAEU010000008.1, read on the forward strand.
CGGCGTGCCTTGGCCGGGCCCCCAGGTCATCGCGACGACGCTGTAGCCGTGCTCGTCACTGCGGTACAGCTCGCGTCGCGCGTAGTGGTCGTTCTCGCGCTCGAACACACAATCGGGCAGGCGCACGTGCGGGTCGCGGATCAGCCGGCACAGCGCATGGCGCAACGAGTCGGTGACGGCGGCCTGATCGGGGAGCGCGACGGCCGCATCGATCGCATCGATCAGCTGGCGTGCTCCGGGGAATTCAAGCGAAAGCATGAGGTTGTCTCGGCTGGAAACACACCGCCGTGGCGGCGTTCTCGGGGAGTCGATTCTACAGCGTGGCCAGAAAGCCTGCGATGGCGGCGCCGAAGCGCGGGATATCGACGAGGAAGGCGTCATGGCCCTGCGGGCTGTCCAGCGCGACGAAATCGACGGTGGCGCCGTTCGCGCGCAAGCCGTCGGCGATCTGCTGCTGCTGAGAGAGCGGGAACAGGATGTCGGTTTCGACGCCGATGACCAAGGCGCGTTCGACATCGATGCGCTTCAGCGCCGCCTCGACGCCGCCGGTGCCGTGCTCGGCCAGGTCGAACCAGTCGCTGGCTCGCGACAGGTAGAGGTAGCAGTTCGGATCGAAACTGCGCACGAAGCGGCGCGCGTGGCCGGCGAGGTAGGACTCGATCTGGAACTCGACCGCGAACGGGTCCTCCTCGCGCTGTTCCGAGTCGAGTCGGATGCGCGCGAAGCGACCGACCCATTCCATGGCTGAGCGGTAGGTGATCACACCGAGCTTGCGCGCGATCGACATGCCGGCTTCGGGATAGTGCGCGTCGTCGTAGTGGCCGTTGTTCCAGTTCGGATCCAGGCGGATCGCCTCGCGCTGCAGCGAGCGGATCGCGATCGCGAACGGTTGCGCCTGCGGTGCGGTCGAGATGCTGATGTGCGCGCGCACGCTGCCGGGATGCTGCACGAGATAGGCGAGCGCGCTCATGCCGCCCATCGAGTTGCCGAGCAGGCAGCCCAGCCGTTCGATGCCGAGGCTGCGCACGAGTTCGTGACTGGCGTTGGCGACGTCCTCGAGGGTCAATTCCGGAAAGTCGAGGCGATAGGGCTGCCCGGTCGCCGGATTGGTGTCGGCTGGACCGGTCGACCCCTTGCAGCTGCCGAGCGTGTTCGCGCAGATCACGAACCACTGGTTCGTGTCGATGTACTTGCCGGGGCCGATCATGTCCTCCCACCAGCCCGGCGACGGATCGTCCGCATTTGAGGCCGCATGCGCGCTCGGCGAGAGCCCGGTCAGGATGAAGATTGCGTTGTCGCGTTCTGCGCTGAGCGTTCCCCAGGTTTCGTAGGCGAGGTGCGCACCGACGAGTTCGCCACCGCGTTTCATCGGGAACGGCGAGGACAGGGCGAACCATCGGCGGGCGTCGGACATGAGCGATCGGCACAGAAACGGAGCCGCAATGTAGCGGTACCTCGCGACCTCGCCAAGTCGGTCCTCGGCTGCGGCATCTGGTAGGTTAGGTTCAAGGGAAGAGCGGAGCGGGGGCGATGGCGAGCATCTATCAGTTGAAGCCGGCGTTTCAGCGTTTGCTGCGGCCGCTGGTGCGCACGCTTGCGCGCTCGGGCGTTACCGCAAATCGGGTCACGGTCGCGGCAGTCGTGCTCGCATTCGCGGTGGGCGCAGCGCTGTTCCTTTGCGCGGGCCATCGTGTGCTCCTGCTGCTGCCGCTTGCGCTGTTCGTGCGCATGGCGCTGAACGCGATCGACGGCATGCTGGCGCGCGAACACGGGCAGGCCTCGAAACTCGGGGCGATCCTCAACGAACTCGGCGATGTGGTTGCGGATGCGGCGATGTACCTGCCTCTGGCGCTGCGGCCGGAATTTCCTGCCGTACCACTGGTCGTGCTGGTGGTGCTTGCAATCGTCGTCGAAATGATCGGCGTGGTCGGCGTGCAGATCGGCGCGAGCCGACGCTACGACGGGCCGTTCGGCAAGAGCGATCGTGCCTTCATGTTCGGTGCGCTCGGCCTTGTTCTCGGCCTGGGTGCGCCGTCCGGCGCATGGCTGGGTTGGCTGCTCTGGACCCTGGTCGGGTTCTCGGTGCTGACGATCGTCAATCGCGCACGCCATGCGCTCGCCGAAGTCGGCGCGAAGGAGGGCAACGCATGACGAGCCTGCACCTGTGGATTCCGCCCAACGTGCTGTGGACGCTGGCCGCGATCGTGGCATTGCTCGTTGTCGCCACGGTCATCGTCGCGATCATGCGTCGCGGCGACACCGCGGACCGTCACGCCGAACTCGCCGCGCGCGTGCGCTCATGGTGGGCGCTGGTTGCAGTATTCGCGGTTGCGATCTCGTTCTCGCGCAATATCGCGATCGGCTTCTTCGCGATCCTGTCGTTCCTGGCGCTGAAGGAGTATCTCTCGCTGATACCGACCCGCCGCGCGGATCGTCGTGTCCTGTTCTGGGCGTACCTGTGCGTGCCGATCCAGTACGTCTGGGTCTGGCGCGAGTGGTACAACCTGTTCCTGATCTTCATTCCGGTCTGGGCGTTCCTGTGGATCGCGACGCGCATGGTGCTGCGCGGCGAAACCAGGGATTTCCTGCGGGCGGCCGGCACGATCCACTGGGGCCTGATGACGATGGTGTTCGGCCTCAGTCATCTGGCCTATCTGCTGGTGCTGCCCGAGGGCAAGCCGGTTGCCGCGCATGGCGCCGCGCTGCTGCTGTTCGTCGTGCTGCTGACCGAGTTGAATGACGTGTTGCAGTATGTCTGGGGCGGCACGCTCGGTCGGCGCAAGGTCATCGAGAGCGTGAGCCCGAAGAAGACGGTCGAGGGTTTGATCGGCGGCGTGCTGACGACGACGGTGATTGCATTCTTCCTGGCGCCGATGCTGACGCCGCTGACGCCGCTGCATTCGATCGCGGTCGGCCTGATGATCGGTTTTGGCGGCTTCCTCGGCGACGTCACGATCTCGGCGGTCAAGCGCGACATCGGCGTCAAGGATTCCGGTTCGCTGATCCCGGGCCATGGCGGCATTCTCGACCGCATCGACAGCCTGCTGTTCACCGGCCCGCTGTTCTTCCACTTCATGGCGTACTTCTATTTTTAGCGCGTGCCCGATGAGTTATCTGCTGCGGCTTTTCTTCTATGGCGTGCTGGTGCGCCTGGTCGTGCTGTTCGTGCTCGGCCTCAACGTGCGCCATCGCGAGCGCCTGCCGACGAAGGGCCCGGCGATCCTCGCTGCGAACCACAACAGCCATCTCGACGCGATGGCGATGATCAGCCTGCTGCCGTTGCGCCTGCTGCCGCGTGTGCGGCCGGTCGCCGCGGCCGACTATTTCCTGCGCAACAAGCTGCTCGCGTGGTTCGCGTTGAACGTGGTCGGCATCGTGCCGCTGAACCGTCAGCGCCAGCATCTGCACGACGATCTGCTTGCGCCGGTCGCCGCCGCGCTGGAACGCGGTGAGATCCTGGTGTTCTTTCCGGAAGGATCGCGCGGGGAGCCCGAACAGCTTGCCGAGTTCAAGACCGGCCTTGCGCGCATCGCCGAGCGCCGTCCCGACGTGCCCATGATCCCGGTGTTCACACATGGCCTCGGCAAAGCGCTGCCAAAGGGCGAATGGATGATCGTGCCGTTCTTCGTCGACATCTTCGTCGGCGAACCGCTGCGCTGGAGCGGCGATCGTGCGGCGTTCATGGAGAGCTATCGCACCGCGATGGCGGCGCTTGCGCACGAGGAGCCACTCGCGGAGTGGTCGTGAGGCGGCGCCGTTGCGTGGTTCCGCGCAACGGCGCTCCGCACTTCGCTCGGATCAGTGCAGCATCACCAGCATCACGATGGTGCCGGCGGCCGTATCCAGGTTCTGCATCGCCTTGCCGATCACCGTGCCCGGCATCGGCGAGCCTTGTGCGCGCATGGCCCGGCCGAGCGTGGGCGATGCAACCAGCAGATCGCCGATGCGAATCGGCCCACCTTCGTTGGTGACCTTGACCGGCACACGGCCAGCCAGCGCCAGTTCAGGCCCTTCGGTCGGCTGGTCGGCGCCATGACGCATCCGCCGCGCTCAGCGCGGGGGACGACTACTGGTCCTGGGGCGTAAATCCGTGGATGGAATGCCCCTGTATCGGACGTACCGGCGTTCTCAGGGAATCGCCTGATCGATCGTCAGTTCGATCGGTTCCGTGCGGTGCACATCGAGCGGAGCCGACAGGCGCTGCAGGTCACCGCTCTGCGGCATCGCGTTGCCGGATTTCGAGACGCGCGCCCCTACCACCACCTGCGGGAACATCGAGAGCTTCATCGTCGGCAGCATGCCCATGCTCTCGTCGAGCGTGACCGTCAGCGGCAGTTGGCCCGCCTTGAGTCGCTGGATCGCCAGAGGCATCGGCGGACCGCTCGCGGCGCGCGCGAACACGAACAAGGTCGCCTCGGGATCGAGACGATCCTTGAGTTTCGAATCGAGCGCGACCCGGATGGTCAGGCGCACGGTGTTCGCGGCCGTCGTTGCGGGATTGCTGTCAGTTCGGGTATCCGCTGATGCAACGGATGGACGCGCATCCGTCGGCGCGCTCGCGCTTTCCGGCATGCTCGCAGCCTCAGGCAGGGCCTTGCCGTCGCGTCGCGCCTCGGCTTCCGCAATCTGCTTTTTCACGCTCCGTACAACATCGGAGTTCTCGGCGAGCAGCGGCAGCAGCGTATTCCAGCGCGCGATCGCCGCGTCGTAGTGCGCGGTCTGATAGTCGCTGATGCCGAGCAGCCAGAGTGCGCGCTGGTTCTGCGCGTCGGCGTTCAATGCAGTCTCGAGCAGCTTGCGCGACTCCCCCTCGATGCGATGACCGGGCGCCGCGAGCGCCAGCGCCTGCGCGTATTCGACCGTGATCGCGGCATTGTCCGCGGCGAGCTCATGCGCGTGCCGCAACGCGTCGAGTGATTGATCGATCCGATGGGTCGCCTGATAGGCGCGGCCGAGCAGGGCCCAGCCCTCGACGTCGTCCGGGTGTTCCTTGAGGCGTGCGGACAGCATCGCGATCGCCTGTTCCATCTCGGGACCGCGATCGCCATGCGCCGCCGCGACGTCGGCGGCGAGGTTCGCCGGATCAAGCGCCTGCGGTGTGCCGACGAAGCGGTACAGCAGCAGCGCCGACGCGGGCAGCAGCAGTGCGACCAGCAGCAGCGCGGCGAAGCTCGCGCGCGAGGGCCGCGCCGTTGTGGGACTCGTTACCGGTTGGGCGAGCGAGGCGCGCTTGGTCGCGTATTCACCGGCGTCGACGACGCCGGCAGCGAGCGCCTCATCCAGAGCGCGCAAGCGACGCGCGGATGCATCGGCGCCCTGCGCGGTCCGCGCGTTGCGCAGCAGGGGCACGAGGACAAACGCGAGCGCGGCGGCGACCATCAGCGCCGCACACGCCAGGAAGATCGTCATCACCAGTCGTCCTCGACGTCACTTGCAGGTCGCACGCTCGTTGGCGCGGATGTGCCCGCTGCCTTCGCACGGCGACGCACGATCACGAAGATCGCGCTCGCGCCCGCGAGCAGCACCAGCAGTGGCCCGAACCAGAGCAGCCAGGTGCCGCCGCGCAGTGGCGGGTCGTACAGCACGAAATCGCTGTAGCGAGCGGTCAGCCAGGCCTTGATCTCGGTGTCGCTCTTGCCGGCCTGCATCTGCTGGAACACATCGCGGCGCAGGTCGGCGGCGAGCGGTGCGCTGGAATCGTTGAGGCTTTCGTTCTGGCAGACCAGGCAGCGCAACTGCTTGGTCAGCGCCTGGAAGCGCAGTTCCTGCGCGTGGTCTTTGAATGGCAGTGGGTCGACGGCAGCGAATGCGAGAGGTGACAAGGCCAGTGCCATGAGCAAGCCGAACACCCATGCCGTTCGCCCTGAGGTATCGAAGGGCGAACGCTTGCCGCGTCCCGCTTCGTGCCGTTCATGCTTCGATACCTCAGCACGAACGGAATGAAGTCGTGCTGCACGAGTGAAGGAATTTCGCCAGAGCATCGCTATCGAACTCCCTTCTGCATCGCAGCAATACGCGGCAGCAGTTCGTTCGCGATCACCGTGGGTGTGATCGGGCTGATGTATTTGTAGCGGATCACGCCGTTCGCATCGACGAGAAACGATTCCGGTGCGCCGGTCACCCCGAAGTCGATCGCGACATTGCCGGGGAAATCGGCGATGACGATATCGTAGGGATTGCCGTATTGCGCGAGCCAGCGCTTCGCATCGGCCGGCTCGTCCTTGTAGTTGAAGCCGACCAGCTTGATGCCGAGGCGCTTGCCTTCGGCCATCAGGATCGGGTGCTCGTCGCGGCAGGCGAAGCACCAGCTTGCGAACACGTTGAGCAGGTAGGGTTCGCCGGCGAGGTCCTTGCTGCTGACGATACGTTCGGGATCGTCGAGCACGGGCAGCGCGAAGGCTGGCGCGGGCTTGTCGATCAAAGGCGAGGGCACTTCGCGCAGATCGTGGTGTCCGCTCCACCAGATGCCGAAGCCGAGCAGGGCGAGCACCAGCACGAAGCCGGCGAAGGGCAGCAGGCGCGCGTTCATGCGTTTGCCCTGGCGGGTGTCGCGTCGGGCTGCACCGGCGCGCGCGACGCCTGCGCTTCCAGTTCCGGCAGCGTGCGGAAACGCCGATCGGCCGCCGCGATGAAGCCGCCGAGCATCATGAGCAGCGCGCCGAGCCAGATCCAGCGCACGAATGGCTTCACGTAGACGCGTACCGCCCAGGCGCCGTCGTCGCCGACCGCCTCGCCGAGCGCGACATAGACGTCGCGGAAGAGGCCCGGATCGATCGCGGACTCGGTCTGCACCTGCTGGTTGCGCGCATAGGTGCGCTTCTGCGGATGCAAGGTCGCGACGACCGCGTCGCCCTTGAGCACGCTGATCGTGCCTTGGTCGGCGATGTAGTTCGGCCCTTGGGTCTTGTCGACGCCATCGAAGCGGAAATCGAGCGCGCCGATCGTCTCTTTCTGGTTCGGCGCAAGCCGGATGTCCTTCTCGACGCTGGTTGCCTCGACGACGAGTACGCCGGCGACGAACAGCGCAACGCCGAAATGCGCGCAGATCATGCCGAGCATCTCCGGCGTGTAGCGTCGACCGCGTGGCGCATTGCGCCAGCGCACGAGCGCAAAGAGCAGGATGCCGAGGCCGACCCAGATCGACGCGGCGGCACCGAGCAGTGCCTTCCACGGCAGTTCGTGTGCGACGAGCCACGCGATTGCCGCCGCGACCAGTGCGATGAGCAGGGCAGGCCGCAGCGCGCGCATCACCATGCCGAAGTTGCCGCTGCGCCATTTCAGGAACGGCCCGAACGGCATCAACAGCACGACCGGCGCCATCAGCAGCACGAACATGAAGCCGAAGTAGGGTGGGCCCACCGAGATGCGTCCGAGATTCAGCGCATCGCCGAGCATCGGGTACAGCGTGCCGAGCAGCACCATCGCGGCGGCGCAGGTGAACATCAGGTTGTTGATCAGCAGCAGGGTCTCGCGTGACACCGCGGCGAACGGTTCGCCGCCGGAGACCTTCGGCGCCCGCAGCGCGTAGATCAGCAGCGAACCGCCGACCACGATCGCGAGGAAGGCCAGGATGAACAGGCCGCGCTTCGGATCGCTCGCGAACGCATGCACGCTGGTCAGCACGCCGGAACGCACGAGAAAGGTGCCGAGCAGCGACAGCGAGAACGCGAAGATCGCCAGCAGCAGGGTCCAGGCGCGGAACGAACCGCGTTTCTCGGTGACCGCCTGCGAGTGGATCAGCGCGGTGCCGACCAGCCACGGCATGAACGACGCGTTCTCGACCGGGTCCCAGAACCACCAGCCGCCCCAGCCGAGCGTGTAGTACGCCCACCAGCTCCCCAGCGCGATGCCTAGGGTCAGGAAGGCCCAGGCGATATTGGTCCACGGCCGCGCCCAGCGCACCCAGCGCACGTCGAGCTCGCCGCCGATCAGCGCGGCCAGTGCGAACGCGAACGCGACCGAGAAACCGACATAGCCGGTGTAGAGCATCGGCGGATGCATGATCAGGCCTGGATCCTGCAGCACAGGATTGAGATCGTTGCCGTCCAGCGGCATCGGCAATTCACGCGAGAACGGATTCGAGGTCAGCACCGTGAACAGCAGGAAGCCCAAGCTGATGAAGCCAAGCACGCCGAGCACGCGCGCGATGAAATCATCGGGCAGCTTGCGGCTGAACGCGGCGACCGCGACGGTCCAGACGTTGAGGATCAGGATCCACAGCATTAGCGAACCCTCGTGCGCGCCCCAGACCGCGGAGAAGCGGTAGTACCACGGCAGCAGCGAGTTCGAGTTCTGCGCGACGTAGGCGACCGAGAAATCCTGGGTCACGAACGCATACGTCAGGATCGCGAACGCGAGCACGACGAACACGGCCTGCCCGGTAACCGCGGGCCGCGCAACCGCGATCAGCGCGCGATTGCCGAGCTGTGCGCCGAGGATCGGCAGCACGCACTGCACGGCGGCGAGCAGCAGGGCGAGGATCAGCGCGAATTGACCGAGTTCGGGAATCATTGAAGCGATGCGGGAAAGGCGAGCAGACTGCGTAGATTACGCGAGATGGCCGGGTGACAGAACCTCGTGCGGCTGCGGCGTATGTTCGCGCCAGTGCTGCTGGCCCGGCATCGACGCAGCAGGGCCGGCGGAATAGTCGCCCACCGCGCGACCGGAAGCCCTCTCCTCAAAAAACGGCTTCCCTGTTTTTGGGGGGAGGGTTGGGTGAGGGGCGAGACCGCAAGCTGTACGAGGCCGCTATTTTCGTGGGCATCTACAAGGGGTGCTTCGATGAAGGCGCCAGCATGTACGGCGATGGCACGTCCCGCATGGAGCGCCGCCCCCTCACCCCAACCCTCTCCCCCAACGATGATGCCGTTGGGGGAGAGGGAGCGCAGCCCAGCCGATTTCCATACTGTGCGAAGCCGGACCGATTCGATGTGGCATCGGATATTTTCACAGCCTCTCAGTGCGCGGCCGTCGGCGGCAAGGACGCGACCCAGGCGGCCAACGCCGCAATCGATTCGTCGTCGAGCGTGCCGGCGACGCCGCGCATCACGAAGTCGTTGCTGGAGTCGGTGAGCTTGCCGTCGCGATAGTCGCGGAGCCGTGCGACCACGTAGTCCGCATGCTGGCCGCGCAACGAGGGCCAGCTACCGAATCGGGCATCGACGATTCCGCTGGCGTCGGACCCATGGCAGCCCTGGCAGGGCGGTATGCCGCGAGCGGGATCGCCGTTGTGGAACAGCACCTCGCCGCGGTCCGATGGGGAGGCGGGCGCGGCATCCGCCGTGGGTGCCTGCGCCGCGAAGTACGCGGCAAGGTCGCGCATGTCGGCCTCGCTGAGGTTTGCCGCCTGCGCAGTCATCGGTGATTGCGGGCGCGTGCCACGCTTGAAGTTCACGAGCTCCCAGTACAGGTAATCTGCGTGCTGGCCCGCGAGCCGTGGAAATGCCGGAACGATCGCGTTGCCGTTCGGACCATGGCAAGCCACGCAGACGGTCGCCTTGCTCGCACCCGCCGCGGCGTCGCCATGCACCGGCGTGGCACCACGCAGATCGATCCAGTCGGTCGCATGCAGCGCGGCGCTATCGGCGCAGAGCAGCAGCACCCCAGCGCGCAGGCAAACGGACAAGCATCGGGTCGCGGAGGTCATGGTTCGCTCCCTCACAGCTGCACGTTCACGAGCAGGCCGACCAGATTCGCGCGGTAGCTCTGCGGACCGCCATCGGTGTAGACGCGGTGGTCGTAGGCGAGGCCGCTGCCGAAACCGAAGTAGTGCCAATCGCTGACGTGGCCGCGCTCGTAGTAATCGAACAGACGCATCGAGACGCGCTCGACGATCGGAACGGTGACACCGAACGTGAACGACTGCACGCGATAGATCATCGGTGGGAACGCATTGCCGGGCACGAGGAAGGAGTCGACGAAATACGCGAGCGCGGAAGGTCCCGCGTAGGCGAACGCATCGAGGCCGCGCGAGTAGAGATAGTTCCAGCTTGCGTCGAGACGCACGCGACCGAAACGGTGGTTCAAGGTGGCGCCGGCGTAGTAATCGCGCTGCGTGTCGCGCTCCCACCACAGACCCTTGAGTGCGTAGTTGGTGGAGCCGCCGAGGTGCGGGTCGACGCCGGCGCCATCGCCCTGATCCTGCACGTTCGCCAGGCGCAGCTGTGAGCGGTCCCAGGCTGCATAGACGCTCATGTTCGTCGAAGGCGCAGGCTGCCATTCCCATTGCAGTGTCGCGCCGACCGTGTGGTAGGCCTGGCGGCCGATCTGCGCGTCGTACGAGTTCCAGTCGCCGCGCAAGCTTGCGCTGACCGTCATGTCATCGCGCGGCATCACCGTCGCCATCAGGTCGAGCTTGTGCTCGTCGCGGCTCGACATGTCGTACTTGCGCAGCGCGTCGACCGTGTGCGCCGGCGTGCCACCCGGCGGTGGTACATATCCGGGCAGGCTGATCGAATACGTGAAGTCGTAGGGATTGTAGTTGTAGCGGTCGCCGGTCTGTTTCAGGTAGGTGTAGTTGGCGCGGAACGTGAGCCAATCCAGTGCACGGTTCACCCAGGTGAGTTTCAGGCTGTTGTCATCGATGCGCTGGCGTTCACGGTTGGTCGGCTCGTAGCGGTTGAACGCGAAGGTCGCGCCGAGCGTGTTCCTGTCGCCGAGTTTCCAGTCCGCGCCGAAGTTCGCATCGACGATCTGGATGTCGAGCGGCAGGCTGCGCACGCGGGTCACGGCGGACCGATCGGTGAGCGGATTGAACAGGCCGACCTCGCCGGGAACGACGCTGCCTTGCGTACCGTTCTCGCTGACGTAGCCGTAGTCGCCGGTCAGCGGGTTGTAGGCGAGATAGACGTTGCGGTAGTCGTCGCGGTTGAAGCGCAGGCCGCCGCGCACGGACAGGTCCGAGGTCGGCTGCAGCACGACGCGCGCATCGACCAGCGTGGTGTCGATGCGCATGTCGGCGGACTTGCGCGACAGCGCGGCGCTCGTGTTCCAGTTTGCGCAGCTGTACAGGAACGGATTCTTCGGACCCAGCTGCAGGCTGCCGCCGAGACCAAGACCGAACACGCCCTGGCAATCGATCGGCGCGATCAGCGTGTCGTTCTGGCTCATGCGACCGGCCGAGGCGGTCAGCGACAGCTCGCCGTTCATCGGCAGCTTGCGCGTGAACGTGGCCTTGAGGTTGTGGTAATCGTTGTCCGGCTCGGTCGACATCTGACCCTGGTAGAGCGGCGCGGACACCGCACCGGGCACGACCGGATAGAGTCCGAACGGCGACTGGAAGGTGTAGCGCGTGTAGCGGTCGCGATAGAACGAGCCGCTGTAGGCGAAGTCCATGCGCCAGACCGATCCGGCATAGCGCAGACCGCCGTTCAAGTTGATCGTGCTGTCGTCGATCGGCTTGGTGGTTTCGAACACACCGCCATTGGCCGGAAACGGGAAGTTGAAGAAGAACGATCCGCCATACGGACGTGCGCCCTTGCGTTCTTCGTCGCTGAGGTCCGCGTAGGCAGTCCATTGCGGCGTCAGGTACAGGCTGAAGCCAAGGCCCTGCTTGGAGCGCTTGACCGACAACGTGCGCTCCGGCGTCGCCGCCGAGACCGCGGCGGCTTCGGCCGACGTGCTGCGCCCCGGCGTCAGTCCCGCCGGCAAGGTCAGGCTGTTGGTGCCGACACCATTCCAGATCGGCTTCGCATTGGCGCTGAGCACGTTCGGCATGTCGCGCAGGAACGCCTGCACCTTGTAGCTGCCGGCGCGGCCGAACACGGCCTGGTAGTACTGGTCGTCGTCGCTGACCCGGCTCGCGCGCACGTTCGCGTAGGTGCCGTCATCGGGGCGCTCGAACATCAGGTCGAGCAGGCCGAGGATCAGGCTGCTGTCCCAGTCGACGTAGCGGTTCCACAGCGCATTGCGATCGTCGCCGCCGGTGCCGAGGTAGCCCATTTGCAGCACGCCGTAGTACTGCCAGTCGCCGTGCTCGTCCGGATGCGGCGCGGGTGCCGGGCAGGCGTACAGGTTGCCGGTCGGCGAGCGGCGCTGCCCGGGCAGCAGCCACGAGGTGCCACGGTCGTCGCAACCGTTGATCGTCGCGCCGGCGGTCGGGTCGAGCTTGTTTGCGCGCCAGGTATCGACGCCGACGCCGCTGTCGGCGATGACTGATACCGGCAATGCGAGCAGGGCAGCGCAGAAAAGCGGCCCGAAGAATGCCGTTCGCCCTGATGCTTCGACAAGCTCAGCAGAGGGTACGCTGCGCGTATCGAAGGGCGAACCCTCACGAACTGGCGACGTCGCAAGTCCCCCGCGGTGACTCGCGCCATTCTGGCGCTCGCCCTCCGGGCCAGGTGCACTCAGCGCATCCCTGCGCTTCGCCCTTCGGGCAGCTTTCGCTGTGCAAAACGGCAGTCCTGCCGTTTTGTCGCTGTTCGCGCGTGCTCCCGCACGCGCAGTCGATACCTCAGCACGAGCGGTCCGGGTGGCGTTCAGGACCTTTTTCAGTTGTGCAGGCATCTCAGTCTCCGCCCGCTATTCGTGGAACTTCGGCCCCGACGGCGCATTCGAGCCGTGGATGTTGGCGTGGCAGGTGAGGCAACCGCGGCCCATGATGCGCTCGTCCGGATGTGCGCCGTTCGCCAGCGACTGCGGTGTGTGCAGATCGTTCGGATGGCGCTGGTTCACGTGGCACTGCTGGCACAGGAACGGGATCGGCGCGACCAGCAGCGTGTTCTGGTTCGAGCCGTGCGGCGTGTGGCAGTTCAGGCAGTTCTCACGTACCGGCGCGTGCTCGAACAGGAACGGGCCGCGCTTCTCGGCGTGGCACTGGTAGCAGGTCTCGTTGACCGTGTTGGTCTTCAGCAGCGGACTGGTTAGCGAACCGTGCGGGTTGTGGCAGTCGTCGCAGCTCATCTGCCCCTCCGGCAGCGGCATGTGCGAGCGCCGGTTGAACTGCAGGCGGATGCCCTGATGGCATTGCGCGCAGGTGTCGTTGATCGAGGCCTTCGCCATCAGGCCCTCGACCGAGAACTTCGCCATCGGGTTGTGGCAGTCGCTGCAGGACAGGCCGTTGCGCTGGTGCACCGAACCGGTCCAGTGATCGCGTGGGCCGCCCTGGTGACAGGTGAGACAGGCGCCGGTCTGCACCGCGATCGGCGTGCCGGAGTCCTTCGTGTAGCCGATGATCAGTCCCTTGGCCAGCGGCGCCTGAGCATGCGCCGAGCCGGGACCGTGGCAGGTCTCGCAGACCGGAATCGACGAGTCGGCCTTGTTCGCGACATGCAGGCCGAGCGCGTGCAGGGTGTGCGTGAAGTGTTCGCTCTCGAGCTGGTGGCAGGCGATGCAGGTCTTCTCGCCGACCGCTGTCGCGCCGGGTGCGTGCGGGTTGTCCGCGACCCTGGCATTGGCGAAGCCCGGCGCGGCCAGCAAGGTCCTCCTGCTGGCATTCACGTCGTCATTGGACAGGTTCGAGGCCGGCAGTGACCTCGAGAGTTCCTCACGGGTCTGCTGCGCCTGCGCGCCCTGTGCGACGAACAGCAGCAGGATCGACAGGATGGTTGACGGTCCCAATCCCCGCACGCGCATAGGTCCGCTCCCCGAGCCTCACGCCAAGTCTGTCGTCGTATGTGGGGTATCGAGGCACGAAAGGTTGCGCCCTGTCCGAGCTTTCCCGGACATCCCTTCGATACCGCCGCCTCGGCAGCTTAGTACGATTGTCCGGATTCAGGAACTGGCGTGGCCGGCGTGCGTGCGGCCGCTCGCGGTGGCCGCGATGCCTGGCATCACGGCGAGCCGTCTTTCGCCTTGTGCGCCTGCTTCGCCTTCGCGATCGCGTCGGCGACTTCCTTCGGCATGTAGGTCTCGTCGTGCTTGGCGAGCACTTCGGTCGCGACGAAGTGGCCGTCCTGCAGCGCACCGGTCGCAACGATGCTCTGCCCCTCGCGGAACAGGTCGGGCAGGATGCCGGTGTACTCGACCGGCATGTCCTTGAAGCGGTCGGTGACGACGAAGTCGACCTTCAGCGAATCGCTGGCGCGCTTGATCGAATGCTCGAGCACGACGCCGCCGAGGCGGAAGCGCGCCGAGGCCGGCGCGTGCCCGGCCTCGACCTCGCTCGGCGAGAACAGATAGGTCATGTTCTGCTGCAGTGCGAGCACGGTCAGGCCGGCTGCGATCGCGACCGCGGCGAGCACCAGCGAGATCACGATCAGACGGCGTTTGCGGGTCGGCGTCATGCTGCGCTCCCGTTGCGTGTTTGGCGGCGTTTCATGCGGCCGCGCAATTCGGCGAGCACGCGGCGACGCTGCATGCGCGGCGCGAGTGCATCGATGCCGAGCACGATGAAGAACACCGCATAGGCCGGCCAGACGTAGCTGCCATAGCCACCCATCGAAAGAAATTCAGCCATGCGCCGTCTCCTTGCGCGCAGCGTCCGCGGACACGGCCTGATCCAGCGCGATCGCGCGCACCCAGTCCTTGCCGCCGTCGAGTTCGAGCAGGCCGGTACGCGTGCGCACCAGCAGGGTGCCGAAGAACCACAGATGGGTCGCGATCGCCATCGTCAGCAGCGGCCACAGCATCGCCGCATCGATCTTCGACGGACCCATCAGGCGTACCGTCGAGCCCTGGTGCAGCGTGTTCCACCAGTTCACCGAGAAATGCACGATCGGAAGGTTGACCACGCCGATCAGCGCGAGGAAGCCAGCCGCGCGCGCGGCCTGGCGACGATCCTCGATCGCGGCGTACAGGCCGATCACGCCGAGGTACAGGAACAGCAACACCAGTTCCGAAGTCAACCGCGCGTCCCAGGTCCACCAGGCACCCCACATCGGCTTGCCCCACAGCGAACCGGTGACGAGCGTGATGAAGGTGAACGCCGCACCGACCGGCGCGCTCGCCATCGCGAGGATCTCGCTCAGCTTGATGCGCCAGACCAGTGCGACGAACGCGTTCGCGGCCATGAAGAAGTACGCGAACAGGCCCATCCACGCACAGGGCACATGGATGAAGATGATCCGGTACGCGTCGCCTTGCTGATAGTCGCGCGGCGCGAGCACGAGGCCGCCGTACAAGCCGATCGCGCCGAGCACCAGCGCGATGCCGTAGCACCACGGCGCCAGCGCGCCGGCGATGCGGTAGAACGTCGGCGGCGAGCCGATCTTGTGGAACCAGAGGATCAATGGATTCATCGGGTCAGCATTATTGAACCACCCCAACCGTTCGCCCTGAGGTATCGAAGGGCGGGCGGTTGCGCGACGCCGTTCATGCTTCGATACCTCAGCACGAACGGCTGGATGGAATTACCGATCGTGTGAGAAACATCAACTCAGCGAAATCCTGAGCGCCGCAGCACACGCGAGCGGCGCAATCACCAGCGCCAGCACCAGGGCGGCGCCGAGCCAGAGCAGCGGCGCGAGGTACGGCAATCCGGCTTGCGCTGCATTGCAGGCACCGGCGCCGAAGATCAGCACCGGCATGTAGAGCGGCAGCACGAGCAGCGCGAGCAGCATACCAGAGCGGTGCATGCCGACCGTCAGCGCGACGCAGACCGCGCCGATCAGGCTGAGCAGCGGCGTTGCCAGCAACAGGGCGGCAGGCAGCAGCCAGCGCAGCGGTTCGGCGAGGTGCAACAGTTCTCCGAGCATTGGCGCAAGGATGATCAGCGGCAGCGCGGTGGTCAGCCAGTGCACCGCGATCTTGCAGCCGAGCAGCAGCGATAGTGGATGCGGCGACAGCACGAGTTGTTCCAGCGAGCCATCTTCGTAGTCACTTCGGAACAGGGTGTCCAGCGCGAGCAGGCCGGCGAGCAGGATCGCGACGAACACCGCGCCCGCGGCAATCCGCCGCAGGTTTTCCGGTTCCGGGCCAAGCGCAAGCGGGAACAGCGCGACCACGATCAGCGCGAACAGGATCGGGTTCAGCGCGTCGCCGCGGCGACGCCAGATCAGGGTCAGGTCGCGGCGGATCAGCGCAGCGCAGGCCGCCGTCGTCGTGCCGGGTTTCATGTGTCGCCCTGTTGTGATCGCAAAGGAATCCTGCGCGGCGTGCCGGAGGTGTAGGCGTATGCGCCATGCGAGGTGATCAGCGCCGCGCCGCCACGGTTCGCGTGGTTTTCGAGCAGGCGATTGACCAGCTTGATGCCATCCAGATCGAGGTTCGCATAGGGCTCGTCGAGCAGCCACAGCCCGACCGGCGCGAGCAGCACGCGCGCAAGCGCGACTCTCTTTTTCTGTCCGGCCGAGAGCTGGCGCGTTGGCACGTCCACGTAACCGTCCATGCCGACGCCGGCCAGCGCACTGATCGGTGACATGCCGGGGCGCAGGCCATGCAGGCCCGCCGCGAAACGCAGGTTTTCCAGCGCGGTCAGTTCCGGCTTGAGTCCGGCTTGATGGCTGAGCAGCGCGACCTGCGGCGACAGCCGTGCCAGCGTCAGCGGCTCGCCGTTGAGGCGGACCACGCCCGAACTCGGCGCCAGCAGGCCGGACAGCACGCGCAGCAGCGTGGTCTTGCCGGCGCCGTTGTCGCCCTCGATCAAGACGACCTCGCCGGCGTGCAGCGCAAAGTCGAGCGGGCCGAAGATCGGCTCTTCGTTGCGCGCGAACGCGAGTCCGTGGGCTTCGAGCAGGGCGGGGCGATCGTATGGAGTCGTGGGCATGAGGCGCGCAATGCTAGCGGCATGCGCGCGGCGATACCATGAATGAATCGTCGCATGGCACGACGCATCGCCGTGCGTCAAAGAACGAGGCTGCTCCGGCCGGGATGGACCAGCAGCGGCGCCGTCAACGGGCTTCCAAGGTGTCGGCAGCCCACTCGAGATCGGCCTCGGCGGTGATCGCTGCGCGCCATTCCGCGCGGTAGAGACGCAGGACTGCAGGGCAATCGCAACTGACCCTGACCGCGGCACTCTGCTCGAAATCGCGCGCCAGCGTATCGACGACCGCGAGGTCCGTGCCCGCCACCAGCAGGCTCGGCTCTTGCCAGTCTCCAGGCAAATGCCCGACGCCTTCGAGAAAACGGCAGGAGAGTGCGTGCAGGCGCACACGCAGCGCCGCCAGGCGACGTTCGTTGTGGTCCGGCGGCAGCGACTGGGAGCGTGGATTGCAGGCGGTCAGGAAGGTCGCGACGCGATCGGCGCCGATCCAGTCGCGCAGCGCGGACGGCGCGGATTCACCGATGCGCAGCGTTGCGACGCGGCCATCCGGCAGCGTTACGTCGTACTGCGTCGCGCGATACAGCGCGATCAACGCGTGGATGCGGTCGGGCGATTCGCTGTCCGGCATGTCAGCCGGCGAGCGGAGTCAGGCGGTCCCGCGCCAGCGCGTCCGCATGGACGAGGTCGATCTCGTCGATACGCTGCCGACCCTCGGTCAGCTCGCGCAGCAGCGCATCCTGCACCTTGCCGCGTGCAAACGCCTGCGCGTAGGGCATGCGCGTAAAGGTGACCATCGAATAGCGCGGCACGAAGCGGTCCGGGTGGCGTTCGGCCAGCGTGCGGCCGAGCTCGCGGCGCAGCAGGAAGCCGGCATCGGCGACCGAGTCGCGCATTTCCACATAGTTCTCCAGCGCCATCGCGGCGATCGCTTCGGCGTTCGGGCGACGCCGGCGTTCGAACTCGGTGAACGTCGATGCCGCGTCGTCAGGATGCGCGGCGAGCAGGTCGGCCAGTTCGACGGCGTCTTCGAAGCCGCAGTTCATGCCTTGGCCGTGGAATGGCACGATCGCGTGCGCGGCGTCGCCGACCAGCAGTGCGCGGCCGTCGAGATGCCAGCGGTCGAGATACAGGGTCGCGAGCACGCCGACCGGATTCGCGCCGAAGTCCTGCTCGAGGTCCGGGATCAGCGGCAACGCATCGGCAAAATCGTGCGCGAACAAGGTACGCGCCGCCGCGGGCGTCGCGACGGTTGCGAAACTCGGATCACCTTGGCTGGGCAGGAACAGCGTCACCGTGAAACTGCCTTCGGCGTTCGGCAGCGCGATGCACATGTAGTTGCCGCGCGGCCAGATATGCAACGCGTTCGGTTCGATCGCGAAGCGCTCGCCGCGGGCAAGCGCTGCCGCTGCGGCGGCAGGCAGCGCAATCGATCGAAAGTCCGGCAACGCAGGGATCTCGAGTTCCTTGTAGCCGTGACCAAGTTCCTCGATGCGCTCGCCGAGCGGCTGCACCGCATTCATCGCTGCTCGCAGTGCGGACCCCGCGCCGTCCGCGCCGATCGCGAACGCGGCGACGTGCTCATGCAGGCCGCCAGCTGCGTCGTCACTGAAGCGCAGCACAACCTTCGGGTCGAAGGTCGCGGATTCGAGGCGGCGGTCGAAATGGAAACGCGCGCCTGCCTTTTCCGCCGCGTCGATCAGCGCGATGTTCAGCCGGCCGCGGCTGATCGACCAGATCACCTCGCTGTCGTCGCGTCCGTAGCGCAGCAGCTCGGTGTGGCCGTCGCGGTGATGCACCATGCGCCCGCGCATCATGACCGCCAGACGCATCACTTCGTCGGTCAGTCCGGCCAGACGCAGGCCATGCAGTCCGCGCTCGGCCAGCGCGAGATTGATCGAGCGTCCGCCCGCGTAGCCGGCCTTGCGCGGATCGGGCCGGCGCTCGAACACATCGACGGAGAAACCGCGCTGGGCGAGCAGGGTCGCGAGCAGCGAACCGACCAGGCCGCCGCCGATGATCGTTGCGTCAGGTTTGCGCATGGTGCGTGGCCCAATCCTTCACCGCGCGCACGAAACGCAGGCAGTCGATATGGCGGTTGTAGAGCGGCGTCGGTGCGGCGCGGATCACGTCGGGCTCGCGCCAGTCGACGATGATGCCGGACGCATGCAGGTGGTCGTGCAGCGAGCGGCCGGCTTCGCGCGGGCCCTTCACGCGCAGCGAGAGCTGGCAGCCGCGGCGCTCCGCTTCGTGCGGCGTGGCGATGTCGAGCACGTCTGAGGCGTGTTCTCGGATCAGCGCGTCGAAGTACGCGGTGAGCGTCTCCGATTTCCTGCGCAGTTCGGTCATCCCTGCGCGGCGAAAGATTGCCAGCGAAACGCGCACCGGTGCAAGCGCCAGGATCGGTGGATTGCTGAGCTGCCAGCCGTCCGCGCCGGTCGCCGGCAGGAACTGCGGACGCATCTGGAAGCGCGTGGCCGGATCGTGGCCCCACCAGCCGGCGAAGCGCGGCAATCCGGAGCGCGCGTGGCGTTCATGCACGAAGCAGCCGGCGACCGCGCCGGGGCCGGAATTGAGGTACTTGTAGCTGCACCAGACCGCGAAATCGCAACCGACATCGTGCAGGTGCAGATCGAGGTTGCCGACGGCGTGGGCGAGGTCGAAGCCGACCCGGCAGCCTTTGAGGTGCGCCGCCTTCGTGATCGCGGCCAGGTCGAAGGCCTGGCCGCTCAGGAATTGCACGCCGGGCAGCAGCACGAGCGCGATGCGGTCGCCGTGTTCCTCGATCGCGTGCAGGATCGAAGCGTCGGAAATCACGCCGTTGGCGTCGCTTTCGAGCTGGATCAGTGCGGTGGCCGGGTCGAAGCCGTGGAAGCGGATCTGCGAGGCGACGGCGTGATGGTCGGACGGGAACGCCGTCCTTTCGATCAGGATCGCGGAGCGATCGGCGGTCGGCTGGTAGAAGCTGACCATCATCAGGTGCAGGTTCACGGTCAGCGAATTCATCGCGACGACTTCGTGCGGCAGCGCGCCGACCAACGCGGCGAGATCCTCGCGCACGAACTCGTGGTACGGCATCCACGGGTGCCTGCCTTTGAAATGCGCCTCGACGGCGAGGTTCTTCCAGTCGTCGAGTTCCTGGATCAGGGCCTCGCGCACCGCACGCGGCTGCAGGCCGAGCGAATTGCCGCACAGGTAGACCTGATCCGAGCCGTCGGCGTTGCGAGGGATCAGGAACTCGTCGCGGAATGCGGCGAGCGGGTCAGCGGCGTCCCCTTGCAGCGCCAGCGCTTCCGCGGCAGCGAAATTGTTGTGGGTCATGTCAAATCAGTGCCACGACAGGAAAGATTCCTTGGTCGTCATTCCGGCGAACGCCGGAGACGCTTTACAACAGCGAAGCTGGTCATCCAGTTCCCTTCTCGCAACAGAGAAGACGCTGGATGACCAGCCTGCGGCTGTTGAAAGGCACCTCCGGCGTTCGCCGGGATGACGAGCTGGGATGTTATTGCTTCAACGAGGCGACGACGTTATCGCACGAGCCGTCAAATTCCTTGTTCCATGCCGCCGGTGTCGCCGCCAGCAGCGGGCGCTGGCAGCGCACCTCGACCGCGATGTCGTTGGTCAGGTAGAAGCTGTCGCGCACGAGATACTTCGTCTTGCCGCGCACGACGAAATACTGGTGGACCGAAGTGTCCTTGTTCGAGGCGTCCTTCTCATAGCCACTCTGCGCCTTGGAATGCTCCAGTTCCTCTTGCACCACGCTGGCGAATTCAGCGGAGCCTTTCAGTTTGCGCGTCTTCACGGTCACGTTGGCGGCATCGTCGCTGCCCTGCGCGGTGGCATCCGGCACCTGGAACGCGACCGCCTGCGGGTTGCCGTCGCTCTTTTCCATGATCGCGGTCCACGACGGCGGCACGTGGAAGTGCACCTGGCCATTGTTGAGCGTGTAGTCGGTCTTGCCTTGCGCGAGCGCGTTCGTTGCGATGAGGACCAGCAGGCAGGGGATCAGCTTCACGATTCACTCCGTGTCGTCGGCAAAACGCGAGTAGTGCAGGCCGAGCCATTCCAGGGCGGTGCCATGGAACAGCCGGGCCTGCTGGGAAGGCGGCAGCCCGAGCGCGGTGATACCGCTGCCGGGTTCCTGCTCGCCGAGTGGAAAAGGATAGTCGGTGCCGAGCATGACCGTGTCGACGCCGGCGACGTCGATCAGGTAGCGCAGGGCGGCGTTGTCGTGCACGCAGGAATCGAAATAGATGCGGCCGAGATAGTCGCGCGGACCGCGCGCGTTGTCGGTCGCGACCAGGTCCGGGCGCATGCGGAAGCCGTGCTCGATGCGGCCGATCGTGTACGGGAACGAACCGCCGCCATGCGCGAAGCAGACTTTCAGCTTCGGCAGGCGTTCGAGCACGCCGCCGAAGATCAGGCTGCATGCCGCGCGCGATTGCTCTGCCGGCATGCCGACCAGCCACGGCAGCCAGTACTTCGGCATCGACGAGGCGCCCATCATGTCCCACGGATGGACGAGGATCGCCGCGCCGAGTTCGGCCGCGGCCTCGAAGAACGGGAACAACTCCGGTGCGTCGAGGTTCCAGTTCTCGCAGTGCGAGCCGACCTGGATGCCGGACAGGCCCAACTGGTCGATGCAGCGCTCCATCTCCTGGATCGCCAGGGTCGGCGCCTGCAGCGGCACGGTACCGATGCCTGCGTAGTGGCGTGGATACTTGCGGCAGAGTTCGGCGGTGTGATCGTTGAGGTGACGGTGCAGTTCCAGCGCTTGGCTCGGCTTGGCCCAGTACGAGAACAGCACCGGCACGGTCGACACCACTTGGACGTCGACGCCGAACTTCGCGTAGTCGGCGATGCGCACCTCGGGATCGAACGCGTTCGCCCAGACCTCGCGGAAGAACTTGCCGTCCTTGTAGATGCGGTGGCGGCCTTCGGCCTGCACCATGACCGGGAAGCGGTCGTCGCCGTATTTCTCGGCGAGGTTCGGCCAGGTCGGCGGCAGGATGTGCGCGTGGGTGTCTATCTTCAGCATGTCGACGGAGTTTAACCGCATGCCGATGGCGATGGGTCGGGCGCAGCGCACACAAGAAAGAGGCGGCGCTGATGACCGGGGCTGCACCGCGTCCGGAACATGCCGCGCGGGACTCCGTCGAAGTCCCGCGCGACATCGCCGCCGTTGACCGGCGATCGACCATCGGGCGCATGCGCCCGGGCTCTTCTCAGCTCACGGCTTGACGACGACCTGTCCCATCATGCCCAGGTTGTCATGCAGCGCGCACTTGTACGGGTAGGTCCCGGCGTGCGTGAACGTCACCCGGAAGCGCGTGTGGCCGAGCGGCGCCTGGGCAAGACCGGTACGCTCCTGAGGCTCTGCGACGATGAAACCCGAATGCACGTTGTCGGAAAGCGAGCTGATGCTGGCGTGCAGGGCCCCGTCGGCATCCGTGGCGAAGGGAACACTGCCGGACGGGTGAATCAGGTCCGTGGGCTCGGGTCCGAACGTGATGGTATGCGGCGTTATCGGGTCCGCATTGTTCCACTCGACCGTGTCGCCGACATGGATCACGCTCTTGTCATGCATGAAACGCATGACGGAGAGCGTCCGGTGCCCGCCGGCCGTCGCCGAGACTTCACCGATGCCCGCGATCACGCCGTGTCCCGATGCTTGCTTGTGATCGGAACTGTTCTGCGTGCGATCACCATCGTCGTGATCGCTGCCGTGGTCGACGTCCGCCAGCAAGTCGCGCCCCGCATCGGCCGCCTGCTCGTCATAGAAGGCCTGGTTGTGCGGAAGCGGCAGCGACGGGTCGAGGACATGCACCGTTCCGGTCATGTCTCCGTGGACCAGGCACACCAGCTTGAAGTTGCCCGTGCTGGGGAAATTCACCGTGTAGGTGTGTCCCTTGACCAGTGGACCGGTGTTGACGCAATGCGTGCCATCGAAGCTGGAGCCGTCGGGCGTGATTCCGGGCGGCGGGCCAGGCGGACACCCTACCGGGAACGGCGGACGCACCTCCCCGGCGATCAGGAATGTCACGGTGTGGATTTCGTCGACATCGAACGTCCAGGTGATGCTGTCGCCCGCGTGGATCCAGATCTCGTTGGGAAGGAAGGCCATGGCCTGCCTTCCCATGTCGTGGCTCTGCGCGCCCACCGTGGCGTGCCACTGTGCAGCGTGGACCAGCGGCGACGCGGTAGTGCCGATCGCCAAACCCAGCAAAGCGGTTGCAACGTGTAATTTCATAGAGCCTCCTCAGACCATCTCGCCTGCCGCCACCTCGGCCGGCGCCGGATGTGGTGCCGGTGGCCGGGATTCGGAAATCGGCAGCAACGACCAAGCGAGCTCGCCATCGATGGATCGTGGCGAGGTCGAAGCGCGATTCAGAACCGGTCGGGCCATGTGTCTAAAGCGCATGAGGAGCGGGCTTCTACGCCGTCCCTGTCAACGGGCGCGCACGCTCCCTGTGTCGCGGTTCGCGGCGTCGCGGGAAGGGCGCCGTGTCTTGGTCCGCCGACATCGTGAAGGTTCGCGTCGGCTACGAAATCGTCCGGCCAAGATGGGGCAGGGTTCTTGTCGGCTTGTCGAGCACGGGAGCGGCAACTGGCTGTGCCGCTTGTTCATGCTCGCACTCTTCAAACACGGGAAAGAGAGCCGAAGATTACAGCAGGATAGTGCGGACGCTGGCCGTGCGTCGGCTGGTCATCGGGGATGGCACATGCGGCGACTGGGCAGCGAGAGGCGAATGCTGCGGTGCGATAATTCGCGTCGAAGCGCGTGCGGGCCGCCGCGGTTCAGCGCATACAATGGCTCCGCCCGTATCCCAGGACACGTCCATGCCCGAAGAAATCGAAATCGATACCGACAAGCTCCGCGAAACCATCGACGAAGAGCTCGAACATGAGGCGAGCGCGCTGCTGCGCACGGTCGCGTTGACCACGGCGATTTTCGCCGCGCTCGCCGCCATCTCCTCGTTGCAGGCTGGCGGAACCGCGAACGAGGCGCTGTCGCTGAAGACCGAAGCCGCGCGCCTGCAGGCCGAAGCCTCGGATCAATGGGCGTATTACCAGGCCAAGGGGCTCAAGACCGCAATCAGCGAGGCGAGCAAGACCGCGTGGCTGGCCGCCGGCAAAGAACCGCCCGCCGAGATCGCCGTGGGCGAGAAACGCTTCGCCGATGACCAGGCCAGGAGCAAGGCGCGCGCCGAGGAACTGGAAAAGCAGCGCGACGAGAAGTCATCGGAGGCCGATCACCTGATGCATCGGCACCATTTCTTCGCCGAAGCGGTCGCCCTGTTGCAGGTCGCGATCGCGCTCGGCGCGGTCGCAGCGTTGACGCGCAAGCGCGTGGTCTGGGTCGGATCGGTGCTGCTTGGCCTGGCCGGCGGCGCGATATTCGGTTACATGATGTTTCGGTAGGATGCCAAGCGGGCGGGCGCCAGCACGTCGTCGCCAGCATCTCTTCACGGCGCCCGCCATCCAGTGCCATCCCGCAACTCCTAAGCTCTGCAGCAGGCTCGGCATCGCCGCGCCCGATGACCGCTGCGACCTGGTTGAAACCCGGTACCCATCAAGCCATCGCGTGTCGCCCGATCGTGACCCATCATGAATGCAATCAGCGTCAGCTCTGACCGCGTGCGTGACGAACGCGGCGTTTTCGCCACTCTTCTTGCGCTCTATTTTCTGGTCCTGTTTCCGATCCTGCGTGCGAATCGCTACTACAACGACGACCTGAAGCGCGCGCTGATCGGTCGCACCGGCTGGGATTCCAATGGCCGGCCGCTGACGACCCTGCTGATGAAACTGTTGCAGTGCTACGACCACGCCTTGGTCGATATCTCGCCGCTGCCGCAAATCGGTGCCGTCGCAGTCCTCGCATGGATCGGCGTATTGATCGCGCGCCGGTACGCGATACGCTCGCCCTGGGTCGCGGCGCTGGTGGCATTTCCGCTCGGCGCGCAGCCCTTCTTTCTGGAGAATCTCTCCTACAAGTTCGATGCCCTGAGCATGAGCCTTGCGCTGCTGCTCGCATTGCTTCCGATCGTCGCGCTCAAGGACAGCCGCCGGGAATGGTGGCTGGGGATCCTGGCGCTTTTCGCGAGCCTCAATTTCTACCAACCGGCCATCAACGTTTTCCTGATCTTTGTCCTGCTGGATCTCCTGCTTGCGATGCTCCATGACAAGACGCCACGGGACCTGATGATGCAATTCCTTTCACGGGCGCTGCAGGCAGGCGTCGCCATGCTGGCCTATCAATTCATCGTCGGCATCCACGTCAACGGCTGGGTGAAACAGAGAACCGAAAAGATCAGCAGCCTGCACGACCTGCCACTGATAAAGACCAACCTTGTCGATTTCACCCACTTCATCGGCGCCAGCTTCAATGGCCAGTGGTGGGCGTATTTCGCTCCCGTTGTCGCGTTGCTGGCGCTGTTTCCCATCGCGATCGGCATCCGTTACGCGGTCAAGGCCCGTCTCACGCAGCCAGCCTGGGTCACCGCGGTTTTGTTCGCCATCAGTTTCCTGCTGCCAGTGGCTGCTTATGCCTGCGTCTTCGGTCCCATGCTGCTGCTGACCAACCCGTTGATCGCGCCGCGCGTGCTGGTGGGTATAGGTGCGCTGTTGGCGGCGGCGCTGATCGTCATGCACGCAGCGCTCCAGCAATGGCGCCGTTCCGAGAAGTGGGCCATGTCGGTCGCCGGAATGCTGGCGCTCGGCATGTGTTCCTTCGCCAGCGCCTACGGAAATGCCCTCGGAGAGCAGAAAGACTACGAGGATCGAATCGCCACCCGGCTCGCCGACGATGTCGCAGAGCTCGAAGCGAGCTACTCCACCCGTTCCGTCCTGCTTGACGGCGCCGCTGGCTATTCACCGATAACGACGCATATCGCCGAGCAATTTCCTCTCATGCGCTCGCTGGTTCCGCCCTATATTTCGGCGGAAGACAAATTCCATACCCATATCTTCCTCCTGTACTACATCCCCGATTTCGTGGACATGCGCCTCGAGACCGATCCCGGGACGGTGCAGTTGGCGTCCGCGGTTCTGGCAAAGACCTGCCAGGCCCCCGTTGTGCGCAGCACCAATGCCTATCGTCTGTACGTGATCGACAACGTCATCGTGGTGGCTTTCCGCTCCGTCCACCCGGACCGCTGTGCTGCGGACGGCGCTCCCATCGATGGTGCCAACAAAGGCATTCCGTCGAACGACATCCGAAGCCAGCCTCCCCTTTGATGGCTGGCAGCCCGTCCGATGATGCGCGTGGACGCGGCTGAACGGCGATCTGGATAATCGCTTACGAGCTGCGTTCGAAGATGATGATGTCGCCTGAATAACCCATCCGGCAAATACGGTTGGCCAATTCGGCATTATCTTTGTTCCCTTGTTCCCATCCCATCGGGGCATAATCTTCTTTATGCCGCCTCAAGGGGGCATACTGCGCGGTAGAGGGGCTCTTTGCGTACTGTTGCCGCCGTCGTTACGGAGGGACGAGTCATGAAGCCGGAAGCTGCTGCGCTTGTGCTGGGGGTTCTTCCTGACGCTGTGATCGTATGGACGACGCTGGGGAACGTTGTTCATTGGAGCGATGGCGCGCGCTCAGTTTTCGGATACGCAACGTCGGAGGCTGTCGATCGTTCGATCGTTGAACTGATCGTTCCCGACGATCAGGCGGATGAACATCACCGGATGGTCAATGAAACCATCGTGAATGGAGGCGCCATCTGCGAGTCGGTACGCCGAAGAAAGGACGGCTCGCTGGTTTACGTGGATGTTTCCGTGAAGAAATTCGTGGACGCCGATACTGGCGAATTGCGCATTCTGTCTGTCGAAAAAGACGTCACTCACATCAAGGTTCTGCGTGATTCGAAACTGATGGATGCGCGGTTCCGCGATCTTCTCGAATCGACGCCTGATGGCATCGTGATGGCAAATCCGACGGGCTACATCGTGCTGGCGAATACGCAGGCGGAGAAGCTGTTCGGATATACCGAGGGTGAGTTGCGCGGGAAACCCGTGGACATGCTGCTTCCCGAACGTTACCGCCATGCGCATGTCGGCCATCGATCACAGTATTTTCTGCAGCCGCGAAAGCGGGCGATGGGTTCGGGCCTCGACCTGTCAGGCCTGCGCAAGGACGGGACCGAGTTTCCGATCGAAATCAGTTTGAGTCCGCTGCATACCGAGGAAAGCGCCTTTGTATTGAGCGCGATCCGCGACATCAGCGAGCGCAAGCAGATCCAGAAAGAACTGCAGGATTCGAACGCCGAGCTGGCCCGGGCAAATTTGGCGAAAGATCACTTTCTCGCCAACATGAGCCATGAACTGCGCACCCCACTCAACGCCATCATCGGCTTTACCGGAACGCTGCTGATGAAGCTACCCGGCCCCCTGACCGAAGAGCAGGACAAGCAACTGCGCACCGTACAGAACAGCGGCAAGCATTTGCTGGCGCTGATCAATGATCTTCTCGACGTGACGAAAATCGAATCCGGCAAGGTCGAACTGAATCGAGAACTCGTCGATTGCAACGCAATCGTTGAGGAAGTCGCCGCGACTCTGCGTCCGCAGGCTGAAAGCAAGGGGCTGGAACTGTTATTGACCGTGCCGATCATGCCATTGCTCCTGCATACGGATCGCCGTGCCCTGAGCCAGATCGTGATCAATCTCACCAGCAACGCGATCAAGTTTTCCGACTACGGCCACGTGCATCTGACGCTCAAGCAGCACACTGCATCGGACAATGCGGCGAAGACAGTCGAAATCGCCATTGCGGATACCGGTATCGGGATCTCCGATGAAGATCAGGCGAAACTGTTTGGCGCGTTCAGTCGGGTCAATACCTCCCGTCAGAAGGCGCCGGAAGGAACCGGTCTGGGACTGCATCTGAGCCAGAAGCTTGCGCACGCACTGGGTGGGAAAGTTGTCTGTCGAAGCGAACTCGGCAAGGGAAGTACTTTCGTCGTTGCAGTTCCGGAGATCTGACCGTGCGCGCACGCATCCTGATCATCGAAGACAACGCCGCCAATTTGGAGCTGATCAGGTATCTGCTTGAGTCTTCCGGCTACGAGGCGTTGGTCGCGACGGATGGATTGGAGGGGGTCGCACTGGCGCGGCGCGAAATGCCGGACCTCGTCCTATGCGATCTGCAGATGCCACAGCTCGACGGTTACGGTGTTCTCAAGCAATTAAGGGCCGATCCGATCTGCCACGGGCTGCCCATCGTTGCGGTCACGGCGTTTTCGATGCGCGGCGACGAGGAGAGGGTGTTGACAGCGGGTTTCGATGGCTATTTGTCGAAACCGATCGACCCGGAAATCTTCATCACGCAGATCGAGGTGTTCCTGCCTGCCGGCCTGCGCGTTCGGCACGACTCACCAACAGGGCGGAGAGAGCCATCGGATCATGGCTAACGTGCTTGTCGTTGACGATCATGCGGATAACCGGGCGTTGCTGACAACGCTGCTCAGCTACGCAGGGCACCGATCGTTTGAATCCGTGGACGGCTCCGAGGCGCTGGTCCAGGTCCGCTCGCAACGTCCTGACCTGGTGATCTGCGACATTGTCATGCCGACAATGGATGGCTATGAATTTGTCAGGCAATTGCGTGAGGACCCTGAGATCGCCAGCACCGAAGTGATCTTCTACACCGCGACTTTTCTCGAACGGGAAGCACGCGGCCTCGCGGAATCTTGTGGCGTGAAGTACGTCCTCACCAAACCTTGCGGACCCGAAGAGATCCTGCGCACCGTCGAGCGCGCGCTCCATCATACGACGGAGCCCATTGCGGTTCCCGATCCGAAGCTGTTTGATCGAGAGCATCATCGATTGATGACCGACAAACTGGTGGAGAAAGCCACGGAGTTGCAGATTGCCAATCAGCGCCTGTCAGCCCTCACCGATCTCAATTTGCAGCTGGCTTCCGAGCGCGACCCTCATACGCTGCTCGACAAATTCTGTCGTGGCACCCGCGATCTCTTCGGAGCCCGCTGCGCGATTCTCGCAGTGAGGAACAAGAACCGTGGCGAATCAGCCCGCTGCGCGAGTTGGGGTATCGCCGCCGCCGACGTGGATCGGATGAGAGCTGTGCCGATCGATCTCGGTATATTCGGATCGGTGATGGCCGATCGAAAACCGTACCGATTCACCGCCTCGAGTGGCAACGCATTCCCGCCTGGGCTGAGCGCCGCGTATCCGTCGATGCAATCCGGACTGATCGTTCCAATTGTTTCACTGCACCATGTCTATGGCTGGATTTTTCTGCTCGACAAGGTGGGGCTGGAGAATTTCACGGACGATGATGAATACCTCTTGTCGATCCACGCCGCGCAGGCAGGGCGCATTTATGAGAACGGGAGCTTGTACGCCAACGTGCAGCGGCATGCCGCACGCCTCGAACAGGAAGTGGCCACCCGAGAGAAGGCCCAGCGCCAACTGGACGTGCAATTTGCGGTCGCTCGTGTGCTCGCCGAGGCATGCACCTGGGATGAGGCCATAGCGAGCTTCTTCCGCGTGGTGTGCCAGAACCTGTATTTCGCGCTCGGGTCGTTGTTCCGCATCGACAGCGCCAGCGACGCTGCCTATTGCGTCGCCGGATGGTGCAGTGACTTGCCATTACTTGGCGATTTCATGACCCGGACGCGTGAGTCGAAGTTCAAGTCGGGCATCGATGCGATTGGACGCGTATGGCTGACCGGACGGTCGTATCTCACCTCGAACATTGCCGAAGAAGCAGATTTCACCCGAGCCTCTTCTGCACGGATGGCGGGTTTGTGTGCGGCCATCTTTGTGCCTGTCGTAAGTCATGGCAACAAAATCGGTGTACTCGAGTTCTTTGACCGCGAAAGCCGCGAGATCGATTCGGATCTGCAGCAGACGTTGGAGGCGCTTGGCGGCCAGGTCGGACAGTTCATGGAGCGCCAAAGGCAGCAGCTCAATATTGAACGTCTAAATCGCATATATGCCGTATTGAGTGGCGTAAGTTCACTGATCGTCCGTGTTCGTGACCGGACGGAACTGTTTCGTGGCGCATGTCGCATCGCGGTGGAACAAGGACGCTTCCGCAAGGTATGGATCGGCGTGCTCGATTCCGCCGACGGGCGGATCGTCTTGACAGAGTCCGGCGGCGGCGACGCGGTCTATTTCGACAAGCTGCGCGATCTGCTGCTCACGGCGCCAGAGACGGCGTACGCACCATTCACGCAGAAACTCCGGGAGGGACAGGCGCTCATCTTCAACGACGTCGAACATGACACGACCATGTTCCTGAGAAACGACCTGCTCGAGAGCGGCTCGCGCGCCTTGGTCTGGTTGCCGATGATTGTTGCTGGACACCCGGCTGGCGTCCTCGTGCTGCATGCGGCCGAGAAGGGATTCTTCGACGCCGACGAAATGAGGCTGCTGCTCGAACTTGCAGGCGATATCGCCTTCGCACTGGAACATATCGCCAAGACCGATCGACTTGACTATCTGGCTCATTTCGACGCTCTTACGGGACTGGCCAATCCGATGTTGTTCCATCAGCGTCTGGAAAAACGCCTTGTTCGAACTGCCCGCGATTGCGGAATCCTCGCCGTGGTATTGGTGGACATATCGCGACTCAAGACAATCAACAAGGCCTTCGGACGCAAGATTGGCGATGGCCTGCTCAAACAAGTCGCTGACTGTCTGGCCCGCTGCGTTGCCGATCCGACTGATGTAGCGCGCCTGGGCGGTGACAACTTTGCGCTGATAGTGGAGAACATGCATAGCCAGGAAGAGCTGACGCAGTTTGTTGACGAACGAGTGCTGGCGCGTTTTCGCGCTCCTTTTCAGGTTGGTGGAGTGGAGCTGCGATCTGCCGGTACAGTCGGAATAGCCTTGTTTCCGCGGGATGGCGAGAACGTAAAGACTTTGATCGAGAACGCCGAGTCAGCCCTCGGCGAGGCGAAGATCAGTGGTGATCGCTATTTGTTCTACACAAAGCAGATGAGCGATCGGGTCACGGAGACCTTGGCGCTGGAAAGCAGCCTGCGCACGGCGCTCGAACGGAACGAGTTCGTCCTTCACTATCAACCCAAGGTCGACATCTGCAACCGCCAGCTCGAAGGGGTCGAAGCACTGATCCGTTGGAACAGTCCGCAGTTCGGCCTCGTGCCTCCGCTGAAGTTCATCCCCTTGCTCGAAGAGACTGGCTTGATCGTGGAAGTCGGTTCCTGGGTTTGGCGCCGCGCGTCGCGCGACTACGCCGATTGGTTGGCACAGGGCGTATTCGCTCCGCGAATTGCCGTGAACATGTCGGTCGTGCAGTTGCGCAGACACGATTTCGTATCGACGATAGCAGCGCTGCAGAAAAGTACGGAGGAGTCGGTCGAAATTGATATTGAAATAACCGAAAGTACGGCAATGGATGAGGTTGCGGACAGCATCGAGAAGTTGCACGAACTTTATGCTCTTGGCATAAATATCGCGATCGATGATTTCGGAACGGGCTATTCGTCCCTGGCGTATCTTGCGAAACTGCCTGCCCACGTTCTGAAGATCGACAGATCGTTCATCAGCACGATGCTCGAGGATCCCGACAAGATGTCGCTGGTATCGACAATGATTTCTCTGGCTCACAGCATGCACATGAAGGTAGTCGCCGAAGGCGTGGAGACGCAGGATCAGGCGAACATGTTGCGTCTTCTCCGATGCGATCAGATGCAGGGATACCTTGTTGCCAAGCCCATGCCTTTCGAGCAGATGACGGCATATATCCGCAACCGCGAGTTGAATTTGGATCCTTGAGAACGGCTTCACCTCGGCCGTCTGCTTCGGATCATGTCGAGCCGAGCTCACCGCGATGCAAAGTGCTTTACGATGATTGTCGACTCGCGGTGAAATCCCGCGTCCCCGCGATGCGGGCGCGTGGAGTTCGTCTCAGGACCCTTCCGAACGTCGCAGCAGATGCGCCAGTGTGTCGACGCTGTCGGTCATGCGGTCGAATGCCTCGATGACCGCAGCGGCAATGCCCTGATGGTCCTCGCTGACAGCCGCTTCGAGATCACGGGCCAACGTTCGTTCTTCCTTGCGCAGGTTGCCGATGGCTGGCGCGCCGCCGTCGCGCAGGCTGGCCGTGAGTGCGGCGAGGCTTGCGTCGATATGGGCGGCGAACGCGAGCACGCGGTCGCGTTCGGGCAGTGCGGCGGCGTCCTGCAAGACAGCCTCGAGTGACATGCAGGCGCGCACGAAACGGTTCGCGTTGGCGAACACACCGTCCGCGAGGACCAGCAGATGCCGGTCGCGATGCGGCTCATCGCGCATGCGCTCGATCGAGGCCTGCGCATTCGTGCGTGCATTGCGTGCATGCGTGCGCGTCGCGACATGCGCGGCGGTATCGTCGCGCAACAGCGTGCCGAAATAACGGCGGTAGGCGTCGAGCATCGCGGCGAGCGCAGGGCGCACGCGCAGGTGTTCCCAGGTCGGCCACAACGCATACGCGGCGAGCGCGAATGCGCTGCCGAGGACCGTGGCGACGCCGCGCCCGACCATCGTGTCACCGGGCGCGATGCCGTCGAACGCGAGCAGGATGACGACGAGGCCGGTCAGCATCATCACGCCGAGGCCGTAGTGCACCGTAACCAGCATGCGGAAACCGATGCTGAGCAGGGCGAGCAGCGCGAGCTCCTCCCAGACGCCGCCGAACGCATAGTGGACCAGTGCCGTGGTCAGCACGAGGCCGAGCAGGGTGCCCATCACGCGCAGCAGGCCGAAACGGAACGTGCCGGCGAAATCCGGCTTGAGCACGATCGCGACCGTCATCGGGATCCAGTAACCGTGCTCGAGGCCGGCGATGCGGGCGCCAGCGACGCTGAGCGCCAGGCAGACGCCGCAGCGCAGGGCGTGCCGGAACGCGATCGATGAAAGACTGAGGTTCGCGCGCAGTGTGGCCAGCGTGCTGCGCGGGCGCAGTCCGCGCGGCATGCGCGCTTCCGCGGCTTGTGCACGCAACTCGCCGCTGCTGCCCGCGAAGTCGGCGTTGCGTAGTGCCGCGCGCAGCTGGCCGGCCAATCCCTGCGCCCGTGCGATCGCGATGACCAGCCGGCGCCGCAGGCGGCGGTCCGTCGCACGATCGTGCAATCCGACCAGCGCGGCCTGCGCCGCATCGTAGCCTTCCATGGCCGCCGCTGCGGCGAGCGGACTGGTGCCGCGCTCGAGCGCCACGGCGAGCGCGTCGAGCGCGCGCGCCGCGTATTCGAGCACGCGGCCGAGCGTCGACTTTGCCTCGCCCTCGTCGAGCATCGCGCGCAGGTCGCCGAGCGCCAGCAGTTCGAGGCGGACGCGCTCGACCAGTTCCGCGAGCACGCGGAAGGTCTCCATCGCCTCGCCGCGTGCGCGATGCGTGCCGTGCAGCAGGCCCTCGACGTCGAGCAGCGCCTGCGTGACCGGCGGCGCCTGCGTGTGGTCGGCGCTTCGCCGCGCGCTCTCGCCGAGCTGGCGGCAGATCTCGGCCAGCGCATGCCGTTCCGGCCGATAGCGCTGCAGCGGCCACGCGGCGATCGCGAACACGGTCTGCAACACGCCGCCGGCGAAGATCAGCAGCGCGGTCGCCAAGGCGTCGGCGGGCGCACGCGGCTGCGCGGCAGTGATCACGAGCAGGATCATGCTGGTCAGGCCGGCACGTCCCGCGTCGGTACCGAGCGCGACCAGCAGGCCGCCGCCGATGCCCCAGAGCAGGGCTGCGATCGCGAGCAGGGGCGTACTCGCGCCGAGCAGGCAGCCGACGAACGCGGAAACACCTGCCGCGAGTGCGGTCAACAGCATGCGCTGCATGCGCAGCCGATAGGGCCCCGGCTGGTCGGTGAACATCGTGTTCAATGCGCCGGCGGCGATGCCGAGGCCGATCGAGACGTGGCCGCTGGCGATGCCGACGCCGAGCGGCAGCACCACGGCGGCGGCATTGCGCAACGCGACGCGCAGCGGCACGTCGCGTGGTTTGATCTCGATCAGGCTGCGCAGCATGGTGTGGTGAGCGTCATCGTCTGCGAGTCTCCCGTAGGAGCGGCTTCAGCCGCGATGCGTGTGCTCTGCGCGAAACGAACGCCATCCCCACTCAACCATCCCCTTGAAGGGAAGGGCTTGAAGGCATCGCGGCTGAAGCCGCTCCTACGGTCACGATCGGGTGGGCGATCGGCCGGTGAACCGATCAGGTTCGGTACTTCTCCGGCGCCGGATTCACGTGGCTGCACGCGTCGCAGGTACGCGCGTCGAGCGAGCGGTAGAAGCGCTCGAACACGCGCGGGAAATCGGCTTCGATGTCGTGCAGATGGAAGAATTCCTCGTAGAGCTTGTGGTTGCAGCGCTCGCAGTACCAGAGCAGGCCGTCCTGCTCGTGCGCCAGGCGCTTGCGCTCGATCACCAGGCCGATCGAATCCGGCATGCGCTGCGGCGAATGCGGCACGCGTGGCGGCAGGTAGAAGATCTCGCCGGCGCGGATCGGTATGTCGCGCACGCGGCCGTCCTCCTGGATCTTCAGCACCATCTCGCCTTCGAGCTGGTGGAAGAACTCCGGGCCCTCGTCCCAGTGGTAATCGGTGCGCGCGTTCGGCCCGCCGACCACCATCACGATGAAGTCGCCGTCGACGATGCACTTGTTGCCCACCGGCGGCTTCAGCAGGTGGCGGTGCGCGTCGATCCAGCGTTGGAAATTCAGCGGGGGTACCAGCATTTCATCTCGCCTGGATTGATCCAGGGCCAAGTGTAAGGCCGATTGTGCCAGTCAGGCGACGCCGCCTCGCAGCGTCAAAACGCAGAGAACAAACACGAGCGTGTAGAAGGCCGTCGCACCGAAAAGGGCTTTCGAAACGAACGACCTTGTGGATGTGGCGTTGGACCGCTTCATCGCAACCAGCGAGCCGATCAGGCCGAGCAACCCGACCGGAAAATACAGCATCAATGCGGACATTGCGTAAGCATCAGCCCATCGGCGAAATGGCTGCGCGAGCCCAAAGAGCGTGTGCCCATTGAGCAGACCAAGCAGCAACATACCCGCCAGAAACAGGTACATGACCGTCAACAAAGAGAAAACGGCCATCTTGGTGTGCTGCCACAAGCTGTGAGTCATCGCGGTCTGTTGGGAATCACAGCGATGCACTTCAATTCGATCGCGATCGGCGTCGGCAAGGCGGTGATGCCGAGCGTGGTGCGGCACGGCGCATTCGCGGGATCGGCGAAGTGCTCGGCGTAGACGCGATTGTAGGCCGCGAAATCACGCGCCATGTCGGTCAGGAAAACGGTCACGTCGACCAGATCCTCCCAGCGCGCACCGCTGGCCTCGAGCACGGCGCGCACGTTCGCGAACACCTGGCGGCACTGCGCCTCGATGTCGTAGGCGACGAGCATGCCATCCGCGCCGTGCACGTTGCCGGGAATCGCATTCGTACCGGGAATGCGCGGCCCGACACCGGACAGGAACAGCAGGTCGCCCACGCGGCGCGCGTGCGGGTAGGCGCCGACCGGAGCCGGCGCCGCATCGGTGCGGATCGGTTCGCTCATTGGGCAGCGGTTTGCGCAGACTGGGCCTTGTCGCCGATGACGACCTCCTGGCGGAACAGGGTGCGGTTGTCGGTGGCCAAGCCGGTGATCCGGTAGGTGCCGGGCCGCAGGTAGAGATCGCCGTGCGTTTGCGGGCGCCTCTGTATCAGGCGTTCCTCGAGGCGCTCGGCCGCCTTGACCGGGTCGAGCACAAGCCGGTCCGCCGGAATCGCATCGTCGCCTTCCTTTGCATAGCGCGCTTCGATCAGGCACGGATATTCGTTCTGGCACATGCTGCCGTTGACCGAGTACGGCTTGCGCAGGCCGCCGAGATCGAGCCAGGTCGGGCGCTCGTCGCGCAGTTCGTCCGGCGGGAAGAACACGCTGACCTCATAGGCGCCCGGCTTCAGCGACCACGGTTTGCCGTTCTTGCCCTCGAACACGATCGGTTCCTTCGGATGCAGGCTGTCGATGACCGCGCGGTAATACGGATGGTTCTCGGTGCCGGGCGGATGTTCGATCAGCATGGTCTGCTCGATGGTCAGCGGATCGATGCCGGTCAGCTTGCGGAAATGCTGGGCCATGCTCTTGCCGCCAAGGTACTTGCCGTTCTCCTGGATGTGAGCGTAGCCGGCGTTGACGACGAGGCGTGCGTCGGGATCGTGCTTGAACACGCGCTCGTTGAGGTTCTTGGCCTGGTCGTACTCGCGCACGTCGCCGTTTCCTGGCTTTTCGCTTTCGTAAGCGACGACCTTGAAGCCCAGTTGCAAGGCAGTGCGCACCATTTCCGCGGAGATCGGTTCCATCGTGTAGAACCCGCTGGCCGGCACCGGATAACCGCGCTTCTGCAGATCGGCGTCGCTCGCATACAGCGTCTCGGCCGCGAAATACGTGTAGCCTTCCGCGCGCAGCTTCGACAGCAGCTCGACCGTCAACGTGCGCGTGAGCGGCACGTTGTGCGCCTCGTTGAAGAAAATCGCCTTGCGGCCCTTGGCCAGTTCCGCGACTGCATCGAGCGCGGACTTGGGCGTGTAGCCGCCCGAAAGTGGCGACGACGCATCGTCCGATGAAGCCAGCTGGCGGATCGAGTAGGAATCGTGCGCGCCCGGATAGTCACCGACGAAGCTCTGGTACCAGCTCATGTACTGGCCGAACACGATGCGGAACGCCTTGCCCTTGTCGGACCGATATGCGTCGCGCATCGCCTTGTATTGCGCGAGCAGCCCGTTTCGCTTGAGCGCGTCGGCATAGACCTTCTCGGACTTGTCGAACGCGACCTTCTGCGCTTGTTGCCATTGATAGGGCGAGAGCTGTTCCTCCTGCGCCGTAGCGGCGACAAACGGGAACAGGCAGGCGAGCAGGGCAATCCAGGCGATCCGCATCGTTGTCGTCATCCTTTGCTGGAAACGGGAATCCACATGAAGCCCGCGAAGCGGGTTCGGCTTGAATTGTTGGCGGCTACAGTGGCTCACCGAGGTACAAGGTATGGCCCTGATCGTCATGGATGACGATTTCTCGTGTTCTCCAAGGCGTCTCATGCACGTCTTTCACCAGAGGAACGTTCTTCGCCTTCAGTTGCGCGGCAAAGTCCTCTACTCCCTTGGTCTCAAGGTAGAGATGGAAATGCCCGCCATCTTCTATGAATGAGATTGATGGATCCTTTTCATCCACCAGCTTCAGGTGAAAGATCTGACTCCCGGCACGAACTCCTGTGTAGAAATCCTGATAATTGAATTCGACAGCCAGCCCCCGCTTCTCCGTATAGAAGCGAATGGATGAGGCCATATCGGTGGTGCGCAACTGCGTGACTACGCCCGAGATCGCCATTTTCTCCTCCATAGCTGCCAATACGCGATTCATGCGCCGCTGCCGCGAGTGGCCCGCGCCAGCGCGTTGGCCGTTGCAGTGGCGATCTGGTCGCTCGCGGAAACATGCAGGCCGAGGTCATTCACCCGCCCGTCGCGCAGGCTGTAGATCCAGCCGTGCACGCTGAGGTTCTGGCCGCGCTCCCAGGCGTCCATCACGACGGTCGTCTGGCACACGTTCACCGCCTGCTCGATCACGTTGAGTTCGCAGAGTCTGGCATGTCGCTGCTGCGGGTCGTCGATGCATCCCAACGCCTCGGCGTGCTTGTGCCTCACGTCGCCGACGTGGCGCAACCAGTTGTCGACCAGGCCCATGCGGCGCTCGTCGAGCACCGCCTGCACGCCGCCGCAACCGTAGTGGCCGACGACGAGGATGTGCTCGACCTTGAGCACGTCGACCGCGAACTGGATCGTGGAGAGCGCATTCAGGTCGGTATGCACGACGACATTGGCGACGTTGCGGTGCACGAACACTTCGCCCGGCGCCATGTCGATGATCTGGTTGGCCGGCACGCGCGAGTCCGAGCAGCCGATCCACAGGTATTTCGGCGCCTGCTGGTCGGAAAGGCGCTTGAAGAACTGCGGGTCCTGCGCGCGAAGCGCATCGGACCAGGCGTGGTTGCGTCGCAGGAGATCGTCGAGATCGGCCATGGTCCGGGTCAGCTGAGTCGGATGCAGATGTTCTTCGGCTCGGTGAAGAAGCGCAATGCCTCGACGCCGCCTTCGCGGCCGACGCCGGAATTCTTGACGCCGCCGAACGGCGTGCGCAGGTCGCGCAGTAGCCAGCAATTGATCCAGGCGATGCCGAACTCGAGTTTCGCGGCAACGCGGTGCGCGCGGTCGAGGTTTGAGGTCCACAGCGACGCGGCGAGCCCATAGCCGGTGCCGTTCGCGATAGCGATCGCTTCGTCCTCGCCATCGAACGGAATCAGCGTGACGACCGGCCCGAAGATCTCCTCCTGGTTGGTCACGCTGTCGTTCGGCAGGCCCTCGATCACGGTCGGCGCCACGAACCAGCCGTCGGCGCAACGACCGTCGACGCGCACCGCGTCGCCGCCGCAGAGAACATGACCGCCATCGGTGCGGGCGCGTTCGATGCAGGCGGTCACCTTGTCGAAGTGCGCTTTCGAGACCAGCGCACCGAGGTCGCTGGCCGCAGCGTTCGGGTCGCCGACGCGCAACGCGCGCACGCGCTCGAGATAGCACTCCTTGAAGTCGTCGTAGATCGAGCGTTCGACCAGCAGGCGCGAGCCGCACAGGCAGATCTCGCCCTGATTGGCGAAGCCCGAGCGCACGATCGTGTCGAGGTTCGCGTCGGACAGGTCCGCATCGGCGAACACGATCGCCGGATTCTTGCCACCCATTTCCAGCGACAGCTTCTTGAACTTCGGCGCAGCGGCAGCCGCGATTGCGGCACCGGTCTTCGTGCTGCCCGTGAATGAGATCGCCTTGACCTGTGCGTGCTCGACGAGCGCCTGTCCGACCTGCGGCCCGTTGCCGTGCACGATGTTCAGCACGCCCGACGGAAAGCCGGCCTCGATCGCGAGTTCGCCGAGGCGCGCCGCGGTGCAGGGCGTGACCTCGGACGGCTTCGCGACGACCGCGTTGCCCGCCGCGAGCGCCGGCGCGATCTTCCAGGTGAACAGGTACAGCGGCAGGTTCCACGGCGAGATGCAGGCGACCACGCCGAGCGGCTGGCGCAGCGTGTAGTTGATCGCACGCCCGTCCATCGGGTGCGCCTCACCCGGCCACTGCGTGATCGCAGCCGCGAAGAAGCGCAGGTTCGCCACCGCACGCGGGATGTCGAGACTGCGCGCAAGCTGCACCGGTTTGCCGCTGTCGCGCGATTCGAGTCGTGCAAGATCATCGAGGTCGCGCTCGACCAGATCGGCGAGGCGGTTCAGCAACTGCGCGCGCTGCTCGGCCGGCGTCGCGGCCCAGTCGGGCGCGGCGCGTTGCGCGGCCGCGACGGCGGCGTCGACATCGGCGGCGTCGGAATCCGGGCAGCGCGCGAACACCGCGCCGATCGCGGGTTCGAACACGTCGAGATAGCGGCCCGCGCGCGGTTCCTGCTGCCGCCCGTCGATCAGGTTCGCGAGAGTAAGGGGAGCGGTCATTGCCGCGAGCTTAGCGGCTCGCGGCAAGGAAAGGGTATGGTCCGGCGAGCCCGTGTCGCGGAAACGACCGGGGCCACTGGGTGTTCATCGTTCGGCGGCGCCATTGGGGCCGGGCTTGGCAGCAAGCGGCTGCAGCGCGGCGTCCAGCGCGACGCGCTGGTCGAACACGAAGCAATGCCCCTCGTAGCCGTAGTCGCCGACCTGCTCGAAGTAGCCGAGGATGCCGCCGTCGAGCTGCCAGACGTTGTCGATACCGCTGGCCTGCATCCACAGCGCGGCCTTCTCGCAGCGGATGCCGCCGGTGCAGAAGCTGACCACGGTCGCATCGGCGAGCGCTTCACGCTGCGCGGCGACGGCTTCGGGAAAATCGGTGAAGCGGTCGATCGGAAGGGTCAGCGCGCCGGCAAAGGTTCCGTGACGGATTTCCTCCCGGTTGCGCGTGTCGAGCAGGACGAGACGCTGGCCGTCGTCGTCGTGACCTTGTTCGATCCAGCGCGCCAGTGTGGCCGGTGCCAGCGCCGGGGCGCGTCCGGCGAGCGGCGAGACATCCGGCTGGCGGAACGTGATCGTTTCGCGCTTGTGCTTGACCTTCAGCTGCGAGAACGGCTGCTCCGCGCTACGGCTCTGCTTGACGACGATATCGGCAAAGCGCGTGTCGGCGCGCAGCACATCGAGGAAGTCCGCGATGGCCTCCGCTGCGCCGGCGAGGAACAGGTTCAGACCCTCCGACGCGACCAGCACGGTGCCGCGCAGCGCGTTTCGTTCCGCATGGGCATGCAGCTCGGAGACGAGCGCAGCGGGGGCGGTGATCGGAGTGAAGTGATAGGCGGCGATATTCAAGACCATCCGGGCATTGTAGCCGGCTGTGTGTATTCGCCCGCGAGCGGGGATTCTGCAGGGGGCATCGTTCTGTGCGAAGCGCACGAATTCAGGCGGGCGGAGGGAGCGTAAGCATTTCGTAAGTATTTTGTAATGATTATGTTGGGGTCGTTGGACAGCCCGGATGCGGGATCCGGTTTGCGATACGTCAACCAGCCGGCGCCACCGGCAATGCATTTGGGAGAGTGCAGTGAAAACATTGAACTACTCGCGGGCCAAGCTGGGCTTCGCCCGTAACATGCTGGCCGCCGCCCTGCTGGTCGTGCTGTCCGCACACGCGGACGAGCAGACGGCTGGAGCCGCTCAAGAAAAGTCGACGGACGAGATCAGGAAGGAAAAGACCGAACTCGGCACGATCGTCGTGACGGGTTCGCGCGCGAAAGGTCACACCGTGCAGGACTCGCCGACTCCGATCGACACGATCGCGCGCGAGGCGTTGCAATCGGCCGGTTCGCTCGAGGTCGGCAAGCTGCTGCAGACGCTGGAGCCGTCGGTGAACTTCTCGACGACCTTCGTCAGCGACGGCACCGACATCATCCGCCCGATCACCCTGCGCGGCCTTGGTCCGGATCAGGTGCTGGTGCTGATCAACGGCAAGCGCCGTCATCAGCAGGCGCTGGTCAACGTGCAGCAGACAGTCGGCCGCGGCTCGGCGGGCACCGACATCAACGCGATTCCGGAGTCGATGATCGACCACATCGAGGTTCTGCGCGACGGTGCCGCCGCGCAGTACGGCTCGGACGCGATCGCCGGCGTGGTCAACATCATCCTGAAGAAGCAGACCGACGAGACCCAGCTTTCCGGCCAGGCTGGCCAGACCTACAAAGGCGACGGCGAGCTGTACAGCGGCAGCGTCAACACCGGCTTCAAATTCGGCGAGGGCGGCTACAACAACCTGTCGCTCGAATACCGCCATCGTGACGAGACCAATCGCGCCGGACCGGATTCGCTGCGCGTGAATCCGCCGCGCGTGGACCAGCGCCTCGGCGACCCGATCGCCAAGGATCTGTACTTCTGGCTCAACGGCGGCTTGCCGTTCGGTACCGGCGAGGTGTACTGGTTCGGCGGCGCCTCGCGTCGCAAGGGCGATTCGTCAGGCTTCTTTCGCAGCAAGGGCGACGATCGCACGGTGCCGGACATCTACCCGAATGGCTTCCTGCCGAACATCCTGACAAAGACAACCGATGCTTCGCTCGTGTTCGGCTATCGAGCGCCGATCAACGATATTTGGTCCTACGACCTGTCGGTCAATTACGGCCGCAACAAGTTCGACTTCCACGAAGGCAATACGGTCAACGTGAGCTGGTGGTATGAGCCCAAGCCGGGCGGCGGCATCTACGCGCAGTCGCCGAGGTCCGCGTTCACCGGTGCGCTCGCCTATGACCAGATCGCATTCGATGCGGATTTCAAAGGCTCGCTCGACTGGGGCATCGGCACCGCCCCGATCTACGTCGGCACCGGTTTCGAATATCGCGACGAGAACTACAAGATCACCCCGGGCGACCCGGTTTCCTATACCTATGGCCGCACGAACAACGGCAGCATCGTCATCCACAACCAGAATGGCGGCTTCGCGGCGCCGGGTACGCAGGGCTTTCCCGGCTTCACGCCGGGGACCGCAGTCGACGACGGGCGCGACAACATCGCGCTGTATATCGATGCCGAGAACCAGTTGACCGAGCATTTTCTCGCCAGTGCGGCGGCGCGCTGGGAGCACTACTCGGATTTCGGCAGCACCCTGACCGGCAAGCTGACCGGCCGCTACGACTTCACCCCGAGTTTCGCCTTACGCGGCACGATCGCGAATGGTTTCCGCGCACCGGGCGTGCAGCAGGAGTTCTATAGCCAGGTTTCGACCAACCTGAATTCGGCAGGCGTGTTGACCGACACCTTGACCGCGCGTCAGGGCAGCGCGGTCACGAGCGCGTTCGGTATTCAGCCGCTGAAGGAGGAAACCTCGATCAACGGCAGCCTCGGCATCGTCGCGCAACCGGCCGACCATACGCGCCTGACCGCCGACCTGTATCGCATCAAGATCAACAACCGCATCATCTTCTCCAGCAATATCCAGCCGGAAAGCGCGGCGAGCTGTGCGCCGGATCTGTCGAACTGCCCGATCCGCCGCATCCTCGATCCGCTGCACGTGGGCCAGGTGCTGTTTTTCACCAATGCCATCGACACGCGCACCACCGGTCTCGACCTCGTCGCCGAGCAGGATATCCCGCTGAGCAACGGCGATGACGTCACCCTGTCTGCGGATGCCAACTTCAGTCACACCAAGGTGACCAAGCGCAAGTCGCAGTCGGCAATCCTGCCGCCGAACGTGTTGTTCGACGACACTCAGGTGACCCTGGTCGAGAAGGGCCAGCCGCGCCAGCACTACGTGTTGTCGGCCAACTACAAGACGGGCGGCTGGGACCTGACCGCGCGCGCCAACTACTTCGGTGATGTCGAGGGCCAGGGTTTCACGCCGGGCATCATTCAGAAGTGGGGCGGCAAGTGGCTGTTCGATCTGAATGTGGCCTACGCATTCACGCGGAATGCGAAGGTTTCGGTCGGCGGCCTGAATATCTTCGATACCTACCCGGACAAGTGGGATCGGACGACAGGCGCTCCGTTTCCGGAACTCGGCTTCACCTATTGCTGGGAAACCTGTCCGTTCGGCATAAACGGCGGGTCCTACTACGCGCGTTTCGATTACAGTTTCTGAGCGTGGCCGCCGCGGCAGGCTTTCGTCTGCCGCGGCGGGTTTCGTGTGAGAGGGTTCCAAGTGTCGCGCTCGCGTGCAATGCGCGAGCGTCGCCGAGCGGGTATCGCGTTACATTGACTGCATGCGTCCGCCGTCGACCGGCACGTTGATGCCGTTGACATAGGCCGCGGCCGGCGTTGCCAGGAACGCGATCACGGCGGCAATCTCGGCCGGCTTCGCGAAGCGTCCGGCCGGCACCGTCGCCAGCATCGCCTGCTCGATCTCGGCGCTGCTCTTGCCGGTCGCCTTGGTGCGGTCGACGAGGATCTGTTCGAGGCGCTGCGTCTGCGTGTAGCCGGGCAGCACGTTGTTGACCGTGATGCCATGTACGCCAAGTTCGCCGGCCAGCGTCTTCGCCCAGCTCGCGGTCGCCCCGCGGATCGTGTTCGATACGCCGAGATTCCTGATCGGTTCCTTCACCGAGGTCGAGATCACGTTGACGATGCGACCGTAACCCGATGCCTTCATGCCCGGCAGCACCGCCTGCAGCAGGGTCTGCGCACCGATCAGGTGCTGGTTGAATGCGCGCAGGAATTCGTCAGGCGCGGCGGTGTGGGCCGGTCCGCCGGGCGGACCGCCGCTGTTGTTGACCAGGATCTGCACCGGATGCGCATTGACGGTCGCCTCGACCTTCGCGCGCAGCTCGGCGTGCTCGCTCATGTCCGCCGCGATCCAGGCGTGCTGTTGCGCCGCATGCGTCTTCGGCAGCGTGGCGAGTGCGGCCTCGAGCGCGTCGCGCGAGCGCGCGAGCAGGGTCACGTCGGCGCCAAGCGCCGCGAGTTCGATCGCCGCCGCGCGGCCGATGCCCTGCGAGCCGCCGCAGACGAGCGCGTGTTTGCCGGTGAGGTCGAGGTTCATGGTGGTTCTCGTCGCGAAATGACTCTCAAGACCGTTCGTGCTGAGGTATCGAAGCACGAACGGTCCGCGAAAACGTACAGGTTGCGGGTTTCGCCCTTCGATACCTCAGGGCGAACGTAACTCATCAGTGCTGCGATGGCAGCTTCTGCACCATGCGCGGCAGCAGTTCCTCGTCGCTGTCGCCCTGCGGCGGCTCGATCTCCTCGAGGTCGAAGCCGAGCAGGGCGGCGTCGTCTTCGTCGAGGCCGTCGAGCGCGCGGAACTCGGCGTCGAGCAGGGCCATGCGCGCGGCGGTCTCGTCGTCGTAGCGCAGGATGCGGCCGTCGTTGTCGAAGACCTCGGCGATGCCGGAGTCGAGCACGTCGAGACGCGCCCAGACCAAGGTGTCACCGAAAGCGGCCAGCCACCATTGCGATTCGTGCGTGCTCATGATGCGGCCCCCGCATAGGCGAGCAGTTTGGACATGATCGCGATCGCGGCGCCGCCGATGATCGCCCAGGCGCCGATGCTGCCGAGCACCGCGAGCGCGCTGAGGTCGCGGTCGCGCAGGGCGCGCCAGCGTGCGGCGAGGTACCAGCCGAACGCGTGCGGCGCGAACATGAAGCCGCGCAGGCGCGCGTGTTCGGCCGCATGATGATCGCGCAGGTGCACCGCGACCAGCATCCAGGTGATCACGTAGGTGGTGAGTCCGGCCACGATCAGGCCGAGGCCCATGATCAGCAGGAATTCGCGGGTGGCGAGCAGGGTCATGGACGGGACTCTCGCGCAAAGGGCTGTTCGCGCCGCAGGCAGGGAGCGCCCGTCGGCATGAGTCCAGGATGGACGAATCCAGACATGGGTCAGAACTCCGCCGAGCCCGGCGCACGCGGATACGGGATCGCATCGCGGATGTTGGCGAGACCGCAGACGTAGACGACCAGGCGCTCGAAGCCGAGCCCGAAGCCCGCGTGCGGCACGGTGCCGTAGCGGCGGAAGTCGCGATACCAGGAATACATGTTCGGATCGAGGCCGAACTGCGCGATGCGCCGGTCGAGCACGTCGAGGC
Source organism: Dokdonella soli (assembly GCF_039523175.1). NCBI lineage: Bacteria > Pseudomonadati > Pseudomonadota > Gammaproteobacteria > Lysobacterales > Rhodanobacteraceae > Dokdonella > Dokdonella soli. Next base: position 188,982 of record NZ_BAAAEU010000008.1, read on the forward strand.
GCTCCTCGCGCTGCGAGCCGCCGATGATCTCGCCGATGCCGGGCGCGAGCACGTCCATCGCGGCGACGGTGCGGCCGTCGTCATTGAGGCGCATGTAGAACGCCTTGATCTTCTCCGGGTAGTTCGTGACCACGACCGGCCCGCCGACATGCTGCTCGGTCAGGAAGCGTTCGTGCTCGGTCTGCAGGTCCGCGCCCCATTCGACCGCGTAGTCGAACTTCCTGCCGGACTTCTTCAGGATGTCGACCGCCTCGGTGTAGTCGATGCGCGCAAACGGTGTGGCGATGATCGATTCCAGGCGCGAGATCGCGGTTTTCTCGACGCGCTCGGCGAAGAACGCCATGTCGTCCGGGCGCTCGGCGAGCACCATGCGGAAGATGAACTTGAGGAAGTCCTCGGCGACGCGCGCGTTCTCGGCGAGGTCGGCGAACGCGATCTCCGGCTCGACCATCCAGAACTCGGCGAGATGGCGCGTGGTGTGCGAGTTCTCGGCGCGGAAGGTCGGGCCGAACGTGTAGACCTTGCTCAGCGCGAGGCAATAGCCCTCGACGTTGAGCTGGCCCGAGACGCTCAGGAAGGTTTCCTTGCCGAAGAAATCCTTCTTGTAGTCGATCGCGCCCGTGTCGGTGCGCGGCGGGTTCATCATGTCCAGGGTCGAGACGCGGAACATCTCGCCGGCGCCCTCGGTGTCCGAGGTCGTGATGATCGGCGTGTTGACCCAGAAATAGCCGTTCTCGTCGAAATAGCGATGGATCGCGTTCGCGATCGTGTGGCGCACGCGGCTGACCGCGCCGAACAGGTTCGTGCGCGGGCGCAGGTGTGCGACCTCGCGCAGGAATTCCGGCGAATGCGGCTTGGGCTGGATCGGGTAGGTTTCCGGGTCGTCGATCCAGCCGACGACTTCGATGCGGCTCGCCTGGACCTCGAACGACTGGCCCTTGCCCTGCGAGGCCACCAGTTCGCCCTCGGCGACGATCGCGCAGCCGGCCGTCAGGCGTGCGATCTCGTTGTCGTAGTTCGGCAGCGAACTCGGCGCAATGACCTGGATCGGATCGAAGCAGGAACCGTCGCTGAGATTGACGAAGGACAGACCTGCCTTGGAATCACGGCGCGTGCGCACCCAACCTCGCATCTTGACCCGGGTGCCCGGCGCGATCGCGCCCGACATGGCGTGCTTCACATCCACGATTCGCGCATCGATCGCGCTGCTATCGGCTACCGACATACCTTGAAACTCCTGCTGGAAGCGCCCAACTCACCGGAGGGTGAGGGCTCGCGATCTTGGGGCCCGCGATGATAGCGGAATCGGCGTTCGTGCCGCGTCACGCTACAATCGTCCCGATTCCGGATTAGCACTCAAATCATGGCCATCCAGCTCACCACCGCCGCGCGCCAGCGCATGCAGGATTTCCTCGCCAAGGAACCGGACGCGCTCGGCGTGCGTTTCGGCATCAAGCGGACCGGCTGCTCGGGCTTCGGCTACACGGTCGATCTCGCCGATTCGATCGCCGAGAACGATCAGGTGTTCGAACAGGACGGGCTGCGCCTGGTCATCGACCGCAAGGCGCTGCCGTTCGTCGACGGCACCGAGATCGACTTCCAGCGTCAGGGCCTCAACGCCGCGTTCGTGTTCCGCAACCCGAACGCGACCGGCGAGTGCGGTTGCGGCGAGAGCTTCACGGTCGAGACGACGGCTT
>NZ_BAAAEU010000009.1:0-1027 GCF_039523175.1 Dokdonella soli
TCGTGGATGCACTGATCGCGCGGATACTCCCGCTGCGTTGCATTCCATTCCTCCACCACCTGTCGGCGTTCCGCCACCGGCATGACGTCCAGACTGCTGATCGCTATGTCCGCCCCCCCCTCCAAGGCCTCTGTCAATCGCTCCAGCGCTGCATGCATGTACTGACATATTCGCATCGCATCGATCGGCGCCTGCACCTGGGCCGTCAATCCAAACCCATCCTCCCAATCGTCCACCAACAACGTCAGCGGATAGTTAGTCCGCTCCTCTGCCGCCAGATGCTCGATTCCTTCCCACGCTCGCACGGCTTCTGCCGCCCCCGCTTTAGATGCTCCTGCGCTATGCCGGTAGTTGAGTAGCACCGTAAACAACGGCGTCGGCGACATCACTCCGCTGCAGCGCTGCGCCAAAGCCAACGATGCATGCTCATGGCGCAGCAGGTCGGCCAGTGCGCCGTGCGTGCTGCGCACCGCTGTTCGCACGTCTTCTTCACCTACCTTGATCCGTATCGGTAGCGTGTTGATGAACAAACCCATCACACGATCCGAGCCTTCTCCTCCGTGCATGCGACCGAACAGCACGGTGCCGAACACCACATCCTCGCGTCCCGATATCCGCGCCAGTACTTGCGCCCACGCCAGATGACACAGACTTGCAACGTTCACTCCGAGTTTGCGGGCTCTGTGCCTCAATCGTCGGGCCAAGCCTGACGCTACTTCCATGTGCGCCTGTCCAATCCCGCGTCCGTCACCTTGCACTGGCGCCAATCCAAACGGGATAGTCGGTTCGTACACGTCCCCCAGCATCTTGCGGAAGAATGTCTCATGATCCTTTTGGCTCACGCCCCAACGTGCCTGCGCCACAAAATTACGGAACGGCAATGGCTTCGGTAATTGGTCAATCGAACCCATTAAATGGACTTGCAATTCTGACCGGATGAAATTGGCGGTTGTAAAATCTTCGATCAGGTGATGCAGCAGCATCAACAACAACCAGCGCTCTTCACCTTCGTCGTATGTGATGTACG
>NZ_BAAAEU010000010.1:0-313251 GCF_039523175.1 Dokdonella soli
ACCTGATAATCGATGCCGAGGCCGGATGGCACGCACGGCTGCGATACCAGGGACGGCGGCGGGGGCGGGGACGAAGCAACGTCGAATCCGTCGCTGAAAACACTGTCGGTCGTCGCTGCAGGCTGCGCGGCGCTGGCTGTCGCCGCGAGCTGAAACATCACCAGCAGGGCGAATGAGGTCTTGCCAACCAATGTCACCAGCGGCGAACCACACAATCTTTTTACGTGCCGACTGGCGACGCTTGGAAGGAACTGTTTCATGCAACCCGCTCTTTCAAATCAGGAGGGGCGCAGACTACTGTTCGATTTCTCACTAATACTGTGAACAGGTAAACAGTTGTGTTCCATGAAAAGCGCGGGATTGATTCAAAACATCATGAAAGGTGACGTGCTTCTCATTGTCGGATATTTAACGTTAGCTGCATTTTAACAACCGCTTTTTCGACTTATTTGAAATATTGCAAGTGTCTGATGTGCATGACTTTGCCGGCGTGGTCGTGCCGTTTGGAAGTGATGGGCATCCACTCAAATTCGAGGACTGTATTTGTTGTCTTTTAACGGTTCTGGAAAATATGGCATCTGTGAAATGGCTGCCTCGATAACTGCGCATGAGTTTCGGCCATCGAGGCGGAGGCCTTCGCTGGAATTATTCATTTCGAAGCATTTTCCATCGCGTGTCGGGATTCCGGCAGGCCCCTCGAAGGGCAGGCCGTGAATCGTCTCGGCTGCTGTTTCGGGGTGATGGCAGGCAATTACGCAAGACGCGATTAATTTTGACTGACAGGGGGCGGGCTGATGGATTTCACCGCACGCGACCTGGCGCGTAATGGCAACCGCCTCGGCCGGGGCGGCGCCATGGAGGCCGGGGACGTCCGTGACGAACGAAATCGCCGCATTCGATCCGGTAACGGGCCGATCCCCGGCAGCACGCTTCTCGGGAAGGGGCCGCGCTGTGCTACATCGGGCGCGCGTGGCAAAGTAACGCCGCCTCACTTGGCGGGAGCCTTTCAGCTGCCCGTTGGCAATCCGTGGGATACTCGATCAACGACAATCGAGATCATCGCTGGAGATCGGTAAGAGTCGCGGGTGAAGCTCGATGACTATCTCCGGACATCGGAACGCTACCCGCGTGGTCACGCGACGCCGCGCCCGGTACGATCTCGGCGATGCTGAGCGAATGGCAGTAGGTGCGAACCTGTCGGCACAATACTGCGTCCGACGCAGGAGCGATCGGTGCATCGGATAGAATCGGTGAATGGTGATCCAATCGCCTGGTCGTTGTACATCGACGTCAGGGGGCATGCAGAGTGTCCGTCGCTTACTCGTTGATGCGCACCGTTTGCCGCTGTGTGGCGCCAGCGGGAGATCGTGCACGTTTGCCGATCCTGTTTTATCACCGGGTCCTGCGCAGGTCGGATACCTTGCTGCCGACGGAGCCGGATGCTGCGATCTTCGATGCGCACATGCGTGCAGTCGCGAATGTGTTCAGGGTGCTGCCGCTTGACGAGGCGGTCGACCGACTCGGTTCCGGAACCTTGCCGGCGCGCGCGGCCTGCATAACGTTTGACGACGGCTACCGGGACAATTTCGAGATCGCCGTTCCGATCCTGCGGCGGCATGGTCTCGTCGCGACATTCTTCATTGCCACCGGCTACCTCGGCACCGGGCGGATGTTCAACGATACGGTGATCGAAGTCGTGCGCCGCCTGCCGTTGGGTGAGATAGACCTTTCGTGGATCGGTCTGGCTACCCACAATATCCACGACGACGCATCACGCGCTCGCTTGTTTGCCGAGTTTGTCGGAGCAGTGAAGTATCTGCCTGTCGAACGCCGGCTCGCTGCCTGTGACAGGCTCGCGTCGATCGTGCAGGGCCATCTCCCGGCGGATCTCATGATGACGCCGGAACAGGTTCGCGACCTCGTCAAACATGGCATGTCGGTCGGCGGCCATACCGTCGATCACCCGATTCTCGCAAGCCTTACGGATGAACAGGCGCGCATCCAGATCACCGAGAACCGCAACGATCTCGCAGCGCTGATCGGCACGGCCCCCACCTTGTTCGCATATCCGAACGGCAAGCCGGGTACCGACTACACGATTGCGCATGCACGCATGGTCGAGGAAGCTGGTTACCGCGCGGCCTTCTCGACGGGCTGGGGTGTTGCGACGCGACGCTCCAGCAAGTTCCAGCTGCCCAGGATTGGCCCTCGGGATGTGAACGCCACGCGCTTCATTGCCCGCGTGATCTACAATGTCGGGTCCGCGCGGCCTGCGGTCGAGGCGATTTGAGCCTGATCGCACACACGCTGGAACAGCGGCAGTCTTCGCCGGAAGCCGACGGATTCCAGGGCCTGCCCGACTTCGGTTGTACGACGGCGGAGGTCAAAGCCCCATGTACATTCCGGTCAGCAAATTTCATACGGTCGGTCTGGTCGTCCTGACCTGCGTCGGCCTGGTCGCGCACGCCGGCGGTGGGCCGAAGAGTCGGGTGCGGGTCGCGAGTGCGTCGAATGCCACACTCATGGCGGAGCCTTTCTTTTCGGCGGCGTGCCTGGCGTCCGGTAGAGGGCGCGACTACCAGGTCGGCCCCGGCGCCGGCCAGCTGGCCAGCCTCGACCAGGTGCCCTGGGAAAACCTCGCCGCCGGCGACACCGTACGTATCTTCTATCGCGCCACCCCGTACACCGGCAAGGTCGCGATCAATGCCCACGGCACGGCGAGTGCGCCGGTGCGCGTGTGCGGCGTCAAGGGACCCAATGGCGAGCGTCCGATCATCGACGGCGCCAATGCCGTCTCGCGCCCGAGCCTGTCCTTCGGCCGCTCCAGCGCCAGCACCATCAACCAGCAGCGCGGCATCATCATGCTGGTCGCCAGCCTCGCCGACGGCAACGGCAATCCGACCTACGTCCAGATCGACGGCCTCAAGCTGCAGCACGCGACCTCCGCCTACAGCTACACCGACACCAGCGGCATCGTGCAGCCCTACATGGACTTCGGCGGCTGCATCTGGATCGAGCAGGGCGAGCACATCACGATCGCCGACAACGAGATCACCGATTGCTCGCAGGCGATCTTCAGCCGTTCGGCCGACTGGGCCACCAACTACGTGACCAAGGACATCCGCATCGCCGGCAACACCATGACCAACAACGGGGTGGTCGGTGACATGCACATGCACACCACCTACATCCAGAGCGTGGGCATCACCTACGAGTTCAACCGCTACGGGCCGCTGCGTCCGGGTGCGGCCGGCAACTCGATCAAGGACCGCTCCGTCGGTGCCGTGGTGCGCTACAACCGCATCGAGGACGGGACCTACGGCATCGACCTGGTCGATGCGGAAGACTATGCGCGGACCGCGCTTGCCAACCCTGCCTATCGGACCGCCTTCGTCTACGGCAACCAGTTCGCGTTGCCGGCCACCACGGTCATGCTCCACTACGGCGGCGACCACATCGGCAGCGAAGCCAACTATCGCAAGGGCACCCTGTACTTCTACAACAACACGGTGCACTTCACCGGCACGGCCAATGCGGCCTTCCTGTTCCGCCTGTCGACCACCGATGAGACGGCGCAGGTCTGGAACAACCTCTTCACTTTCGACCCGGGCATCCAGTACCCGGCCATGCGCATCGGCCAGGACGCAGCCGTCGGCTACACCGCCGGCGGCATCCTCAACCTGGGCGCAAACTGGATCACCGCCGGCTGGGCCGACAGCGATCCCTGGCACCCGGTCCCCGGCCAGCTCAACGGCGGCCAGAACATGATCACCGGCGCAATTCCACCGATCGATCCGAGCACCCTGCTGCCACACGGCGGCTCCATCTTCCTCGGCAAGGCGCGCAAGCAATCCGCAGGCGCACCTCCGGTGCAATATCAGCTCGACGCCCGTCTCAGGCCGATGGTCCGCAAATCTGCTGACGATCTCGGCGCCATCGAGCATTGACGGGTTCGCACGCTACGGCGGTGTGTCGGCAGCAGGCGCACGCATCCACCGCTCAAGTCGTTGCAGTATGGCGCGCAGCATCGGAATCCGTGTTGCGACCGAGCCGATGAGTTGCAGGTCGCGCTGATGCCAGGCGCGCAGCAGCACGCTGCTTCCCGCATACGCTGTCGCGTACACGATGCCGGCGATGAACTGGGCGACAAGGTTCGAAGATACGAGCAGAACGGGAAGCGCGGCGAGGGCGCCGCATGCCGCTGCCCCCAGCAGGCGTGCGATTTCCGCGTACGGCAGACGGATCCGCAACATGCGGGTCGTGCCGATCGCGATGGCCAGCGTCACTATGCTGCGCGAAAGAACGTGAGCCCAGATGGCGCCCATCAGACCGTATACGGGAACCAGTGAAAACGCGGTGACCGCCGTGACGACGACATACAGCACGGAGGCCGCCACGCGCGCCTTCTGGTTGTCCGTGGTCGAGAGGACTGCGCCAAACGCCCCTTCGACAAGGGTCAATCCTCCCACCAGAACCATCATCTGCAGCACAAAGGCCGCCTGGCTGAACTTCGCGCCGTACATGATCGCGATGACGGAATTCGCCCAGAGCACGCCGACCCCGGCGAGCAGCAAGCCGAGAAAGACGAAATAGCGCAGCGCGTCGATCAGGATGCGATTGACGCGTTCGATTCCTCCGACACCGAATGCGTGGCTCATCGCCGACATGAGAACGGAGTTCAGACCCGAACACAGCAAGTCGATTCCACCGCGCGTCAGCGCCGCCGCAATGAGGAAGAATCCCACCGCTTCAGGTCCGGCCCACTTGTTGAGCAGGAACGTCTCCAGCGATTTGTTGGTGAGCGCCCCAACCATCGTCAGCACGATGGTCCACCACAGATGTTGGCGGATGCGTCGAGCCAGCACCTGATCCACGGCTTCGTGGCGGGGATGGATCCGAGCTCGCCGCGACAGCACCTGTGCGACGATCGCGTGCCCAAGGCTGACGGCCGCGAACAGCAGCACATAGGCGTTCAACGATGCGCCGGCGACCGCAAGAGCGACGGTGCCAAGCAATCCGAGGATGCTCATCATGCTGGTGGTGGCCGCGTCCATGCCAAACAGCCCGTAGCCCTTCGCGATGGACACGCGGAACAGGTAGTGGGCTTTCGCTACCGCGCTGATCAGCGCGATCGCTGCGAACACCCAGAGATGCCCTGCCCAGCCCGCCGGCTCCAACCAGCGCACGCACGCGCAGAAGGCGAGCGTCACGATGGCAAGGCTCGCGTAGTAGCCCTTCTGCAGCCATCCGTGCACGTCTTCTGCGACCCCGGGGTCACCGCGCCCGAGGCATTCGGACACAAAGCGGATGCCCGAAGTGGTCAGTCCGTTCGTGAAGAAAATGATGAGGACGCCACACAGCCAGACGAGGTACGAGTAGCGGCCGTAATCGGCCGGGCCCAGGCTGCGCGCGATCAGGGTGCTGACCAGCAGTCCGCTGGCGTAGTTCACGTAGGTCGATCCGGTGACCATGAGCACCGACCGGAACACGACCTGCTTGCTGAATGCCTGGGTCATAGCGGCGATTTTTCCTCGGGCCCGACACGCAGTATTCCGGAACTTGACGCCATCGGACGGTCATCCAGAGCGGCAAGGAGTTCGCACAAGACCCGCCAATGGACCGCCTATCGAGCAACGAAAATCACGGTCGCCGGCGACGTCGTGCGGACGCCATTCGGATTGATCGCCAAGAGTTCAACCAGGTTGTCGAACCGGCTTCGCCTGCTCGCATCCTGACGTCAGGACAGCGTGGTGTCGCCGGCTCCCATCGTACCCTGCGTCGCGACGCTCGGCACGCATGCGTCCGGAGCATGCGATTGCAGTAACCGAACCCGCGTGGGCAGGAGCGAAGGTGCCGGAATCGCGTGCAGCCATGTCGTGGCTGCGGGCCGCGCGACCCGACTATGATGTCGGCGCCGGTCCTTCCACAGCCTTGCCTGCCGACCTATGCAACCAGCGCACCCCGCTCGCGATCCGCTGCGCATCATGCACGTGGTGGACAGCCTCGAACGCGGTGGACTGGAGCGTGTGGTTACGGATCTGGCGATCGCGCAGCATCTGGGCGGACATGCCGTCACGGTCTTCAGCATCAACGACAGCGATGGGTTGCTGTCCGAGCTGAGGGAGGCCGGCGTCCGCGTCGTGATGGGCGGCAAGCGCAGGTCGTTCGACCTCGCGGTTCTGCGCAAGCTGCGTGCTGTCACCACGGACGGCGCGATCGATGTCGTCCACTCCCACAACTTCGTGCCCAACTACTACAGCGCCGCGGCCCAGTTCGCGGCACGCCGGAAGCCGACCCTGCTGACCACGTGCCATGACATGGGCACGCGGCTGTCGAACCGCAAACTGCGGCTGTTCTACCGGGTGTCGCTGGCCAGAACGCAGCTCGTGGCCATGGTGAGCCGGCAGGTTTTCGACCACTACATCGGAACGGGCATGGTCAGCCGCGCGCGGGCGCGTATCGTCATGAACGGCATACCGGTCGAGCGCTTCGACGCCTCGGCCGCGCAGCGGGCCTCGGCGCGCCACGCCCTCGGCCTGGCCGACGCGGCGATCGTGATCGGTTGCGTGGGACGTCTGGTGCCGGTCAAGAACCATCGTTTGCTCGTCGAGGTGATGCCCGCGCTCGTCGCCGGCCATCCGGGACTGCACGTCGTGCTGATCGGAAAGGGCGAGCTCGAGCAGGCCCTGCGTGCGCAGGTGAGCGCGTTGGGCCTCGGTGAGCATGTGCGGTTCGCGGGCGAGCGCGCCGATGTCGCGCAGTTGCTCCCGGCGCTCGACATCTTCGCGATGCCATCGCTGTCCGAAGGCCTGTCCATCGCGCTGCTCGAGGCCTGCGCATCGGGACTGGCCATTGTGGCGACCGACGTGGGCGGCAACGGCGAGATCGTCACGGACGGCAGTACCGGCCTGCTGGTTCCATCCGGCGATGCGCAGGCGTTGCGCATCGCGCTCGGCGACCTCGTCGCCGATCCGGCGCGCCGCGCATCGCTTGGCGCAGCGGCACGCGACTGGGTCGGCCGCCATGCCTCGATGTCGGCCTTTTCCGCCAGCTACGATCGACTCTATCGCGAGGCGCTTGGCGAATCTGTCACCGGCGGCTGATGGCCGGCCGCGAACGCGCGGCGGCGCTATTTCGAAGGCGCGCGCGCATCACGGAACGTGATCGCCATTCCATCCGCCGTCGCGATGCGTTGTCGCCAACCGAGTGCCTTGAGGGCGGCATTGGAGTAGCGCAGGGGCCGATACATCGAGCGCACAATATAGGGCGTGAACACCGCGGGCAGCTGCCCCTTCGATTTACGGTGATACCAGACCAGCAGGCGCGAGCCCAGCAGCAGCGCCGGATACGGCACCGGCAGCACGCGAAGCTTCTGCACGTTGGCGCGATAGCCGCGCAGATACGCGCTGCAACTCGGCAGGTCGTCATCGACGACGTTGAACACGCTGCCGGGCGATCCCTTCAGGGTGGCGACGGCAATCGCGTCGGCGCAGTTGTCGACGTAGCTCAGCGGAAGCAGGGCGCGGCCGCCGAGGCTGAAGAACAGGCCAAGCACGCGCAGGCCGACGCGCGGCGACAGGCCGCCGCCACCGGGACCGTAGATGACCCCGGGGCGCACGCGGACGAGGTCGAAGCCGTAGCGCTGCGCGAGTTCCAGAGCCAGCGACTCCTGGCGCGTCTTGGCGTAGCCGTAAGGCCCCTTCTCGATACCGATCGGCTCGACCGGTACCGTTTCGTCGAGCAGCGCGTCCGCCCCGAGTGGCTCGGTGCGGTAGACCGAGAACGAGCTGACCAGCACGATCCGTCGCGCCGCGCCGCGCTGCCCGGCCGCATCGAGCAGGTTGCGAGTTCCGACGACGGTGTTGGCGAACATGTCCGCCGGCGCGCCGCGCATGCCCGCGGCGGCGTGCACGATGCAGTCGACGCCCTCCACCAGCGGGGCGAGCATTCCGCGCGCGAGCAGATTCGCGCCCACCCATTCGATGCGCGCGTGTGGATAGCGCACCTGCAGATCCTCGATCAATCCGCGCGGAGGGCGCTCGCGGACATGCAGGCGCAGATCCGTCGCGCCTTGCGCGAGGAGACTGGCGGCGATGCGCGACCCGAGGAAGCCGCCGGCGCCGGTGACGAGGATCTTCATCGCTCCGCTCCCGTCGCAACGACGATCTGGTCGATCAGGCGGCACACGCGCAGGATGTGTTCGCGCGGCACCGGATCCGGGCCGCGCCCTTCCACCGCATCGTAGAACCGCCCCAGCAATACCCGCAGGCACTGGAAGTAGTGGAACTCGCTGCGCCGGAAGCGGCCCAGGTTGCGCCAGCCACTGCCGGCGAAGCGGCGCGCCTGCGTCCATGCCGGCATCAGGCGTCCGATCGCGCTCGGTTGGGTCTGGCGCGCGCTGCGCACGAGGGTGCGTGCCGCGTAGTCCAGCTCGACGCTGTCCTGCGTGCCCACCACCTTCAAGGTGTGTGCGACCGGCCGACCATGCGCGCTGACCAGTCCGGAAACGGTGACGTCGCCGCTGCGCATGAGGAAGCGCAATTCGTCGGCCATCCCGTCGACGATCGGGTTGCCGGTTTCGGGCCGGCGTCGCAGCGCGAACGCCTTCACGGTGACCTCGTCGCCGAGATGGGCCACGACCTTGGCGAGCACGTGATCGAGCACGTTGTGGAACAGTTTGCCCGGCAGGCGATGCACCCAATGCGTGGCATCGGCCATGACCGCGAGGCCGTAGTCGCCCGACAGGTTGTAGCCGTAACTGGTATCGAGGTGGACGATGTCACCGAGGGCGCCAGTGTCGAGCAATCCCTGCAGCTCGAGCGCGGGAGCTTCGAAGTTGTACAGGTAGTTGACGCCGACGTGCCTGCCGACCCGTTGCGCATGGTCGAGGATCACCTGCGCCTGCGCCGCATCGAGCGCGAAGGGCTTTTCCATGAACACGTGACAACCCGCATCGAGTGCGGCGGCAGCGAGGGCGACGTGCGAGTCGGGCGGGGTGGCGACATGCACGACATCCAGACGTTCGCTCGCGAGCATGCGCGCGAGATCCGAATACTGCGCTGGCACGTTCATCCGCACCGCGAGCTGTTCGGCCATCAGCGGTTCGCGGTCGCAGACCGCGACGATCTCGCCGCGTCCGATCGCGCGAACCTGCTCGATGTGTCCATCGGCGATCTTGCCGCATCCGATCATCCCGATTCTCAGCACCTGTCGCCTCCGATTGCGATCATCATTGCCGGCCTGGAATCAGCGGCGGGTACGGCGCCAGGAGCCGCTGTAACGACCGCTGGCATAGCCCACCGACGCCACCAGGAACGCCCAGTTCAGTGCAAACAGGAATACCGGGATGCGCAGGATCCGCGGTATCGAATGTCCAGCGCGGCTGGCCCGCCAAAGGGCCGCTGCGACCAGATAGCCAGCCAGCTGGAGCAGGCCGAAGTACAACCAGGGCCGCGATTCGAGTCCGAGCAGCAACGATCCCACCAGACCGATCACCAGCAGATGGGGCGCGATCCAGCGCAGCACCTTGTGCGACAGGTACGCGAACGCGGTGCCGATCGAGGTTCGCCACAGGTACTCGGGATGGCGGACCAGCGCCTGGAAATTCCCGATGCCGATGCGCACGCGGCGCCGGTATTCGTCCGTGATCGTCTCCGGCGTGTCCTCCCCGGCCCATGCCGAGGGCTCGTAGACGAGGCGCCATCCCGCGGCTGCCACGTTCATACCGACGCAGAAATCGTCGCAGATCGTGTCCGCGCGCAGCGGCTGCCAGAGTTCGCGCCGGATCGCATAGATCGCGCCGTTCGCTCCGAGCAGACCGCCGATGCGGGCCTCGAAGAACTTGAGGAACTGCTCGACGCGCCAGTACAGGCTGTCCTGGTTGTCTCCACCGGTACGCGCCAGCCGAAGTTCACCGCTCACGCAACCGACGCGAGGGTCGGCAAAGTGCGCGACCAGCGATCGCGCAGCCGCGCTGCCAAAGTGTGTATTGGCATCCGAAAAGATGAGGATTTCCTGGTCGGTGCGCGCGACCAGATCGTTGAGAACGCTGGCCTTGCCCCGGTTGTGCGGAAACACGATGCCGCGCACGCGAGGGTCGTCGAACGCGGCAAGGAGTTCGCCCGTGCGATCGCTGCTGCCATCGGAGCCGACATAGACGTGCAACCGCTGCGCGGGATAGTCGAGCGCCAGCAGGTTCTCGATGCGCGCGGTGATGTGCGCTTCCTCGTTGTGGGCCGCAATGATCACCGCGACGGCGGGAAGGGTGGAGTCGCGCAGCACGTGCGGGTTGCGCGGGTCCGACCCGTGGAGCGCAAGCCGAGCGATGCGCAGCACGCCGGCGATGCAGACGAGGACCAATGGATAGATCAGGTAGGTGTAGAGGACTGCGCCGAAACAGGTCATGACGACGACCTGCAGGATGAGCGCTTCCATCCAGCGGTCTCAGCGGGCGGCGTAGCGCGGACGCGGAATCGCGTAGTCGCGGTAGCGACCCGGATCGCCATCGAGGCCTGCTTCTGCGGCCTTGACGATGTTGTAGGTCTCGCGGGCGCTTACGTAGTGAAGCTTCCATTCGCGGCCATCGTTGTAGCGTGACTCCAGATAGCGGAACGCGCCGTCCATCAACGGGCCGAGCAGGGTATCGGTGTCGCGCTCCTGCGTGCCGTGCGTGTGCACCTTGACGACGATCCATTCGGGGCGCCCCTGCACGTGAATGCCGGTGCGCACCCATGCATCGATGCGGTCTTCGCTGGGCGGACAGCTGGTGCGCACGTCGCCGTTCTCGATGCGCGGGAAGATGCCGGCCTTGCGGCTGCTCCAGCGAAAGCCGAGAGGCCCCTGGATGATCATCAGGTCCCCGACGGCGTGGCCTCCGACGCGCACACGTTCGCCGCGATCATGCGACTTCGGTTGTCGTGGATCATCGGTGGCGTAGTAGATGCGATTGATCGTGCTGGTCTGGCAGGGATCGGGTGCTGCCGGCAAGGTGAAATCCGCGTAGCAACCCTCTTCGCGCAGGATGATCAGCTCGTTGTTCACGCCGCAGCCGGTGCCATTCGGGTGGCTGTTGTCGAGCGCCCAGTTGCCGTGGATGAAACCCCAGCGCAGCTGGCCTGTCTGCGGGTCGCGCGGCAGCGCGTCGTGGCGATCGGTGAGCAGTCGGGTGAAACGACGCAGCTTCTCGCGCAGCCCGGCGTCGGTGTCGTTGTCGTGGTGCAGATGGATCTCGATCTCGCCGAGCCCCATTCTGCAAAGTTCCACAAGCGCATCGATATGTTCGGGACGATATTCCTCTTCCGGGAAGAAGAAGGAATGCACCGGCGGCCGTCCATCGGCATCGCGATGGTTTTCACACAGCTTGGGATAATCCATGCGCCAGCGTGCGACGCGCGCATGTTCGGTTGCCGGATCCGGATTCGCCCAGCCTGGTTCGAAGTGGTCGACGAAACAGAACAGCAGGTGTTTCGTCACTCCGGTCGGGGCCGGAGCCCGCCAGCCCCCGCGCAGGTAACCGAGGAGCCAGCCGGCCACGTTGCGACGGCGGATCAGGATGATCGAGTACGCCAGGCCGACGGTGATCGGTGCGATGAAAAACCAGGGCGATGGGCTCATCGGACTCTTCAGTTGTTGGTCGCGAGCAACAAACGCGGCGTCGATTGGCGCGCTGGCCGGCGATTCGGGAGCCGGCCGGCAAGCACTCGGCGACGGTCCCATCCATGGCGGGCCTGCACCGACACGGACCCCCTGTACAGGGCGGCGAGTCTATCACGAGCACCTTGCCGCATGACTTCGACAGCACCGGCCGTCGTCACGAGCCGAACACGCGGCCCATGACGATGAAGCCGTACACCGTCACGACGGCTGCCAGCATGCTCAACGCCGTCATTCCGAGCCACGGCTGCGGTGCCCATGAAGTGGTTTCGTTGTTTTCGGAGGTGCGTCGAACGCACCAGGCGGCACTCGCGCAGAGCGCCAGCAACAGGTACAGCTCGGGTTGGTAGGTGCGCGAAAGGAACCAGGCGCAGGTCAGGAAGCCGATCAGTGAATAGCGCAGCGCGCTCGTGATCCGGTGCTCGAACGATCCCGCGGGTGTTCGTCTTACCGCTTCCCCCAGTTCCCGAAAAGCCACGACCAGCAGCGCGGTCCATGCGAAGAAGCCGAGCAAGCCGAGTTCGGAGAAACACAGGACGAAGGAGTTGTGTGCGGTCCGCTCCGGATGGAAGTCCGTGAAGCTGCCATAGCCTACGCCAAACAGCGGATGAGCCTTGAGCATCTGGATTCCGGAATACCAGGCTTCGATACGGTCATTCGCCGATTCCTCTCCGGTGGAAAAACGGCGCCCGCCACTGAAATCGGCGGCATTTACGCCGACAGCGACCACGATGGCCAGCAGCGCCATGCGTGTCGTGCCGAGCATTCGCCGCATGCCGAAAATGAAGATGGCGGCGAGCCCGAGCAGCCCGCCGCGCGAGTGCGTCAGATAGAGCGAATACAACAGCGTCGCGGTAGGCACGCCGATCAGGACCATGTTCCGCAAACCACGCCCGCGACGCCAGGTCACCCACAGCAGCGGCAGCACCACGATGATGGCCTGGGCGAGGTCGTTCGGATCGTTGAGGAATCCCAGATAACGCACCCGCCACAACGTTTCGCCGGACGTATCCTCCGCTGGAGCCGTGGGCACATTGATCGGGGCCAGCGCGTCCTCGGCATCGGTGCTCTGGCTCAGCACCAGTTGATCCATCATGAAGCCGTCGTGGTAAGCCGCAATGGTGAGTGCGGAGATCACGAGCATGCACAACACGATGACCGTACAGGTGCGTCTGACGCGCGCGATGGAAGTAAGGTTGAGGCAGGTCAACACGAACAGCATCGCAGCGGTGCTGAATTCGACCAGTGCGTCGATGGCGCCGCCGAGCCACATCCTGGCCAGCAACGAGGCGGCGATCGCCGCGGTGAGCAGGAGCATCAAACCGAGGAACAGCGGTCTGGCTGCGATCTCACGCCGGGCGCCGGCGCGACCCGCCGCGAAAATGAAGGCGAGGGCCCACAGCCAGAGCATCGGCCGGTAGTCCGCCAGGTCGGGAGCGTACGTCTCGATCGGACGAAGATAGGTGAGGACCAGATAGAGGAGATAGAGGGCGTAGCTCATGCCGGATGGCAATCACGTTGGTCCGGCGCGTGCGATCCACACGGCCACGCCACATGACCGCGCGCGGCGTGTGTGTCGTGACGTGGGCGCCCCGGAAGGGCCGGCTGGGGGTGATCGACGGCGCGGAGCGCAATCAAACGCCGCGCCGGCCTGCTAAGCTCGCAAACCATGACCTCTCCCGCGGCTGCCGGTATCCATGTGGCCATGAACGAGAATACGCCGCCCGCCCCTGAAACAGTCCCGGTGCGCCGGGTACTTTATCACCACCGGACACAGGGCAAGGCGGTGGAAGGCGTTCATATCCGCGGGATCGCGGATGCGCTGCGCGCAGAAGGCGTCGCTGTCGACATCATGTCGCTGCCGGGCGCCGATCCGTATGCAAGCCCCAAGTCGATGTCGCCCACCCGGCAGGCGCGATGGTGGATGCGGTTGCTGTCCAGGTGTCCGGAACCGTTGTTCGAGCTCGCCGAGGTGGCCTACAACCTGATCGCCGGCGCGCGCATCCTCGCCTACCTGCTCCGCAACCGCGACGTGGATTTCATCTACGAGCGCTACTCGTTGTTCATGTTTGCACCGGTGCTGGCGGCGCGCTGGCGGAAGCTGCCGATCATTCTCGAAGTCAATGATTCGGCCACCGTGTTCCGGGTGCGGCCGCTGTTCTTCCAGCGGCTCGCGATGGCGATCGAGCGTTGGGTATTCCGCCGCGCGGCCGGACTGGTTTTCGTTTCCGGCGTGTTCCGTGATCGCGCACTCGCTGCACACGGCGCCATCGCGCCCACGATCGTGACGCCGAACGCCGCCAACATCGCCGACTTCAGTTTCACCGCTGAACAGCGCGCGACCGCGCGCGAGAAATGGAAGCTCGATGGTCATGTGGTGTGCGGCTATCTCGGTGCGTTCGTGCCCTGGCATGCGATCGACGACTTCGTGCGCCGCATCGCGGCGCAGTTGGGTTCGGCGCCACATCTGAAGTTGCTGCTGGTTGGTGACGGCGCCACGTTCTCTGCACTCAACACCTACATTCAGGAGCACGGGCTTGAACAACGCGTGGTCCTGACCGGCCGTGTCGCACACGATGCGGTACCGGGTCTGCTCGCCGCAATGGATATGGCGATCCTGCCGAACGCGGGCGATTACACCTCGCCGGTCAAGCTGTTCGAGTTCATGGCCTGCGCGGTGCCGCCGGTCGCGCCCGATTTCGAACCGATAAAGGAAGTCGTGCGTGAAGGCGAAACCGGTTGGATGTTCAAGGCCGGTGATCTCGATGCGGCGGTGCAGGCCGTCCTCGAACGCAGCCGGGATGACGCGGGCCTCAAACGGGTCGGCGCTGCGGCGCGCGCCTATGTCGCGGCCGAGCGGCAATGGCGCAACAACATACTCCAGCTCGTCGGCTTTCATCTCGCGCTGAAGAAGCGGGAGTGCACGTGATGAATCTGCTGGCCGATCTGCGGGCCAAGCAGGCGCTGTACTCGCAGTATGGGCAGTCGTGTTCCCTGGCCAGGGCGATCTTCGCCGACGGCACATTGGCCAATGCGCTCTACCGCATGCAGGCCGCGCTGGTGCGCTGGCGTCTTGCACCGCTGGCGTTGCTGCCGCACTGGTTGAACAAATGCCTCAACGGCTGCGTGCTCGGCGTGCATGCGCAATTCGGCCCGGGTCTCGTGCTGATCCACCCGGTGGGTGTGGTGATCAATTCGGCAGTGCGCGGCGGACGCAACGTGTGGATCGAGAGCGGCGTGGTCATCGGCGACAACCGTGGCCGCACGCCCATGCTGGGCGACGACATCTTCATCGGTTCCGGCGCGAAGATCATCGGTGGCGTCACCCTGGGGACAGGCGCGCGGGTTGGTGCGAATGCGGTGGTGCTGGAAGACGTCGCACCGGGTGTGACGGTCGTCGGCATTCCTGCCCGGCCGGTCGACGCGAGGCGCACTGCCGCCACATAGCCTTGGCGCAGTCGTCCGCGCATATCCTGGCGACGCGTGTGGGAAGCCACGGTGAGGGACGGCGCAGTCCGGATCCTCGGTTGCCGAAAATCCCTGCTCTATGCGGCCGTCGCTGCGAGGCCGGCCTCTGCACGCGGGAGATTGGGCGTCGCTTCCCAGGCTTCGTTGAGAATGCGCCCGTGCATCACGGCCGGGACCGGCAGCCCCAGCAGCGTCAGCACGGTCGGCGCGACATCGAGATTCGTGCAGTCGGCCAGCTGCACACCGGGTCGGATTCCGCTGCCGATGAAGGCCAGCAGCCCGGCCGGGTGGTGCATGCCCTGCTTGGTGGTCGGCGTGTCGGTCGCGAACAATTCATCGATGGCATAGCCGGCAGGCTGTGCGCGTTCACAGAGCGGGAAGTGGTAGCGGATGCCGGCAGGCTTGTCCGCCAGACCGAGGGGAGTGACGGTGAGCAAGTCCGCGGTCTCCTCGACGCTGATGGCAGCCTCTTCCCTGCCGGCGACGATGCGCTTCGCCGCCTGGAATTGCTCGCGCAGTTGCGTGCGCCTGGATCGGTCCGGGATGCGCAGGTTCCACTGCGGAACCATCGTCGGTACCACATCGAGTATCCCGTCACGACCGGTGATGTCGAGAATGCGTTCGATGTCGAGGAATCGGACGACGATCTTTCCGGACTGATAACGCTCGGTCACGAACGGCTGCTGGCCCATGCTGGATGCGACGACCAGCACGGTGTCGTCGTCGATCAGCCGCAGGAAGTCCCCGATCAACCGGTCGCACACGCGATATCCATACGGAACGGCGTCTCCGAACTGCGCGCGCTCCGCCGCGGTCGCCTGCACTGCAAAGCCATTGTCGTCCCATGCGCGCCAGTAGTGATGCATGTAGTGGGCCGCATGGTTGGTGTGCCAGGTCGCGAAATCCGGCTGGAACTTGCGGTACAGGTGCGCGAAGAAATCGAAATTGAGCAGGGGCTGCAGGCTGACCCGGCGCCACTTGTGGGAGCTGGAAACACGTTCCAGCACGAGTTGGCGGGCAACCGCGTACAGGGTGCGCATGCGCAGGCCCAGACGCAGGAGGTCGAACGCATTGCGCACCGCTCCGAACGCGGTGACCGACTTGCCGGTGCGGTTGTGCAGACTCGTACCGAGACGGTTGAGTGCCTGGATCGGCCGCAGCGAATCCGGATAGGTATCGTCGCTTGGTGCGAAAGGCCCGGGCACGATGAAACCCTCGACCGGGCGTGGCGGAAAGGCGCTGATGCTGCCGAAGACACCGACCGATCGACCGCCTTCCGCCGCATAGTCCCACAGCCGCGGCGCGGAAATACTGGCGGCGTCCTGCTCGAGGACCGCGGCGCCGTGAACCTCGCGCGGAACTCCGGTGTGCAGCGTGACCCAGGTGATCCAGGGGTCCAGATGCGGCGGATGCTCGACAGCGGTCTGAGTGGCCCAGGCACCGGCTGTGCGCAGACGCTGGAAATTCGGCAGATACGCCTGACCGTGTTGCGCAGTCAGGCGATCAACCACGCGCCAGTTGACTTCGTTCAACTCGAGCAGCAGGACTTTCTTGGTGCTGTGCACGGCGGACGTCCTGACAGACGGCTTCATCATGATGCTCCGAAAACCGTGCACAGGACAACCGCAGGCGTGTTTTCGATCCTTGCGTTCAGGTCATCCGCCGACGGGCTGCGGCGGAGAGGACGCGCTCGCACACGCCCAGCGTCTCGGTGGCCACGTCATCCCAGGTCCGCTGCATCGACGCGGCCATGGCGGCGCGGTCCCAGCGCGATGCCAGCGCGGTTTCCAGCGCCGCGCGCAACGCGAGCGGATCGCGCGGCCGGATCAGGATGCCGTTCGT
Source organism: Dokdonella soli (assembly GCF_039523175.1). Lineage (NCBI taxonomy): Bacteria > Pseudomonadati > Pseudomonadota > Gammaproteobacteria > Lysobacterales > Rhodanobacteraceae > Dokdonella > Dokdonella soli. Next base: position 16,963 of record NZ_BAAAEU010000010.1, read on the forward strand.
CGCGTTGACGATCTCGCGAGTACCGCCGACATCGGTCGCGACCACCGGGCAGCCGCAGGCGATCGCCTCGACGACGACGTTGGGATAGCCTTCCGACCAGCTCGGCAGGGTCAGCACATCCGCCGCGCCTATCCATTCGGCGACTTGCTCCGGCATCAGTCCGCCCGGCATCACGACGTGATCGCTCAGGTTGGCCGCGCGCACCAGGTCGATCAGTTCCTGGCGCATCACGCCGGCTCCGACGAGCGCGAGCCGAACCCGCGGGTCGGCTGCGCTGAGCAGCTGGAATGCCGCGAGCAGTTCGCGCATGCCCTTGGCTTCGACAAAGCGGCCGACATAGACGATCAGGCGAGCGTCGGACGCGATCGCCAGGCGCGCTCGCATCACCGATTGCGGGCGCGGATGAAACACCGCGGTGTTGTAGCCGTTGATGATCGTGTGCACCTTGTCGGGCGCCGCGCCGAAGTCCGTGATCGCGGTCTGCCGCATTGCCTCGCTGACGGTCACGAGCGCATCGACTCCCGCAATCGTGTGGCGGGTCATGAGCCGGTTGAATCCGGACCGCACGTGGATGTCGGAGCCGAGTGCACCGATCACGCACGGCAGCCCGAGCGCGCGCGCGCTGCGCAGCGCCGCGTACCCGTCCGGATAGATCCAGTAGGCTAGAACCAGGTCAGGCGCGAACTGGCGCAACCGGGGTGTGAGTGCGCGACTGCCGACAAAGCCGTTGAGCGCGCGCGACAGTCCCGGAATGGCCGGATAGGAGAACGTCTCGAGTTCGATCCCCGGAAGGCGGTAGTCAGCTCCAACACGGCCGGGCAGGACGCTGCGCGGTGCAAGCCCCGGAACGCGCGGATAGCGCATTTGTGCGAGGAAGACGCGAACCTGGGTCTGGCGCGAGAGCGAGCGGGCGATCTCGTGGATGTAGCGACCGCGCGCAGGGTCGAACGGCGTGGGCAGCATGGGTGTTACGAGAGCGATTCGCAGCATGGTGTCCGTGATTGCGGAGGCGAAAAGTCATGGCGCGGCCAATGCGGCAGCGAGTCCGTAAATCGCTAGTAGCTGCCTTCGCGCACAGCGTTCCGTAAGCCTGTCGCCGCCGCGCGCGGCGGTCGCCGCCATGTCGTGACGGGCGTCAGGACCCGCGGTGCGCGAGGGGGACAGGAGTCGCGTTGACGTGTCGATCTGCGATAGCAACGCGGTGGATGGGCACCGCCTCTGCCTGCGTGGCGACTCATGCGTTCACACGGGGCGCCGACCGCTGCTCCCATGCCAGGGCGGTGCGCACGATGAATTCCAGATCGTCGTACCGCGGTTGCCAGCCGAGGATCGCTTTCAGGCGGTCGCTGCATGCGACCAGCGCCGGCGGATCGCCGGCACGGCGCGGTACCTCGACAACATTGGCGAGCCGTTGGCCGCTGACGTGCTCGATCGCATGGATGACCTCGCGCACGCTGTACCCATGCCCATATCCGCAGTTCAGCGTCAACGACCGGCCGTCGATGCGCAGATGATCCAGTGCGGCGAGATGGGCGGCCGCCAGGTCGTCGACGTGGATGTAGTCGCGGATGCAGGTGCCATCCGGAGTGTCATAGTCGGTGCCGAAGATCGACAGCTGCGCGCGCTTGCCGACCGCGTGCTCGCAGGCCACCTTGATCAGCAGGGTCGCGTTCGGAGTCGACTGGCCGATACGTCCGCCCGGATCGCAGCCGGCGACGTTGAAGTAGCGCAGGATGACGTGGCGCAGGGCACTGGCTGCGGAAACATCGCGCAGCATCGTCTCGCTCATCAGCTTGGAGCTGCCGTAGGGATTGATCGGCGCGGTCGGCGTGTCTTCGTCGGCGATGCCCGATGCCGGCATGCCGTAGACCGCCGCGGTCGATGAAAAGACGAAGTGCCGTACTCCGGTCGCCGCGCAGCAGGCGAGCAGGTTGCGGGTCGCGCAGGTGTTGTTGCCGTAGTACTTGAGCGGGTCGCTGACCGATTCGGGCACGACGGTGTGCGCAGCGAAGTGCATCACCGTGTCGATCGCGTGGTCGGCGAGAATGCGCACAACCAGATCGCGGTCACCGGTGTCGCCGACGATCAGTTCGCCTCCGAGCACCGCTTCGCGAAAACCGGTCGAGAGGTTGTCGAGCACGATCACGCGTTCGCCGCGCTCGCTGAGCTGGGCGACGACGTGGCTGCCGATATAGCCGGCGCCGCCGGTCACGAGGATCGGATTCATGGTTTCGGTGGCGTCGTGTGTTGCGCGTGTCCGCGGCAGAAGTGTCAGGGCTGCATCAACGCGTGTACGCGACGCCGAAATAGATGATGTTCTGGCTCGCGCCCTGGCCCGGCACCGTGCTGTCGCGCTTGTAGTGGGCCAGGTTCAGGCGCCAGCTCCAGTGGCGTGCCCATTGCTGAAGCAGAAATACGCCGAACGTCAGGTCCTTGTCGGTGCGAGCGATGGCGCTATAGCGCACATGATCCGCGGTGACGTTGGCGCCGAGCGTCAGCTCCGGTCGCAGCAGCCAGGTCGCGACCACGTCACCGCCGCGCACGCTCCGTTTCAAGTTGCCCTGGCTGGGAACCAGCCCCTCATTCAGATAGTCGAGCTTGTCGTAGAACGCCTCGGCGCCGATCGCGCCCTGCGCGACCCGATAGGTGTAACCAAGGTTGACGCGGCTCTCCAGGTAGGGCGCCGAACTGGTGACCACACCACCGGTCGCGATACTGGTTGGAATCGGCAAGCCGAGGCTCGGCTTCACGCGCAACTCCACGGTGTCGATCATGCCGGATGCGGCATCGGAGTACTGGTGCGCCGCGGTCAGTGTGACGGTGCTGCGTTCGCTCGGTCGCCAATCGGCGTTCGCACGCAACAGCGGTTTGGCATGGCTTCCAAACGGAGGTCCGCTGTCGATCGACGTGTAGCCGAGGTCGACCGCGTAATCGAACAAGCGCAGGCTGCGCGCGTAGCGCGCGTACAGGTTGTAGCGGTCGTAGTTCGGGCCACTGCCCGAATGGGTGAAGTTGACGTGTTCGACCTGCACGTTGCCCGACAGCTGGCTGGTCGCACTCAGGTCCTTGATGATGCGCAAGGCGCCGGCCAGGCGATTCGAGTCGAATTCGCGCGTCTCCTCCGCGTAACTGTTGATGTAGCGTAGTTCGGCCTGGCCGTGCGTGGTTGAGCCGAGCCGGAAATTCAGGTTCGGTCCGACCGCGATCACATTGGTCTGCTGCACATTGGTGGGTGTATTGACGAGCAGTGTGTTGATCGGCTGCACACCCAGGTAGTCCTCGACGACCAGGCTGAGCCGCTCCGGCAGCATGACCCAGTTCAGGTGGCCGCCGAGCTGGCTGCGCAGCTCGTTGCCGAAGGCGCCGCCCAGATAGTCGCGGTATTGGAGGATGCCCTCGGCACGTGCCTGGACGTCCGAGCCCTCCTCGGCGAACGTGAAGCCCAGCGCCGGCTCCAGGATGTTCTGCGAGATCGGATTGTTCTCGCTCAGGTTGACGTTGTCGTTGTGTTCGATGCCTAGTTCGAGCCGGTAGTCGAAGCGTGCGGCATGCGCCTGGGTCCATGCGACGACGGGAATTATCAGGCCGAGCACGCGCCCGGCAGAACGAAGCAGCGCCATATCGTTTCCTCCCTTTCTCGATACCGTACCGATGGCCGTTGGCCCGCCTCAGTGCGTGCTGGTGGTTTCGGTCCTAAGGAATATGGTTGAACACCACGCCTGCCAGTTTGTTCGGGTCGAAGTTGGCGACGGCCTTGTTGATCGCGGCCGGTGTATCGCGGCCGTAGCCCACCACCAGCACGACGAAATCGGCAAGGTCGGCAAGTATCCGCGCATCCGGCGACCCCCTCACCGTCGGCCCATCGAGGAACAGGTAGCGGTCCGGATAGCGGCTGCGCAGCGAGTCGAGTGTTGCACGCATGCGGAACGACGAAAAATACTCACCACCCAGCTCGCGTCGCGCGCCGGTCGGGATCAGGCGCAACCGTGGTATGCCGGTGTGATAGAGAATCTTCTCGATGCCGATACCGGGATGGTCGAGATAGTCGATGAGTCCGCCGTTGGCCGGCTCCACGCCCAAGGCGCCATGTTGCGCCGGGTGGCGCAGATCGCAGTCGATCAGCAACGCGGTCCGGGTGTCGTCGAACGCGAACGCCGCGGCGAGGTTGCGCGCCACGAAACTCGCGCCCGAGCGCGGACTGATCGATGCCACCATGGTCACGAAGTTCTGCTCGCCACCCAGGGCGAGCAGTCGGGTGCGCATCTCGCGGAACGCGTCGGCCTCCTTGCGGGCCGACTCGTCGCGATGGATCATCCGGCGCTGCTCGAGCGCGCGCGGAGTCAGGGGATGAGGCTCGGTGATCCTCGCGATCGACAGGCTGGAGCCGGCGCGTCGGCCAATATCGCTGGCCGCGGCACCGAGCGCTGCGCCGACATGATCGGGAACCTCGGAGTTGTCCGGCGAATGGGTCATGAGTTGCCCGCCAGTCTGATCCAGTACGTCAGGCCGTACGCGGCAAGCGTCGCGATCACCAGCAGCGCCGCCAGCGACATGCGGGTGCGATCACGGAGGCGGTCGCGCGAAGTCGTGTAGGCAGGTACCGTCGCCATCACCGTGATGCCGGTCAGGCGCTCGAGCTGCGGCGCCGAGAGAACGCGCGGATCGAAGCGCACCCGCGCAAACAGAAGCCCGAGCGGAACCGCCACCGCGAGCACCAGCCCGCCCAGAGCAAAATGCATCAGGCGCAGCCCTGAGGGGCGCTGCGGCATGACCGCAGGATCCTGGATGCGCAGCGTGAGGCCGCGTTGTTCCTCGTCCATGACCATCGATACGCGCGCATTTTCGCGTCGCTTGAGCAGGTCCTGGTAGATGTCGCGGTTGACCTCGTAATCGCGGGTCAATTCGGCCAGGGCCCCCTCGGAGGCGGCGATGCGCCGGCTGCGCTCCATCTCGTCCTTCAGCATCGATTCGGCAGCACTCATGCGTGAGCGCGTGGCGGCGGTTTGCGCGCGTGCCTGGCCAAGGCGGTTCCGAAGATCCTGGTAGTGCGGATTGAATTGCGCATTGTCGAATGGATTTTTCGCGGAGGCATCCGACTGGGTGTTCTTGCGTTGTCCCTCGGCGGCCAGCTGGCGCTGGAGGTCCTGCATCTGGTGTCGCGTGCGGACCACGTCCGGATATTGCTCGGTGTAGGTCAACAGCAGTCGGTCCAACTGTGCCTGCAGGTCGACCAGCTGGGCGCGATACAGGCCCTCGCGGGTCTGCACGGCCGTCACCTGGGATTCTCCGGAGAGCTGTGCGGCCAACGCACCCTCGCCGGACTGCTGTTCCATCAGGCTCATGCGCGCCTGCTCGATTTCGGTGCGCAGGGCGCCGATGCGCGCGTTCGCGTCGGTTGCGCTGCCCGGCTGCGCATCCGCGTTCGCCGAGCGGTACTTGAGCAGGCTGGCCTCGGCGTCGGTCAGTTTCTTGTGATAGTCCTTGACCTGGTTGTCGATGAATTCGAACGCCTCGCGGCTTTCGCGCTCCTTGGTAGCGCGGCTTTCCTGGATGAACAGCGCGGCCATGCGTTCGGTGATGTCGAACGCGCGCTTGCGGTCGGTGTCGCGATAGGTGATCTGGATCAGGTCCGGACGGGGGCTGGTGATGCTGGTGCGATCCTTGATCTGCTCGATGATCTTGTCCTGCGCCACGGGCGATGGATTCTGGGCCGCCCAGCCGCCGGTCTTGAGCAGTTCGGTCATGACCTTCTGACCGAACACGACCTGGCGCGCCAGGCCTGCACGATCCTTGTTGCCGGTCGGAACCGCGCGTCCTTCCATCAGCGGCTGGATGATGTCGCTGGCCTGGGCCAGGATCGTCGTCGATGCGGTGTAGGTCTTGGCCCAGAGCGCGCCGATGACCAGCGCCACCAGGGCGATGATCGCGAACAGGATCGCCAGCGTCACGCCGTGTCTGCGCCCCTCCCTGTACAGGGCCGGTACGATTTCGGCAGCGGGAACCAGGTCGGTCGTCATCGACCCGCATTCCTTGACACACAGATCCGGGATTTGACGGATGGCATGGTCAGAACGCCCGCTCGGGCACCGTGATGACGTCGCCGGGTTGTGCTTCGTAGTTGGTCGACAGGTCGCCCTTCTGAAGGATCCGATCGAGCCGGACCGCATAGGAGCGCGTACCCTTCCCGTCCTTGCGATACAGCTCGGTACGATCGGCCGCGGCGAACTCGTTGGTGCCGCCGGCGGCGAGCACCGCATCGAGAACGGTCATGCCCTGGCGATAGGGTACCGAGATCGGCGTACGCACTGCGCCTGTCACACGCACGCGCGAAAGGTATTCGTGGCTGCGCAGCTGGTCGACGATGACCGTGACCTGGGGATCGCGGACGAAGTTGGCGAGGCGGGTCTTGATTTCCGCAGCGACGTCCGCGGGCGTCCGGCCGCCGGCTTCGACATCGCCAACCAGGGGCACCGAAATCTTGCCATCGGGGCGTACCGGAACAGTGACGTTCAGGTCAGGATTCTGCCAGACCGCAACGCGGATGCTGTCATCCACGCCGATGTGGTAGTCCTTCACCGCTTGCGCCTCGGGATTGATCGTCGGGGCATCGCCCGGACGTGGGCCGGCGGCGCAGGCCGCCAGCAGCAGGGCACAGCAGATCACGAGCAGCTTGGCGACATGATTCACGTCCACGCCCTCCCGAATGACATGCTCAGAAGTGTGAAAGTTATCACAGTACAGCGATCGTGGCCGGCGCCTACACCTCGAAATAGCGCCGGTACCATGCAACAAACCGGCCGACCCCTTCCTCGATCGAGGTGGCCGGAGCGTAGCCAGTGTCAGTGGCCAATTCCGTGACATCCGCAAAGGTGTCCGGCACGTCACCCGGTTGCAGCGGCAACAGGATCTTCTCGGCCTTGCGCCCCAGGCATTCTTCGAGCACCTCGATATAGCGCGCGAGCTCGACCGGCCGATGGTTGCCGATGTTGTACACCCGATAGGGGGCGGCTGACGAGCCGGGATTTGGATGCAAGGCATCGAATGCCGGATCGCCGGCCGGCACGCGGTCGAGGGTACGGATCACGCCTTCGACGATGTCGTCGATGTAGGTGAAGTCGCGCGTGTGCTTGCCGTGGTTGAACACCTCGATCGATTCGCCGGCAAGGATCTTGCGGGTGAACAGGAACAGCGCCATGTCCGGCCGGCCCCATGGCCCGTAGACCGTGAAGAAGCGCAACCCGGTGGTGGGCAGCCTATACAGATGGCTGTAGGTGTGCGCCATCAGCTCGTTCGCCTTCTTCGTGGCGGCGTACAGGCTGACCGGATGGTCGACCGAATCACGCACCGAGAACGGCAGCTTGCGGTTCGCGCCATACACCGAGCTCGACGACGCATAGATCAGGTGCTCGACGTTGCCGTGCCGGCATGCTTCAAGAATGTTGATGAAGCCGACCAGGTTGCTCTCGACGTACGCGTGCGGATTTTCGATCGAGTAGCGCACGCCGGCCTGGGCGGCGAGGTTGACGACCCGCTGCGGACGGAAATCCGCGAATGCCTTCTCCAGCGCCGTGCGGTCCTCGAGTGCCGCGCGCACGAAACCGAAGTTCGCATGCGGCGTCAGGCGCGCGAGGCGCGCCTCCTTCAGGGACGGATCGTAATAGCTGTTGACGTTGTCATAGCCGAGCACGTCGTCGCTGCGTGCAAGCAGACGCTCGCTCAGGGCTGAGCCGATGAACCCGGCGGCGCCGGTGACGAGGATGCGCATGAGGTATCTCTTGTTTCGCTATGGGAACGGGGCACCGGAAATCGTTAGTCGGCATCGAGTCTCTAATCAGCGCGCTACAGCCGATCATCCACCTTGTCGCGCGGCAGCGCCTGCTTGACGTCGAACACGACGCAGCCGGGCTTGCCGAGCGCGCGGATGCGATCCGCACCGAGCTCGATGAACTGGCGATGCGCGACCGCGAGGATCACCGCATCGTATTTGCCGGGTACGAGCTCGGATGCGAGATCGAGGCCGTACTCCTGGCGGGCCTCGTCCGCGCTGACCCAGGGGTCGTGGACGTCGACGTTCGCGTGGTAGCTCCTGAATTCGCGCACGACATCGACCACGCGCGTGTTGCGCAGGTCCGGGCAGTTCTCCTTGAACGCGAGGCCGAGCACGAGGATGTGCGCGCCCGCCGTGTGGATGCGGCGCTGGATCATCAGCTTGATCACGCGCTGCGCGATGTGTTCGCCCATGCCGTCGTTGATGCGCCGGCCCGACAGGATCACTTCCGGGTGATAACCGATCTGCTGCGCCTTGTGCGTGAGGTAGTACGGATCGACGCCGATGCAATGTCCGCCGACCAGGCCCGGCTTGAACGGCAGGAAATTCCATTTCGTGCCGGCCGCGGCGAGCACCTCGCTGGTGTCGAGACCGAGCCTGTGGAAGATCAGCGCGAGTTCGTTGATCAGTGCGATGTTGAGGTCGCGCTGCGTGTTCTCGATGACCTTGGCCGCCTCGGCGACGCGGATGCTGGACGCCTTGTGGGTGCCGGCCGTGATGATCTGGCGGTACAGCGCATCGACGAAGTCCGCGGCCGCTGGCGTCGAACCGGAGGTCACCTTGGTGATCGTTTCGAGCCGGTGCTGCTTGTCGCCGGGATTGATGCGTTCCGGACTGTAGCCGGCATGGAAATCGACGTTGAATCTCAGCCCCGATGCGCGCTCGATGATCGGCACGCAGACCTCCTCGGTCGCGCCCGGATACACGGTCGATTCGAACACCACGACGCCGCCGCGACGGATCGCGTTTCCGACCGTGAGGCTGGCCGATTTCAGCGGTGCGAGGTCCGGGCGCTTGGCGGCGTCGATCGGTGTCGGCACGGTCACGATGAACACGTTGCATCGGGCGAGGTCGGCCGCATCCGCACTGAACGTCAGCCGCGGCGTCGCCTTCAGTTCCTCGCTCGACACTTCCAGCGTGTGATCGCGGTGTTCGCGCAATTCCGCGATGCGCGCGCGGTTGATGTCGAAGCCGAGCGTCGGCAGGCGGCGGCCAAACCCAACGGCCAGCGGCAGCCCGACGTAACCAAGTCCAATCACGGCAACCCGTGTTTCGTCCGCGCGGGGCAGGGCGGCTGCGTCCATTCGAGGCTCCGGATCGTGGGAGGCAAGTCTAGCAAGAGAGCGTCGCCCGGAACCCGCGGGGGATTGCCTTTGGCATACGCGGCGGGTGCGCGGGATGTGATTGACTCGGCAAACCATTGTTCCGGAGCCGAAACCCATGCGCTGCGTCAGTCCCGCATTGATCCTGGCCCTTGTATCCGGATTCGCCCATGCACAGGGCGCTCAGCGCCACGACCAGATCCTGCTCCAGGGCAACGCTGCCGGTACGCAGACCGTGGAGACGCTCGGCGGCGGCGCCGTGCGCGCCGAGTACTCCTACAACGACCGTGGCCGCGGTGATCATGTCACCGCGACCTGGACGCTCGACGCCGCCGGCATCCCGGTCGCGTACGAGGGGCATGGCAACGACTACATGAAGGCGCCGGTCGAGGAGCAGTTCGCGCTCAAGGACGGCAAGGCGAGCTGGAAGAGTCGTGCCGAACACGGTGAGCAGGCCGTCACCGCCGCCGCGTTCTATATACCGGCGAACGCGCCGCCGGAATTCCTCGGCGTGCTCGCACGCGCCTTGCTGAAGACACCGGGCCACAAGCTCTCGCTGCTGCCCGCCGGCGAAGCGAGCATCGAGGCCGCCGGCAATGTCAGCGTCGACGGCCCGTCAAGCAAGACTCCGTTCACGCAGTACCGCATCACCGGCCTCGGCTTCACGCCGCAGGCGGTCTGGCTGGACAAGGGCGGCAATACCGCGGCCATCGTTTCAGGCTGGTTCTCGGTGATCCCCGACGGCCGCGAAGCGGCGATTCCACCGCTGCAGGCCGCGCAGGACGAAGCGGACAACGCATGGTCGGCGCGGCTTGCGAAAGAGCTGGCGCATGCTCCGAAAGGCGATCTGGTGCTGCGCAACGCGCGCCTGTTCGATCCACGTGATCTTTCGGTGACACCCGGCACCAGCGTGCTGGTGCGCGGCGAACGTATCGTGCGCATCGCGCCGGATGCCGAACTCAAGCCCGCCGCCGGTGCCGAGACGATCGACGCGCGCGGCCGCTTCCTGATGCCGGGCCTGTGGGACAACCACCAGCATTTCAGCGACATCGATGGCGCGCTCGACATCGCGAACGGCGTGACCAGCGCGCGCGACATGGCCAACGACACCGACGGATTCCTGAAGCGCGTCGAGCGCTTCGACGCCGGCACGGAACTCGGCCCGCGCGTACTGAAGGCCGGCATCATCGACGGCACCGGCGAGTTCGCCGGGCCCACCAAGATGCGCGTGGACACCGCGGAAGAGGCGATCAAGGACGTCGACTGGTATGCCGACCACGGCTACGCGCAGATCAAGATCTACTCATCGGTGAAGTCCGAACTGATGCCGCTCATCGCCGAGCGCGCACATGCGCGCGGCCTGCGCGTCAGCGGTCATGTGCCGGCCTTCATGTCGGCGCAGCAATTCATCGAGGGCGGCGCGGACGAGATCCAGCACCTCAATTTCATCGAGTTGAATTTCCTTTATCCGGAGGTCAAGGAAACGCGCAACCGCGATCGCTTCATCAAGGTGGCCGAGCATGCGCGCGAATTCACGCCCGAAAAGCCGCAGGTGCGCGACTTCATCACGTTCCTGAAGCGGCATCACACCGTGCTCGACCCGACCATGAACGTGTTCGAGGGATTGTTCTCAGGCGATCCGGCCGCGGTCACGCCGGGCCTCGAGGACATCGCGCAGCGTCTTCCCCCGCAGATCCGCCGCGGCCTGCTGAGCGGCGCGCTCGAGGTACCGAAGGGCCAGGAAGCCGCGTACCGCGAAGCGTTCCCGGCGATGCTCAAGCTGCTCAAGGCGCTGCACGACGCCGGCGTCACCATCATCCCCGGCACCGATGCGCTGGCCGGCTACATGCTGCACCATGAGCTCGAAGTCTATGCGCGCGCCGGCATTGCACCGGCCGAGGTGCTGCGCATGGCGACGCTGACCTCGGCGCAGGTCATGGGCGTCGAACGCGAGCGCGGCGTGATCATGCCGGGCAGCTACGCGGACATGATCCTCGTCGATGGTGATCCATTGAAGAACATCGCCGACATCCGCAAGGTCGACACCGTGATCAAGAACGGCAAGGTCTACGATCCGGCGGCGATCGAGAAGGCGCTAGGCATCCTGCCACGGCGTTAGAGGATGGCGTGCGCCGGCGCTGACGCAGCGTAGCGACGATCTTCGCGGGACGTCGCCGCTACGTGCTTCAGCGAATTTGTCGTTACGGCGAGGCGATCAATCGTCGGAGTGAACCACGAGCATCCAGGCGCTGCGGCTGCCCGAGATCAGCAGGACCATCGGGCTGGATGCAAGCAGCGACCACAGAGCGTCCGAATCGACCATTCCTCGAAGCGCGATCACGCCGGTGCAGAGGACGCCAGAATTGCCCATCAGCGAGAGCAGAAAGCGCTGCACGATCTGGCCGCGAGCGCGCGCGTCGGCCGTGCGCGTCACGGCACCATACAGGCCGCGAAGGACACGTAGCAGCGCGACGAGAGCGAGCGCGATCAGCACGTATCCGGCCGCGTCCGCCGACAGACCGGGCAGCAGCAGCGTGAGCGACAGCACGAGCACGGTCAGGAAATCCGCGAACGTTTGTCGGGCAAGGTCGCGCAGTTCGGGGCGGCCGCGCAGGCCGAGCGACTTGATATTGAAGGTCAGCGCGACGAACACGAGGCCGACCAGGGCGCCGCTGATCTGCGCAAGCGAACTGAAGTAGGCGCCGAACGGCGCGGCGTGTTCCGAGAACGTGCTCATCGGGGAGGTCAGGTCGGACGATCCGTGGCGGAGCGTTATTTACGTGGTCGCTTCCAGCCCGGAATCGTTGTCTGCTTCGCACGCGCGATGCTGAGCTCGCCGGGCGGCGCATTCTTGCCGATCGCGGAACCGGCACCGATCGTCGCATCCTTGCCGATTCGCACCGGCGCGATCAGCGCGGTGTTGGAGCCGACGAAGACGCCATCCTCGATGGTGGTCACATGCTTGCCCACGCCGTCGTAGTTGCAGGTGATCGTGCCGGCGCCGATGTTCACTTCGCTGCCGATCTCGGCGTCGCCGAGATAGCTCAGGTGGTTTGCCTTCGAGTTCTCGCCGAGGCGCGCCTTCTTGGTCTCGACGAAGTTGCCGACGCGCGTGCCGGCGGCGAGTTCGGTGCCCGCGCGCAGGCGCGCGAATGGCCCGATGTTGCAGGGTCCGTAGGTGACGACGCCGTCGAGGTTGCAGTGTGAATGCACGACGGTGCCGGCGGCCAGCGTCGAATTGCGGATGCGGCAGTACGGGCCGATCTGCACTTCGTCGCCGAGTTCGACCAGGCCTTCGAGGATCACGTCGATGTCGATCTCGACGTCGCGACCGACACGCACGTCGCCGCGCACGTCGAAGCGCACCGGGTCGGCGAAGCGCACGCCGGCCGCGGCCAGATGCGTCGCGCGCAGGCGCTGGTACAGACGCTCCAGCGCCGCGAGCTGCCACGGGTCGTTCGCGCCGAACACCTCCTGCGGATTGATGCACAGGCTCGCCTCGGCGGGCTGGCCTTCGTCGTTGGCCTGCGCGAAGACGTCGGTCAGGTAGTACTCGCGCTGCGCATTCGCGTCGGTCAGGTGGTCGATCCAGACACGTAGACGGCGCGCGTCGGCGGCGAGGATGCCGCTGTTGATCCAGGTGATCGCGCGCTGTTCGGGCGTGCACTCCTTTTCCTCGACGATCGCGCGCACGCGGCCGATGCCGTCACGCACGACACGGCCGTAGCCATAGGGGTTGTCGAGCTGGGTCACCAGCGCGGCGAGCGGGGTTTCCAGTGCAAGCAGCTTGCGCAGCGTATCGGTGCGGATCAGCGGCACATCGCCGTAGAGCACGAGCACGCGCGCATCCTCGGGTACGCCCGGCATCGCGAGTTTGGCCGCGTGACCGGTGCCGCGCTGCTCGGGCTGATGCACCCAGGTGATATCACCGAGATCGGTCAGCGCGGTCTGCACCTGTTCGCCGAGGTGGCCGTACACCACATGGATGCGTGCTGGCTGCAGTGCGCGCGCAGTGTCGAGCACATGCGCGAGCATCGGCCGCCCGGCGAGCGGCATCAGCACCTTCGGCTTGGCCGACTTCATCCGCTTGCCCTCGCCGGCAGCGAGGACGATCACATGCAAAGGAGTGCCCGTCACAGAAAATCCCCTGATGAGATGCAGCGCACATTCTAGACGGGCCGGGTTCGCCGTGGCGCGCCGCTGTTCCGCCCGGCGATGGCGTTGGTCGACGTGGAGGGCAGGCGAGCGCACCAGCGGTGGCTCACAGCCACGGGCGAAGTTCTGGTTGCAGTGCAGCATCAATCCGTGAAACAAAAACGCCGGCTCGCGCCGGCGTTCGTCGATTCGCAGACGGCTGCGACCGGTCGATCAATGCTTGAGCGAGCGCCGCAGCCGTTCCAGAGCCTGCAACTGCGCGAGGGCCTGGGCGAGCTGCGCCTGCGCCTGCGCGATCTCGAGCGCATCGGAGCGGTTCGCCAGCGCACGCTCGGCTTCTTCCTTCGCGTTGCGTGCGGCGGCCTCGTCCAGATCCCTGGCACGGATCGCGGTGTCGGCGAGCACAGTCACGACGCTCGGCTGCACCTCCAGGATGCCGCCCGAAACGTAGAAGAACTGCTCTTCACCGTTTTCGAGCAGCACGCGCACCTGGCCCGGCTTGAGGCGGGTGATCAGCGGCGCATGGCGCGGCGCGATGCCGAGCTCGCCCATCTCGCCGGTCGCGATGACCATCTGCGCGTTGCCGTGGAAGATTTCTTCCTCGGCGCTGACGATGTCGCAGCGGATTGTGCTCATTGTTTCTCTCGCTTCGCTCGATCAACGGGAATCGGGAATGGGGAATCGGGAATGGTCAAAGCAGGCTTCGTCGGTTTGTCGCTTTTGACGATTCCCGATTCCCCATTCTCGATTCCCGAGAAGAAAGCCGCTTAAGCGGCTTTCTTCTCCATCGCCTTGGCCTTCTCGAAGGCCTCGTCGATGCCGCCGACCATGTAGAACGCCTGTTCCGGCAGGTGGTCGCACTCGCCGTCGCAGATCATCTTGAAGCCGCGGATGGTTTCCTTCAGCGAGACGTATTTGCCGGGCGCGCCGGTGAACACCTGGGCGACCGTGAACGGCTGCGAGAAGAAGCGCTCGATCTTGCGCGCGCGCGTGACCGCCTGCTTGTCTTCCTCGCTGAGCTCGTCCATGCCGAGGATCGCGATGATGTCCTTGAGTTCCTTGTAGCGCTGCAGGGTGCCCTGCACGCGACGCGCGGTGTCGTAATGATCCTGGCCGATCACCAGCGGATCGAGCTGGCGGCTGGTGGAATCCAGCGGATCGACCGCCGGGTAGATACCGAGCGAGGCGATGTTGCGCGAGAGCACGACGGTCGCGTCCAGATGCGCGAAGGTCGTCGCCGGTGACGGGTCGGTCAGGTCGTCGGCCGGGACGTAGACGGCCTGGATCGAGGTGATGGATCCCGTTTTAGTGGACGTAATGCGTTCCTGCAGGCGACCCATTTCGTCGGCCAGCGTCGGCTGGTAGCCCACGGCCGACGGCATGCGGCCGAGCAGCGCCGACACTTCGGTGCCGGCCAGCGTGTAGCGATAGATGTTGTCGACGAAGAACAGGATGTCGCGGCCCTTGCCGGTGGCCGGGTCGATGTCGTCGCGGAAATACTCGGCCATGGTCAGGCCGGTCAGCGCGACGCGCAGGCGGTTGCCCGGCGGCTCGTTCATCTGGCCGTACACCATCGCGACCTTCGACTGCTGGATGTCGTCGAGCTTGATGACGCCCGCGTCGATCATCTCGTGGTAGAAGTCGTTGCCTTCGCGGGTGCGCTCACCGACGCCAGCGAATACCGACAGACCCGAGTGCTGGGTCGCGATGTTGTTGATGAGTTCCAGCATGTTCACGGTCTTGCCGACGCCGGCGCCGCCGAACAGGCCGACCTTGCCGCCCTTCGCGAACGGGCAGACCAGATCGATGACCTTGATACCGGTCTCGAGCAACTCGTTGGCCGCCGCCTGGTCGTCGTAGGCGGGCGCCGGGCGATGGATGACCCACTGGTCCTTCTCGCCGATCGGACCGGCCTCGTCGATCGGATTGCCGAGCACGTCCATGATGCGGCCGAGCGTGGCCTTGCCGACCGGCACCTTGATGCCTTCGCCGGTGTTGTTGACGACGAGGCCGCGCTTCAGGCCGTCGGTCGAACCGAGCGCGATCGTGCGCACGACGCCGTCACCGAGCTGCTGCTGCACCTCGAGCGTGATCGCCATGCCGTCGATCTTCAGCGCGTCGTACACCTTCGGCACGGACTCGCGCGGGAATTCGACGTCGACGACGGCGCCGATGATTTGTACGACTTTGCCCTGACTCATTGGAATGCTCCGGATGACTCTTCAAATGTTCGGTTTGGCGCCGCTATGCGTCGCCGTTGCTTCGAGTGCAGCAGCGGTCAAACCGCTGCTGCTCCTCCCACGATTTCCGAGATTTCCTGGGTGATCGCGGCCTGGCGCGCCTTGTTGTAGATCAGCGTCAACGTACCGATCGCCTTGGTCGCGTTATCCGATGCGCTCTTCATCGCGACCATGCGTGCGGCGTGCTCGCTGGCGAGGTTCTCGAGCACCGCCTGATAGACCAGCGACTCGACGTAGCGCGTCAGCACGTGCTCGAGCACGGTTTCTGCGTCCGGTTCGTAGATGTAGTCCCACGCGTGCGTGGTCGCCATTTCCTCCGACGGCGGCAGCGGCAGCAACGGATGCACCGTCGCCTTCTGCGTCATCGTGTTGACGAAGTCGTTGTAGACCAAGCTGAGCCGATCGACACGGCCGGCGGTGTATTCGTCGAGCATGACCTTGATCACGCCGATCAGCTGCGCGATCTGCGGCTTCTCGCCGAGGTGGGTCACGCTGGCGACCAGGTTGACCTTGAGGCGCTTGAAGAACTGCGTCGCCTTCTGACCGATGCAGACCACATCGACTTCGACGCCCTTGTCCTGCCACTGGCGGATCTCGCCGAGAAGCTTGCGGAACAGGTTCGAGTTCAGGCCGCCGCACAGGCCACGGTCGGTCGAGACGACCACGTAGCCGACGCGCTTCACGTCGGCGCGCTCGATCAGGAACGGGTGCTTGTACTCGGCGTTCGCGTGTGCGACGTGGCCGATGGCCTGGCGCATCAGACGCGCGTACGGCCGCGAGGCCTTCATCAGGTCCTGCGCCTTGCGGATCTTCGACGCCGAGACCATTTCGAGCGCGCGCGTCACCTTGCGCGTGTTCGCGACGCTCTTGATCTTGGTGCGGATTTCTCTTGCGCCTGCCATGTTCTTCGCTCGCTAAACGTGATTCGTCATGTGTGATTCGTGATGGGTAGGGGTCATTCGTGTCGTGAGGATTGTTTGCCCTTTCGAATCACGAATGACGATTCACCAATCACGGCTTCACCACGATCCCGTCTTCTTGAACTCATCGACACCCTTCTTGAAAGCGGCTTCGATGTCGTTGTTCCAGTCGCCGGTGTCGACGATCTTCTTCATCAGGTCGCCGTAGTTGCTGTGGAAGTGCGCGTGCAGCGCGGCTTCGAACGGCAGGATTTTCGGCAACGGCACGTCGTCGAGATAACCCTTCTCGGCGGCGTAGATCGACAGGCCGAGCTCGGCGATCGACAGCGGCGCGTACTGCTTCTGCTTCATCAGCTCGGTGACGCGCTGGCCGCGCTCGAGCTGGGCGCGCGTGGCGGCATCCAGGTCCGAGGCGAACTGCGCGAACGCGGCGAGTTCACGGTACTGCGCCAGCGCGAGCTTCACGCCGCCGGACAGCTTCTTGACGATCTTGGTCTGCGCAGCGCCACCGACGCGCGACACCGAGATACCGGCGTTCACGGCCGGGCGGATGCCGGCGTTGAACAGGTCGGTCTCGAGGAAGATCTGACCATCCGTGATTGAAATGACGTTCGTCGGAACGAACGCGGAGACGTCGCCGGCCTGCGTCTCGATGATCGGCAGCGCGGTCAGCGAGCCGGTCTTGCCCTTCACGGCGCCGTTGGTGAACTTCTCGACGTACTCCTCGGAGACGCGCGAGGCGCGCTCGAGCAGGCGGCTGTGCAGATAGAACACGTCGCCCGGATACGCTTCACGGCCCGGCGGACGGCGCAGCAGCAGCGAGATCTGGCGATACGCCCAGGCCTGCTTGGTCAGATCGTCATAGATGATCAGCGCGTCTTCGCCGATGTCACGGAAGAACTCGCCCATCGCGCAGCCGGAGTAGGGCGCGATGTACTGCATGGCGGCCGACTCGGATGCCGAGGCGGCGACGATGATCGTGTGCGCCAGCGCGTCGTTCTCTTCCAGCTTGCGCACCACGTTCGCGATCGAGCTCTGCTTCTGGCCGATCGCGACGTAGACGCACTTAATCCCGGAGCCCTTCTGGTTGATGATCGCGTCGACCGCGAGCGCGGTCTTGCCGGTCTGGCGATCGCCGATGATCAGCTCGCGCTGGCCGCGGCCGACCGGGATCATCGAGTCGACCGACTTGTAGCCGGTCTGCACCGGCTGGTCGACCGATTTGCGCCAGATCACGCCCGGCGCGACCTTCTCGATCGGCGAGGTCTGCTTCGCGTTGAGCGGGCCCTTGCCGTCGATCGGGTTGCCGAGCGCATCGACGACGCGGCCGAGCAGCTCGCGCCCGACCGGCACCTCGAGGATGCGGCCGGTGGTCTTGGCGGTGTCACCCTCACGCAGGTGCTCGTATTCGCCGAGCACGACCGCGCCGACCGAGTCGCGCTCGAGGTTCAGCGCCAGCGCGAACGTGTTGCCCGGGAGTTCCACCATCTCGCCCGACATCACGTCGTTGAGGCCGTGGATGCGCACGATGCCGTCCGACACGCTGGTCAGCGTGCCTTCGTTGCGCGCTTCCGCGGACAGCTTGAACTTCTCGATGCGGCTCTTGATGAGTTCGCTGATTTCGGACGGATTGATTGTCGTTGCCATGGCCCGGGTTCCTTTGTCATGTATCGCTGTCGCGACGCATGCAGAAATGAGTTTTTACGTGAAAAGTGCGGGCAGGGATGCCCGCTTCCTGATTCTCGCGATCACGGATGATCGCACCAGTCAATGTGCAAGTGCTTGTTCGAGACGCGCCAGCCGCCCGCGCACCGAGCCGTCGATGACGACATCGCCGGCGTCGATGACCGCGCCGCCGAGCATGCCGGCGTCGATCGACTGCTCGATCTCGATGTCGCGGCCGAAGCGGCGCTTCAGCGCGTCCTTGAGCTTGGCCTTCTCAGCATCATCAATCGGCGTGGCCGAACGCACGTTCACCTTGAGCACGCGTTCGGCCTCGTGCTTGAGCTCCTCGAACAGTGCGCCGATCTCCGGCAGCACCGGCAGGCGACCGTTCTCGGCGAGCACGCGCACGAAGCAGGCGAACGGGGTGTCGGCGCCTTCGCCTTCCGGCGTGACCAGTGCGGCGAGGTCGTTCTGCGCGACGCGTGGATCGCCGAACAGCGCGGCCACGCGCGGGTCCGCGGCGACCTGCGCTGCGAACGCGAGCTTGCCGGCCCAGTCGCCGAGCGCGTTGTGCGAACGCGCCAACTCGAACGCGGCGCGCGCGTAGGGACGGGCGAGGGTGAGGGCGTTGGACATGTCAGATCTCGGTGACCAACTGGTCGATCAGCGCCTTGTGCGCGTTCGCATCGATCTCGCGGTGCAGGATCTTCTCCGCGCCGGCGACGGCGAGTGAAGCGACCTTGCCACGCAGTTCCTCGCGGGCACGGTGCGTTTGCGCCTCGATGTCGGCCGCGGCGATCGCCTTCTGCTTGGTGGCTTCGACGATCGCGTCCTGCTTCGCCTTGTCGACGATCTGCGCGGCCTGCTGGTGCGCCTTGTCGATGATCGTCGCTGCGTCGGCGCGTGCCTTCTTGATTTCGTCGGCAACGCGCGCGTCGGCATCGGCGAGCTCCTTGCGCGCCTTCTCCGCCTGCGACAGGCCTTCGGCGATCTTGTTCTGCCGATCCTCGATGGCCGCGATGATGTGCGGCCAGCCGAACTTCATGACCAGCAGGACCACGGCGAAGAACGCCAGGCCCTGAATGACCAAGGTGAGATTGGGAATCATCGTCTGCTCCTGCGTGGCGACGGCCGCCGGCCGCCGCACGGACGCTGCGGGTTTATTACTTGGCGCCGATGTGGCCGAGCAGCGGGTTCGCGAACAGCAGCAACAGCGCGATCGCGACGCCGATCATCGGCACCGCGTCGAGCAGACCGGCGACGATGAACATCTTGGTCTGCAGCATCGGGGTCAGTTCCGGCTGGCGCGAGGAGCCTTCGAGGAACTTGCCGCCGAGGATCGCGAAGCCGATCGCGGTACCGAGGGCGCCGAGGCCGATCAGGAGGGCGGCAGCGATGACGGTCATGCTCAGGACATCGGCGACCTGGGCGACGTTGGCGATGGTTTCCATGGTTTTCTCCGTGATTCTCTAGGTAAAAGTGAAAGAGGAAACGAGTGAAGCTAAAGCAAGAAAGAACGAGCTGTTAGTTGAAAAGTGCAGGCATGGATGCCTGCTTCTTGATTCTCGCGTTCACGGACGAACGCACAAGCTAGTGGTTCTCGGCAGCCATGCTGAGGTACACGAGGCTCAGCACCATGAAGATGAACGCCTGCAGCGTGATGATCAGGATGTGGAACGCGGTCCAGCCGAAGCCGGCGATGAGCTGGCCGATGCCGAGCGGCCAGGTCGAGAACTGTCCGAGGCTGCTGCCAAGCGTCATCACCGCGATCAGGATGAAGATCAGTTCGCCGGCGTACATGTTTCCGAACAGTCGCAAGGACAGCGAAACCGGACGCACGCATTCCTCGATCAGGCGCAGCAGCAGGTTCGGTATGACCAGCAGCACCTTGCCGACCATACCCTCAGCATGGAACGGCACGGTCAGGAATTCGGCGAAGAACTTGCCCAGGCCCTTGTGCTTGATGCCGACGTACTGGATCAGCAGGAACACGGTGAGCGCCATGCCGAGCGTGGTGTTGAGGTCGGCGGTCGGCACCACGCGCAGGTACGCATGCGCCGGATCGTGGCCGGTCGCGGCATGGCCGCTCGCCCACGCCCATGGCAGCAGGTCGATCGGCAGCAGGTCCATGAAATTCATCAGGAACACGAGGCAGAAGATCGTGATCAGCAGCGGTGCGAGCATCTTGCTCTTGCCGTGGAAGGTCTCCTTGACGAGGCCGTCGACGAACAGCACCACCATCTCGATCGCGCATTGCAGCTTGCCCGGCACGCCGGCCGTGGAGCGCCGCGCCACGCGCACGAACAGCACGAGAAAGACCAGCGCGGTCAGCAGCGTGAAGAACAGCGTGTCCAGATTGAGCGTCATGAACGCGCTGTCGCCGACGCTCAGCTGCAGGTGATGCAGGTGATGCTGGATGTACTCGGTCATGTTGCCCGAGCCGGCTTCTTCAGTGGCCATTGTTCTACCTGATTGCGATGAGGGCGATCCAAAACGCGAACTGCGCGGCCAGTATCCCGGCGGTCAGGCCGGGAAACGGCAGCTTCCACACGGCTATCGCGAGATACAGCATCGCGCACAGCCAGAACCACTTCAGCGCTTCCGCTGCGTAGGCGGAGCGCAGAGCACTGCGAGCCGGAGCCACGCCCCGACCGAACATGCGCAGTGCGAACAATATGTTTCCTGCGGAGACGATGAATCCGCCCGTGAGTGCCGCCAGTCCCGCGCGCCAACCGAAACCCACTGCCGCGACCGTCGCGACCGCCAAGGTTGCGCCGAACTGCAGGGTTGCGGTGCGCGTCGCCACGTGCCAACCGTGGGCGATGGAATTACGCACTCGGACCTCCCGGTCAAGGGAGACTGGGCGGTGGCGCGCCTCTCCCGATGCGGCCCCACCTCTCCAAAAGGCCGCAGAGTTTATCAACGCGGCACTGGTGGCCGCAATCGGAAACCATGTGAGTGACCGCGTTCCACGGTCAGGATCGCGCGCGCGGGCGTTCCCAAGACGGGCGCGGACCGAGCCGGGGCGCGGGCTTGCGCGGGAGGCGCGGCCTTGGCGTCGCGCTCGCGGCATATTGCCGCAGGTGCGCAGAGTCCGGCAGGCCCGGGATTCCGGCGCGGAAAACAAAAAAAGGCCGGACAGAGTCCGGCCTCGAAGTGAACACGCTCGCGGAGGGGAGCCGCGAGCGTGCTTTCTCTGGGTAAACGTGAAACTCAGCGGGCGCCGGTGGCCTTCTTGGCCGCATTGACCGTCTTGGTCAGCGTCTCGTTGGTGTTCTCGAACGAGCCCTTGGCCAGCGCGCCGATCGCCTCAGAGGTCTTCAGCGAAACGCCGAGCACTTCCTGGCTGTTCGCGTAAAGCTTCTCGGCGCTTTCCTTGGCGAGCTGGACGCCCTTGGCGGAGATCGCCTTGGCGCCTTCGAAATCACGGACTTCGGCGGCTTCGGACCAGAAATCGACGGACGCCTTGACGCGGTCCTCGAAGGTCTTCAGGTTCAACTCGGTGATGCGCTCGAAACTGGCCAGCGCGAGGCCCTGCGCCTTGACGAACGCATCGGCATAGCTCTTGCCGAGCGCCAGGGACTGGGTGTTGATCTGCTCGAACATGATCGATACCTCTGGGGTATTGGGGGAGTGTGGAGGCATCCTAGCAGGGATTATGTTGCGACGCAACATGATTTCGTCAAAAGCATCCACTCGCCGAGAATACGGCTGTCATATGACGTTTATATTCAAGCAGCTATGCGGAGAGCGGCCGCTTGCGGCGTTGCGGGATATTCGGCGCGCGTGACCGGTCAGAGGGCGTCGTCGGGGCCGTCGTAGGTGCAGGTCGAGGTGCAGGTCTCGTGCACGACGATGCGCGCCAGCAGCGGCAGGCGCGGCTTGAGGTTCGCCCAGACCCAGCGCGCCAGCACCTCGCTGGTCGGGTTGTCGAGGCCGGGGATGTCGTTGAGGTAGTTGTGGTCGAGCTGCTCGAAAAGCGGCGCGAACGCGGCTTTCAGGTCCGCGAAATCCATGACCCAGCCCAGCCGTGGATCGAGCGGCCCGCGCACATGGACCTCGATGCCGAACGAGTGCCCGTGCAGGCGCGCGCACTTGTGCCCGGCCGGCACGTTGGGTAGCCGGTGTGCGGCTTCGACGCGGAAGGTCTTCGAGATGTCCATCACCAAGCAGTTTACTGCAAGCGCAGCATCGTCCCTCGGCGGCCCGGCGGCGGCGTTTCGCGAGGATCCATCCATGGAGCGCCTCCCAGTCGGCATCCATGCCTCCTCCACGGTCGCCCTGAGGGCGCGTGAGGTCGGTACAAGCATCCTCCGTGGAGCGCCGCCGTTCCCTCGCGCTCTCCGACGAGAGCGCTCGACCTGCCTCACCCGCATCCGCCCTGAGGGGCAGTGTCAGTGTTTTGCGAGGATCCATCCATGGAGCGCCTCCCAGTCGGCATCCATGCCTCCTCCGCGGTCGCCCTGAGGGCGCGCGAGGTCGGTACAAGCATCCTCCGTGGAGCGCCGCCGTTTGGCATCCTGCCTCACCCGCATCCGCCCGGAGGGGCGGATGCGACCATGCCATTTGTCACGTGACGAATCGCGCAGGCTTCCGACAAGATCGGGTGACGCCTTGCGCATTTCATGAAGAACCGAACCTCGGGAGTGGACTGATGGACAGACGAGATTTTCTCAAGATCACCGGCGCCGGCCTCGGCAGCCTGGTGATTCCCGCGATCTGCGGCCGCGCGATCGCGGCCGAAGCGCTGCTCACCAAGATCGACGTGGCGACCAAGAAGCGCCTCGCCGACGTCGCGCTGCAGGCCGCCAAATCCAGCGGAGCGAGCTACTGCGACGTGCGCATCGGCCGCTACCTGCGCCAGTTCGTGATCACGCGCGAGGACAAGGTGCAGAACGTCGTCAACACGGAATCGACCGGCATCGGCATCCGTGTGATCGCGAAGGGCGCCTGGGGCTTCGCGGCGACCAGCGACCTGTCCAGCGACGCCATCGCCAAGGCGGCGGCGCAGGCGGTCGCGATCGCGAAGGCGAATGCGCGCCTGCGCACCGAGCCGGTGCAACTCGCGCCGACCAAGGGTGTCGGCGAAGTGTCATGGGCGACGCCGATCGTGAAGAACGCGATGGAAGTGCCGATCAAGGACAAGGTCGACCTGCTGCTCGGCGTCAACGCGGCCGCGATGCAGGCCGGCGCGAGCTTCATCAACTCGATCCTGTTCCTGGTCAACGAGCAGAAGTACTTCGCCTCGACCGACGGCTCCTACATCGACCAGGACGTGCATCGCATCTGGGCGCCGATGCATGTGACCGCGGTCGACCAGAAGACCGGCAAGTTCCGCACCCGCGCCGGCCTTTCCGCGCCGCGCGGCATGGGTTTCGAATACCTCGATGCGAAAGCCGCCGACAGGATCGAGCTGCCGGGTGGCGCGGTGGTCTACCGCGACTCCTATGACATGAAGGCCGATGCGATCGCGGCCGCCAAGCAGGCCAAGGAGAAGCTGACCGCGCAGTCGGTCAAGCCCGGCAAGTACGACCTGATGCTCGACCCCTCGCACCTGTGGCTGACCATCCACGAGTCGGTCGGCCATCCGCTCGAGCTCGACCGCGTGCTCGGCTACGAGGCGAACTACGCCGGCACCAGCTTCGCGACGATGGACAAGCTCAAGGACAAGTTCAAGTACGGCAGCGACAAGGTCACGATCTTCGCCGACAAGGTGCAGAAGGGTACGCTCGGTGCGGTCGGCTACGACGACGAGGGCATCAAGACACAGCGCTGGGACCTGATCAAGGACGGCACGCTGGTCAACTACCAGGTGATCCGCGACCAGGCGCACATCCTCGGCCTCAAGGAGTCGCAGGGTTGCTGCTATGCCGATTCGTGGTCGAGCGTGCAGTTCCAGCGCATGGCCAACGTCTCGCTGGCGCCGGGCAAGGACAAGCTCGCGCCCGCGGAGATGATCAAGAACATCGAGAACGGCATCTACATCATCGGCGACGGCTCGTTCTCGATCGACCAGCAGCGCTACAACGCGCAGTTCGGCGGCCAGCTGTTCTACGAGATCAAGAACGGCAAGGTCACGCAGCCGCTCGAGGACGTCGCTTACCAGATCCGCACGCCGGAATTCTGGAACTCCTGCGCCGCGGTCTGTGACGAGGGCGACTACCGCTTCGGCGGTTCGTTCTTCGACGGCAAGGGCCAGCCCGGTCAGGTCTCCGCCGTCTCGCACGGCTCGAGCACGGCGCGCTTCAACGGCGCCAACGTCATCAACACGGCACGCAGCCTCGGCTGAGCGGCGCGGAGAAATCATCCATGAGCATGTACACCGAAGAACAAGCCAAGGCGATCCTCGACAAGGTCATCAAGCTGTCGAAGGCCGACCAGTGCAGCGCGACGCTGAGCGGATCGAACGGCGGCAACATCCGCTACGCGCTGAACAGCGTGTCGACCAGCGGTTATGTCAGCGACGCCGACCTCGCGGTCGAAGTCGCGTTCGGCAAGAAGACCGGCACCGCCACGATCAACACCTTCGACGACACGTCACTGGAAAACGTCGTGCGCCGCGCCGAGGAACTCGCCAAGCTCGCGCCGGACAACCCCGAGTTCGTGCCGGCGATCGAGAAGCAGGCCTACAAGGCCAGCAACACGTTCCTGGACAAGACCGCCGCGGTCACGCCGGAATACCGCGCGCAGGTCGCGGCCGCGTGCATCGAGCCGTGCCGCAAGGACAAGCTGGTCGCCGCCGGCTTCTTCTCCGATACGCAGAATTTCTCCGCGATCGCGAACAGCAAGGGCAACTTCGGCTATCAGAAGTCGACCGGCATGGACTTCACCTGCACGGTGCGCACCGATGACGGCCACGGCTCGGGCTGGGTCGCGCGCAACCTCGCCGATGTGTCGAAGTTCGACGCGAAGAGCGACATCCAGACGGCCATCCGCAAGGCCAAGGGTTCGGTCGACGCGAAGGCGCTCGAGCCCGGCAAGTACACCGTGATCATGGAGCCGGCCGCGACCGCGGGCCTGATCTCGTTCATGATGTTCGGCTTCGACGCGCGCCAGGCCGACGAGGGCCGCAGCTTCCTGTCCAAGAAGGGCGGCGGCAACAAGCTCGGCGAGAAGCTGTTCGACGAACGCGTGTCGATCCATGCCGATCCGTGGGACGTGGATGCCGCGGTGCTGCCGTGGGACAACGACGGCCTTGCCCGCGAGCGCACTTCGATCGTCACCCAGGGCAAGATCGACTACCTGCACTATTCGCGCTACTGGGCGCAGAAGCAGGGCAAGAAAGCGATCGGCCAGCCCGGCAACCTGATCATGGTCGGCGGCGACAAATCGACGATGGACCTGGTCAAGGGCACCAAGAAGGGCGTGCTGGTCACGCGCACCTGGTACATCCGCATGGTCGATCCGCAGACCGTGCTGCTGACCGGCCTCACGCGCGACGGCACGTTCTACATCGAGAACGGCGAGATCAAGTACCCGATCAAGAACTTCCGCTTCAACGAGTCGCCCGCGATCATGCTCAACAACATCGAGGAGATCGGCAAGCCGGTGCGCGTCGGCGACGACGAGTCGCCGTTCGTGATGATGATCCCGCCGATGAAGATCCGCGATTTCACGTTCACGTCGTTGTCCGACGCGGTCTGAGAAAAGCCCTCTCCCCCGAACTCGTTCGGGGGAGAGGGTTGGGTGAGGGGGCGAGAGTCGGTCGTTCGCAGTGCCGAATTTTGTCGATGCGCACGGCATCTGAATGAATCGTTCCGTATCCAATGTCCCGCCTTCGCCCGCCCTCCGCCCCCTCACCCCAACCCTCTCCCCAACGATGAAACCGTTGGGGGAGAGGAAGCTCGAGCCATGACCCGCTCCGAATTCCTCCGTCTCATGCTCGCCGGCAGCACCGGCGCGCTGCTCGCGCCGCTGGCGAAAACCGTGCATGCGGACGAGGCTGCGTACGACTTCTGGTTCACGCGCCTGATGTACGAATCCGGCGACTGGGATGTCGACCAGCGCATGCCGTCGAACCTGCTCGACGCGCTGATCCAGTACACGACGTTGCGCGTCGACCCGAAGGAAAGAGTGCTGCCGCTTTCCGACCGGCGCATGCTGACCCAGCCGTTCTGCTACATGGCCGGACACAAGCTGGTCGAGTTCAATCCGGACGAGCGCCGCAACTTCGAGCGCTACGTGCGCAACGGCGGCTTCGTGCTGGTCGACGACTGCAACCACGATATCGACGGCCTGTTCGCGAAGTCATTCGAGCGTGAGATGGTGTCGATCTTCGGCGACGGTGCGTTGCAGAAGCTTCCGAAGAAACACCCGATCTTCGACAGTTTCTTCAAGTTCGACGGACCGCCGAACACCGCCTTCGAACTCAACGGCTGGGGCGACGACCTCGTCCATGAATACCTGAAAGGCATCGAGATCGACGGCCGCCTCGGCGTGCTCTACAGCAACAAGGACTATGGCTGCGAATGGGATTACGACTGGCGCAACAAGCGCTTCCTCGCCGAGGACAACACGAAGTTCGCGGTCAATGTCGTGATCTATGCGCTGACGGCGTAGCCTCAAATTCCGTCGTCCCGGCGTACGCCGGGACCCAGCGTCTTGGCCGTCGAGAGCCGCTGGGTTCCGGCTTGCGCCGGAACGACGAATTGAAACCAGGGAATCGTAATGAATGATGTAGCGACTGAAGAATCCGTGCATTCGCAGCTTGACAAGCTCAGCGCGCTGCGCGACGCCATCGCCAAAGTCATCGTCGGCCAGCACGACGTCGTCGAGCAGTTGCTGATCGCCCTGCTCGCCGGCGGTCATTGCCTGCTTGAAGGCGTGCCCGGCCTCGGCAAGACGCTATTGGTGCGTTCGCTCGGGCAGGCACTCGCGCTCGACTTCCATCGCATCCAGTTCACGCCGGACTTGATGCCGAGCGACATCATCGGCACCGAGATCCTCGAGGAAGACCACGGCACCGGCAAGCGCTATTTCAAGTTCCAGCAGGGTCCGGTGTTCACGAACCTGCTGCTTGCCGACGAACTCAACCGCACGCCGCCGAAGACGCAGTCCGCGTTGCTCGAGGCGATGCAGGAACGCACGATCAGCTACGCCGGCACCACGCACAACCTGCCGCGCCCGTTCTTCGTGCTGGCCACGCAGAATCCGCTCGAACAAGCCGGCACCTATCCGCTGCCCGAAGCGCAGCTCGACCGCTTCCTGCTGCATATCCGCGTCGATTATCCCGATGAATCCGAAGAGCGCGCCATCCTCGCGCAAACCACGGGCAGCGCCAGCGGTCGCATCGATCCGGTGATGAACGGCGACGAAGTCATTGCGCTGCAGAAGCTCACGCGGGAGGTGCACGTCGGCGATGACGTGCTCGCGTGGATCACGCGTCTGGTGCGCGCCACGCGCCCGCAAACCAGCGACGTCGCCGAGGTGCGCGAATGGGTGCGCTGGGGCGCCGGTCCGCGTGCCGGCCAGTCGCTCGTGCTTGCCGCGAAGGCGCGCGCGTTGATCCATGGTCGCTTCGCGGCGACGCGCGACGATGTGAAGGCACTCGCGGCGCCGGTGCTGCGCCATCGCCTGCTGCTCTCGTTCGCGGCCGAGGCCGAGCAGCGCAGCAGTGACGATGTCGTGACCGCGCTGCTGCGGGCACTGCCGTTTCCCACGTGATCTTTTCAGCGCCGAGGTGATCTGATGATGGGTGAAACCACCGGTGGCGTGCGCCTGCTGCTGCGCGCCGAAGCGTTGTGTGTGCTCGTCGCAGCCGTGCTGATGTATGCCCGTTCCGGGTTCGGCTGGGGCACGTTCGCGCTGTTCTTCCTGGCGCCGGACTTGTCGTTCTTCGGCTATCTCGCCGGCGCGCATGTCGGCGCGGCGTGCTACAACGCCGCGCATTCCTACATCGGCGTGGTGGTCTGTGGCATTGCCGGCGTGACCTTCGCGTCGCCTGTGCTGATGGCCACCGCTTTGATCTGGGCCGCGCACATCGGCTTCGACCGCACACTCGGCTACGGACTCAAGTATTCCGCCGGCTTCGGCTACACGCATCTCGGTCGCATCGGACGCCAGCACGATGCCCGCGGTCCGCAGCCATCCTCCGCGTGAGCGCGACCGAACTCATCCCGCCCGAGGTGCGCGCGCGCCTGCGCGACCTGCACCTGGTCGCGCGCAGCGGCGCCGGCGGCGATGGCCTCGGCCAGCACGCCAGCCGCAGCCGCGGCGCCGGCCTCGAATTCGCACAATACCGCGCCTACGAGCCCGGTGATGAGCCACGCCGCATCGACTGGAAGCTGTATGCGCGCTCGGACCGCTACTTCGTGCGCGAAGCCGAGCGCGACAGTCCGCTGACCGTGTGGCTGATCCTCGATGCGACCGCGTCGATGCACCAGTCCGACGTCGCGCGCAAGGATTTCAGCAAGCTCGATGCGGCCAAGGCGCTGGCCGCGTGCGTGATCGAACTCGCCGTGCGCCAGGGCGACCGCTTCGGCGTGATCGCGCTCGGTGGTGATGCGCCGCTGGCGCTCCCCGCTTCGGCCGGAGCGCGCCAGCGCGATCGCTGCCTGCTCGAACTCGCGCGCCTGCGGTGCGCCGGAGGCTGGCCCGACGCGGCCTCGCTGCGTCCGCTCTGGGAGCGCATCGCGGCGAACGCGCTGGTGCTGTTCTTTTCCGACTTCTTCGACGAGGCGGCGGTCGCGCTCGCGGAGCGCCTCGCCGCTGCGCGCCGTGAGGTGTTGACCGTGCAATTGCTCGGCGCCGACGAGCGTGATTTCCCGTTCACCGGTGGCCATCGCTTCCTCGATCCGGAATCCAAGGTCGAGCGTCGCGTCGATGCCAGTGCCGCGCGCAAGGACTTCCTTGAACGCTTCGCCGGCGCGCGCGCGGAGCTCGCGCGGCGTCTCGCGGTGCGTGGCATCCGCCACACCGAACATGTACTCGACGAACCGTTGGACGCTCCATTGCGCCGCTTGTTCGGTGCAGGCTTGTCTCCCTCTCCTCCAACGGCCTCATCGTTGGGGGAGAGGGCTGGGGTGAGGGGGCGGGGACTGCATGCGGAGCAAGGCATTGCACGTCATCAGGGCCATACAGGCTCGCAGGTTGAGGACTTTCGCGAATATCGCGGCGATGCGGATCGTCATGGCCCCGCCCCCTCACCCAACCCTCTCCCCCAGGCAGCGCCTGGGGGAGAGGGCTCGAAGCGCAGTCACAGTTCTGAAGATCAAACCGATCGTGACGAACGGCGCCGGTCTCCTCCGGCGGCAGGAGAGAAATGAACTTCGCGCTGCTCGCGCCACTCGGCCTCGCCGCGCTGACTGCGCTCGCGTTGCCGATCCTGATCCATCTGGTCCGGCGCATCGAGCTGACCACCACCGAGTTCGCGGCGTTGCGCTGGATTTCCGAACGTGTGCGACCGCGCCGGCGTATCCGGTTCGAGCGACCGTGGCTGCTGCTGGTGCGCATTGCGCTGCTGGCGCTGCTGGCGTTGCTGTTGGCGCGACCGATCCTCATCGAGGCGACGCGGCCGGCGAAGCCGTGGATCGTCGTCGCGCCCGGCGTCGACCGCTCCGCTGCACAGGCCGCCGTGACGGGCGTCAACGCGGACTGGCATTGGCTTAGCGCCGGTTTTCCGGCGCTGGACAGCACACCATCGCCCGGCGACGTCCCGCTCGCCAGTCTGCTGCGCGAACTCGATGCGGAACAGGGGGGCACCGCGCTGACCGTTGTCGTGCCGGAAGAACTGGCCGGCCTCGACGGTGAACGACCCCACCTCGCGCATGCGATCGACTGGCGTGTCGTGCCGGGCCGCATGGCCGCGAGCGAAACCGCCGCGCCGACGGCGCCCGTCCAATTCGCGGTGCGCTACGCGCCTGAGGCACAGGTTTCACTCACCTATCTGCGCGCGGCCGTCGCGGCATGGAATGCGCGTGAGCCCGACCGCTACGTGCTCGACGCGCAACCGCTGAACGTGCCGATTCCCGATGACACTCGCTGGCTGGCCTGGTTGGCGCCGCAGACGCCGCCCGAGGTTTCCGCGAGGATCGACCGCGGGGGTGTGGCACTCCTGACCAATCACACCGCAACCGCTGGCGAGGTGATCTGGAGCGATGCCCGCGGCGACGCGCTCGCGCGCATCGTGCCATCCGGGCAGGGGCGCGTGCTTGCGTTGCCGGGTGCGCTGACACCGACCGCCGTGCCGATCCTGCTCGATCCGGATTTTCCGGAGCGCCTGCTGGCCGCGTTGCAAGGACCTGCGGTGGCGCCGACACGCTCGCCGGCCGAGTCGTTGCAGCCCCGTCACGTCACGGCGGTGACGACGGCCATGCATTCGCTCGATGGAGCGCGTTCGTTGGATGCCTGGTTGGCCCTGCTGATTGCGGTGCTGTTCCTCGTGGAGCGCATCGTCGCGACACAGCCGCGTGCGGAGACTTCCGCGTGAGCGTCGAGGAGCGCATCGAGGCGATCCGGCATGCCGCGTCGCGGCGCCGGCTGGCGATCGCGCTGGGTTGCGCGGCAGCGCCCGTCGCTGCGCTGATCGTACTGGCCGCGCGCACTGCCGGCACAGGTTTCGCGAGCGCTGCCGCGCTCGCCGGTGCCGTGGCGCTGGTCGCGCTCGCACGGCGCGCATCGCGCAGCATCGACGACACCTGGATCGCGCGTCGTCTCGATTCGGCTTCACCCGTGATGGAAGACAGTGCAGCGCTGCTGTTCGATCGCGAGGCGGCTCTTTCGAACCTGCAGCGCCTGCAGCAGGCGCGATTGCGCACGCGCTTCGCGGGATTCACCGCCGACCTTCGCCCCGCGTGGCCCGCGCGCGCGTTCGCGGCGAGCGCGCTGCTCGCACTCGTGATCCTCGCACTCGCCGTGGCATGGCCGGCACGCGAACACGGCACGAGTGCGGCGAGCGACAGCCCGCGCGCGTCGGAGCGGAAGAACGCCACCGCGATCGCGCACGCCGAGCTCGCGATCGAGGCGCCGGCCTACACACGGGTTCCTGCGCGCAGCGAGGCCGCGCTCGAGACGAAGGCGCCGGAGGGCGCGCACCTGCGCTGGCGATTGCGCTTCGATCCGCTGCCGCAGGCAGTGACGCTGCAGTTCCACGACGGCAGCCGCGTCGCGCTGGTCAGCGATGGAGCGGACTGGATCGGCGAGCGTGTGCTGACCACATCGTCGCTGTATCGCATTGCGCTCGATGGCGTGCCGGCGCTGGCCGATGACCGCCTGTACCGGCTCGACGCCATCGCGGACCAGCCGCCGGAGATCCGTGTGATCCAGCCCGCGAAAACCCTGACCCTGCTCGAGGCGCAGCAGAAGACCTGGGATCTCGCCTTCGAGGCCAGCGACGACTACGCGATCGCGCGCGCCGATCTCTCGATCACGCTCGCGCAGGGCACCGGCGAGAACATTGCGTTCAAGGAGAAGACGGTCGCGTTGACTCCGGCCCTCACCCCACCGTCTGCGCCGCAGACGGTCCCCCCCTCTCCCGCGATGCGGGAGAGGGACGGTCGCGAGCCGCCCGTGACGGTGCGGTATTCATATCGCTTGGACCTGGCGGCTCTCGGTTTATCCATGGGCGACGACGTGATCGTGCGCATCGCGGTCGGCGACAACCGCGAACCGACGCCGAATACCACGCGCAGTGCGAGTTTCATCCTGCGCTGGCCGGTCGACGCATCGAGCGAAAGCGCGGGCCTGGAAGGTATCGTGCAGAAGACGATGCCGGCGTACTTCCGCAGCCAGCGCCAGATCATCATCGACAGCGAGGCGCTGCTCGCCGACAAGCCGTCCCTCGACGACACGAAATTCCTGGCGCGTTCGGACGCGCTCGGCGTCGACCAGAAGATCCTGCGCCTGCGCTACGGCCAGTTCCTCGGCGAGGAGTCCGAGACGCATGCCGAACAGATGCAGGAGTCGCCGCATGCGGCGCACGACGCGGGAAGGCCCACGCAGGCTGACGCGCTGGCCGCTGCCCACGAGGCGCAGGAGCGCGAGCTGCCCACATCGACATCGACGAAATTCGGCGAAGAAGGCAATACGCTCGCCGAGTACGGCCACGTGCATGACATCGCCGAGGCGGCGACCCTGCTCGATCCGGACACCAAGGCGACGCTGAAGTCCGCACTCGCCGAGATGTGGCAGGCCGAGTTGCACCTGCGCCAGGGCCGGCCGGATGAGGCGCTGCCGTACGAGCATCGCGCGCTCGAGTTCATCAAGCAGGTGCAGCAGTCGACGCGCATCTACCTTGCGCGCGTCGGCCTCGAACTGCCGGCACCGGACGAGACGCGGCGCCTTTCCGGCGACCGCAAGGGGCTCATCGATCGCACCGGCACGCTGGGCACCGCCGAGGCCGGCGACATGACGATCGCCGAACTCTGGCGCACGCTCGCTGACGGCGGCACGCCGGACTGGAATGCGGCGGAAACCTGGATCCACGCCCACGAGGCCACGCTGCCGGATGCGCTCGGTGTACTCGCGGCGCTCGACACCGCGCGCCGCGATCCGGCCTGCGCCGACTGCCGCGCGCAACTCGGTCGCCTGCTCTGGCCGCTGCTGCCGGTGCCAGCCGCCGGCACCGCGCCGCGCGCGACACCGGATGCCGCCGGGCGGGCCTATCTCGACGCGCTGCGCGATGCCGCAGCACACGGCGAGGCACGATGAACGGCGCGTCGATCGTCGCGATCCTGCTCGCTGCCGGCGCGTTGCTCGGCTGCGCGCGCGTCGTGCGTGGTGCGGGTCGCTATCGGCTCACGCGGATTGCGCTGCAGATCGCCACGGCCGCGCTGCTGTATCTGTGCCTGTTTCCGCCGTCGACACGCGAGCCATTCGCAGCGGGTGAACTGGTCGTGCTGACACCGGGCACGACGGCGGCACAACTCGATGCAGTGAGCACGGCGGCGACCGTGGTCGCCCTGCCAGGCGCGCTCGAGCGCAGCGGCATCGAGCGCGTGCCGGACCTCGGTACGGCCCTGCGCCGACACCCGGACAACCGTCGCTTGCGTATCGTCGGCGGCGGTTTGCCGACGCGTGATCGCGATGCGGCGCGTACGCTGGTCGCGAGCTTCGACGCTGCGCCGCTGCCGCGCGGCGTGGTCGAGCTGGATATGCCGACCGCTGTACGCGCGGGCAGCGCGTGGCGCCTTGCAGGGAGAGTCGAGGCGGTCGCGGAGGGGCGCGTCGAACTGCGCGATCCATCCGGCGCGGTCGTCGCGAGCCATGCGCTCGGGGCCGACGGCCGGTTCGCGCTGAGCACGCGGGCCAAAGGCGAGGGCGAGGCCTTGTTTGCGTTGCGCGTGCTCGATCGCGGCGGCGCGCACGTCGAAGACATTCAGGTGCCGCTGGTCGCGCGGCGTGGCGAACCATTGAACGTGCTGCTGTTCGCCGGCGCACCGGATCCGGAACTCAAATACCTGCGCCGCTGGGCGATCGATGCCGGCGTGCAGCTCGACAGCCGCATGGGCTTGAGCGAAGGCGTCGCGTTGACCGAAGGCGCGGCCGCACTCGATGTCGACGCACTGCGCAAGGCCGACATCGCGATCGTCGACGAGCGCGCCTGGGCCGCATTCGGCGCGGCGCAGAAGGAGGCGTTGACCGTGGCGGTGCGTGATGGATTCGGCCTGCTGCTGCGCGTGACCGGGCCGATCGCCGCACCGGTCGCAGCTGACTGGGCCGCACTCGGGTTTCGCGCGCAGGCGCGCGATGCCGCGACCGCGGTGTCGCTCGACAAGGCGCTGGATCTCGGCGACTCCGGGCTCACGTTCGCGCGCCGTGCGCTCGACGTCGATGCCACCGATGCAGCGCCGCTGCTGCGCGCCGACGACGGCACGCCACTCGCGCTGTGGCGCGCGCAAGGCCAGGGCCGCGTCGCGTTGTGGTGGCTCGTCGACAGCTGGCGGCTCGGCCTCGGCGGCGACCGCACGCGCCTTGCAACCTTGTGGAGCGAGACACTGGCGACGCTCGCGCGAGCGCGCGGCAAGCGCATGCCTGATCTCCCGGCGGACGCGCGTATCGATGAACGATTGGTGCTGTGCGGCCTCGCGCCGGATGCGATGATCGAAACGGCGCATGGCGAAAAAGTCGCGCTGATCGTCGAACGCGACGCCACGCAACGCGGTTGCGCTGCGTACTGGCCGGCGCAAACCGGTTGGCAGACGCTGGTTTCCGCCGGCGCACACTGGCCGTTCCACGTGCGCGCCGCCGACGAGGCGCGCGCACTGGCCGTCGCCGAAAGCGCGCGCGCAACACACGCACTGCTCGGCGCTGCGAACGCTCGCACCGACATCGCGACGCGATCGATCCCGCTGCCGCGCTGGCCGTTCTTCATGGCATGGCTCGCGGCCATCATGCTGCTGTGGCTGATCGAGCGGCGTGCCGCGAGTGCTGGACAGTTGTGATCACGGTTGCGGTCGAGGCGCATCGGCGCGCCGGCGCTGATCACGTCCCGCTGGCGATCGTCAGAGTGCACCCGAAGGGCAGCATCCGGCGGTTGAATCCGCAACCCAAAGCGGACAGCTATCGTCCCGGTGGTCGCTAAAGATCAAGAGCCAGGAACCGGGTGCCTTCAATGGGATTGAAGACATAGGGCGCAACCGGCTTGAAGCCCAGCGATTCATACAACCGTTGCGCCGATGTCATGGTCGGAAGCGTGTCCAAGCAGATGCGCGAGTAGCCGGCCGCGTTGGCCTCTTCACGAATGCGCATGACCAATCGACGTCCTAGCTGTTCACCGCGCGCTTGTGGTCGCACGTAGAGACGCTTCATCTCGCATGTCTGGCCATCGAGCGGACGCAGGCCGATGCAGCCGACTGCCTCGGTGCCGCGCCACGCGAGAAGGAGACGCCCAGCCGGTGTCGAGTATTTGCCGGGCAATTCGGCAACTTCAGCTTCAAAGCCCTGGAACTCCAAGTCGACGCCCAAGGTTCCGGCGTACTCGTGGAACAGGGTGCGCACATTCTCCAGGTCGTCTGGCCACAGTGCAGGTCGGATGTCGGTCATCGTCTATCAGTCAGCTGCTCGGTGATTCGCGAGAGTCGCGGGTTCCTCAACCGCGATGCGGTGGACCGGTCTGATCCTGCTGCAGCATAGCCTAGACGTTGCCGCAAACCGATTCTGCCGGCGACCCCGAAGCGTCCCGTTCGGAACGCCGTGCAAGTTGACACGTCCGTCGACCGCACGCGTCAAACGCCGGCTCAAAAACGCAGAGGCTGAATCGTTCCGTTGCTGAATGGGCAAAGGCTCCGCGACGGAGCGAAGCCTTTGCCGTCGTTGGGTTCTATCGCATGGTCACCACGGCGTTGCGACGAACCCGTGCCGTTTACCGGCTGCGTCGAAGTATTCGCCGGCGACCATGCCGAAATTGTTGACGGTGGTCGCGAGCGTCACCTTCGCACCGGGTACGTCGAGCGTCTGGAATTGTCCGTACGTCTCGATGAAGCCGTGAAAGAGCCCCGACGTGTCGACATAGTAGCCGGCGATCTGACCGACGTCGTTGATCGCGAATGCGACGGTGCCGCCCGGTCCCGCGGTCGGTACTTCGATCGGCGAAATTTTTCCGTTCACGCCGCGATAGAAGCCGTGCACCTCGCGAGGATTGGTGTCCCAATAGCCGACGATCTCGCCGTCGCCGCTGATGCCAAGCGGATACGTGTCGCGCGCGCCGGCGACGTCGATCGGCGTATCGTGCCCATGGTGGCGCAACACCCCGTGAAAAACCCCGTCGGCATCCCAGTACACGCCGGCTATCGCGCCGAAGAGACTGACGCCATCCACATTCGAGTTGAGGTGGCCCGGAAAGTCGACCGTCTCGACCTGACCCCACTGGAGCACGAAACCATGCTGCCGCTTCGATGCGTCGGCATAGGCGCCGAAGATCGTGCCGAGTTCGTTGGGGCCGCCGGCGGCGCTGAAGTTGTTGCCGAACAAGCCGTCCGGGTCGAGCGACTCGAAGCGACCGTCGCGATAGACCATCGCATGAGGCGGAAGACCGTTCATGCTGTATTGGCCGGCCAGTTCGCCGAAATCGTTGATGCCCCAGATGAT
Source organism: Dokdonella soli (assembly GCF_039523175.1). Classification (NCBI taxonomy): domain Bacteria; kingdom Pseudomonadati; phylum Pseudomonadota; class Gammaproteobacteria; order Lysobacterales; family Rhodanobacteraceae; genus Dokdonella; species Dokdonella soli. The sequence continues at coordinate 53,117 of NZ_BAAAEU010000010.1, forward strand.
CGTCGCCGACGCACCCGGATAATCGAACGTCTGATATGTGTAGTGTGCGACAACATCTGCGCCGGCTTCGGGCTCCGGAGCCGCAGCGCCGGCGGACCCGGCGAGCGCGAGGGTGAAGAGGGCGGCTGCCTGCGCAATCCGGCTGCACGAAACGCGATGATTCGACATGGCTTCAATCCTTCATTGAAAGAGAGTGCGATGGCGTTCCGCAGGCGGCTGCCGTTCCGGAACTTCGCCATCTCCCACTACAGCGAAAAAACGCTGTCGGTACCGACACGCGCCGACGCGCCGCGCCGACCGCGGTTGTTAGACTAGGTGCGCAGATGAGTGCCGGGCCCGACATCACGGAATTTCTAGAGCGTGCCGCGCGCGGCGACTCCGCGGCGGTGGATGCGCTGATTCCGAGGATCTACGCGTCGCTGCGTCAACTCGCGCGCCGCCAGCGCGTGCGCGAAGGCGCTCATACGCTCGAGACGACGGCGCTGGTCCACGAGGCCTATCTGACGCTGGCCAGGCAGAACGGCGTCACGTTTTCCGATCGCGCGCACTTGTATGCGTACATGAGCCGAGTGATGCGGCATATCCTGATCGATCACGCGCGACGGAAGAACGCGCAGAAACGTCAGTCATCTGAGATGACGGCGGGAGAGGCGAGATCGGAATTCGTCGACGTGCTCGCGCTCGATGAGGCGCTGAACAAGCTCGCTGCGTTGGATCAGCGGCTTGGGCGCGTCGCGGAGCTGCGACTGTTCGCCGAACTTTCGAGTCGGGAAATCGCCGAGATCACCGGCGTCAATGCCCGCACGGTCGAGCGCGACTGGCTGAAAGCGCGCACGTTCCTGTCCGGCTGCCTGATGTCGGACAGGTGACATGATTTCGATGCCGGCGGCTCGACTGCGTCATCAAGGATGCAGGAACGGAACACGCACCACTGATGATCGTCGACTTCGCCCAACGTTGGCACGAGATCGAACCGCTGCTCGACCGGCTGTTCGACGTCCCTGCTGCCGAACGGACCGATTGGCTGCGCGGGCAATGCGAAGCCGCGACCCTGCGCGCACTTGTCACGCAAGCGCTCGACAACGCGCCCGACATCGAGATGCTCGAACGAGGCGTCGCGCAATGGTTGCCGGCGCTCGCTGACGACCTTCCCGATACGCTGCCGTCCGTTTCCGGCTACCGCGTGCTGCGCTTCGTCGGTGCCGGGGGCATGGCCAGCGTATTCGAAGCCGAGCGCGAACTGCCCGGCGGTTCGCAAACTGTCGCGCTCAAGCTGTTGCGCATCGACGTGCACGATCCCGATGAGCGCCGGCGCTTCCTGCGCGAGCAGCGCATCCTCGCGCGGCTGCAGCATCCGCACATCGCGCAATTGCTGGACGCGGGATTCACCTCGGCTGGCACGCCATTTCTCGCGCTCGAATTCGTCTCCGGTGACAACCTCATCGCGCATTGCGAGCGGCGCGGCCTCGGCGCACGCGAGCGTCTCGCGCTGTTCATCGATGTCTGCGCGGCGGTCGAGCACGCGCACCGCAATCTGATCGTGCATCGCGATTTGAAGCCGGGCAACGTGCTCGTCAGCGCCGACGGTTGCGTCAAACTCGTCGATTTCGGCATCGCCAAGCTGCTGACCGGTGAAGGCGAGGAGACGCGCACCGAGGCGCGGCGCCTGACGCGCACGTACGCTGCGCCCGAACAGCTCGCCGGCGGCGCCGCGACGACCGCGATCGACGTTTATGCGCTCGGTGTGTTGCTGGCCGAGCTGCTCGGCGGCGTGCGACCGCTCCGTGCCGACGATCGCGCAATCGATGCGGCTGTCGTCGATCACGATACGGTCGATCGCGCCGGGGTGGATACGCGTGCGTTCGACGATGCGACGTTGCGACGGAAACTGGGTCCCGATCTCCATGCGATCGTGTGCCAAGCGACACAGCTCGATCCCATCCGCCGCTATGCGACGGCTGCCGCGCTGCGCGACGACATCGAGCGCCACCTGGAGGGCAAGCCACTGCGGGCCCGCGCGGACACGTTCTCGTATCGGGTTCTCACGTTCGCGAAACGGCATGCATTGGCAGTCGCCGCTGGCGCGGCAAGCACCGCAATCCTCGTCGGCGCGACGACTGTCAGCCTGCATGAGACGCATCTTGCCCATCGCGCGGCCCAAAACGTGCGCGCGCAGGCGCTGGTTGCCGAAGCGGAGGCGCAGCGTGCGGATGCGGTCAAGTCGTTCCTCGAAGGCCTGTTCGAAAGTGCATCGCCCGGAACGAAGACCAGCGAAACCGCCGAAGAGCTGCTCGCGCGTGGTCGCGAGCGGGCCGATCGCGATTTCGCGATGCAGCCGGCGCTGCGCGTCGAGATTCTCGCGCTGGTCGGCGATCTCGAACGCCGCAGCGGTCATCCAGACCGCGCGCAACAACCTCTCGAAGCGGCCGCGGCGCTGGCCAAGGCGCAATTTGGCGCGACGGATCGGCGCACGCTGCACGTCGAATATCTGATCGCGAAGGAAGCCGACGAGCTTGGCCGCGTTCGCGATGCGACGTCGCGGTTGCAAAGCGCAGTCGAAGCATTCGACTCGGGCCCGAACCGGGGATCGCAGGAGGAAGTGCAGGCGCTGGCGTGGCTTGCAGGTCTCAATGAGCGCATCGGCGAATCGGCAAAGGCGATCGATGTCGGCGCAAACGCGCTGGCGCTGGCGCGCCGCGTGCTGCCGAACGACAGCAACGCGCTGACCGAGGCCATATTGAATCTCGGCTGGATCTTCACGGATGCAGGCCACGCCGACCGCGCAGAGCCGTTGCTGCGCGAAGCGCTCGCGCGCAAGCGCAGCCAGCTCGGCGCACGGCATGCCGACGTCGCCGACGTGATGACGATTCTGAGCTGGGCGTTGAACCGGCGCGGCCGCTACGGCCAGAGCGAGCAGCTCATGCGCGACGCGCTCGACATCGACGCGAGCGCGTACACGCGTCCGCACCCGCATGTCACCTGGCATCTCAACGATCTTGCGAACGTGCTCGCACTCGAAGGCAAGCTCGGCGAAGCGAGCGCTTTCTACGCAAAGTCGATTGCACTCGATCGGGCACTCGCGCCGGCGGCGGCACTCACCGAGGCGGTGAGCCTCGGCAATCTGGCACGCATCCGGTTCAGCCAGGGAGCCTACGCCGAAGCGGAGGTCGGCTTCCGCGATGCGATCGAGCGCAAACAACGCCTGCTGGGCGCGGACTATGGCGACAACGGCCGCAACTACGATCGCGCGTGCCTCGCTGAAATCCTTATCGAGCGCGGGCGCTTCGACGAAGCTCGGATGCTTGTCGACGAGGCGCTTGCGGAAGCGCGGCGGCGGCATCGCGATGCGCATCCGGACATCGCATTCGCGCTGACTGTCGAAGCCAGACTTATGGCGGCACTAGGCAATCGCGAGGCCGCGGCCGTGCGCGCCGGAGAGGCCGTCGCAACGTATACCGCGTTGGCGGATAGGGGTTCCGACAAGGCGACCCGAGCGCGCCTCCTGTTCGGCGAAATTCTGCAAAGCCTTGATCGCGACGACGAAGCAAAGCCGCAATTTGAAAGCGCTCTTGCGGCGGCCAGGGCGATTGAACCGAATGCGGCTGCACTCATCGTGCGGGCTGCGACCGACCTCGCGCGCGTCGACGACTCGCTCGGCGACAAGGCCGCCGCGCATCGACTTCGCGCCGAGGCCGAGGCGTCGTTAGCCGGAATCCCGTCAGAACAGAGCACCGAGCGCGATGCGGCGATACGTCTCGTTGCCGACGCCTCGGCAAGGACCAAACTCTGAGGCGTCGACCTGCCCGGTGTGGAGAGGCGTGTCTACAACCCGAGCACCACGATCTTGCCGTTGACCTTCGGCGTCGGCCAGATCGGCGAGGTCATGCCGGCCGCGACCGCCACGCGCTGACCGGCGCCGGTGTCGTAGCTGATCACGCCGCCGGCGATCGCGCCGCCGAGCTCGGTGGACCAGAGCTTCTTGCCGCTCGCAGCGTCGAACGCATAGAAGGTGCCGCCCATGTCGCCGAAGAACAGCACGCCGCCGGCGGTCGGGGTGATGCCGCCCATCAGCGGGAACGGCGCCTTGAATTGCCAATGCCGCTTGCCGGTGTCGGCATCGGTCGCCGTCATCCAGCCGGCCCATTTCGAGGTGTCGTCCATCTTGCCGAAGCCATCCGGCGAACCACTCCAGGGTTGTCCGATCGGTGAACCGGAGATCGCATCCGCCGTCGCCGCATGCACGGTCACGCACCAGTCGACCTCGCCGGTGAAGACCAGGTTGAGGGCGGGGTCGTAGGCGGGACCGTTCCATTCCGCGCCGCCTTGCGAACCTGGGCAGAAGCGCGTGCCTTCCGCGGTGATTGGCGCATCGGTGTTGAACGTGCGCGTCATCGGCTTGCTGTAGAGCACCTTGCCCGAGTCGAGATCGATCACATGCAGTTGGCCGTCCTTCGGTGCGGCGGCCATCAGCTTGCGCTTGCCTTTGCTGGTGAACAGCACCGGCGCGGTTGATGCGTCCCAGTCGTGGAAGTCGCGCTTGACCAGCTGGAAATGGCGTTGATACGCACCGGTCTTCGCGTCGAGCACGACGATCGAACTGGTGAAGAGGTTGTCGCCGGCGCGGTGCTCCTTTGCGAAGTTCGGTGCGGGGTTGCCGCTGGGGACGTACAGCAGGCCGCTGGCGGGATCGAGCGTGTACGAGGTCCAGGTCGCGCCGCCGGTGATCGGGAACCCTTCCGCGGTCTTCCAGGAGGCCGCCGCTTCGGCGGGCGGATTCGGCGCCTGCGGGCCGCGCGCGAAATCGCCTTCGCCCTTCGGCACCATGTAGAACTCCCAGACGATGCGTCCGTCCTTCGCGTCGAGCGCATACATGCGGCCCTTGACGCCCTTGTTGTCGCTGCCGGCGTTGCCGACGAAGACCAGGCCATTCCACGCGATCGGCGCGGCCGGCACCGATTCGCCTTTCGCCGCGTCGGCGATCGTGGTCGCCCACAGGCGCTGGCCGCTCTTCGCGTCGTAGGCGAGCACACGGCCGTCGGCGGTGCCGCGGTAGACGCGGCCGTCGAGCCAGGCGAGGCCACGGTTGACCTTGAGCAGGCCGGACGCGAACTCCTCGTGCGCGCGCCAGTTCTGCGTGCAGGTGTTCGGGTCGATCGAGAACGTGTCGTGCTCGGTCGTCGCGAACAACGCGCCGTCGACCTGCACGAGACCGGTCTGGAAACCGGTCTGCTCGCCGCTGTCGTAGCTGCACAGCACCTTGAGGTCCTGCACGTTCTTCGTGTTGATCGCGTCCAACGGGGTGTAGCGCTCGGAGGTCAGCGTGCGGTTGTAACTCGGCCAGTCCTTGGTGTCGGCGGCGCGCACGGACGGTATGGCGAAGGCTGTGACGATCGCGATGGCGAGTACGGTGCGGTACGACATGACATCCTCCGGCAGGGCAGACGAAGTCGCCGCGCGCACGGCGCATGCGCAGTCGGCGCAAATACTACTCGCGCCGCTGCGTGGCACCATCCGCACCGCGTCAACGGAGTTGAGATCCTTCAGTCGCCGGCCAGCGCATACGGACCGCCGCGTTCCAGCGCCCGCCGGTAGGCTGGTCGCGCGCGGATGCGCTCGAGCCATGACCACAGCCGTGGCCGGTTCGCATCGAGTCCGGCACGTGTGGCCGCGGCCTCGACCGGAAAACTCATCTGGATGTCCGCGCCGCTGAAGTCCGCGCCGATGAACCACGGGCCTTTGGCGAGTTCGCCTTCGAGATAATCGAGATGCAGCGTGAGCTGCGGGTCGATGAAGCGGCGTGAGACGCTCGCTGCGATCCCTTTCGCGATCGGCTTCGCGAAGAATGGCATCTTCGCGTTCGCGACTCGCTGGAATACCAGCTTCAGCAGCAGCGGCGGCATCGCCGAGCCTTCCGCATAGTGGAGCCAGTATGCGTAGCGCAAACGCTCGGGCGTTCCCGGCGCCGGCGCGAAACGGCCTTCGCTGTAGCGGTCGGCCAGGTATTCGACGATCGCGCCGGATTCGGCGAGCACGAGATCGCCGTCGGTGACGACGGGCGACTTGCCGAGCGGATGCACCTTGCGCAGCGATGCCGGCGCCAGCATCGTCTCTGCGTCGCGCTGGTAGCGCTCGATCTCGTAGGGCACGCCGAGTTCCTCGAGCAGCCAGAGCACGCGCTGCGAGCGTGAGTTGTTCAGATGATGGACGACGAGCGTCATTGCGATTTCCTTATGTCGGTGCGCAAGGAGTCGCGGTTGCGCGGTGTTGCGGCAACGCGCCTGCGGCGCGATGGCTGTGTGTCGGCCGCATCGGCGGCGTCACGGAATGCGGCAGCCTCGTCGAGCAGCCAGGCGCGGAATGCCTTGAAGCCCGCGTGTTCGCGCGAGCGCTGCGGGTAGACGAGGTAGTGCGCGTAGCGCGCCTTCATGCGCTCGGGGAACAGCGCGACGAGGCGGCCACCCTCGATCAGTGGCCGCATCAGCGTCTCGCGTCCGAGTGAAACGCCCATGCCTTCGACGGTCGCGCGCTGCAGGGTCTCCGAATCGCTGAAGGTCGCGACATAGCGCTTCGGTTCCTTGCCGCCGAACTGTTCGAACCAACGCGGCCACGGATCTTCCGGACTCAGCAGCGGCCAGTCGCCGAGCTGGTCCAGGCGCGGCCGCTCGCGACCGGCGAGCAGGGCCGGGCTCGCCACCGGCGTCAGCCATTCCTCGAACAGCAGTTCCGCGTTGACGCCGTCCCAGTTGCCCGGGCCGTAGCGCAGCGCGCCGTCGAAACGTCCGTCGGCGAAGTCGACGCGCTCGATCGACGAGTCGAGGTTGAATTCGAAGTCCGGGTACTGCGCGACGAAGCGCGGCAGGCGCGGTACCAGCCAGCTCGATGCCAGCGACGGCAACGCGCTCAGCGAAAGCACACAGTCGCGGCGCGCGCACAGTGGTCGCAGCGCGGTTTCGATCGCATCGAAGTGCGACGCGACGCGATCGAGCAGCAGCGCGCCCTCGGCGGTGAGCTTGAGGCCGCGCGGACCGCGCACGAACAGCGTGAAGCCGATGCGCTGTTCCAGCGTGCGTACCTGATGGCTCAGCGCACTGACGGTCAGGTGCAGGCGTTCCGCCGCACGCGTCATGTTCTGCGCGCGTGCGGCGGTGACGAAGACTTGAAGGGCGTTCAGCGGCACGCGTTCCATGTTCGATATTCCTCAAGTCTACCTATCAAAGATATCGCTACAGGATCCCATTAAAGCGGCCTATCTTCTCGCCTACGCAACATCACCGCAAGCAGAGGAGCGAGTGCCGTGTTGAAAGAATTGAACATCATCGCCAATGGTCTGCTGAACCTGCACGGTTATCCGGTGCAGCCGATCGCGTGGCCCGCGATCTTCGGGGCACCGCGGAACGAAGGGTCGAAACGGATCGCCGCCGCGCGTCCGCAATCGATGCGCGAGGCTGCAGCCAGTCCCAGCTGGAACGTCTCGTCGGCCAATGGGCACGTCTACTGGTGAGGCAGGTCATGAATATCCCGCTCAGGAACAACGCGAGTGCGCTGCCGCTGCTGGCGGCAGCGCTGGCCACGCTGATCTGGTCGTCGGCGTTCGCCGCGTTTGCCTATGGCCTGAGCGCGTTCTCGCCGCCCGAGCTCGCCTTGTTGCGCTTCGGTGTCGCCTCGTTGATCCTCGCCGTGCCGGTCGCGCTCGGCATGATCCGGCTGCCGCCGCGGCGTGACTGGCCGGCGGTCGCGCTGCTCGGCCTGCTCGGCATGACCGTGTACCAGCTCGCGTTCGGCTACGCATTGACGCGTGTGGCCGCCGGTGCAGTCGCTGTGATCATCGCGCTGGCGCCCGGCGTCACCTCGGCGCTGGCGGCACTGCGCCTCGGCGAGTCGCTGACCGTGCGCATGGCGATCGGTCTCGCGATCGCGTTCGCCGGCGCGCTGCTGGTCACGCTGGGCTCCGGCCGCGCGATGCGCTTCGAGCCGCTGGCGCTGCTGGTGCTGGTCTCGGTGCTCGCGACCAGCGTCTATTTCGTCTGGCAGAAACCGCTGCTCGCGCGCACGACACCGATCGGTTTCACCACGCTGAGCATCTTTGCCGGCACGCTCGGCCTGCTGCCGTTCGGGCTGCATCTGCCCGAGAAGCTGCTGGTTGCGTCAGCGCCGCAGATCGCCAGTGCGGTCTATCTCGGCATCGCGCCGACCGTGCTCGGCTACCTGGCCTGGAACTGGGCGCTGTCGCGCGCACCGGTTTCGACGGTGTCGAGCTTCCTGTACGCGCAGCCGCTGCTCGTCAGCCTCTTCGCCTGGCTCTGGCTGGGTCAGACGCTCGGCGCGCTGGTGATTGCCGGCGGAGTGCTTGCGATCAGTGGCGTGGCGCTCACGGTGCGCGGCTCGCGCGCGGCTGCCCCGGCTCCTGTCGATACGCTGTCGCCGCGCATGACCGGGTTGCGGCAGCGCGCTGCATCCTGCTGATCAGGGCGGACCGCGGCGAGGCAGGCGATCGGCCTACCTGCAAGATCCGGCAGCTTTCGCAGCGCCATTGCCTTGCGCCAAGCTGACACGGCAAGACTTCCAGGGAGTCTCGCCGTGAACAACATACGTGGATTCCACGGCTTTGCTCCGAACATCTCGCCGCTTGCCTATATCGATCTCGCCGCCCAAGTGATCGGACAAGCCCGGATCGGCGACGAGAGTTCGGTGTGGCCGTGCGCCGTGGTGCGCGCGGATGTGCATGTGATCCGCATCGGTGCCCGCTCGAACATCCAGGATGGCGCGCAGCTGCACGTGACTCACGACGCGCAATACACGCTCGGCGGTTTCGCGCTGACCATCGGCGACGACGTCAGCATCGGACATGGCGCCGTGCTGCATGGCTGCACCGTACAGGACGCCTGCCTGATCGGCATGAACGCGATCGTGCTCGACGGAGTGCTGGTCAAGAGTCACAGCATCATTGGTGCCGGAGCCGTCGTCACCCAGGGCAAGATCGTCGGCGAGGGCGAACTCTGGGTCGGCAATCCGGCACGCTGTGTGCATCTGCTGTCGGCCGAGCAGATCCAGCAGGTGTACTGCCTGGCCAAGCAGTACGTGATGTTGCAGGCGCGCTATCGCGACGATCTGCGTTCCGGCGCAGGCGTCAATCACGAATACGACCGGCGCGTACTCCAGGCCTGAACCCGCTTGCAGTTCAGGAATTGAACAACGCCGACTGCACCGGTGTGTCATCCGGATCGAAGAAGTTGGACAAGCCGACGCCGACCAGCCGGTACAGGGTCGTTGCCGGCAGATTCACCTGCGTGCGCAGGTCGAGCGCGATCGTGGTCAGCTCCCCGACCGATCGCGGCGCGCTGTCCGGCGTGCGGCTGCGCGTCAGGACGCGGAATTCACGCGTCTTGAGCTTGAGCACCACGGTGCGGCCGACACGCTCGGTGCGCTGCGTGGCGGCCCAGGTTTTCGCGGCGAGTTCGCGGATCATCGGTTCGGTCGCGCTGAGCGGAACGTCGCTCGCGAAGGTGTCCTCGGCCGAGATCGATTGCGTCGGCCGGTCCGGTTTCACCTCGCCGCGGTCGATGCCATGGGCGAGCTCGGACAGGCGCCGGCCGTAGCGGCCGAAGCGCGCCTCGAGCGCATGTACGTCGAACGCGCGCAGCTCGCCGACCATGCGGATGCCGAGCGCGGCGAGCTTGCCGTCCATGACCTTGCCGACGCCATGGATGCGCGCGACCGGCAGCGGCGCGAGGAACGCGTCGACCTCTTCCGGGCGGATCACGAACAAGCCGTCCGGTTTACGCCAGTCCGAGGCGATCTTGGCCAGGAACTTCGCCGGCGCGACGCCGGCCGAGGCAGTCAGTCCGGTTTCCTCGCGGATCTGTGCGCGCAGCAGTTTCGCGATCGCGGTCGCCGAGGACAGATTCGACTTCGGCTCGGTCACGTCGAGATAGGCCTCGTCCAGCGACAGCGGTTCGACCAGGTCGGTCTGGCGCAACAGGATCCCGCGCACCTGGTTCGACACCGCTTTGTAGCGCACGAAATCCGGCGGTACGAACACCGCATCCGGACACAGGCGTTCGGCGCGCGCCGCCGGCATCGCCGAACGCACGCCGAACGTGCGCGCCTCGTAGCTTGCCGCGCAGACCACCGAACGCGCGCCGCGCCAGGCGACCACGACCGGTCGGCCGCGCAGCGACGGATCGTCGCGCTGTTCCACCGACGCGTAGAACGCGTCCATGTCGATGTGGATGAACTTGCGCATCGCGCGGTGTGCTTCGCGTCCGGATTCGCGATGCTACTACCGGTGCCGTGTTCGCCGCGTGGGCCATTCGGTGCTAAAACGTGGAGCCATGAGCGCGCCCTGAGGGCGCTCGACCATGACGCAGGCGTTCGGGGGCGCAATGGGGAATGCAGATGACATTCGAAGCGGGACGCCGCTGATTCCGGCCGCGCCGCCGCGTTCGTCGTTCGTGAGCGTGCTCGCATGGGTGTTCATCGCGCTGTCCGCATTCACGACCCTGATCGGCGTGATGCAGAACGTGATGCTGCATCTCATGCTTCGGGGCGAGATGGGTGCGGCGATGCGCAGCGCTCCGGAACCGGCGGGCATGCCGGGGGCCGCGTCGTTTTTGATGCGGCACGTCGACTGGCTCTTCGCCGGATTCCTCATGGTGTCCACGTTGACGCTGGCCGCGGCGATCGGATTGCTGCGACGTCACGAGTGGGCGCGCAGGGTGTTCATCGCGCTGTTGGGGCTTGGCATCGCCTGGCAGCTGGCCGGGCTGGTCATGCAGTTCCTGATGATGCCGGCCTTCCTTGCGCCGCTCGCTCAGGCGCCGGACGGTTTCGCGAAGGATTTCCGTGCGATGACGGTCGCGATCCTGGCATTCAGTGCGATCATGGCGCTTGGGTTCTGCGTGCTGTTCGGCTGGCTCATCAAGCGCCTGATGTCGACCGCGGTGCGTGCCGAGTTCGCGTCGACCGACCCCCGTTGATCGAAAACCGCCGCGCTGATTTCCTACACGACGGCGGTCGTGTTCGCGATGGTTCCAAAGTGCAGTGCTGACGATGATGGCCTCCCCATCACCGGAGACACGTCATGCGCCGGCTCAGTGGACGACGGATTGAATGGCTTGGCAGCATCGTTCTGCTGGCGACGCTCGGCATCGCACACGGCGCGCACACCGCGTCGGTCTACAAATGCCGTGACGGGGCGGGTCATGTCGCGTATCAGGATCATGCCTGCGCCGGCGCGCAGCAGGAGTCGCAGATCGAACTCGCGCAGGCGCCTGCGCCGGCGAAGTCGCCGGAGTACAGGGTGGCCACCGACACGAAGCCCGCGCGCGCTGTCGCGACGCGCGGATCGCGACGCAGTGGCGCCCGCGCGACCGAAGCGATGTCCTACGAATGTCGCGCCGACAACGGCGAGGTCTTCTACCGGCATTCGGCGTGCCCGAAATCAATTCCCGTCGACGCGTCGCACGGCGCCGCTCCGCGACGAGGCCATGGCAAGTCGCAACGCGGCAAGACGTCGGCTGCGGTTTCAGCCGTTTCGCTGCCGCGTTCCGAAGTGTGCAAGCGGCTCGCGGCCGGCGGCTCGATCGGGCGTGCCGGGCACGCGCGCGACGAGCGCGTGTCGACCTACGAGCGCAACGCGGGTCGTGATCCATGCCGGCGCTCGTGATGGCTTCGCCGTGCGGGTAGGATGGACGTCTGTTCGTCGAGGAACGATCCGATGTCCGTCCGCAATCGAGTGATTTCGTTCGCGCTGCTCGCAGTGAGCGCGCTGGCCGCATGTTCGCAACAGCAGGCTCCCGCGCCCGCATCGGCACCGGCTGCGGCGCCGGTCGCGGATGCGCAAATGACCAAGGCGCTCGATCTCTACCGCAAGTTGCTGCAGGAGAAGTCCTGGGAGCTCGCCGCGCCGATCGGCAAGGAGATTGTCGAGAAATACCCGGCCAGCCCGGCGGCGAAGGAGGTGCAGGAAACCCTGTCCGATGCCACCGCGAAGGCGACCGCGATCACCACGCATCGGCGCCTGGAGCGGTTGTGGATCTACCAGTCCGGCAAGGAGTCCGGCGGTGACCAGAACACCGCATCGATCTACAGCGGCGACGCGGCGGACAGCGATCGCGTGCGCCTGATCCTGCGCCGCCATTCCGCGTGGGGCCAGAGCGCGTATCTGTTCGGCAGCGGCAAGGGCTTCGAATGCCGTGGCACCTGCAGTCTCGCGGCGCGCTTCGACGACCAGCCACCGACGAAGATCAAGGCCTATCTGCCGCCGACCGGCGAGCCGGCGCTGTTCATCAGCGACGACAAGGCGTTCATTGCCCGACTCGGCGCCACGCAGAAAATCAGCATCGACGTGACCGAGAAGGGCAAGGGCACACGCACGCTGGTGTTCGAGGTCGGCGGCTTCGATCCGGGCAAGTTCCCGCCGCTGGCGAAGAAGAGGTGACGCAACAATGCCGAGCAGTGCCGCAAGCAACGCAGAGGCCTACCTGCAAACCTTGCCGGCGGAACGGCGTGCGGTCGCAGCCGCGCTGCGCGAACTGATCCGGAAACATCTGCCCGATGGATATGTCGAGGCGATGAACTGGGGCATGCCGAGCTACGAGGTGCCGCTCGCGCGCTATCCCGCGACCTACAACGGCCAGCCGCTGAACTACGTAGCGTTCGCCGCGCAGAAGAACGCTTATTCGTTGTACTTGAGCGGCATCGCAATGGACGTTGCGAAGGAGTCCGCACTGCGCAAGGCGTTCGCCGACGCGGGCAAGAAACTCGACATGGGCAAGGCCTGCGTGCGCTTCAGGACGCTCGACGATCTTCCGCTGGCTGCGATCGGGCAGCTGATCGCGAGTACGCCGGTCGAGGAGTTCATCGCCTGCTACGAGCGGAGCCGCGCTGGTTTTCGCTAGATCGCATCGGGATCATGCGCTTCGAGGGTAACGCCGGTCGCTACGATCTCGTAGCGGCGTTTCGAGAGCACACGCAGCTCGCTGCCGTCGGCGAGACAGATCTTGACGAGCCGTTCGATATGTGCGTTCGAATGGCTCGCCGGCTCGACGTAGACGTGGACCTCGTAATCTTTTCCGTCGCTGCCGCGCGCGTGGTACAGATTCTTGAGGACCATGGCTCCCGCCTTGTGGGACTCCGGGCCAAGCCCGGGCGCCCCGAGGATGCCGGCCGGCGCCTGAATGATTTTGCCGTGAATGCCGGTTTCCGGCACGGCGGGCGTAGACTGCACGCAACTTGCGGTCGCGTCACGCGACGGTGTCCACCCTCGACGGAGATCTCCCGATGAAACGCATTGCCTTTGTCCTTGCGCTGCTCCTCGCGCTGCTTGCGATACCGGTGTTCGCGGCGTCGGATGCCGTCGAGAACGGCCCGACGGTCGGCCAGGCCGCGCCGGATTTCCATCTGCAGGACCAGAAAGGCGCCTGGCACACGCTGGCCGAGCAACGCGGCAAGTGGATCGTGCTCTACTTCTATCCGAAGGACTTCACGCCCGGCTGCACGACCGAGGTCTGCACGTTCCGCGACGACATCATCGCGCTGCGCAAGGCCGGTGCGGACGTGTTCGGGGTCAGCCTCGACGACGTGAAATCGCACGCCGAGTTCGCCGAGAAGTACCACGTCCCGTTCCGCCTGCTGTCGGATGCGGACCAGTCGGTCGCGAAGAATTACGGCGTACTGACTTCCAAAATGGGCATGAGCTACGCGCGCCGCGAAACCTTCCTGGTCGATCCGCAGGGCAACGTCGCCAAGCGCTACAAGGACGTCGACCCGAAGGAGAATTCCAAGCAGGTGCTGGCCGATCTTGCCTCGCTCAAGAAGGCGCAGGGTTGAGCAGGGAAGCATCGGCGCGCCAGGCGGTGTCCGCGCAGCGGTTGCGCGGCGCGGACGCTGCCGGTCCGCAGGCGCAGGAAACGATGACTGCGCGTGCGGCGCGCGTATCGAGCTTTCCGCCGCAGGTCGGCGCGGACTGCCGCGTTCTGATGCTCGGCACCGTGCCGAGCCTGCGCTCGCTCGCGATGCGCCAGTCCTACGCGCATCCGCACAACCTGTTCTGGCCGTTCATGGGTGAGCTGTTCGACGCCGGCCCGGAGTTGCCATACGCCGAACGTATTGCGCGCCTGCATGCGGTTGGGATCGGCATCTGGGATGTGCTCAGAGACTGCGAGCGCTCCGGCAGTCTGGACAGCAGCATTCGCGTCGGCAGTGAAATCGCGAACGACATCCCGGGGCTGCTCGACGCCCATCCTACGATCACGGCGATCGCCCTCAATGGTGCGAAGGCACAGCAGGTGTTCGCGCGCCGCATTGCGCCGCGAATCGAAACGCAGGCGGCGCTGCGTGTCGAGATTCTCGCGCTGCCATCGACGAGTCCGGCGAACGCATCGATTCCGCGCGCAGCCAAGCTGGAGCGCTGGCGGGCCGTGCTGCGCTGGACGAAGCCATGTGCTGTGAACGCACCAGCAGGGCGGGACGGCCGGGCGCGATAACCCCGATGATACAAAAGTCCGGTTGCGTTCAGCTTGTCGCGCCGACAGTACTTCCCCCAACAACAACGATGGGAGGCTGGCATGAAACATCGCTATCTGGCGGGTTTGGGTATCGCATCTGTCCTGGCATTGAGCATGGGCCTGCCGAGCGCGGCACAGGCTGCCGAGGCGAATCTCGACTGCAAGCTCAGGTTCTCGTTGACCGGCTGGGCGGCCATCTACAAGCGCGCCGAAGGACACGGCGTGGTGACCTGCGAGAACGGCAAGTCGATGCGCGTGAATATCCGCGCCAAGGGCGGCGGCCTGACCGTCGGCAAGTCGCACATCGACAACGGCACCGGCAGGTTCACCGATGTGCACAGCATCGAGGACGTGCTCGGCACCTATGCGCAGGGCGAAGCCAGCATCGGCGCAGTCAAGTCCGGCACCGCACAGGTGCTGACCAAGGGCACGGTATCGCTCGCGCTGGCCGGTGCCGGCGAGGGCGTCGATATCGGCATCAGTTTCGGCGGCTTCACGATCAGCCGAGCCGGCAAGTCGAAATAAGCTCGGCAGCTTCCAGCGGGCCGCGGCCGTGCAGGCCGCGGCCCCGTTACTTTTTGGACATTGACGCGGCGCCCTCCGATGCATGACGCTGCCGGCCTGTGCCGTCATCTGTCCATCAGGGGAGCAACATGAAGCATGTCCTGCGCGGCTTTGCCGTGGTCATCCTGTTGCTTGTTGCAGTCGCCTTTGTGCATGCAGAGGCCCCATCCGCGCGCGACCTGCCGCCGGGCCTGCAGATTCCCGACGCCGCCCGACCAGGGCCGAACTTCGATGTGGACCGCGCGACCGAGGCCTACCTGAACCTGCTCTCGCCCGAGCAGCGAGCCTCGTCGAACGCGTATTTCGAGGGTGGCTATTGGCTGCAGCTGTGGGGCCTTCTGTATGGCCTCGTCGTCGCAACGGTCTTGCTGCGCGCGGGCATTTCCCAACGCCTACGCGATATCGGCGAACGCTTCAGTCAACGGCCATGGCTGCAGACGATGATCTATGCGCTGCTGTGGGTGCTCGTCGCCTTCGTGCTCGGCCTGCCGCTCTCGATCTACGCGGATTTCGTGCGCGAACACCAATACGGTCTGGCGACGCAGACCTTCGGCGGCTGGTTCGGCGATCAGCTCAAGGGTCTCATGGTCAGCGCGATCCTGGTGCCACCGCTGCTCGCGCTGCTGTACGCGGCAGTGCGCCGCGCCGGTGCTCGCTGGTGGATCTGGGCCGGCAGCGGTGCGTTCGTCGTGATCCTGTTCCTGATGATGCTCGCGCCGGTGTTCGTCGAACCGCTGTTCAATGACTACAAGCCGCTGCGTGAGGGCGCCGTACACGATGCGGTGCTGTCGATGGCGCGCGCGAACCAGATCCCGACCACCAATGTCGTCGAGTTCGATGCGTCGCGGCAGACCACGCGGATCAGCGCGAACGTGGCCGGCTTCCTCGGCACCACCCGCGTCGCGCTGAACGACAATCTGTTGAACAAGACCTCATTGCCCGAAATCAAGGCGGTGATGGGCCATGAGATGGGCCACTACGTGCTCAACCACGGCCTGCGCGGAACGGTCTATCTCACGCTCGTGCTGGTGTTCGGATTCTGGGTCGTGCACCGCGTGTTCGACGCGTTGCTCGCGCGCTGGGGTGGAGGTCTCGGCCTGCGCGGGCGTGGCGATCCCGCGGCCTTGCCGCTGGCGATCGCGATCCTGTCGGTGTTCTTCTTCCTGGCCACGCCGCTGACCAATTCGATTGTGCGCCAGATGGAAGCAGAAGCCGATGCGTTCGGCCTCAACGCCGCGCGCGAGCCCAACGGCTTCGCGATGTCCGCCATGCGCCTGTCCGCGTATCGCAAGATCCGGCCCGGTCCGCTCGAGGAGACGTTCTTCTACGACCATCCGAGTGGCTATCAACGCGTGCACGCCTCGATGCTCTGGCTCAAGGAGAACCAGGACAACGCGACCGCCAACGCGCCGCTGCCATCCGTCGCGCCGGCGGCAAAGTAGACGTTCGCGATGCGGCGGCGCGTGACCTGCGACCGCCGCGCACGCGTATGATGCCGGCTTCGTCGGGCCGGCGCCCGGAAGCGGAGTCAACGTGATGCTACGTATCGTCCTGGCCGCCATCCTCGGCGGCTTCCTGATGTTCGTCTGGGGCGCGGTTACGCACATCGTGCTGCCGTTCGATCGCGACGCGCTGAAGCCGATCCCGAACGAGGCTGCCGTGCTGTCCACGCTCGGCAGCAACCTCGCCGAGCCGGGCATGTATGCGTTCCCGTGGATCGACATGAGCGGCAAGGTTCCGGCCGACCAGCAGCAGGCCTGGCGGCAGAAGCTGGCCGGTGGTCCATCAGGACTGCTGGTCTACCGTCCCAACAGCGGCGAGGCGATGTCGCCGCGCCAGCTCGTCAGCCAGTTCTTCGCCAGCGTGCTCACCGCGTTGTTCGGCGCACTGATCCTCGTGCAACTCGGCGGCGGTTTCGGTCGCCGCGTGGCCTCGATGGTCGTGATCGGCATCGCGGCGTGGCTGTCGGTCTCGGTTCCGCAATGGATCTGGTACGGCTTCTCGACACCGTTCCTGACCGGCGACTTCGTCGACCAGTTCGGCGGCTGGCTGCTCGCCGGCATTGGCATGGCGACGCTGCTGAAGCCGCGACGCGTGCGCTCGTTCTGAGCCTGCGCCACCGAACGTTGCAGTTCCGCCGTCGCCGACGGCGGCTTCCAGCGTAGGATGCGCTCGCCGAGGCGGTGCGCCGGTCTCGTGTTGCGCCGTTCCGGTATTCATCCGCACGCCAACTACGGGAGGTAGATCATGTCCATCGGCAAACGTCTGGGCGCCGAGTTCTTCGGCACGTTCTGGCTGGTCATCGGTGGTTGCGGCAGCGCGGTGCTGGCCGCGGCTTTCCCGAGCCTCGGTATCGGCTTCATGGGTGTCGCGCTCGCGTTCGGCCTGACCGTGCTGACGATGGCGTATGCGGTCGGGCATATCTCGGGAGGGCATTTCAATCCGGCGGTGTCGGTCGGTCTCGTCGCCGGCGGACGATTTCCGGTGGGCGACCTGCTTCCATACATCGTCGCGCAGGTGGTCGGTGCACTCGCCGCGGGCGGCGTGCTGTACCTGATCGCGAGCGGCAAGACCGGCTTTGACGCGGCCGGCGGCTTCGCCTCGAACGGCTACGGCGAGCATTCGCCGGGCGGCTACTCGCTGCAGGCCGCGCTGGTCTGCGAGATCGTGATGACGTTCTTCTTCGTGTTCATCATCATGGGCGCGACCGACGGCCGCGCGCCGGGCGGCTTCGCGCCGATCGCGATCGGCCTCGCGTTGACCCTGATCCACCTGATCAGCATTCCGGTCACCAACACGTCGGTGAATCCGGCCCGTTCGACCGGCGTCGCGTTCTTCGCCGGCGGCCTCGCGGTCTCACAGCTCTGGCTGTTCTGGGTCGCGCCGATCATCGGCGGCGCGCTCGGCGGCGGTGTCTATCACGCGTTGTTCGAGGACCCGGCGAAGCGTTGACGTCGCTTCCGGTTCAGCGGCGAGACGGGCCCGGAGTCAACCGGAGCCCGTCTGCCGCGTTCCTGCCTGCAATCCCGGCGGCATCCCGCTGCCGGCGTTGCAGGAGACTTTCGATGAAACACACTCTTCTTGCGTTGGCGACGAGCCTTCTGTTCTGCGCCGGCGCGCACGCGCAGAGCGCCGCCAGCGAGACCGAGCGCAATACCGACCAGCAGCAGCGCATCGAGCAGGGTTTGAAGTCCGGTCAGTTGTCCACCGGCGAAGCGGCCACGCTCGAGCGCCAGCAGCAACGCATCGACAACACCGAAGCGCGCGACATGCGTGACGGCACTCTCTCGGCTGCGGAAAAAGCGCGGATCCAGCGTGAGCAGAACCATGCGAGCGCCGCGATCTACCGCGACAAGCACAACGCCGTCACCGGAAATCCGGGTTCCGCGTCATCGGAGCGCATGCAGGCGGACGTGCAGCGCAACGTCAACCAGCAGGCGCGCATCAATCAGGGCGTGCGCTCGGGACAGTTGACGAACCGCGAGGTCGGCACGCTCGAGCACGGCCAGGCCCGGGTCGATCGCAAGGAAGCCAATGCGGGTGCGGACGGCCGCGTCGGGGCAGCCGAGCAGGCGCGCATCCAGCGGTCGGAAAACCGGCAGAGCGGTCGCATCTACCGCAAGAAGCACAACGGGAACGTGCGCGCCGGCGGCTAGGCCGGCAGGGCGTTGCCGTGTCATGACTTTCAGCAGGTGCCGTGCTTCACCCCGACGCACGGCACGTGTGACGCCTAAACCAAACCGCGATTCTCCGCATCCAAGCGCCAGCATTTCGAGCGGAGGATTGCGATGAATCGTTCCATTGCCCTGTTCGCATTGACGGCGCTCTGCGCTTCGACAGCGCATGCCAATGCCGATATCCGGCACGCCGGCTGCGACCTGCACAGCGACTACTCACTGAAGATCGAAGCCGATCGCCTCGTGTTCACGCGCGGGTCCGGCCATCCGGCCGACGTGGTGATCGCGGATGGTTCACTGCGCGTCGACGGCCGTGCGATCGCGGTGAGCGCCGGCGATCGCCAGCGCCTGCGCGACATCGAGCACGGCGTTCGCGATGCGCTGCCGGACGTGAAGGCGATCACGCACGCCGCCGTCGCGATCGCGTTCGAAGCGGTCGGCGAGGTCTCGGCCGCGTTCGCCAAGGACGGCGACGCTGCGCGTGCCAGCGCATTGCGAATGGCGCGCACCGCGCACGAGCTCGATCAGCGCATCGATGCCACCGAAGGTTTCTCCGACTGGCAGGGCGCCGACGTCGATCGCCTAGTCGGGGATGCCGCGGGCAGCCTGGCCGGCGAGATCGCCGGTACCGTCGCCGCACGCGCGGTGACCGTCGCGCTCAGTGGCGACGAGAAGGGCGCGGCCGAATTCGAGGCGCGTGCCAGCAACATCGACAAGAACATCGATCGCCTCGTCCAGAAGCGCAGCAATGAGCTGGAAGTCCGCGCCATGGGCCTGTGCTCGCGTTTGCGGGCGCTGGCGAGCCTGCAGTCCGCATTGGAACTGCGCCTGCCAGATGGCAGCCGTCTCGATCTCGTGCACGTGGAGAACTGAACGGTCGTCAGCTACCGCGCGTCATTGCGCGACGCGCTTGCCGCATTGCTATCAGCAGCGCAGACGGATCCTGACGAGGACCGCCGCCGGCCACCGGTCGGCGACGGAGCAGCAGGTTACGCCCATTCGGTCAGTCCCTCGATCTCGTACAGGCGCTGCCAGCTCGGCCGCGCCTTCACGCGCTGCGCGAGTGCGGCCAACGCCGGCCAGGCGGTCGCGGGCTTGGGCATGTTGCGCGACCAGCGCATCAGCATCGTCGCGTACAGGTCCGCGATGCTGAGCTGCTCGCCGAGGATGTGCGGACCGTGCGCAGCGAGGTGCGCATCGAGCCGATCCCACACCGCCTCGATGCGCCGGCGCGCGAATTCCTTCGATTCTTTCTCATGTTCGGTCGGCGCGAAATCCTGCGGATAGAACCATTGCCGGTAGGCGGGCTGCAACGTGTTCGCGAAATGCACGACCCATTGCAGGAACGTGGCGCGCTGCGGCGTGCCGGGCGCGGGCGCCAATGCGGCTTCCGGATGGCGCTCGGCGAGCAGCAACAGCAGCGCCGCGCATTCGTAGTGCGGCGCGCCGTCGACGACCAGGGTCGGCACCATGCCGTTCGGGTTCAGGCGCAGGTACTCGGCGCTCTTCTGCGCGTTCGTGTCGAAATCGACCTTGCGCAGCTCATGCGGCGCGCCGAGTTCGAGCAAGGTCTGGTGCACGGCCATGCTGGCGGTGCCGGGCGAGTAGTAGAGGACATACATGCGGGAAGCTCCTTCGTGCGTCGTCGTGGCCACCAGCCGGCGTGTACGCCGGCGACTGCAGGCTTGGTAGCCTATACGGGTTCGTTGATCGAGGATGCGGGATGACCGATCGTCTGCGCGAATTCTACGCATCGCTGGACACCCATGCGTTCGCCGACATGGTGTTCGCGTGGAGCGGCCGGCTGCTGATCGCGCTGTTGATCCTGCTGGTCGGCTGGTGGCTCGCGCGCCGCGTTGCCATGGCCGTGCAGCGCGTGCTGGCACGCGCCGGCGCCGATCCGTTGCTGGGCCATTTCCTGTACAACCTGGTGCTGGTGCTGCTGCTCGCCGTGGTCGTCACCGGCGCGCTCGACCGCATCGGCGTGCCGACCGCCTCGCTGCTGGCCGCGCTCGGCGCCGCCGGCCTCGCGATCGGCCTCGCCTTGCAGGGTTCGCTGTCGCATCTTGCAGCGGGCGTGCTGCTGATGGTGTTCCGTCCGTTCCGCGTCGGCCAGTACGTCGAGATCGCCGGCGTCGGCGGCACCGTGCAGGACGTCAGCCTGATGCACACGCGCCTGCTGACGCCGGACAACCGCGAGGTCGTGCTGCCGAACGGCAAGGTCGCGGGCGACGCGATCGTGAACTACAGCGCGCGCGGCACGCGGCGCCTCGACCTCGTCGTCGGCATCGGCTATGGCGATGACATCGGCAAGGCGATCGCCGTCGTGCGCGAACTGCTCGGCGCGGAACCGCGCGTGCTGGCCGATCCGCCCGCGGATGTCGCGGTGATGCAGCTTGCCGATTCGAGCGTGAACCTCGCGATCCGGCCATGGGTGAAGTCGGGAGAGTACTGGTCCGTGCAGACCACGCTGCTGCGCGCGATCAAGGAACGCTTCGATGCCCAGGGCATCAGCATTCCGGTTCCGCGGCGGGAGGTGGTGCTGCATGTGGCGCGAGATGCGTCGGCGCTTGCGAACGGAGCGTCAAACCCATCCCCACCCAAACCCTCCCCTTGAAGGGGAGGGCTTAACCGCAAAGGCAAGTCAGTCAGCGGGCGGCGGGCGATTTGACGATCGCGCCGCCCTTCATCACGAAACTCACGTGCTCGAGCGCGGCGACGCTGGCGAGCGGATCACCGTCGACCGCGACCAGGTCGGCGTAGTAGCCCGGCTTCACGGCGCCGACCTTGTCCGACCAGCCCAGCAGGTCCGCCGCGTTCGTCGTCGCGGCCTGGATCGCCTGCATCGGCGTCATGCCCCATTCGACCATCTTCGCGAACTGCTTGCCGTTCCAGCCGTGCGGGTAGACGCCGGCGTCAGTGCCGAACGCGAGCTTCTCGCCGGCCTTGACTGCACGGCGGAAACTCTCACGCTGCAGGCGGCCGACTTTCTTCTCTTTCTCGATCGTGCTCGCCGGAAAACCGAGGCGCGTGTACTCGGCGAGGATGTAGTCGTCGTTGTAGACGTCGAAGACCAGATATGTGCCGTGCTGCTTCGCGAGCTTCAGGCCCTCGTCGTCGATCAGGCTGGAGTGCTCGATCGAGTCAACGCCGGCCTTGATCGCCATCTTGATGGCCTCGGAGCCGTGTGCGTGCGCGGCCACGCGCTTGCCCCAGCGGTGCGACTCGTCGACGATCGCGTCCATTTCGGCCTGCGAATATTGCGGCGCGCCGACCGATTCCTCGGCGCTGAGCACGCCGGCGCTGGCCATGAACTTGATCACGTCGGCACCGCGCTTGACGTCCTCGCGCACGCGCCGCCGCACCGCATCGACGCCGTCGGCGACGCCGGTTTCGCCGTGGAACTCGATATACGGCGAGAATCCCGTCGTGTCGTCGGCGTGGCCGCCGGTCGCGCCGAGCGGCAGGGTCGCGGCGAGGATGCGCGGGCCGGCGATGTCGCCGCGGTTGATCGCGTTGCGCAGGGCAACGTCGATGTATTCGGCGGACCCCAGGTTGCGCACGGTCGTGAAGCCGGCTTCGAGCGTGCGCTTCGCGAACACGTGCGCGCTGACCGCGAAATCGATCGCGCTCATCTGCAGCACGTCCTTGTAATAGTTGCCGGATGACTGCGTCGGATCGCTGGCCAGATGCACGTGGCAATCGATCAGGCCCGGCAGCAGGGTCGCGTTGCCGAGGTCGATGCGCATGTAGCCGTCCGGCACCTGACCGTCGCTGCGCACTTCCTTGATGCGCTCGCCCTCGATCAGCACCAGCGGATGGTCGATCACCTTGCCCTGCTCTGGCGCGACGAGATGCGCGGCGCTGACCGCGATCCGGGTTGGCGCAGGCTCCGCTGCGGATGCGATGCCCGCGAGAGCGACGACTACGAAGGTGGACACATGGAGGCGCATGCAGGAATTCCGGTAACGGGAAGCGCCGCAATCTAGCAGGTCCGGTGCTCGCGACCTCTGTGCCGGAACGCACGATCGCGTGTGATCCACGCGTGGCATGACGGCGCGCACCCAAATCGGCGAAACTTGGCGTTCTGCATCACGATTCGGAGCAAGGCATGGCCGTCCAGGAAGCGAAGGTGCCGGATATCGGCAACTACACCAACGTGCCCGTCATTGAAGTGCTGGTGAAAGCCGGCGATACGGTCAGCAAGGACCAGGGCCTGGTCACGCTCGAATCGGACAAGGCGACGATGGAAGTGCCGGCGCCGTTCGACGGCGTGGTCAAGGAGGTCAAGGTCAAGGTTGGCGACGAGATCGCGGAAGGTTTCGTGGTCGCGCTGATCGAGACCGGCGCGGCCGCATCGGCCCAGGTCGCCGCACCCGCGCCGGCCGCTGAGCCCGCGAAGGCGGCTCCGGCCGCGGCACCGCCTGCGCCCGCGAAGGTCGAGCCGGTGAAATCCGCCCCCGCACCGACGACAGAGACGCGGTCCGATGCCGCTCCGCGCACGCCACCGGTGCCGTTCGACGCCAGCGCGGTGATGCCGGACCAGGTGCCGTATGCGAGCCCGGCCGTGCGCCTGATCGCGCGTGAACTCGGCGTCGATCTCACCCAGGTCAAGGGCAGCGAGCGCAAGGGCCGCATCACCAAGCAGGATGTGCGCGCGTTCGTGAAGCAGATCCTCACCGGCGGCGCGGCGCGCGGTGCGGTGTCCAGCGGCGCGGTCGGCGGCGGACTGAACCTGTTGCCGTGGCCGAACGTGGATTTCGCGAAGTTCGGCGAGGTCGAGTCGAAACCGCTGTCGAAGATCAAGAAGATCTCCGGCGCGAACCTCGCGCGCAACTGGGTGATGATCCCGCACGTCACCCAGCACGACGACGCCGATGTCACCGATCTCGAAGCGCTGCGTGTCGCGCTGAACAAGGAAAACGAGAAGGCCGGCATCAAGCTGACCATGCTCGCGTTCCTGATCAAGGCGGTCGTCGCCGCGCTGAAGAAGTATCCGGACTTCAACGCCTCGCTCGACGCCAGCGGCGAGAACCTGGTCCTCAAGAAATACTTCCACATCGGCTTCGCCGCGGACACGCCGAACGGCTTGGTCGTGCCGGTGCTGAAGGACGCCGACAAGAAAGGCGTCATCGAGATCGCGCAGGAAACCGGCGAACTCGCGAAGAAGGCGCGCGAAGGCAAGCTCGGCCCCGCCGAGATGTCCGGCGGCTGCTTCTCGATCTCCTCGCTCGGCGGCATCGGCGGCACCGCGTTCACGCCGATCGTCAACGCGCCCGAGGTCGCGATCCTCGGCGTGTCGAAGTCGGCGATGAAACCGGTGTGGGACGGCAAGGCGTTCCAGCCGCGCCTGATCCTGCCGCTCTCGCTCAGCTACGACCACCGTGTAATCGACGGTGCCTCGGCGGCGCGCTTCACCGCGTATCTCGGCCAGGTGCTGGCCGATATGCGGCGCGTGCTGCTCTGAGGCGCGGAGAACGACATGGCGAATACGGTTGAAGTCAAAGTCCCCGACATCGGAAATTTCAAGGGTGTGCCGGTCATCGAGATCCTGGTCAAGCCGGGCGACACGGTGGCCAAGGATCAGGGCCTGGTCACGCTCGAATCCGACAAGGCGACGATGGAGGTGCCGTCGAGCGTCGCCGGTGTCGTGAAGGAAGTGCGCGTCAAGCTCAACGACGAGGTCGCCGAAGGTGCCGTGGTTGCGGTGATCGAGACGCAGGGTGCCACCGCTTTGAAGTCCTCTCCCTCGACGGGGGAGGATTCGGGTGGGGGTACGGCGCCGAGGGCATCTGCAGTAGAAGCCAAAGGCAGTGCCGCTGGCGCGGCGCCACCCCCATCCCAACCTTCCCCCGTCAAGGGGGAAGGGGCAAAGGCGTCTGCCACTGCGCCTGCTCCCGGCGCTACAGCGGATTCCGGCCGCAAGGCCGACATCGAATGCCAGGTCGTCGTGCTCGGCTCCGGTCCGGGCGGTTACACCGCCGCGTTCCGCGCCGCCGATCTCGGCCAGAACACTGTGCTGATCGAGCGTTACGCGGCGCTCGGCGGCGTCTGCCTCAACGTCGGCTGCATTCCATCGAAGGCGCTGCTGCATGCGGCGCGCGTGATCGATGAAGCCGCGCACGCATCCGATATCGGCATCACGTTCAGCGCACCGAAGATCGATCTCGACAAGCTGCGCCAATCCAAGGACAAGGTCGTTGCGCAGATGGTCGGCGGTCTCGGTGGCATGGCCAAGCAGCGCAAGGTCACGGTCGTGCAGGGCACCGGCCGTTTCATCTCGCCGCACGAGATCGAGGTCGAGACGAAGGGCGGCAAGAAACTCGTGCGCTTCGAGAACGCGATCATCGCGGCCGGTTCGCAGGCGGTGAAGCTGCCCGGTTTCCCGTGGGACGACCCGCGCATGATGGATTCGACCGACGCGCTGGATCTCGCCGACATCCCGAAGACACTGCTGGTCGTCGGCGGCGGCATCATCGGCCTCGAGATGGCTTGCGTGTACGACGCACTCGGCAGTGAGGTCACCGTCGTCGAACTGCTCGACCAGCTGATGCCGGGCACCGATCCGGACCTGGTGCGTCCGCTGCAGCAGCGTTTGTCGAAGCGCTACGCCGGCATCCATCTCAAGGTCAAGGTCGCGAAGATCGAGGCGCAGAAGAATGGCCTCAAGGCGACCTTCGAAGGCGAGAAGGCGCCCGATCCACAGGTCTACGATCGCGTGCTCGTCGCGATCGGACGCTCGGCGAACGGCAACAAGATCGGCGCGGACAAGGCCGGTGTGAACGTCACGGAGCGCGGCTTCATCCCGGTCGACCGGCAGATGCGCACCAACGTGCCGCACATCTTCGCGATCGGCGACCTCGTCGGCCAGCCGATGCTCGCGCACAAGGCGACGCACGAGGGCAAGGTCGCCGCCGAAGTCGCAGCCGGGCAGAAAAGCGAGTTCGTCGCGCGCGTGGTGCCGAGCGTCGCCTACACCGATCCCGAGATCGCCTGGGTCGGCCTCACCGAGACCGAGGCGAAGAAGCAGGGCATTGCCTACGGCATCGGCAAGTTCCCGCACGCGGCGTCAGGCCGCGCAGTCGGCATCGGCCGCACCGAAGGCTTCACCAAGCTGATCTTCGACGAGGCCACGCACCGCGTGATCGGCGCCGGCATCGTCGCGCCGAACGCCGGTGATCTGATCGCCGAGATCGCACTCGCGATCGAGATGGGCTGCGAGGCCGCGGATATCGGCCTGACCATCCATCCGCATCCGACCTTGAGCGAATCGGTCGGCATGGCGGCGGAGGTGTACGAGGGGACGATTACGGATTTGTATATTCCGAAAAAGCGCTGAGGGATTGGAAGGACACGTCAGCGCGCCAGCCTCGCACGTCAATGATGGATCGCCGATCCTTCCCTGACGATGGCCGCGCGTTGACGCTCTCCTGACCGCGGCGTAGCGTGCGCGCCTCAGCCTCCCATCTGCACGGCCGTTTCCAGACGCGGCCGGAGAGTTCCGGCGCTCCCGACCGCGCCCCATGAGCCGGAACGTCGGGCACCTTTGTGCCCAGGGAGAGCACCATGCACCGCTTGATCCGTGGATTCGTGTTCGCCGTCATCCCGGCTGCCGTCGCGATGATGGCTGTTGCTCCGCGCAGCGCGGCGGCAACCGAGCCAGGCACCACCCTTATCGGCATCTATCGCGTCGCGGCGGGCAAGCACACTGAATTCCTGAAATGGCAGGCCGCCCGCGATGCGATCGATAAACAGGCAGGCGTGCCGCAGGCGCAGTGGTATGCGCATACGGACGGCGATTCGTGGGACTACCTTTCGGTAGGACCGGTCCTGTCGGACGCGCAGCAGAAGAAGGTGGACGAGGCGACCCGCGCCAAGGGCATGGCGCTCGGCTTCAAGGCCAGTCTCGAGTTTCGCCAGTACATCAGTTCGCACACCGACACCTATGCCATTGGGCCGATGACGGTCACGGAACTGTCGGCGATGGCCAGCGGGAAGTGACCCTGGAAGTCTGCGGAGCGGGCGGTGAAAAGCGCCCGCTCCACGGACGATTTGCGGGCGACGACGGCTCTCTGGCTTGCCCCGACCTGCTGAGCAGGCCGTAGGTTGGGGTGAGCCTGCGAACCCCAACGCTTCCACCCGCCGATGTTGGGCATCGCTACGCTCAGCCCAACCTACAAGTCGGCGGCGCGGGTGCAAACAACTCGATATCGCTCGCGCAGTGTGCAGATCGGCGCGGCCGGTTTTGCCGCCGCGGCTGGCCTGTCGATCGCGCGCGGACTTCAGGAACCCTTCTTGCCCGCCGCGGGTTTCGCGGCTCCAGGCACCGCCGCCGGCGCAATCTGCTCGGCCACCTCGTAGTGCCGCACCAGCGGTTCCATCTCGAGCAGGTAGTTCGAGTCCTCGGGGTAGTACACCGAGCGCTCGGGGTTTTCGCCGGCGAACGCGCGTACCGCGTCCATCGAGTCCCACAGCGAAATCAGCACGATCTCGCTGTGCTCGCCTTGCACGCGTCGCAGCACGGTCACGCCGCGATTGCCGGGCGTGGTTGCGTAGTCCTTGAGGCCGGTCTCGTCGAGGTACGCGATATAGGCATCGGCCTTTTCCACCAGGGTGATGCCCCGCCAGATGCGCGCGATCATGGAAAGCCTCCGGTTGCCGCGACGCCATCATCGCATACGCCGCGTTTGCGGCAAGTTATTGATGCGGCGCGATGAGCGAGCGCTGTCGAGGGCTCGGCCCAACGAATCAGGGCGCACCTGAGTACCCCTGCAACGGCGCCAAGAGCGCGTTTTGTGTGCCTGTGGTCACAGCGGCGATGATGCGTGACAGACTCCACGCACTGCGCAATGGCGCCCGCGGGGCGCGCGTTCTATCCTGCGTGGGAGGCATGGGGCGCTGCAGGTTTGTGCGGTTCATGCCAATCGCTGCCGGCCGGAGGTGCGGGATGGAGTGGATCGGATGGGTGTGCGCGTTCGCCGCGATCGGCGTGGCCATCTGGCTGTGGCGCCGGCTGGGCACTGCGCACGCGCACGCAAGCGAGCTGCTGTACGCAAAGCTCGACGCCGAAAACGAGGCCGATGCGTTGCGCGCAAAGCAGGTGCAGGTCATGGATTCGGCGCGCTTCGGTGCGCCGGGCAGCCCGGTTGGCGACATCGCCCAGCATCTGCACGGATCGCTGGAATCGGTGCGTGCCGGCCTTGAGGACGCCGACTCGCAACTCGCGGACTACCGCGGACGGGTCAAGCAGTTCGACGCGGCCGTGCAGTACTGCCTGCAGCCGGTCGAGCTGATTCTCGGTGCCGACAAGGCGACCCTGGACCAGCTCGTGCATCACGTCGAAGGGGCGCGCCGCAAGCTGTTCGAGGCGCGTGCGGCGCTGGAACGGCATCCGCTGCACAAGGGCGCCGGCGCGCTCGCCGAGAGCCTGGGCGGCGCACGCGCATTGGCGGACTACGCGCAAGGGCTGTGCGCGTTCGCGGAGCCGGACGGCGGCGCGCATGCCACGGTCGATGTGAACGCCTGCCTGGACGACGCACTGCGCGTGCTCACGCCGCGTCTGGGCGAGCGCATCCGGATCGGGCGCGACTACGGCGAGATACCGAAGATCCGCGCGCCGGGTGCCGAACTCCGTCAGCTGTTCCTGCATGTGCTCGACCACGCGGCACGCACGATCGAGGCGCAGGGCACGCTGACCGCGTCGACGCGGCACAACGACGTGAACACGCTCCAGGTGGCGATCGCCGAAACCGGCAGCGGCAGCGGTGACGAGACGCGACCGATCGCCACCGGTGCGCTGTTTGCCGAGGACGAGGCTGCGCTCGGACTGGACTTCGCACAGCAGCTCGTCGAGGAGCTGGGCGGAACGATCGCGGTGCGCACGACGCGCGGGCAGGGTTCGACCTTCACGCTGACCCTGCCGGTGACCGTGCCGACGCCTGCCACGGCACACGGGCCGATGGTGCATTGAGCCAGCCGAGGGATTGCCGGCAGATCCTGGTCCTCGGCGCCAGCGGCGCGATCGGCCGGTTCCTGCTGCCGCGCCTGCTCGGCGCCGGGCACGAGGTGCTTGCAGTAAGCCGCGTTCCGCGAGCGAGCGCGGTGCCGCGCCTGCGCTGGGTTGTCGGCAATCTCGACAGCGGCGTGCCGGAATGCGCGACGCCCGACGTGATTTTCAGTCTCGGTCCACTCGATGCGTTTGCGCGCTGGTTCGCGCAGGCGCGCCTCGACGGGGCGCCGCGCGTGATCGCGTTCGGTTCGATGAGTGTCGACAGCAAACGCGATTCGGACGATGCCGGCGAGCGCGCGCTCGCCGCGCGCCTGCAGGCCGCAGAGCAGGCGCTGATCGCCAGCGCCGACGCGCGCGGGTGTGCGTGGACGCTGTTCCGGCCGACCCTGATTTATGGCGCCGGTGTCGACCGCAGCCTGACCCCGATCGCGCGGTTCGCGCAGCGCTGGCGCGTGTTCCCGCGCATGGTCGGCGCGAGCGGACTGCGTCAGCCGGTGCATGCGGATGATCTCGCCGCGGCGTGCATCGCCGCGCTCGCCACCCTGCAGACGGCGGGAAAAACCTACGCGCTCGGCGGCGGCGAACGGCTCGCGTTCGTGGCGATGCTCGAACGCGTGCGGGCATCGTTGCCGGTGCGTACGTTGCCGCTGCCGATCCCGCTCGGCGCCGCACGCGCGCTGGTCGGCGCCGCGCGCGCGGCGGGTCTGCACGCGTCGAGTGGCGCGGCGATCGATCGGCTCACGCGCGATCTCGTCGCCGACCATTCGGCGGCCGTCGCCGACTTCGGCTGGGCGCCGCGGCCATTCCATCCGGATGCGCGGATGTGGTCCCCGGCCTGATCCGAGCTTGAAACGACGTCCGTCGATCGCCCCGACGTTGGAGTGAAGACATCCTGTGCAGCCGTTCGCGATGAAGCATCGAATCGTGCTTCCGCATCCGTTCGCGTTTCGATGCCTCGACACGAACGGATGGAAGGTTTCGTTGACCGCATCCGGTGCGACCGACGCGTGCGCAGCCCGGTTCAGCGCGGATTGGTGCATAGTCGGGTATCGCTGCGTGCCCACGCTTTCGAGGAAAATCGATGCGACCGATCACGCTAGTCGTTGCCGCCTGTGCGCTCATCGTCGTGCCCGGCGCGCGGGCACAGGATCTCGCGACGACCTGTCACGCGAGCAGCAGCTACGACCTCACGATCGCGCCGGATGCGCTGCGCTTCGACCGCACCACGCCGGCGCCGAAACGGATCGATCTGCGCAACGGCCAGCTGGGTGTCGAGGGCACGGCGGTACGGCTGAATGCCGAGGACAGCGATCGCCTCGCGTTGTTCGAGCACGACCTGCGCGCACTGGTGCCGAAGGTGAAGGCGGTCGCGGCGGAGGGCGTGGATCTCGCGGTCAAGTCGGTGCGTGCGGAAACCGCGAACCTCGGCCTCTCTGCGCAGACGCGCGGCGAACTCGACCAGCGGCTCGCCGCGCGCAGCGCCGAACTCAAGCGGCGCATCGTGGCGAGTACCAGCACCCACGACTGGCAGGGCGACGCATTCGACGGCTATGCGGACGACATTGCCGCGGACATCGTGCCGCTGCTCGCGGCCGATCTCGGTCAGCAGGCGGTATCGGCGGCCGTCAGCGGCGACCTCGACGCAGCGGCGACCCTGCGTGATCGCGCCGCGGACCTGGCCGGCGACCTCCGCCCGCGGCTGGAACGGCGCATGCAGGCCTTGGGCCCGCGGATCCAGGCGTTGTGCCCATCGGTGCGGCACCTGTACGAGCTGCAGCGCGACATGCGCGCGAACGGGCGGCCGCTCGACCTGCTGCAGGTTGGCAAGGATTGATGAGGTCATCGCCTGTGACGCCGGCCCGCGCGTGCCAGGATGCATCGCCGCGCAGGCCCGCGTGGCGCGCGGTTTTCGCCGCAGTGCAGCGTTGCCAACGATCGTTTGAACGACCTAAGATGCGGCGACTTCGAGTCGTCTTCGCTATCCAAAGGGGCAAGCCATGCAGGTTCGACTGATCACGACTGCGGCCATCGTCGCGTCCGCGTTTGCGACGTTCGTCGTGCGCGATGCGCAGGCCTACGACTACACCGCACCGGTCCAATTCCACACGATCGCGAATTTCGATCCGGCCCATGGTGTCGTGCCGTTTCCGAACAATCTGCTGCTGAGCGGCACGACCGACCTGACCTTGAACATTCCGGTCGCCAATCCCGGCAACTTCGCCGACCCGCAGGTCGCGCTGAACGCGCTGGACGGTTTCAGCACGACCGCACCGTGGTCGCTGACCTTCTCGGCGCCGATCGACGCGACCTCGCTGGCCGCAGGCAGTTCCGTGCGCATGTTTGAGGTCAGCCTGACCGGTCCCGGTGGCGGCGTCACCGGCGTCAAGCGCGAACTCACGTCACCGCAGGAGTTCGTGGTCGCGCTGGCGCCGTCCGATGCGACCGGCCGCACGCTGGCGATCGTGCCGACAGCGCCGCTGAAGCAGCTGACTTCGTACATGGCCGTGGTAACCAACGGCATCAAGAACACCGGTGGCGCGAACGTGCGCCAATCGTTGACCTACCTGCTGGCCGAACGCACCAGCCCGTTGTGCACGGGCGGCCACTCGACGCTGCCGGCGCTGCCCGCCTCGCAGGCCTGCGCACTCGAACCGCTGCGCCAGCTGGTCAATTCGCAGGAAGCGGCAGCGACGTCGGCCGGCGTCGCGCCGGGTTCGATCGCGATGTCCTGGGTCGCGACCACGCAGAGCATCACGCCGACCTTCCTGGCGATCGGGAGCGTGATCGCGCATTCGCCGCCGGCGACGACGCATCTCGCGCCGACCGGCAAGACGCTCGGCGACCTCGGCCACGGCCTGCCGCCGATCGCCGACATCTATATCGGCACGATCGACCTGCCGTACTACCTCAGCGCGCCGAGCCAGACCAATCCGACCGCGCCGCTGACCGGCTTCTGGAAGGCCGCGCCGGGCGCCTATGTGCCGCCGTTCGACAAGGCCGGCCTCGATCCGACCTCGACCAACCTGACCTTCGCCAACCCGTTGCCGGTCGCGACCTCGACGCAGACCGTGCCGCTGCTCATGACCGTGCCGAACGCGAAGTCCGGCAAGACCAAGCCGGCCGCGGGCTGGCCGCTGGTGATCTTCCAGCACGGCATCACGCGCAACCGCACCGACATGCTCGCGATCGCCGGCACATTGGCCGCGCAGGGCTTCGCAGTCGTCGCGATGGACCTGCCGCTGCACGGCGTCACCGACAAGACCAACCCGTTCTATGTCGGCAACACGCCGTTCGTGGCGCTTGGGGCGCATGAGCGCACGTTCGACCTCGACCTTTCCGACAACACCACCGGCGCGCCGGGCCCGGACGGCAAGATCGATCCGTCCGGCAGCTATTTCATCAACCTGCAGAGCCTGCTGACCTCGCGCGACAACCTGCGCGAAGGCGCGGTCGACCTGCTCGCGCTGTCGAACGCAGTGCAGGGCATGCATGTCTCGACCGGCACCGATTTCGATACGGCCAAGGTCAGCTTCGTCGGCCAGTCGCTCGGCAGCATCGTCGGCACGGTGTTCCTCGCGATCGATCCGAACGTGAAGGTCGGCGTGATCAACGTGCCCGGCGGCGGCATCGCGCGCCTGCTGGACGCCTCGCCGGCGTTCGGTCCACGCATCCATGCCGGTCTCGCCGCGGCGGGTCTGCAGCAGGGCACGCCGGCGTACGACGCGTATTTCGCGGCGACGCAGACCGTGATCGATTCGGGTGATCCGATCAACTTCGGGGGCAACAACACATTGCTCGCGACCGTGCCTGGCAAACGCCTGCTGGCGCAGGAAGTCATCGGCGGCGGCACGGTGCTGCCCGATCAGGTAATTCCGAACAGCGTTCCGGGCGCACCGCTGTCCGGCACCGAACCCCTGCTCGCCGCGCTCGGCCTCAACGCGATCACCGGCAGCGCGCAATCGGCCACCGGCATCCGTGGCGCCGTGCGCTTCCTGCAGGGCGAGCACGGCTCGCTCCTTGATCCGACCGATTTCCCGGCCGCGACCGTGGAAATGCAGGGCGAAATGGCGAGCATGCTGGTCACCGGCGGCGCAGCCGTGCAGGTCTCCAACGCCGCGATCATCAAGGGCCCATAACCGCAACCCGATCGAACACGCGGCGCGCCGTCGTCACGACAGCGCGCCGCGTGACTTCCGGCCCGGGCGCAGCCCGCGTGTGCCGGATCCAATGATCACCGGTCTAACATTTCCCGGAGATCATGGATGCGTCCTCTGTATGTCCTCCTGTTGGCCTCTGCTGCGCTGTCGGCATCCGCGCTGGCTCACGTGTCTCCCGCGCCGCATTTCAGCGCCGAGTTGCCGTTCCATGAGTGCGATGGCCTGATCTGCATCGAGGTCGCGCTCGATGGTGCCAAGCCGCGCACGCTGCTGCTGGACACCGGCAACATCAATTCAGGACTCACGACCGAAGCGGCGAACGCGCTCGGCTGGAAACTCGAGCCGATCGTGCAGGGCGGCAAGACGCTGCCGGGCATGTATCGAGGAGGCGTGCATGGCGTGGCACTCGGCAAGGCCAGGACAGATGCCAAGTTCCTCGTGCTGGACCGCAGCGCGTACGGCGAGCACGCGCCGCCGGCAGACGGAGCGATCGCGTATACAGCCTTCAAGGACCGCATCCTGCAGATCGACTACCCGCACCATGTGCTGAGGATCTCGGACGTGATCACCACGCCGGCGAAGACGGACACCGGTCCGGCGCCCGGTACGCTGCAGCTGATCACGTTCGGCGAGCACGGTCCGCCGATCGTGGTTGGCACTCCGTTCACCGTGGATGGCAAGCCGGTGCATGCGCAGATCGACACCTGCTACACCGGTACCCTGCTGGTCTACGACGCGGCCGTCGACAAGCTCGGCCTGCACAAGCAGGGCACGCCGGAATTCTTCGGCTACACCGACGGCGGCGTGAACAT
Organism: Dokdonella soli; assembly: GCF_039523175.1. Taxonomy (NCBI): domain Bacteria; kingdom Pseudomonadati; phylum Pseudomonadota; class Gammaproteobacteria; order Lysobacterales; family Rhodanobacteraceae; genus Dokdonella; species Dokdonella soli. The sequence goes on from NZ_BAAAEU010000010.1 coordinate 86,843, forward strand.
GCTGGCCACGCCGGCGCACAGCCTCGGCTTCGGCAAGCGCGTCATCGCGGACAAGAAACCGACGCTGTATTTCGTCGGCGAGGGCAAGGAGCCCGTGCATCAGCCCGACGGTCTGTTCGAGGCAACGGTCGGCAACGCGTTGTTCGCGCATAGCGTGGTGACGATGGACTTCCACGCGATGACGCTCGACGTGCGGCCGGCAGGCTAAGCGCTCGATCGAAAAGCATCGGCGAACGGCCCCGTTCGCGCTGAAGTATCGAAGCGCCCTTCGATACCTCAGGGCGAACGGCTTTTTCGAGGCCGCAATGCCAATGAGCCGTTCGTGCTGAGGTATCGAAGCATGAACGGCCCCGCACGCATGCAGCCGAGTAGTTGAACGCGCGGTTCAGTACGCGACGCCGATGCGCCGCATGATCTTGCCGGTCAACCAAGCGGGACCAATCAGCAGGTAGGCCAGATCGGTGAAGAACGAGGGCCGCTTGCCTTCGATGATATGGCCGACGAACTGGCCGATCCATGCAATGACAAACACGCCGATTGCGAGCCAGAGCAGCTGCGAAGCGCCGAGCGAGCGGTACAGTCCTTCCGTGAGCAGGCCGAGCAGGACGAACACCAGCAGCATCGCCACACCCAGTGGCCGCGACAGCCGCCAATAGAACGACAGCGCGCCGACCATGACCAGACCGCACCAGAAGCCGGGCCGGCCGATCGACGGCGACACCGGGATAAGCCACAGCGCTGCGATCGCGGCCCACAGGATCGCCGGCACGCAGATCCAGTGGATCAGCCGGTTGATCGGATTCTGATGATCGGCGCTGTAGCTGCCGAACCAGTCGTTCACGCTGCGCATGGCGCCGTCCTCACGCATGGGATCGGGCTACTGTAGAGCCAAGGGTGACGGCGTGGGAAGGCGCGCTGCAGCAGGGTTCGTGCGCGCGTCTCGCATCGCTCCGCGGCAACATCGCAGGGTTGCCCGTCCCATTTGCGCCATCTGTGCGGCCGCAACTTGCCATGTTGCTGCCATTCCGATCGGTCAGTCTGCCGTTCCACTTCCGCAAGGAGCGATACGATGAAATCAATCCTGCGCGCGTGCTGCCTCGGCGCCGCATTCCTCGCCACGGCCGGGGCCCACGCGCGCGATCCGCGCTGGTCCGAGCCGCAGCCGCCGTTCCGCATCTACGGCGACACCTGGTACGTCGGTTCGCGCGGACTCGCCGCGATCCTGGTCACGTCGCCGAAAGGCCACGTACTGATCGACGGCACCCTGCCGGACAATGCGCAGTTGGTCGAAGCGAACATCGCCAGCCTCGGCTTCAAGCTCGCCGACATCCGTGTGATCCTCAACTCGCACGCGCATTTCGATCACGCCGGCGCGCTCGCCGCGCTGGCGAAGGACAGCGGCGCCCAGGTCCGCGCCAGTGCGGCCGGCGCGCTCGCGCTGGAGGCCGGCGGCAACGACCCGGACGATCCGCAGTATGGCGAGGCGTCGCTCTATCCCGCGGTGGCGAACGTGGTGCGCGTTGCCGACGGCGAAGCGGTGCGGGTCGGCCCGCTCGCGCTCACTGCCCACTACACGCCGGGCCACACGCCGGGCGGGACGAGCTGGACCTGGCGATCCTGCGAGCACGGACGCTGCTTCGATCTCGTCTATGCGGACAGCTTCTCTGCGATCAGCCGCGACGGCTATCGCTTCACGGACGATGCGGCGCATCCGCACCGGGTCGAGGATTTCCGCGCCTCGATCGCGACGATCGCCGCATTGCCGTGCGACATCCTGATCACGCCGCATCCCGAGCTCAGCGGCTTGCCGGACCGGATCGCGGCGCGCGATCGTGGCGAAAAGCCCGATCCCGTGGTCGATCCGCAAGCCTGCAAGGCCCTCGCGGCCAAGGCGCAGGCAGGTCTCGATGCGCGTCTTGCGTCGGAAAAAGCGTCGCCGAAGCCGTCGACCGGACAGCGTTGAGCGATGGATGGGCAAGCCGGTCCCGCGTGATCAATCGACCACGATGCCGGCCAGCCGCTGCAGCGCCTCGGCATACTTTGCCGCGGTGCCGGCGATCACATCGCCGGGAACGTGCGGGCCGGGTGCGATCTTGTTCCAGTTCAGCGTTTCCAGGTAGTCGCGCACGAACTGCTTGTCGTAACTCGGCGGGCTGATGCCGACGCGGTACTGGTCGGCCGGCCAGAAGCGCGAGGAGTCCGGCGTCAGCATCTCGTCCATCACGTACAGCTTGCCGCTGGCGTCGGTGCCGAACTCGAACTTGGTGTCGGCGATCAGGATGCCACGCTCGGCCGCATAGGCAGCGGCGAACGAGTAGATCGCCAGCGTCGCCGCGCGCACCTGCTCGGCGAGATCGGCGCCGATGGTTTCCACGACGTGATCGAAACTGACGTTCTCGTCGTGCGCGCCGACCGCGGCCTTGGTCGACGGCGTGAAGATCGGCTCCGGCAGTCGCTCGGCCTGACGCAGCCCGGTGGGTAGTTTGATGCCGCACAGCGAACCGCTGGCCTGGTAGTCCTTCCAGCCCGAGCCGATCAAATAGCCGCGCGCGATCGCCTCGACCGGCACCGGCTTCAGCCGCTTGGCGACGACGCTGCGCTTCGCATACAGCGCGACGTCGGTGCCGGGCGGCAGCACGTCGGCGACTTTCCTGCCGGTCAGGTGGTTCGGCACCAGGTGCGCGGTCTTGCCGAACCAGAAGTTCGAGATCTGGGTCAGCATCTCGCCCTTGCCCGGAATCGGATCGGGCAGCACCACGTCGAACGCGGACAGGCGGTCACTGGCGACGATCAGCAGTTCGCCGGCGCCGATCGCATAGACGTCGCGCACCTTGCCGCGATGGATCAGGTCAAGCCCGGGAAGATGCGATTGGGAGAGCACGGTCGGCACGATGGATTCCGTTGGTGGGGCGCAGACGCCACGTAGGGGGCGATTGTAGCGGCCGATTCCGGCGGCGGCTTGCGCCCTGCCGCGCGCGTCAGCGGACAGCGATGCCTGAACGGCGCTTCAGACGACGCTTGCTAGAATCCGCGGCTTTTCCAGTCACCGGACCGCAATGCCCATCCAGTCGATCGACTCGCAGCACGCAGCTCCGTCTCGACGCGCGCCGGCCGCTGCGCTTGGGCGCCTCGCGCCGATGGATAGCGCGCGATGAGCGTCGTCGGCAAGCTGGTCGGCGCGATCCTCGGCCTGATCCTGTTCCACCATCCGGTTGGCCTGATCATCGGCGCGATGCTCGGCCATTTCTACGACAACGCAGTGATGCGGTTGCGGCCTCCCTCGATGCGCGGCGGCTTCATCGAGCCCCTGTTCGCGTTCGCCGGCGCGTTGTCGAAATCCGATGGTCGCGTTTCCGAGCCCGAGATCGCCGCGACCGAAGCCTTGATGGCACGCCTGCACCTGGATTCCGAGCAGCGCCGCGCCGCGATCGAACGCTTCACGGACGGCAAGCAGTCCGGTTTCGATGCGGCCCTCGCGATCGGCCAGCTCAGGGCCTGGTGCCACGGCCGCCGCGATCTTGCCTTCATCGTGCTCGACCTGCTGCTCGATCTCGTGCACGCCGAGGGCCCGCTCGCCGACGCCAAACTCGCGCTGGTACGCAAGCTGTGCGGGGCGCTCGGCGTCAGCGATCATGAGCTGGCCTGGCTGTCCGCGATGAAAGGCTACGCGTCGGCGGCGCAGGGGCCGCGCGGCTACGGCCCGCGACCGCCGCCAGCGTCGCGTGCAGCATCCGAGATTGATCCGTATGCGGTGCTCGGCATCGCCCGCGATGCGAACGAGCGCGACATCAAGCGCGCCTACCGCAAGCTGATGAGCCAGCACCATCCGGACAAGCTCGGTGACGTGCCCGAGGAACCGAAGCGCCGCGCCGGCGAGCGAGCAAGAGAGATCAATGCCGCGTACGAGCGCGTCAAGGCAGAGCGCGGCGTGAAATAGCCGTTCGGAGCGTCGGCCGGCTTGATGCTTTAGGCTTCGGCCTTGGCAAAAAAAGCAACGCGGCGCTCGCCGATCCCACCCAACACCTTGGAGAAGCGAACATGGCCAGACAGCCTGCCGTCATCGCCCCGTCGATCCTCTCGGCCGACTTCGCACGCCTGGGCGCGGAGGTCGATGCGGTGATCGATGCCGGCGCGGAGTGGGTCCATTTCGACGTGATGGACAACCACTACGTCCCCAATCTCACGATTGGACCGCTGGTCTGCCAGGCCTTGCGCAAACACGGCGTCACCGCGCCCATCGATGTGCACCTGATGGTCAAGCCCGTCGACCGCATCGTGCCGGACTTCGCGAAGGCCGGTGCCACGACGATCAGCTTCCACCCGGAAGCGAGCGAGCACGTCGATCGCACGATCCAGCTGATCCACGACAACGGCTGCAAGGCCGGTCTCGTGTTCAATCCGGCCACCTCGCTGAGCTGGCTCGACTACGTGCTCGACAAGCTCGACCTGGTGCTGATCATGTCGGTGAATCCGGGTTTCGGCGGCCAGAGCTTCATCCCGGCCGCGCTCGACAAGCTGCGGCTGGCACGCGAGCGCATCGATGTGAGCGGTCGCGCGATCCGCCTGGAGATCGATGGCGGCGTGAAGCCCGACAACATCGGCGAGATCGCGCGCGCGGGCGCCGACACGTTCGTCGCCGGTTCCGCGATCTTCAACGAGAAGGATTACCGCGCGGTGATCGCGCAGATGAAATCCGCGGCCGTCGGCATCTGATTCCCGGAGGAAAGGACCGCGCCGGGCCCGGAAGGGAGGGGCAATCGCCCGGCGCGGGTGCAGCAAGGGTTTCCTCAGATGACCTGCCACAGCGGATCGACGTAGTCGCCGGACGTCCGCTCCGCCGCGCGCAGGCCGTTGATGCAGGCAGGCGCGACCATCGCCTCGCCGCCCAGCCACAAGCCATCGGCGATCGTCTCGGGAATCGGGTCGTGGCGGCTGTCGTCGACAGCGCGCAGTGTCTGGTTCGCATCGTGGTCCATGGCGCGCTCCGTTCAGCCGTGGAACATGGCGATCAGGCCGAGTGCGACCGCGGCCAGCGCGAACACGACGCGCAGCGGCTCACGCGTATGAAGTTCGGCGTTGGGATCGGGACGTTGCGTGGTCATCGTGTTTCTCCGGGGTGGACTGCGATGACATTGGATCGCCCCGCCAGGGACGCATCGGGCATGCCCCGGGGCGCCGTGCCGACGAGTTCTGGCAATTCCCTGACGTCTGCGCTGCGGTCGTTGCGCTCGGGAGGAAGCGCTGCGTAAGCTGCCTTGCGCCGTATTCCGAGGAAGTCGCCCATGCCACGCAGCATCGCCATCGTCGAGGACGAACCACTGATCCGTGCCAATTACGTCGAGGCGCTGACGCGGCTCGGCTACGAAGTGCGCGGCTACGCATCGCGCGGCGAGGCCGAAACCGCGTTTGCGCAGCGCCTGCCGGAACTGGTCATCATCGACGTCGGCCTCGGCGACGAACCGGAAGGCGGCTTCGAGCTCTGCCGCAGCCTGCGTGCGAAATCGGCCACCTTGCCGATCCTGTTCCTGACCGCGCGCGACTCGGATTTCGACGTGATCTCGGGTCTGCGCCTCGGCGCCGACGATTACCTCGCCAAGGACACCTCGCTGCACCAGCTCGCCGCGCGCATCAACGCGTTGTTCCGGCGCATGGAGGCGCTGCGTCGGCCGGTTGCGGCGGACAGCGTGTTCGCGCAGGGGCCGCTCAAGCTCGAGACCGAGCGCATGCGCGTGACCTGGAACGGCATCGACGTGCCGCTGACCGTCACCGAGTTCTGGATGGTGCACACGCTGGTGCGCTTCCCGGGCCATGTGAAGAGCCGCGACCAGCTGATGCGTGACGCGCAGGTCGTGGTCGACGACGCCACGATCACCTCGCATATCAAGCGCATCCGCAAGAAGTTCATCGCGATCGACCCCGCGTTCGACGCGATCGATACGGTGCATGGCGCTGGGTATCGGTGGCGTGCTTGAGGAGGAAGTCAGCGGCCGGTAGTCGGAAAGGAAACAGCTCGTCATTCCGGCGAACGCCGGGATCCAGCGTATTGCCTGGGTCCGGATAAGGCCTTGGGTCCCGGCGTTCGCCGGGACGACGAGGCTTTAAGCTTCGCCGATTCTCCCTTCTCATTCCCAGCTTCACTCCATGTCCCTGCGCTTCAAACTTCTGCTCGTCGCACTCTCCACGCTCGCGCTGCCGTGGGCCGGCTGGCAGTTCGTCGAGCAGACCGAGGCGCTGCTGCGCCAGGGCCAGGAACAGGCCCTGCTCGCGTCGGCCGGCATGCTCGCGAAGGCGCTCGATGCGCGGCGCATCGAATTGCCGCAGACGGAGTCGGTGCTGTACGTCAATCGCGTGGGCGAGCCGATCGTGGTCGATGGTTATGGCGACGACTGGGCGACCCTGAAGCCGTTTGCGCAGGCGCTCGGTCCTGCGCATGACGCGCAGAAGTTGCGCGTGCTGCTCGCGCGCGGCCGCGATGGCCTGTACCTGTTCGCCGAGGTGCGCGACGCCACGCGCACACGAGTGGATCCTACGGATCCACGGGCGGCGATCAGCGATCACGTCACCCTCGTGCTGGTTCGTGGCGCCGAGACGCAGCGCTATCTGCTCTCGAGCGCAGCGCCCGGCGCATTCGGTGCGCCGGCGCAGGGCCGGGCGGAGGGACTGCCCGATCATGTTTCGGGTGTGCTGCAGGAAGACGGCTCCGGCTACCGCATCGAGCTGCGCCTGCCACGTGGGGTCGAGCCGGAACGGATCGGGCTCGGCGTCTACGACGCGGCGCAGCCCGGCACGGACTCTCCCGAGCCGCGCGCGCTGATCGCCTATGACGACGCAGCCGCACGTACATTGCAGCCGCTGGTGCCGGAGCATGCGCGTGCGCGCATCGTCGCCGCCGATGCATGGCTGCTCGCCGATGCGGGCCGTCTCGCGGCCGCCGATGCGGCGCGCGAGGAGAAATCCGGCTGGCTCGCCAACCTGGTCTATCGAGCCGCGATCGCGCCAGCCTTCAGCGGCTCCGCCGCGCTCGGCGGCGATCCGCCGCGCATCGACGCGACCGAGGTCTGGCAGGCCCTGTCCGGCGTCGCGGCGACCAGCTGGCGCGCGGCCGAGCAGGACGGCGTGGTCGTGCTGGCCGCGGCGGTGCCGTTGCAGGGCGCCGAGGGCACGCGTGGTGCGCTGTTGCTGGAACAGGCCAATCGCGCGCTGCCGCTGCTTGCGAACCGCGCATTGCTCGGCCTCGCTGGTGCCACCCTGGCTGCGCTCGCAATTGCCGGTGCGATCCTGCTCATCTTCGGTGCCTCGTTGTCGTTCCGCATCCGCCGCCTGCGCAACGCGGCCGAGCGCGCGGTGAGGACGTCCGGACGGCTGGATGGCCCATTGCCGCTGATCGACTCGCCCGACGAGCTGGGCGATCTTGCGCGCAGCTTCGGCCGGCTGGTCGACGAGGTCGGTTCGTACACCGAGTACTTGCGCACGCTGGCATCGAAGCTGTCGCATGAGCTCAACACGCCGCTCGCGATCGTGAAGTCCTCACTGGACAACCTCGATCATCACGAACTGCCGGCGGCCGCGCGGCCGTATCTGTCGCGCGCGCGCGATGGCGCGGAGCGGCTCGGCACGATCGTGCGCGCGATGAGCGAGGCGAACCGCATCGAGCGCGCGATCGCCTCGGCGGATGCCGAGGATTTCGACCTGCGCGCGCTGGTCGCCGGCTGTGCCGAGGGTTATCGCACGCTGTGCGGCGGCCGCGAACTCCGGCTCGACCTGCCGGCTGCAGCACTGCCGTTCCATGGCGCACCGGAACTGATCGCGCAGGCGCTCGACAAGCTGTTCGACAATGCACGCTCGTTCACGCCGGTGGACGGCTGGATCGCGCTCGTGCTGGAGCGTGATGGGAATGGCGCGACGATCCGCTTTGCGAATTCGGGTTCGCTGCTGCCGGCTGCGATGCAGGAGCGTTTGTTCGACTCGCTGGTCAGCATGCGCGGCAAGGGCGCGGCCGGCGGCGAGACGCCGCACCTCGGCCTCGGCCTGTACGTCGTGCGTCTCGTCGCCGAGTTGCACCGCGGCCACGCCGCCGCGCGCAATCTCGACGACGACCGTGGCGTCGAATTCACGCTGACCTTGGCCGGCATGCCACGGCGGCGGCTCGCCGAAGACGACGCGACCGCATAGTGCGAGGCATCCCGCGCGGATCGCTCCGCAAGGCATGGACGGACGGATGTCTATACGGACGGATGTCTATAATGCCGCATGATCGAATTCGACGGCATCCACAAGCACTATCGGGTCGGCGGCGGCGAAGTCCGCGCCTTGCATGCGCTCGACCTGGGTATCGCGCGCGGCGAGGTATTCGGCGTGATCGGCCATTCCGGCGCCGGCAAATCGACCCTGCTGCGCACGATCAACCTGATCGAGCGACCGAGCGGCGGGCGTCTGCTGATCGACGGCGAGGACATCAGCGGCCTGGACGGCGACGGTCTGCGTGCGCTGCGCCGGCGCATCGGCATGATCTTCCAGCACTTCAACCTGCTGGGATCGAAGACGGTCGCGCAGAACGTCGCGTTTCCGCTGCGTCTGGCCGGTCGGCCGCGTGCGGAGATCGCGCGCCGCGTCGGCGAGCTGCTCGAAAGAGTCGGTCTCGCCACGCGGGCGGACACGTATCCGGCGCAGCTCTCCGGCGGCCAGAAGCAGCGCGTCGGCATTGCGCGCGCGCGGGCCTGCGCACCGGACATCCTGCTCTGCGACGAGGCGACCAGCGCGCTCGATCCGGAAACGACCGCGTCGGTGCTGCAACTGCTCGGCGAACTCAATCGTGAGCTTGGCCTCACCATCGTGCTGATCACCCACGAGATGGATGTGATCCGCCGCGTCTGCGACCGCGTCGCGGTGCTCGACGCCGGCCATCTGGTCGAGAGCGGCGCGGTCGCCGACGTGTTCCTGCATCCGCGGCATCCAACCACGCGCCGCTTCGTGCTCGAAGCCGAGCATGTCGACGAGCGCGAGCGGCGCGCGGACCTGGCGCGGGCGAACGGTCGCATCGTGCGCCTGACCTTCCGCGGCGAGGCGACCTATGCGCCGCTGCTCGGCAGCGTCGCGCGTGCGAGCGGCGTCGACTACAGCATCCTCGCCGGCCGCATCGACCGCATCAAGGACACGCCCTACGGCCAGCTCACGCTGGCCCTGGTCGGCGGCGACATCGAGCGCGCGCTGCGCGCGTTCGCCGAAGCCGACGTGCAGGTCGAGGGGGTCGCTTGATGGAAGGCTGGTTCGCCAACATCGACTGGGCCGAGATCGGGCAGGCCAGCCTCGATACATTGCTGATGCTCGGCGGCTCGCTGCTTGCCAGCGTTGTGCTCGGCCTGCCGCTCGGCGTGCTGCTGTTCCTGACCGGCAAGCGCCAGCTGCTCGATCAGCCGGTGGTGTACGCGGCGCTCTCGTTCGTCGTCAACGTGCTGCGCTCGGTGCCGTTCATCATCCTCTTGATCGTGATGATCCCGTTCACGGTGCTGCTGGTCGGCACCTCGCTCGGCGTGGCCGGCGCGATTCCTCCGCTGGTCATCGGCACCGCGCCGTTCTTCGCGCGCCTGGTCGAAAGCGCATTGCGCGAAGTCGATCGCGGCATCATCGAGGCGAGCCAGGCGATGGGCGCCAGCACGCGCCAGATCGTGTTCGGCGCGTTGCTGCCGGAGGCGCTGCCGGGCCTCATCGCCGGCGTGACCGTGACCGCGATCGCGCTGGTCTCGTACACCGCGATGGCCGGCGTGATCGGCGCCGGTGGCCTCGGCGATCTCGCCGTGCGCTTCGGCTATCAGCGCTTCCAGACGGACGTGATGGTCGTCACCGTGGTCCTGTTGCTGATACTCGTGCAGGTATTGCAGATGCTCGGCGATCGTCTGGTCGCGCGCTTCAGCCGGCGCTGAACGTCGATATGACGCTTCGTCATGTCGTTGCGCGCAACGCGCATGTCGCCGGATTCGCGTGGCGCGCACAATTACGGCTTTCTCCAAAGGAAGAACGAAATGAAACGCTACCTCCTGCTCGCTGCGCTGGTCGCGTTCTCCGCGCACGCCGCGGAGACGCTCACCGTCGCTGCGACCGCGGTGCCGCATGCCGAGATCCTCGAAGTGGTCAAGCCGACGCTCGCTGCTGAAGGCGTCGACCTCAAGATCAAGGTGTTCACCGACTACGTGCAGCCGAACCTGCAGGTCGCCGAGAAACGCATCGATCTGAACTTCTTCCAGACCAAGCCCTATCTCGACGAATTCAACCGTGCCAAGGGCATGCACCTGGTGCCGGTGGTCGGCGTGCACATCGAGCCGTTCGCCTTGTACTCGAAGAAATTCAAGACGCTGGCCGAAGTCACCGACGGTGCCAGCGTGGCGCTGCCGAACGATGCCAGCAACGGCGGTCGCGCGCTGCTGCTGCTCGCCAAGGCCGGTCTGATCACGCTCAAGGATCCCGCGAGCGCGGTGTCGACGCTCAAGGACATCATCGCCAATCCGAAGCAGCTCAAGTTCCGCGAACTCGAGGCGGCGACGCTGCCGCGCATCCTCGGCCAGGTCGACCTTGCGTTGATCAACACCAACTACGCGCTTGACGCCAAGCTCGACCCAACCCATGACGCGCTCGCGATCGAGGACGGCAAGTCGCCCTACGTGAATTTCCTGGTTGGCCGCGAGGACAACAAGGACGCGCCGGCGGTGCACAAGCTCGCGGCCGCTCTGACCAGTGCGGACGTAAAAGCGTTCATCGAAAAGAAATACCACGGCGCGGTGGTGCCGGCGTTCTGAGAGGGTTCACGCAGCGTGACGGCAGCGGCGGCACCCCGTGTCCTGCTATCGTCGCGGTCCGAGAAACTGCCTCGACCGCTCGACGCCGTGATCACCCGCGAAGAATTCGCCGCGCTCGCGGCACAGGGTCACAACCGTATCCCCGTAGTGCGCGAGGTGCTGTCCGATCTCGACACGCCGCTGTCGGTGTACTTGAAACTCGCCGACGGGCCGTATTCCTACCTGTTCGAATCGGTCGAGGGCGGGGAGACCTGGGGCCGTCATTCGATCATCGGCCTGCCGTGCCGGCGCGTGTACGTGCTGCGCGGAAACACGCTGACCGTCGAAGAACTCGGCGAGGTCGTCGAAACGCGCGAGCTCGCCGATCCGCTCGCCGAGATCGAGAAGATCCGCGCGAGCTATCGCGTACCGCAGCTGCCGGGCCTGCCCGCGTTCAGCGGTGGCCTGGTCGGGCATTTCGGTTTCGAGACGGTCGGCTGGATCGAGCCGCGCCTCGCGCGCGCCAGCAAGCCCGATCTGCTCGGCACGCCGGATGCGCTGCTGATGCTGAGCGAGGAAGTCGCGGTGTTCGACAACCTCAAGGGTCGGCTGTACCTGATCGTGCATGCCGATCCCGCGCAGCCGCAGGCCTACGCGCGCGCGCGCAGGCGCCTCGACGAGCTTGCGTTCCGCCTGCGTCATTCCGGTTCCGGTTATCCCGACGTGCTCGATCCGAAGGCGCTCGAGGAAACCGATTTCAAGTCCAGTTTCACGCGCGACGAGTACGAAACAATGGTCGAACGCGCGAAGGAATACATCCGCGCCGGCGACATCTTCCAGGTCGTGCCCTCGCAGCGTTTGTCGGTGCCGTTCCGCGCGCGGCCGGTCGACGTGTATCGCGCGCTGCGTGCGTTGAATCCATCGCCGTACATGTATTTTCTCGATCTCGGCAACACCCAGATCGTCGGTTCGTCGCCAGAAATCCTGGTGCGCCTGAAGGAAGGCAAGGTCGTTGTCCGCCCGATCGCCGGCACGCGCCCACGTGGCAAGACGCACGAGGAAGACCTCGCGCTCGAAACCGAACTGCTCGTCGATGCGAAGGAGCGCGCCGAGCACCTGATGCTGATCGACCTCGGTCGCAATGACGTCGGTCGGGTCAGCAAGACCGGCAGCGTCGCGCTCACCGAGAGCTTCGTGATCGAGCGCTACTCGCACGTGATGCATATCGTCAGCCAGGTCGAAGGCGACCTGCGCGATGGTCTCTCCTACATGGACGTGCTGAAGGCGACGTTCCCGGCCGGCACCGTCAGCGGCGCGCCGAAGATCCGCGCGATCGAGATCATTCAGGAACTCGAACCGCACAAGCGCAACATCTACGCCGGCGCGATCGGCTACATCGGCTGGTGGGGCGACGCCGACACCGCGATCGCGATCCGCACCGCGGTGATCCAGGACGGCCGCTTGTACGTGCAGGCCGGCGGCGGCGTGGTGTTCGATTCCGATCCAACCATGGAGTGGGAGGAGACGATGAACAAGGGGCGCGCGTTGTTCCGCGCGGTGGCGCAGGCGGCGGGCGGACTCTGAGCCGACCTGCCCGGCAGGCATTCGTCGGCGCATTCGCGCGCTGCATGTCCGGTCGATCGGGGTGATCCATCGCGGTGCGATGAGCCGTGCGGATTTCGCGCCGAAATCCGCGAGTCGATCGCGAAGCGCACGTGCCGGCGGCAACGCGATAAACGGTGGCGGCGTATGCGCTGCCTAACCACGGATGCGTTCGCGCTGGAGCGGACGCGCGGTGATGACGGAAGTGGGAGTTGGGGCACTGCTTCGGTTATCGTCGGGACTCACGCCACCGCTCACGAGGACACCGATGCTCTTGTCGCTTGTCGTATCCGAAGGCCGCCTGCGTCCCATTTGGCGAGCATTGGTGTTCCTTGTCCTCGTGCTGTTCGTACTGCCCTGGTTGCTCAACGCACCAACGAATCTCGCTTGGAAGTTCCTGCATCTGGAAGATTCGCTGAATGCGGCAGCCGTCGCCTTCCAGGAAACGGAACTGCTGATCCAGGCATTGATCGCGACCGCCCTCTTCGCGTTCTACGAGCACAGGCGCATCGACGGCTACGGTCTGCCCGTCGCGCGCGCGCTGGGGTCTTCGACCTGGGAGGGCATGGCCGCGGGGGTCTTCATGGCGGCCATCGTCGCTGCCGGCATGTTGCTACTGGGCGGGATGCAGATAAACGGTTTCGCGACGACCGGCGGCGCGCTGGCGGCGTCCGCGCTCGCGTGGCTCGGCGCGAACATCGTCATCGCCGTGGCAGAAGAATTCTTCTTCCGCTCCTACGTGCTGCAGACGCTCTGGAGAAGCCTCGGGTTCTGGCCGGCTTCGATCGCGACGACGGCCGTGTTCGTGGCGCTGCATTATTTCTTCAAGCAAGGCGAGAACATCTGGGACGTGATCACGCTCGTGAGCCTGAGCTTGTTGATGTGCGATACGGTACGGCGCACCGGTACGCTCTGGTTCGCGGTCGGTTTTCACGTCGCTTTCGATTACATGCAGTTCTTCGTCATCGGCACGCCCAACGGCGCGCTGGTGCCGGTCGGGCGCATGCTGGACGTCAATTTCCAGGGGCCTGCCTGGTTGACCGGCGGCGTGCTGGGTACGGAAGCCAGCCTGCTGATGTATCCGGCCATCGCCCTGGTCTGGCTGTACGTCGTGGTTCGCTATCGCGACACACCGATCTGGCAGCCCGATCCCGAGGTCGCGCCGAAGAGGGCCTGACCGCACCGGAGTGCCCATGCCCCACCACGCCCTGATCACTACTCTGGTGTTTGCGCTGGTCCTTGCCTATGTCGCCGGCATGCTTGCGCAGCGGCTGCGGCTTGCGCCGATCGTCGGCTACCTCATCGCGGGTGTCGCGCTCGGGCCGTTCACGCCGGGGCTGGTCGCGGACCAGACGCTGGCGCCGGAGCTGTCCGAGATCGGCGTGATCCTGCTGATGTTCGGCGTCGGTCTGCATTTCTCGCTCGGCGACCTGCTTGCGGTGAGGGCAATTGCGATCCCGGGCGCGGTCGTGCAGATCTCGATCGCGACGCTGCTCGGCATGCTGCTCGCGTGGCTGCTCGGCTGGCCGCTCGGGGCAGGGCTGGTGTTCGGACTCGCGCTGTCCACGGCGAGCACGGTCGTGCTGCTGAGGGCGCTCGAGGAACGGCGCCTGCTCGAGACGAGTCGAGGTCGCATCGCGATCGGCTGGTTGATCGTCGAGGATCTTGCGATGGTGCTGGTGCTCGTGCTGCTGCCGGCACTGGCCGGTCTGCTCAGAGGCCACGTGGAAGGCACAACGGCGAACGGTGGAGTGCTCGCGGCCCTGGCAATCACGCTCGGCAAGGTCGCCGCGTTCGTGGCGTTGATGCTGATCGTCGGCCGCCGCGCGATTCCCTGGCTGCTCGAACGCACCGCAGGCACGGGTTCGCGCGAGTTGTTCACGCTGGCCGTGCTCGCGCTGGCGCTCGGCGTCGCCTACGCGTCGGCGATGCTGTTCGGGGTCTCGTTCGCGCTCGGCGCGTTCTTCGCCGGCATGGTGCTCAACGAATCGAAGCTGAGCCACCAGGCCGCGGAGGAGTCCTTGCCGTTCCGCGACGCGTTCGCGGTGCTGTTCTTCGTCTCGGTCGGCATGCTGTTCGATCCGATGATCCTGGTCCGTCAACCGCTGCCGGTGCTCGGCGTGTTCCTGATCATCGTGTTCGGCAAGTCGCTCGCCGCACTTGCCATCGTGCGTGCATTCGGACGGCCGCTCGAGGTCGGCCTGACGGTAGCGACCAGCCTCGCCCAGATTGGCGAGTTCGCCTTCATCCTCGCCGGGCTCGGCGCCAGCCTCGGCCTGCTGCCGAAGGACGGCAGTGATCTGATCCTCGCCGGCGCGATCCTGTCGATCATCGCCAATCCATTGCTGTTCGTCGCGCTGGACCGCTGGCAGGCGCGGCGTGAGGCGCGGGCCGCCGCCGACCTGAAGCGGATGGTCGGCGACGAAACCCCGGCCGGGCCGCTGTTACCGGATGGCGGGCACATCGTGCTGGTCGGCTTCGGCCGCGTCGGTTCGCTGGTCGGGCGCAGCCTGCGCCAGAACGGTCATGCGCTCGCGCTGATCGAGGCGGATCGCGATCTCCTCGCACAGGCGCGCGCGCTCGGCATCGCCGGTGTTCCAGGCAACGCGGCGGCCGAGGAAATGCTCGTGGCTGCGCATGCCTCCACCGCGCGCGCGCTGCTGGTCGCGATTCCACAGACGCTCGAGGCGGGCCAGATCATCCGGCACGCGCGCGCGCTCAATCCCGCCATTGCGGTGCTCGCACGCGCGCATTCGGACGACGAAGTCGCCTACCTGCTCGGCTGCGGCGCCGATGCGGCGGTGATGGGCGAGCGCGAGATCGCGCGTAGCATGTGCGAATCGGTGGACGGGCTTTCGCGCTATTTCGCACGGATGCGTGACGACCATGGCGCCGACGGGGCGGAGGCAACCTGATCGGCCGGCAGCGGCCTGTCACCTCCGCTTCGCTATACTTCCCGTTCCTGCAGCCCGCCGCTTCCGGTTCACGCCATGCTGTTGATGATCGACAACTACGACAGCTTCACCTGGAATCTCGTGCAGTATTTCGGCGAGCTGGGCGAGGATGTGCGGGTGATCCGCAATGACGAGATGACGCTGCCGGCGCTGCGCGCACTGGCACCTGCGGCGATCGTGATCTCGCCCGGACCGGGCACGCCGGACGATGCCGGTGTGTCGCTGGAGATCCTCGGCAAGCTGGCGGGCGTGGTGCCGATCTTCGGCGTCTGCCTCGGCCACCAGGCGATCGGTCAGGCCTTCGGCGGCAAGGTGGTGCGTGCGCGAGAAATCATGCACGGCAAGACCTCGCTGATCCATCACGACGGCAAGGGCGTGTTTCGCGGCCTGCCCAATCCGTTCGAGGCGACGCGTTACCACTCGCTGGTCGTCGAAAAATCCTCGCTGCCGGATTGCCTCGAAGTCTCCGCATGGACGCAGAACGCCGACGGTTCCGTCGACGAGATCATGGGTCTGCGCCATCGTTCGCTGCCGGTCGAGGGCGTGCAGTTCCATCCGGAATCGATCCTGACCCAGCATGGCCATGACCTGTTGCGCAATTTCCTGTCGCGCGAGCTGCAGCGCGCGGCGTAAATGAGTCGAGCTCCGTCCCACACCCTCTCCATCCAAGCCTCCACTTGAAGGGGTCTGAAGGCCGAAACCATGCCGATCACGCCGCAGGAAGCGCTCCAGCGCGCCATCGAACATCGCGAGATCTTCCATGACGAGATGGTCGATCTGATGCGCCAGATCATGCGCGGCGAGGTCTCACCGACGCTGGTCGCGGCGATCGTCGCCGGCCTTCGTGTGAAGAAGGAGACCATCGGCGAGATCACCGGTGCTGCGCGCGTGATGCGCGAGCTGGCCGCGAAGGTCGATGTCGGCGCGCCGTCGAACTTCGTCGATATCGTCGGCACCGGCGGCGATGGCGCGCACAGCTTCAACATCTCGACCGCGTCGATGTTCGTCGCGGCGGCGGCGCGCGCGCGCGTTGCCAAGCACGGCAACCGCAGCGTGTCGTCGAAGTCCGGCAGCGCCGACGTGCTGGAAGCGCTCGGCGCGGCGATCGACCTCGACGCGGAACAGGTTGCGCGCTGCTTCGAGGCGACTGGCATCGGCTTCATGTTCGCGCCAAATCATCATCCGGCGATGAAGGTGGTGGCACCGGTGCGGCGCGAGCTGGGCGTGCGTACGATCTTCAATATCCTCGGGCCGCTGACCAATCCGGCCGGCGCACCGAACATCCTGATGGGCGTGTTCCATCCGGACCTGGTCGGCATCCAGGTGCGCGCGCTGCAGCAGCTTGGCGCGCGCCATGCGCTGGTGGTCTGGGGTCGTGACGGCATGGACGAGATCTCACTCGGCGCGGCGACGATGGTCGGCGAGCTGCGCGATGGGGACGTGCACGAATACGAGATCGAACCCGAGGATTTCGGGCTGGTGATGGCGTCGAGCCGCAACCTGCGCGTCGCCAACGTCGCCGAATCGAAGGCGCTGCTGCTCGAGGCGCTGCACAACACGCCGGGTGTCGCACGCGACATCGTGCTGATGAACGCGGGCGCCGCGCTGTACGCGGCGGATGTCGTCGGCTCGATCCGCGAGGGCATTGTGCGTGCGCGCGCTGCCGTCGTGAGCGGTGCCGCGCTGGCGAAGCTGGAGGAGTTTGTCGAAGTGACCCGGCGGTTGGCCGGCGAGACGGTTGGCGGCTGAGATGTCCGATATCCTCCAGCGCATCCTCGCGCGCAAAGTCGAGGAAATCACCGAGCGCAGTGCACGCGTCCCGCTGACGGAGCTTTCCGCGCGTATCGCCGATCTGCCGCCGACGCGCGGCTTCGCCGCGGCGCTCGAAGCGAAGATCGAGGCGGGCGCACCGGCGGTGATCGCCGAGGTCAAGAAGGCGAGTCCGTCGAAAGGCGTGATCCGCGCGGACTTTGATCCGGCCGCGATCGCGCGCAGCTACGCGGCGGGTGGCGCGGCCTGCCTGTCGGTGCTGACCGACGCGGATTTCTTCCAGGGCAGCGAGGCGTATCTGGAACAGGCGCGCGCGGCCTGTGATCTGCCTGTGTTGCGCAAGGACTTCACGATCGATGCGTACCAGGTCTACGAGGCGCGCGCGATCGGCGCCGACTGCATCCTGCTGATCGTCGCCGCACTCGGCGACGCGGCGCTGCTCGAACTCGCGCTGCTCGCAGCCGAACTCGATCTGGATGTGCTCGTCGAGGTGCACGACGAGGCCGAGCTGGAGCGGGCGCTGGAGATCCCGGCGCCGCTGATCGGCGTGAACAACCGCAACCTGCGTACGTTCGAAACCTCGCTCGACACAACCTTGCGACTCCGTGAACGCGCGGGCGAGGATCGTCTGCTGGTCACCGAAAGCGGCATCCACACACCGGACGATGTCGCGCGCATGCGCGCTGCCGGCATCGGCGCGTTCCTGGTCGGCGAGGCGTTCATGCGTGCGCCCGATCCCGGCGCGGAACTGGCGCGGCTGTTCGGCACCGCGCGTCCGGCGAAGCCCGCCTAGGCTCGCCCGCCCGCTGCATCGGCGTACGCAACACGATGAACGAGGTCATGGTCTCCGCCAAGGCCGGCGCGCGGGGCAAACCGCGCGTGGTGCTGTTCGACTTCGATGGTGTGCTGGTCCGGGGCGATGCATTCACGCGGTTCATGCGCGACCGCTATGCGCACGCATGGTGGCGCGCGGTTCTCGTTCTGCCCCTGTGGCCGCTGCTCGCGCTGCTGGCAACGACGCCGCGCGGGCGCCGCACGGCCGCGCGCGTTCTCGTGCGCTGGGCCCTGTGCGGTGTCGGCGAGTCGTGTTACCGCGAGCTCGCGGAAACGTTCGGCCGTGCGTTGGCGCGTGATGCGCGCAACCTGTCGCGCGAGGCGCTGGCGGCGCTGAACGCGCACCGGCACGCGGGCGACCGCATCTTCGTCGCGACCGCCTGCGAGGAAATCCTTGCGCGCGCGATCCTCGACGAGCTCGGGTTGGCTGCGATCGAGCTGGTCGCGTCGCGCCTCGTGCCGGGCCGCCTCGGCATGCGCATCGCGCTGCACAATCGTGGCGTCGAGAAGGCGAATCAGCTGGCACGGCGCGGCGTACGACCGCCGTGGGACATCGTCTACAGCGACTCGCTCGACGATCTGCCAATCCTCGCGGCAGCGCGTTCGGCGGTGCTCGTGAACCCGAGCCGGCATCTGCTGGCGCGCGTCTCGGCCCGCCTCGGCCAGCGCGTTTCGATCGTGGAATGGAACTGACGGCGCTGCGGGTGCCTCGGACATGCGCCCGGCTCGCCCGAGCGGGGACTTGCGTCCTGTTCGATCAAGGATTAACGTAAGCACTTCCGTAAGTGCTTACTAAAAACTATGTTCCTGCATATGCAAGGCGAGCTGGCGCTCGGCAGTCGTTTCAAGGCGGTCAGCGAGAGTCTCTACGCGGTGGCGAATGCGACCTATCGTGCGAGTGGCGTGGAAATCGATGCGCACTGGTTCCCGCTGCTTCGATACCTGCAGGTGAAGGGGCCAGCGACCGTGACCGAGGTGGCGGCCGCGATCGGCCAGACCCATCCCGCGGTGAGCCAGCTCGCGGCAAAGCTGCGCAAGGGCGGCTGGATCACGCGCCGGACCGATCGCGCCGACGCGCGCCGCGGCATGCTCGAACTTTCCGCGGACGCCGAAGGCACGCTGGACCGGCTGGGGCCGATCTGGTGCGCGATCCGCCGCGGCGCGCGGGCGGCGGCGTTGCGCGGCCAGGGCTCGCTGATCGATGTGCTGGCCGGCTTCGAGGCGGACATCGACAGTGGCAGGCTCGCTGCCGAGATCCTCGCGCAACGCGATCGCCTGCTGGCCGCGCAGGTCGAGGTCCAGCCGTTCCGGGACGAATGGGCGGCGCACTTCCTGCGTATCAATGGGGAATGGCTGGAGCGCTACTTCGCGCTCGAAGCGGTCGATCGCGCGATGCTGGAGCGTCCGCGAGAGCATGTGCTCGACCCGGGCGGCGCGATCCTGTTCGCGCTGCTCGATGGCGAAGTGATCGGTACTTGCGCGCTGCTCAGGGAATCGCCGGGTGTCTACGAGCTCTCGAAGATGGCGGTCGAGACCGGCTATCGCGGCCTCGGCGCCGGGCGCAAGCTGCTCGATGCGGCGATCGCCGAGTTTCGCAGGCGGCAGGGCAGCACCCTGTTCCTCGAATCGAACGCGCGGCTCAAGCCTGCGCTGGCGCTCTACGAGAGCGCGGGCTTCGTGCACCATCCGGCGCCGCGTCCGGGCAGCCACTACCAGCGCGCCGACGTCTACATGGTGTACGAACCCGCCGCGACCAAGACGACCGCAGCGACGGCCAAGGCCATCGGCGACCGACGCGCGCGGCCACCGCGACAGACGTCGGTGCGCTGAGCGCCGCTCGGGCGCCGGCGCCAGCTCAGCGCGTGCCGAGCACCACGATGGTCTTGCCGGCCACCGAGATCATGCCCTGTTCCTCGAGTTGCTTGAGCACGCGACCGACCATCTCGCGCGAGCAGCCGACGATGCGGCTGATCTCCTGGCGCGAGATGCGGATCTGCTTGCCGCTCGGGTGGGTCATCGCGTCCGGTTCCTCGATCAGATCGAGCAGGGTCTTGGCAACGCGGCCGGTCACGTCCATGAACGCAAGGCGGCTGACCTTGCGCGAGGTATGCAGCAACCGGTTGGTCAGCTGCGAGCCGATCGCGAACAGGATCTTCGGACACTCGTCGCGCAGCGGCCCCTCGAACAGGTTGAACATGCGTTCGTAGCCGATCTCGGCGAGCTCACACGGCGTGCGCGTGCGCACCATGACCTCGCGGCGCGGCGTCTCGACGAACAGGCCCATCTCGCCAATGAATTCGCCACGGTTCAGGTAGGCGAGGATCAATTCGCGACCTTCCTCGTCTTCCGAGGAGACGGTCAGCGAACCGTCGATCACGTAATAGAGGATGTTTGCCGAGTCGCCAGGCCGGATGATCGCGGTCTTGCTGGCGTACCGGCGGCGGTGGCATGCACCGAGGAAGCGCTCCATCGCGGCGCGATCCGGGGTCAGCATCGGCGGTGCCTGGACACGGTTCACTTCACGCTGCAGCGTGTAACGAAAATCTGCGATCTTGCCTTGTGCTTCCACTCAGGCCCCTTCTTCGTCCGATCGCGGCGGGTGCCGCGTCGCGACGGAACGTACGGAAATCCATACGTTTGCGAGCCCGGCGCGAGTAGACGTTGCCACAGTTTATTGCAAATCGTGCCACGCGTGCGGATTCGCGCTCGCGGTTTCATCGCGGTGCCGCTTGGCCCATAATCCGCGCCCCCGGCGAGCGTGTACGCCGTGCCGGGATTCTGTTGTCGTCCGTATCGAGGTAGGCCGCCGTGGTCAAACCAATTCCGCGCTTGCAGCTGCAAGGTTTCAACAACCTGACAAAAGCGCTCAGCTTCAACATCTACGACATCTGCTATGCGGTGTCGGAGGACCAGCGCCAGCGCTACATCGAGTACATCGACGAGCAGTACGACTCGGACCGCCTGACCCAGATTCTGACGGATGTCGCCGACATCATCGGCGCGAACATCCTGAACATCGCGCGCCAGGACTACGACCCGCAGGGCGCCTCGGTGACGATCCTGATCTCCGAGCACCCGATCGTCGAGAAGCTCGGCCGCGACATGATCTCGGACGCGGTGGTCGCGCACCTGGACAAGAGCCACATCACGGTGCACACCTATCCGGAGACGCACCCGCACAACGGCATCGCGACGTTCCGAGCCGACATCGACGTGGCCACCTGCGGCGTGATCTCGCCGCTGAAGGCATTGAACTTCCTGATCGACAGCTTCGAGTCCGACATCGTCACGATGGACTACCGTGTGCGCGGTTTCACCCGCGACGTGAAGGGCCGCAAGCACTACATCGACCACAAGATCAACTCGATCCAGGATTATCTGGCCAAGCACATCCGCCAGAAATACGAGATGTTCGACGTCAACGTCTACCAGGAAAACATCTTCCATACGAAGATGCACATCAAGGACTTCGACCTCGACACCTACCTGTTCGAGGCGAACGCGGACGACCTCTCGTTCAAGGAGCGCCAGCGCATCGAGCTGCTGCTGAAGCGCGAGATCGAGGAGCTGTTCCACGGTCGCAATTTGATGTAGCCAAAAAGCGACCGTAGGAGCGGCTTCAGCCGCGATGCTCTTGCTCTGACGCTCACGACAGAGGCATCGCGGCTGAAGCCGCTCCTACAGATGCAGGAGTTCTTGCGGCGGTCCCGCGAAAGCCAGTGCATCGCGCTCACAGCCGATACGCGACCGTCTTCATCACATTCGAGGCAAAACGCATCAGCGTCGGGATGGGCGGCGGCAGTTCCACGGCGCCGGCGGCCTGCGCGGTGCGGGCGTGGCGCGCCTCGTCATCCTTCATGCGCGCGACGATCGCCCGGCTGCGCTCGTCGCCGGGCGGCAGCGTTTCCAGATGCTCGCCGAGGTGGGCCTCGACCTGACGCTCGGTCTCGACCACGAAACCGAGGCTGAGCCGGTCGCCGACGATGCCGGCGGCCGCGCCGATCGCATAGGCGCCGGCGTACCAGAGCGGATTCAGCAGGCTGACGCGACTGCCGAGTTCATCGAGGCGCTCGCCGCACCAGGCCAGGTGATCGGTTTCCTCGGCGGCCGCCGCAAGCATCTGGGCGCGCAAGGCCTCATTGCGCGCGACCTTGGCCTGGCCGAAATACAGCGCCTGCGCGCAGACCTCGCCGACATGGTTCACGCGCATCAGGCCGGCGGCATGGCGTCGTGCGGAATCGTCGAGATCGGCCTCGGGAAGGTCGCCGGCCGGTGACGGCTGCGATGCGACCGGCGTCGAGACGAATACGGTTTCGAGCGCGCGTTCGATCTCGACGAACGTGCGATCCAGTGGCGAAAGCGTGCGCAAGGTCATGACGCGGCATTGTCCAGTTGTTGCGCGAGCAATGCCAGCGGATGCAGCACCGGAATGCCCGCGGCACGTTCGCGCAGGCCGTTGCCGAGATGGATGCGGCAGCCGATGTTGGTGGTCAGCAGCAGATCGGGCGACAACGCCCGCGCCTGGTCGAGTTTCTCGCTGCGCAGACGATCCGCGAAATCCGCATGCTCGAGGAAATAGCTGCCGGCCGCGCCACAGCAGCGCGGCTGTTCCGGCAGCGTCAGCACCGCGAGCTGCGGGATCCGCGCAAGCAACGTGCGGATCGATGCAACCGCGCCGACCACATTGACCTGCGTGCACGGCAGATGCAGCGCAGCACGTACGGGCAGCGGCCGGAAGCGCAGCGTCGCGAAACCGGGGTCGGCGGCCAGGAATGCATGCAGATCCATCGCGCGTTGCGCGGTGCCGGCCAGCACCTGGTCGCGCAGGTCGCCGTAGCAGCCGCTGGCGCTGACCAGCACGATCTCGGCGTCGGTCGCCGCCAGCGCCGCTCGCGTTGCCGTGGCCTGGGTTTGTGCGGAAGCGATGTCGCCGGCGTGTCGCGGCAGCGCGCCGCAGCAGTGCGTGCCAGCGGCCTCGACGACCTCGTAACCAAGGGTTTCGAGCAGGCAGCGGCTGGCGGCGAGCGTGTCGCGGTCGTAGACGCTCGCGACACAGCCGCGGAACAGCGCGACGCGTCCGCGTGTGCCTGTGGCGGACTTCGTTGCGGCAAAGCGGGCAGCGCGCGGCAGCGCCGGTTGCGCCGCGGCAAGCCGCCGCCAGTTCGAATTTTTCGGCAGCAGGTGCGCCAGTACAGGCAGCCAGTGCCCGGTGCGCAGTGCAGCGCCGACGCGCGCAAGCGCGGTCAGCCTCAGTGGATCGCGCAGCCAGCGCAGCAGCGGTCCGGGTGCGGGGCGTGCCCCGACGAGCCCGGCACGTGCACCGACCAGGATCTCGTCGTACCTGACCTGCGAGGGGCAGACCTTCTGGCAGGACAGACACCCCAGACAATGGTCGAGATGGGCCAACGCGGTCGGCGACGGCGCCAGCGCGCCGGTCGTCAACGCCCGTGCCAGCGCGATGCGCCCGCGCGGCGATTCGGCTTCGATGTTCTCGAGCCGATAAGTCGGGCAGTGCGGCAGGCACAGGCCGCACATCACGCATTGATCGATCAGGGCCAGCAGGCGCGCGTCGGCCGCGGGCAGGGCCGGAGCAGGGGTGGACATGGGATTCATGCTATCATTGCCGATCACGTTGACAGGCGGTGCCTCGTGCCCGGCTGTTGCCAGCCGCGGGCTGTTCCGCTATCCTCCCGCGCCCTCATTTATGACGAGCCCGTTTCCAGGGCCCAGCCAGAGTCTTTCGGATATGAAAACGATCAGCGCCAAGGCAGAAGGCGTCAAACGCGATTGGTACGTGGTCGACGCCACCGACAAGACGCTCGGCCGTCTGTGCACCGAACTCGCGCATCGCCTGCGCGGCAAGCACAAGCCGATCTACACCCCGCACGTGGATACCGGCGATTACCTCGTCGTGATCAACGCGGAGAAGATCGCGGTCACCGGCAACAAGCTGGAAGACAAGAACTATCACCGCTTCACCGGTTACGTCGGCAACCTCAAGACCACTTCGCTCAAGGACATGCTGGCCAAGCATCCGGAGCGCGTGATCGAGATCGGCGTCAAGGGCATGCTGCCGAAGAACCCGCTGGGTCGTGCGATGTATCGCAAGCTCAAGGTCTACGCCGGCGCGAATCACCCGCACACCGCCCAGCAGCCGCAGGTGCTGGACATCAAGGCGTAATGCGATTCCCTCGCAAGAGCCCGCACATCCTTGTGCGGACTTCTCAACGAAAAGCATAGAACTCACATGGCTACTCAGCAGAACTACGGCACCGGCCGTCGCAAGTCCTCCGCAGCACGCGTGTTCCTGCGCAAGGGCAGCGGCAGCATCGTCGTGAACGGCAAGCCGCTCGACGATTTCTTCGGCCGCGAGACCTCGCGCATGATCGTGCGCCAGCCGCTCGAACTGACCCAGAATCATGACAAGTTCGACGTCCTGGTTACGGTCGAGGGCGGCGGCATGACCGGCCAGGCTGGCGCGATCCGCCTCGGCATCGCCCGCGCGCTGGTCGAGTACGACGAGACGCTGAAGTCGCCGCTGCGCAAGGCCGGGTTCATGACCCGTGACGCGCGCGAGGTCGAGCGCAAGAAGGTCGGCCTGCACAAGGCGCGCCGCGCGACGCAGTACTCGAAGCGCTAAACTGACTGCACAGCCCCGTCGCCAAGCGGTAAGGCACCTGACTCTGACTCAGGCATTCGGTGGTTCGAATCCATCCGGGGCTGCCAAACTCGATCCGGCTGCACCGATCCGCAGTGCAATCCCGGACAGTCAAACAAAAACCCGCCATCTGGCGGGTTTTTGCGTTTCAAGGAACGCCGGACGACCGGCTGTCGACCCTTGTGTCCCGCCGCTGTCGTTGGCGCGCTTGCGTGCCTGACGCCAACGCGGCGAGCAGACCTGCCAGCAGGGCCATCATCCATTGCGACAGCGTCGGCACCGGTGTCTGCACGAATGGCAATGCCTGCTGTTCGAACGCGCCGATATCCGCCGCCGCGCCGTACACGCGTGGGTAACCAGCGCCGCGCTGGTCGAAGGACAGGTTCGCGGAATTGTTGCCCACGTCGACGGCTGGGCTGCCGCGCAGCAGCGCATGCGTCCTTGTCGGGCCCCCGTTGTCCGCCAGAACGCCGAGCAACGGGTCGGTATTCAATGTGCCGGCTGGCAACGCGACATTCGGTCCGCTGGTACCGATCAGGTTGCCGCCGCCGCTGATCGTCAGCGCGGCGGGGTCCTGCAACTCGGCGAACTGGCCGCCGCCCGTGCTGTTGCCGAACACGATGCTGCTTTGCAGGTTCGCGCTCGGCATCGCGAGCCAGATCCCGCCGCCACCGGCTTCGGCATGATTCGCCGTGATCGTGCTGTTGCCGAGATCGATCGTTGCGGGCCAGCGCAGGAACAGGCCGCCGCCGATCTCGCTGGCCGCGACATTGCCGGAGATCGTGCTGTTCGATACGGAGATGCTGTTGAACGCGGCGATCCCGCCAGCGCGCCCCTGGCTGACGTTCGAATCGATCGTCGAGCCGGCGATGCTGCCGCCGCGCACTGCAATGACGCCACCTGCAATGTCGTAGCTGGTGCGGCCGGGTTTGACGCGGTGTTCGGCGCGGTTGCCGGTCACCGTGCTGTCGGTGAATTGCATCTGATAGACGAACGCCGCACCGCCGAAAGCCGCAGTGCCGGCATCTTCGTGCACACCGTTGGCAACGTTGCCGGAAAGCGTGCTGTTCGACAGCGTCAGCGAATACGCGTAGATGGCGCCGCCATAGGCACCCTCACCGCCGGCGTAGCAGTTCCTGACAGTCGCGTCCTCGAGCGCCACATAAGCGGCCGAGGCGACGCAGCCGCCACCTGCGACGTTGAAGCCGGTCGCACGGTTGCGGCCGTTCTGGATCGTCATTGCGCGCAGGGTCAGCGTGCCGCGGCCGGGATGGATGAAGACGCGGTCGGTGGCGTTGCCGTCGATCGTCAGCGCGGAGCGTCCCGGACCTATCAGGGTCAGGTTGTTGCGACGAACCGGGATCGCGCCGGTCTGCAGCGTGATCGTTCCACAGGTGAGCGCGGTCAGGTCGATCGTGTCGCCGTCACCGGCGGCGCCGATCGCGGCGCGCAGGCTGCCGGCACCGGAATCGGCGCAATTGACGACGGGCCACGTGGCGGCCGGCGCGGGAGCGCTGCGGCTGTATCGCGTCGGAAACTGCGCGAAGATCCGGCGCGCCGGATCGCTGCGGATTCGCACCCACGTGTTGTCGGGGGCCGACATCCCCTGTGTGGGCGACAACGAAGTGGCGGCCAGGGCGGTGGCAAACGCCACCGCCAGCGGCGTGCGCCGCGAACGGATTGACGCGATCATGCAAGCTCCCCCTTGCGTGATTTCGTGGACAGGATGGTAGGTGGCATGGGAGCACGCTTGCGCGTGCGGGGTCAATCGCGCAATCCAGGCCGCGGTCCGCTCAGCGCATTTCCTCACTGCCAATCAGCACGATGTCGGCCGGCCGTTGCGCGAACAGGCCGACGGTGACCACGCCGGCGATCTGGTTCAGGTCACGCTCGAGTTCGACCGGTTGCGTGATGCGCAGATGGTGCACGTCGAGGATCCAGTTGCCGTTGTCGGTGACCACGCCGTCACGCCAGACCGGCTGGCCGCCGCGTTTGACGATCTCGCGTGCGACGTAGCTGCGTGCCATCGGGATCACCTCGACCGGCAACGGGAACCGGCCGAGCACGTCGACGCGCTTGCCGGCATCGATGATGCAGACGAAGGTCTTCGCGACCGCGGCGATGATCTTCTCGCGCGTCAACGCGCCGCCGCCACCCTTGATCAGGCATCGGTGCGCATCGCATTCGTCGGCGCCGTCGACGTACAGCGGAATGTCGCCGGCCGAATTGAGGTCGAGCACCGCGATGCCGCGTTCTTTCAGCAGGCGCGTGGACTGCTCGGAACTCGACACCGCACCTTCGATCAGATGCTTGCGTTCGGCCAATGCGTCGATGAAGTGCGCGACGGTGGAGCCGGTGCCGACACCCACGACCATGCCGTCCTCGACATAGCGCAGGGCAGCGCGGCCGGCGATGCGTTTTTCCTCGTCCTTGGTCATTCGTCGTCTCCGGTCATGCGTGGAAAAGCATCGCGGTGGAAGCCGCTGCTACCTTGTTTCGAGGGAAAGGATGCAATCCCATTGCGGCTTCGTCACCGGCAGCACGGACAGGCGGTTGCCGCGGCGGAGCAGCGAGAATTCATCGAGCTTGGGCAGCTCCTTGAGTTCGGTCAGCGTGATCGTGCGCTTCAGCTTGCGCTTGAACGCGACGTCGACCAGCATCCAGCGCGGATTCTCGGTTGTGCTTGCCGGATCGAAATAGTCGCTCTTGCGATCGAACTGGGTCGGATCCGGATACGCCTCGCTGGCGACCTCGGCGATGCCGACGACGCCGGGCTCCGCACAACTCGAATGGTAGAACAGCACGCCGTCGCCGGGCCGCATGCCATCGCGCATGAAATTGCGCGCCTGGTAGTTGCGCACGCCGGTCCAGGGCTCGGTCCTGACCCGCGCGAGGTCGTCGATCGAGAACGCGTCGGGCTCCGATTTCATCAGCCAGTAGTGCATGGGCGTTTGCCTTCGCCTCGGGATGGCGCGAACTTTAGCAGCCGCGGCTTGTCGCGATCACGCCGCGGGTGGAGTGAGATCGATCAGCTCGCGCTCGGTTGCGACATAGTCGAGCCGGACGTCCCATGGCATCGCCGTGATCGGCGCGACTTCCTGCAGCGCATAGCCGACACCGACCAGCACGGGCTTGCCGACATCGGTGCGGTCGCGCAGGAACGCGAAGCTGCGATCGTAGTAGCCGCCGCCGAAACCGAGGCGATGGCCAGCACGGTCGAAACCGAGCAACGGAAGCAGTACGAGATCGAGCTGTTCCGGCGTCAGCAGGTCCGCGACTGCGTGTTCGGGTTCCGGAATGCCATATCCGTTCGTCGAAATCGCGATGCCCGGGCGCCACGGCGCGAAACGCAGCAGCCGGTCCGCGCCGATGACCGGCAGGTACCAGGTCTGCCCGCGCTCGCGCAGGCCAGACATCAGCGCAGCCAGCGGCAATTCGCCGGCCACGGCCCAGTAGCCGCCGACGCGCCGATCGGTCAGGAATTCGGGTATCCGCTCGAGTTGGGCGACCAGTCCCTGCGATGCGGCGATGCGCTCTGGGGCGGACAGCGCCGCACGCTGCTCCCGCAGCCGCTTGCGCAAGGCGGAGCGTTCGTTGTCGTTCGGCGGCAGCGAAGATGCAGGCACGTCGGATTGCATGGCATGCCCCGGTTCGCGTCAGGCCGTCAAACGACCGCACGACGACGTCCGTCGAAGCCTGCTGTTTGTTGAGAAGTGCGGCCACGGGTGGCCGCTTCTGGACCCTGTGAGCGCGTTGGACTACACGAACAATCGTGCCCGAACAATCGCGCCTGCAGGTGGTGGCGATCACGGACGATCGCAAAAACAAAAGCGGCGTCCTCCGCCATGTCGGTGCGCATCGAACGACCTTGATCCATCGGGATCAGGTGGGAAGACTGACGAAGCCATAAGGCTTTCCACACGAGGGTGGACGTGCACACAGGCTTTCGTTTCGTCGTCCCGGGTCGTCTATAGGAACAAGGCAATATGTAAGAGTGCGCTGCCGGGCACCGCAGAGGACACCTGCCGCTATTGTAGTGACGTCGCGAAGGCGCGTTCAAGCTTCGCGTGCAGTGCTTGCAGTTTCTCTGCCAACTGCGTCGAATCGGTCGAATTGCGGCGACGCTCGTCCAGCAACTCGTGGCTGATGTTCAATGCGGCCAGGATCGCGATGCGATCGAGCGTCGCCGAGCGCGCGTTGTTGCGCATCTCGCGCATCTTGGCGTCGAGATAGTGTGCCGCGTCGAGCAGGCCGGGACGCTCCTCGGCCGTGCAGGCGATCAGGAATTCGCGGTCGAGGATGCTGACCTTGACCGGCTCGCTGGCGCTCATCCTTGATTCTGCTCCAGCGACTTCAGCCGCATGATCATTGCCTCGACGCGCGAGCGCGCCTGCTCGTTGCGTGCGAGCAACTGTGCCCGCTCGGTCGCCAGTTGCTCCTGGCTGTGGCGCAGGCTGCGGTTTTCCTCCTGCAGGGCCCGGCACAGTTCGAGGAGCCGATCGAGTCGGTCCCCAATGGCCAGCAGGCTTTGCTCATGCGCGGACATGCGCTGAAATATAGCATCGCCGCCGCGCGGTTTGTCATCCGTGGTAGCGCGAGGACCGAACCGCGACGACGAGCGTCAGGGATGCGGTTCACCGAGGGCGACACGCCGCCGCTGCGCGCGTTCGCGCAGGAACGCGAGGCACTGGTCGGGCGGCAGCGGGAACGCCAGCCAGTGGCCCTGGATCTCGTCGCAATCCTGTTCGCGCAGGTACTCGACCTGCTCGGCGCGTTCGACGCCTTCGGCGACGACATTCAGTCCGAGCGAATGCGCCATCGTGATCACGGTCGCGGTGATCGCCTCGTCGTCCGGATCGGTGGTGATGTCGCCGACGAACTCCTTGTCGATCTTCAGCGTATCGATCGGCAGGCGCTTCAAGTAGCTCAGCGACGAATAGCCGGTGCCGAAATCGTCGATCGCGAGCGTCACGCCGATCGCCTTGAGCCGGCGCAGCGTGGTGATCGACTGCTCGGCGTTCGCCATGACCATGCTTTCGGTCAGCTCGAGTTCGAGCTGGTTCGGCGCGATGTCGTGCTCGGCGAGCACGTCGCACAGGCGTCGGATCAGGTCGCCGCGCCGCAGTTGCGCGACCGACACGTTGACCGACATCGTGATGTCGTGGATGCCGGCCTCTCGCCAGCGTGCGAGCTGCGCGCAGGCCTGCGCGACGACCCAGTCGCCGATTTCGACGATCAGGCCGGTTTCCTCGGCGATCGGGATGAACACGCCCGGCGAGACGTTGCCGAGGTCTCCGCTGCGCCAGCGCAGCAGCGCCTCGACACCGGTGATGCGCTCGTCGAGCAGCGACAATTTCGGTTGGTACACCAGCGAGAGCTCGTTGCGCTCCAGCGCCTTGCGCAGCGCGGCGACCGTGGTCGCACGCAGGCGCGCGGCCGCGTCCATCGCCTCGGTGTAGACCATCCAGGTCTTGCGGCCGTGTTCCTTGGCCTGGTACATCGCGGTATCGGCGAACTTCAGCAGGTCGGTCGGCACCTGGCCGTGGTCCGGGTAGAGGCTGATGCCGATCGACGGCGAGATCACGACTTCCTGGCCGTTGTCGAGTTCCAGCGGCTCCTCGAACGCGGCGATGACCTTCTCGGCGACGCGTTCGGCTTCGGCGCTGCCGATATCCTCGAGCACGATCGTGAATTCGTCGCCGCCGAGGCGCGCGACCGAATCGCCCTCGCGCACGACCTGACGCAGACGATTGCCCGCGGCCTTCAGCATGCGATCGCCGGCGGCGTGACCCATCGAATCGTTGACGTGCTTGAAGCGGTCGAGGTCGAGGAACAGCACCGCTATCTTGTGCGCGCCGCGCCGCGCGCGGACGATCGCGTGACCGATGCGTTCGCTGAGCAGGGTGCGGTTCGGCAGGCCGGTCAGCGCGTCGTAGTTGGCGAGGTAGCGCAGCTCCTGCTCGGTGCGCTTGCGATCGGTGATGTCGGAAATCACGCTGACGTAGTGCGTGCGCACGCCGTTGGCGTCGCGCACCTCGGAAATCTCGGACCAGCTGAGGAATTCGTCGCCATCCTTGCGCCGCTGCCAGAGTTCGCCGCGCCAGTGTCCGCTGCGGGCGAGCTTGTCGCGTATCGCGACGTAGTGCTCGGCCGGATGCTGCGAGCAATTCAGCAGCGCGGTCGGCTGCCCGGCGATCTCCTCCTGGCGCCAACCGGTGATGCGCGTGAATGCGGGATTGACCGTGAGGAAGTGATAGTCGAGGTCGCTCACCGCGACCGCCTCGGCCATGCTGCGGATGACTTCCTGGGCGACGCGACGGTCCTGCTCGGCGGCGCGCTCTTCGGTGACGTCGCGCGCGGTGCCGCACATGCGCAGTGGCTGGCCATCCTCGTCGCGCTCGACGATCTTGCCGCGCGCGAGCGACCAGGTCCAGCGGCCGTCGCGGCGGCGCAGGCGGTGTTCCGACTCGAACGTGTCGGTGGTGCGGTTGATGTGGTTTTCCAGCCGGCGCTCGACCGCCGGCAGATCGTCCACATGCAGGTGCTCGCGCAGCCATGCGTAGGGAAGCCGCGCCGGCCGTCGCTGCACGCCCTTGAACAGATCGCCGGTACCGGTCACCACGACCTCGTTGCGCGCGATGCTCCAGTCCCAGAAATCGTCGCCCGAGCCCCACAGCGCGAGGCGCAGGCGGTCCTCGCGCTCCTTGAGGTCGCGGTGATAGGCCCGCTCCTCGCTGCGCCGCCGCCGGTGTGCGCGCCAGGCGAGCAGGAGCGCGGCCGCGGCGATCAGCACGTACGCCACCTTTGCGGCCGGGCTGTCCCACCATGGCGGTGTTACGTGCAGCGCGATCGTCGCGATGCGGTCGTTCCAGTAGCCGTCGTGGTTGCTTCCACGCACCTTGAACGTGTAGCGCCCGGGGTCGAGATTGGTGTAGGTCGCCTCGTGCCGCGCACCGGCTTCGATCCAGTGATCGTCGAAGCCGTCGAGCTGATAAGCAAACTGGTTGCGGTCGGGCGCGGTGAAGTCGAGCGCGGCAAACTCGAAGCGAACGATGCGGTCGGCCGCCTCCATCTGCAGCTGGCTGCCTTCGTGCAGCACATGCGCATCGCGGTTGCCGATGCGCACGTTGGTGAACACGACCGGCGCCGCATAGCGGCTGCCGACGATCGCCTGCGGAGAGAACAGGTTGAGGCCGTTCACTCCGCCGAATGCGAGCTGGCCGTCACGCAGCATCGCGCAGGCACTGCCGTTGAATTCCATCCCCTGCAGGCCATCGGCGAGCGTGAACGTGCGGAAGGTGCTGCTGGTGCGATCGAACGAGGCGATGCCGCGGTTCGTGCTCAGCCAGAGTCGACCCATGCGGTCATCCGCGATCGCATACACGGTGCCGCTCGGCAATCCGTCGCGGGGCAGCCAGCGCGTAAACCGCGCATGTTCCGCGTCGAGCACATCGAGCCGGTCGAGGCCGGATTGCGTGCCGATCCACAGCTGGCCGTCCTCGGTTTCCTGGAATGCGCGCACGAGGTTCGCGGAAAGCGAGTGTGCATCGGCGGGATCGTTGCGGAACACGCGCACGCTGCGCTGGACCGGATCGATCAGGTTCAGCCCGGTCATCGTGCCGACCCAGATGCGCCCTTCGCGGTCTTCGTGCAACACCACGATGCGGTCGTCGGCGAGGCCACCGATCGCGGTCTCGCTGGCGTCGCGACGGAACAGGGTCCATGTCCGCTTCCCCGGACTGTGCTGCACGAGGCCGCCGCGCGCGCTGCCGATCCACAGTGTGCCGTCGCGTGCGCTGAGCAGGCTGCGCACGTCGACATCGGGCAGCCCGTGCGCGCCCTTTGCGTCCGTGGGCAGGAACGAAGCCTGGCGATGCACGGGATCGAGCAGGGCTACGCCGTGATTGGTTCCGACCCAGAGCCGTCCACCGCCGGCGTCTGCGAAGGCAGACACGGTCACCCGCGGGTCGCGCGCGGTGTCCTTCAGGCCGTTGGCGATCAGGTCGGTGTAATGATCGAACCGGTTCGCGGCACGATCGTAACGCTTCGGCCCGTCGCCATCCGCGCCCAGCCAGAGTCCGCCGCTGGCGTCCTCGAACAACGCGCGGATGTAGTTCGCCGCGGTACTTGCGGGCCCGGGTTCGCGATCGGCCACATAGCGAAACAGCGTTCCGTTCGGATCCACCTTGGCGATCCCGCGTTCCAGCGTGCCGACCCAGAGCAGGCCGGAACGATCGATGTCGAGGCTGGTGACGGTGGCGTCAGGCGGGCTCCCGGCCAGGCCATTGTCCGGCTTGAGCCACTGGGTCTGGTTGCCGGCGGCGTCGAACACGGCCAGGCCCTCGTTGGGAACCGCGAACCACAGGCGGCCACGCGGATCCTCGACCATCGCGGTGACCGGATAGTGGCCCTGCGCCGGCCATGCCTGTTCCGCCGAACCATCCGGCATGATCCGGTAGACGCCATTCGCCGTCGCGACATGCAGTCGCCGGGCGTGGTCGAGCAGCAGCGCCTGCGGGTCGTCGATCCGGTCCGTGGCGACGCGCTCCAGCGCATCCGTGCCCGGTACCAGACGCAGCAGGCCAGCCGAACTGGCGATCCACAGTGTTCCGTCGTCGGTGAGATCGAGCTTGCGCACGTGCAGCGCGCCGTTGTCCTCCTGGACGATCGGCAATCTGCGTTTCGTGCGGCCGTTGGTGGTGTCGACCAGCGCGATGCCCGCGTCGCTGGCGATCCACAGCCCCTGTCGCGGATCGAACCGCAAGGCGCGCACGGTCGACCAGGAGGCGTCCGTACCGGGCTCGGTCGTGCCCATGTGTTGGAACACGCCGGTCGACGGCGTGTGGCGGATCAGCCCGAGCGTGCTGGAGCCGATCCAGATGTTGCCGTCGCCATCCTCGGCCAGCGCCGTCACCGGACCCGCGGGCGGGCTGTCCGGGTCATCGCCGGAATGCTCGTAGGTGTTGAAGCCGTAGCCGTCGTACTGCTGCAAGCCGCCCGCGGTGCCGATCCAGATGAAACCGGCACGGTCCTGCAGGAACGCGATCACCGAGTTCTGGGCGAGGCCATGATCGGTGCCGATCGTCTGGAAGAAGAAATCACGCCGGACCGCTTCGCCCTGTGCCGACGCCGAGCACACGATGCAGGCGATCAACAGGCAGGAGCGCCAACACCAACGCCGACGCGACCCCGCCAATGGCGACCCGGAAAACTTCATGGGCGCGAGCTTACAGACTCCAACGTTGTGCCAGTGTAGGCAAACGCAGTCGGCTCCGCCACGCGCAGGTAGACTGATGCCGACTCCGAAGCCAGCCGGTCCGCGATGCACCCCGACCTCACCCATGCCGAACTCGCGAAAGCGCTCGACAGACTGCGCCTCGGCGTCAATGCCAGCGACCTGCACGGCTCGCTGACCGGCTACCTTTGCGCAGGCGCGCAAACCGACGCCGACGGTTGGCTGGACGCTCTGCAGCTCGATTTCGACGATCCCGGCCTGGCTCGCAACGAGATCCTGCAGCGGCTGTATCGCAGCTGCCTCGCCCAGTTCGGGGCCACACCCGCCAGCGTCGATCCGCTGTTGCCTGCGTCCAGCGCGCCGCTGGCGTGCCGCGCCGACGCGCTGGTCGAATGGTGCCGCGGTTTCCTTGGCGGCTTCGGACTCGCTGGCGCGGCGGCGCGCGCCGGGCTGACCGCCGATGCGACCGAGATCCTCGCTGACCTCGGCA
This sequence comes from Dokdonella soli, assembly GCF_039523175.1. NCBI lineage: Bacteria > Pseudomonadati > Pseudomonadota > Gammaproteobacteria > Lysobacterales > Rhodanobacteraceae > Dokdonella > Dokdonella soli. The sequence goes on from NZ_BAAAEU010000010.1 coordinate 121,155, forward strand.
CCATCGCGGCATCGCGCTTCGACTACGCGGACACCGCCGGCGATGAGCAGGCGCTGGCTGACGTGCTCGACTTCGTGCGCACCGGTGCCGCGCTGCTGCATCGTGATGTCCGGCGCGCCGCTCGCGCTGCGCCGCATTCGCTGCACTGACGCGTACGCAGCGCCGTTGCAACGCGTGGTGGCCACCGAATCGGCGTCGAGCTCGAACATCGTCGTGCCGATTCAATAGAATGGGCGGCGCAATCCGCGGCCACGAACCGGACCCATGCATCGATGATCGAACCCAGGGAATACGCGCGCCGTCGCCGCCAGTTGATGCGCATGGCCGGCAACGACGCGATCGTGATCGTCGCCGCCGCGCCGGAGCGCGTGCGCAACAACGATGCGCACTATCCGTACCGCCAGGACAGCGATTTCCACTACCTGACCGGCTTCGCCGAGCCGGATGCGGTGCTCGCGCTGGTGCCCGGACGCGAACCGGGCGAGATGATCCTGTTCTGCCGCGAGCGCGATCCCGAGCGCGAACGCTGGGACGGCCCGCGCGCCGGCACCGAGGGCGCGGTCGCCGCGTTCGGCATGGACGATGCGTTTCCGATCGACGACATCGACGACATCCTGCCGGGATTGATCGAAGGCCGCGCGCGCGTCTACTACCACTTCGGCCGCGACACCGAGTTCGACCTGAAATTGATCGGCTGGGTCAACCGCGTGCGCGCACAGGTGCGTCAGGGCGCGAAGCCGCCGCACGAGTTCGTCGCGCTGTCGCACCTCCTGCACGACCTGCGCCTGTACAAGTCGCGCAACGAACTGCGCCTGATGCGCAAGTCCGCGAAGATCGCCGCCGATGCGCACCTGCGCGCGATGCAGGCGGCCCGACCCGGCATGAACGAGCACGAGGTCGAGGCGGAACTGCTGCACACCTTCCGCAAGCATGGCGCGGTGCCGAGCTACGAGCCGATCGTCGGCGGCGGCGCGAATGGCTGCGTGCTGCACTATCGCGCGAACAACGCGCCACTCGTTGATGGCGACCTGCTGCTGATCGACGCAGGCGCCGAGTACGAATGCTACGCGTCCGACATCACGCGCACGTTCCCGGTCAACGGACGTTACTCGCCCGAACAGCGCGCGCTCTACGACATCGTGCTCGCCGCACAGCTCGCGGCGATCGAGGAAGTACGCGCCGGTCGTTCGTTCGACGCCTACCACGACGCGGCGGTGCGTACGATCACCAAGGGCTTGATCAAGCTCGGCCTGCTCGGTGGCAGCGTCGACAGGAACCTGCGCGAGCATGCGTACCGCAAGTTCTACATGCACAAGACCGGACACTGGCTCGGCCTCGACGTGCACGACGTCGGCGACTACCGCGTCGACGGCGAGTTCCGTGTGCTCGAACCCGGCATGGTCGTCACCGTCGAACCCGGTCTCTACATCGCGCCGGACCAGAAGGGCGTGCCGGCGAAGTTCCGCGGCATCGGCATCCGCATCGAGGACGATGTCATCGTGACCGACGGCGAGCCGGAGGTCATCTCCGCCGGCGTGCCCAAGCATGCGGACGAGATCGAAGCGCTCATGGCGGCACGCGCATGAGTGCACTGCAGGCGTTGCTCTCGCTGCTGTTCGGCCTGTTCGCGTCTGCCGCGTCTGCTGAGACGCTCGACTACGGCTTGTTCGGTACGCTCCATCTCAGTCGTCCGGCCGGTGCGATCGCACATACCGTGCTGCTGTTTTCCGATCGCGACGGCTGGACGCCGCGCCAGGATGGCCTCGGCGATGCGCTCGCGAAGCAGGGCGCGTTCGTGGTCGGCATCGATCTGCCGGCGTATCTGAAGCGCATGGAGTCGATCAAGGACAAGTGCTCGTATCCGGCCGGCCATGTCGAGGAGGTCGCGCACTGGATCGAGCGCCACGAAGGCTTGGCAAGCTACACGTATCCGCTGGTGGTCGGCGATGGCGCCGGCGCAACGTTCGCGTATGCACTGGCCGCGCAGGCGCCGGCCGGTACGTTTGAGGGCCTGCTCACGCTGGGCTGGGATGCGGGATTGCGTTTCCCGAAAGGATTCTGTCCCGGCGACGCCGGCGCGATGACCGCGTCCGGCGATGGCGGCTTCCATGTCGTGCCGGTGCCGAAGTTGCCGCTGCCGTGGCTGCCGCAACCGTTCGCTGCCGGTGCGCGGATCGGCGGTCTCGGCGCATCGCTGGCGACCGGCTGGCATGCGCTCGGCGCATTGCTGCCGCCGCTTGCAGTGCGTGAGGCCGGCCCCGGTCTCGGTGTCGCCTACGCGCGCTGGCGCCATCGCGAGGACGCCGCGACGACCGCGCTGCCGGACGACGTCGCCGACCTGCCGCTGACCGACATCGCGCCGACCGCTGCAGCGAAGCCGGATGAGGCACACCGTATCGCGATCATCATCACCGGCGATGGCGGCTGGGCCGGCCTCGACCGCGGCGTCGCCGATGCACTGACCGCGCACGGCATCCGCGTGATCGGTTTCTCCACGCTGAAGTTCTTCTGGCACAAGCAGACGCCGGACGCCGCGGCCGCGGCGATCAGTCGCGTCATCGCGCACTACGGCAAGGGCGATCCAGCGGCCCGCTTCGTGCTGATCGGCTATTCGTTCGGCGCGAGCCTGGTGCCGGTCTTGATCAATCGCCTGCCCGAGGAATCGCGCCAGCGCGTGCAGGGCGGCGTGATGATCTCGCCGGATGACACCGCGGTGTTCGAGATCCATGTCGGCGACTGGTTCGGTTCGACGAAGCACGATGATGCGCTGCCGATCGGTCCCGAGCTTGCCGCGAGCAAGGTGCCGCTGGTCTGCGTGCACGGCTCGGACGAGGACGACAGCTTTTGCCTGAAACCGCAGCCGACGCAGGTCCGCGTCGTCGATCTCGCCGGCGGACATCACTACAACGGCGACTACGCGGCGCTCGGTGCGCTGATCGTGAGCAGCTTGCCGATGGCGCCGGCTGCGGCGCGTTCGCCCTAGGCTGGAATGCGGCCACGCGGCGGTTCCGGCGCCGTGCCCGTATACTTGTGGCCCCACGCCTCACACCCCGCCAGCGCAGCGCCGATGATCAGCCGACCGAATGTCCCGAACGCCGCGCACGCGTGCTTTGCGATCGTTGCCTTGGCATTGGGCGGCATCACCGGCGACCTGCGCGCCGATCCGCCGCTGCAGTCGGCGCAAGGCCACACAGAGCAGGCGGCCGCACCGACGATCGCGGTCGTCACCCTGCACGCGGCAGGGGAGGAAGCGGATCCCGATATCGTTCCCGCTCCGGGTGCAGGGCCTGGCATCGCTTTCGACGAACTGCCGCGTGAGATCGGCGTACGCGTACGCGTGCTCACGCGTGGCGAACACGTGCATGTCGGCATGGTCCGCGCTGCTGATGCGCGCCACGTCACGCTGTCGGTATCCCAGCGCGGCGGCAGCGCGACCTATGTGTTGTCGCGCGACCAGATCGAGCGCATCGATCCGGGCTGAGCACGCCCTTCCGCACCTGCAAAAGTGACCGCTGTAGCGGAATGCGTCACCAGGTTGTGCTCCCATGCGCGTGCCATCGCGCGACCGCGCGGTCGCCGGACGCGAGGGGGTTCGGGCAATGACGAAGAAGATTCCGACCGGCTGGACGCTGGGCTGCGGATTGCTGTTCGCTCTGTCCGCGCAGGCGGCAACGCTGGAGGAGGACGAGGCACGCATCGAGGCGTTGCTGCAGGCCGAGCATGCCGCCGCGGTGCGCTCCGATATGTCCACGATCGCGGTCGCGGTCCCCGACACACCGGCGCCGGTGGTTGCAGAGGTTGTCGCTCCGCCCGCGGATGCAGTCACGAATGAGGACTGGCTGGCGCCGGCGCCAGCCCGCGACAGTGATCTGCAATTCGCCGATCTCGCTCAGCATGTCGGCGGCAGGGTCTCGATCGTCACGGCCGGCGAGCGCGTGCATCGCGGCACGATCGTTGCCGCGAATGCGCGCCAGGTGATCCTGCAGGTGCGCCAACCCGGCGGCCATGCGAGCTACACGTTGCGTCGCGAACAGGTGGTCCGCATCGACGCGCGCTGAGCGCCGCCATGTTCACGTTGATCTATCTCGTCTTCATGATGCCGGTGCTGGCCGGGCTGCTGTACCTGCTGGGTGTCGCGCGTGTCTGGCGGCAGAGTTGGGTTCTGGCGGTGTTCATGCTGCCGTTCTGGCCGACTGTGCCTGCGCAGCGCCTGCTCGCCGGGCGCACCGACTACGCGCACGGCGAGACGTACTCCGACCACGGCTTGCTCGACCACAGCGCGCGCTACGACCTTGCCGGCCTCGTCACCGGCACGAGCCTGCTGCCACGCTGAGCCCCGCGATCAGCGACCGATCAGGAACCGGCGATAGCCGCCGGCGACCAGCGCCGCGATGTCGATCAGCAGCCCCGGCACCCACAGCCCGCGCGGGTAGGCGAGGTAGGAGCCGGTCCACTCCGGACCGAACTTCTCCTTGTAGCGGCGCAGGCCCTGGTAGTTGTAGAAGCGGCCGCCGTACTGGAACGCGAGCGCGGCGAGGCGCTCGTTGACTCGCGCGTACGGGTTGTCGCCGACCGCGGACAAGGGCGCCATGCCAAGGCTGAAGCTCGCATAGCCCTGTTCCTTGGCCCATTGCATGACCCGCGCGAACAGGAAGTCCATCGTGCCGCGCGGTGCGCCATCGATGTGGCGCATCAGGTCGACGCTGGCGGTGCCGTTCGGTCCGTACGGCGGCAGCACGTTCGCGAACGCGATCACCTCGCCTGCGCGGCGCACGAGTGCGAGCGGACTCCACGCGAAATAGTCCGGATCGAAATGGCCGAGCGAGAAGCTCTTCTCGTGCGCGCCCTTGTCCTCGAGCCAGGCGTCGGAAACGCGCTCGAGGTCGGTCATCAGCACGGTGTCGAACGGCGGTTCGACGAGTTCGAACGTGAGTTGTTCCTTGACCGAGCGATTGACCGCCTGGCGCAGGTCTTCCCAGCGCTTGCCGGCCAGCGTGAACTCGGAAAGACGGATCGTCGCGAGTTCGCCGAGCTTGAACAGGTCGAATCCGAGGTCGTGGTACAGCGAGAGATCCGGTTCGAGCACCTCGTAGAACACCGGCACGCGATCCTGCGCGTCGGCGAAGTGGCGGAAATCGAGGATCGCGCGCTTGATCGCGGCTTCCGGGCCGCACGGCGAGCCGAGCGCGACGAGGCGGTCGCGCACCGCGCCATAGGCGACTACCGCGTGATTGTCCGCGGACCAGAACAGGTGCTTGTCGCCCATGAACGACAGATGCGCGAATTCGCCGCCGCCATGCGCGTGGTACACCGTACGTGCGCGCTCCAGCTCCTCGTGCGCCGGCAGTTTCAGCGGTGGGCGCCTGACCGAGAACGACTGCCAGATCAGGTAGATCGCCAGCCCGAGCAGAGCCGCGAACAGGCCGCGGCCGATCCGCGAGGAATGCTCGCCGACGCCGAAATACCAGAGGTCGAAGCTGTCGTCGCCCAGCACGGCCCAGACGCCGACCGCGAAGAACGCGCAGACGACGATGATCAGGCCGCTGAGCCAGGTGAACGTGGTCAGCGAGGTCAGGCTCATCGCGCGCTGGGTGAATTCGCGCTTGCGCATGCGCAGCAGCACCGCGACCGCAAGCAGGAACAACGCCTCGCCGAAATGCAGGCCCTTGGTCACCGCGAGCACCGCGCCGACCACCAGCACCCAGAGCGTGAGCCGGTAGGCGACACGCAGGCGTCCGTCGATGCCGCGGCCGAGGCCGAGCAGCAGCACGCCGGTCAGGATCGACAGCCAGTACGAGCTTTCGACCGCGGCCAGTGGCAGGTGCTGGCGCACCACCTCGATGTGCTCGCGCACGGCCGGAATCGCGGCCGAGCCGAGCAGCACCAGCCCGGAACCGAACGTGAGCACCGCGAGCACGCGGATGCCGAGACCGGCGAGCAGACTCGCCGGCAGGCCGAGCACGCCGAACAGCGGATGCGTCTGCAGGCGTGCGGCGACGCGCGCGACGCCGGGCAGCTGGCCGGCGAGCATGCCGGAGCCGACATAGAGTCCGGTCAGCAGCGGCAGCAGGTAGTAGCCGATGCGGAACAGGAACAGACCGGACAGCACCTGCGCGTTGTCGTAGCCGCCGCTGGTCAGCGCAAGCAGCATCAGGCCATCGAAGACGCCGAAGCCGCCCGGGATCAGGCTGAGCAGGCCGAGCGTCTGCGCCGCGGCGAAGCTCGCGAGCAGCGGGCCGGGTTTCACGTGCGCGCCGGATATGTACAGGCAACCGTACAGCACGGCCGCGCTCAGGACCCAGTCGATCAGTGACAGCGCGGCCAGCGCCAGCTTCAGGCGCAGCGGCGGCAGGTCCAGCCCGCGCGGCAGCCAGCGCATCAACCGACGCCGCGTGGTCAGGATCAGGAATGCCGGCAGGTAGCACGCGGCCGCGACCAGCACCGCTACGCTGAGCCAGCGCGTCGTCGCGCTTGGCGTGATCGGCAGCGAGCCGAACGCGAGCGTCGCGATGATCAGCACGGACAACCCGAGCGGCAGCGACAGCACCTGCAACCCGATCAGCGCGGCGCCGACCGGCAGTTCGACGCGCCGTGCGGTGAAGCCGAGCAGGCGCACGCCGGAACCGATCGCGCCGGAGAGGTTGAGGACGTTCGCGAGCGCATTCGCGACGAACGCGAGGCGGAACACCTCGCGCGTCGGCACGTGCATGCCGAGCCAGCGCGCGATCACCACATCGATCAGGCCGGTGAACGCGACCGCAACCAGCGCGAGCAGTGCGATGCCGAGCGCGGGCCAGGTCGGCACGTCGAGCAGCGTGCGCTGCATTTCGGGCAGGTCGAACTCGTCGATGCCGCGCACGACCAGCCAGCCGACCAGCGCGAGGAACGCGATCGGCACCAGCCAGCGCAGGCGTGCCGCCCAGCCGCGCGCGACCGGCGGACTGGGGCTGGCAGCGGTTTCGGTGCTCATGCGAACGCCCTTCTTCCCTGAGACTTCGCGAAGTTTAGCCGCGCGGGACGCCCACGCGCGCGACCCCGATCAATACTTCGCGCTGGCGTCGAGCAGATCCTTGACGCTCTGCACGTACTGCGGCATCCAGTTCTTCGGCACGCCGAAACCGTGGCCGACCTTCGGCAGCATGACGGCTTTCGAGTCCTTCTGTCCGGCGGCGAAATCCGACGCGAACTTCGGATCGCAGACCTGGTCCGCCTCGCCCTGCAGGATGCGCCACGGTGCGTTGACCGTCTCGCGTTTGTCGAACATCCAGGTCGGCGGTTGCTTCTGCCAATGCTGGGTCAGGCCGCCGGCGCCGGCGCAGAACGGTTTGTGGATCAGCAGGTCCGGACAGAAACCGAGGCTGATGCCGCCGCCGAGACGCTGGCCGGCGTCCGCGGCGAGTGCGGCGTACACGATGGTGGCGCCGGAGGAGTAGCCGATCACGATCGGGCGCGTGTCCGGCGGCAGGTTCAGCTTGCGCGCGAGATCGGCGCCGAGCTTCGCGAGCACGCCGTGCGCGTCGCTGCACTGCGCGCCGCCGCCGTCGAGGCCCTTCAGGAACTGCGGCGTGCTGAAGCCGGCGACCCAGTAGCCGAGCGCGGCCGCCTGGTGTGCCATGTCGGTGACGCCGAGGTTCCAGCCGCCGTCACCGGAGGCAAACAATGCGAGTCCCTTGCTTTCGCCGGCCGGCCGGTACACCGCGACCTCGCCGAAGCCGTCGATGCTGATCCAGCGGTCGACCTGCGGATCGCGGACAGGTGCCGCGGTCTTGCGCGGCTTGGACGGCACCTTGCCCGAGTGCGCGGTGGCAGGCTTGGTCGCGTCGCCCAAGGAGGGATCGGCGGCCTGCGCGGTCAGGGCGGTGCAAAGGGCGAATGCCAGCGTAGTGGCGGCGAAGCGGGAAGAACGGCTCAAGCGACGGATTCCGGGACAGACAACCGCGGCACGCTAGCCGATGACGGCGTTGCTGTCACGCGGTCGCAGTTTGAATACCCACCACCGTTCGCGCTGTGGTATCGAGGGGTGAACGGTTTCTGGGTCCGCCGTTCATGGTGACTCGCGCCATCCTGGCGCTCGCCCTACGGGCCAGCTTCGCTGTTCGCGCGCGTTCCTGCGCGCGTCGTCGATACCTCGCCACGAACGGCTATTCATTCAAACAGAGGCAGTACGCGCGCGCGCGGACTGATTCGCGTCGATTCAGTGCGGCGGCGCTTCTTCGTCGGCCTTGCGCCGCGCGACATCGTCGGCGTGCAGTTCGAACCACATCGCATTCAGGATCGCGAATGCGCAGGCGAGGCCGAGGCCGAGAATCCAGCTGAAATACCACATGGGGCAAACCTCCGGTTTGCGGGAATGGAGAATGGGGAATCGGGAATGGCAGAGCGGTCCGTGAGCACGTGGAGCCGCTGTTCGCATTCCCGATTCTCAATTCCCGATTCCCGGCTCCATCAATACATTCCGTGCGATTGCTTCACATGTTCCAGGCTGACCCGTCCGCGCAGCACGCGGTACACCCAGGTCGTGTAACCGATCACGATCGGCAGCAGCACGGCCGTGACCAGCAGCATCAACCCGAGTGTGGTCCTGCTGCTCGATGCGTCCCAGACGGTCAGGCTGCTGCGCGGATCGAGGCTCGACGGCAGCAGGAATGGAAACAGCGCGAAACCCGCCGAGGTGATCGTGCCGGCGACCGCGAACGCGCTGGCGACGAACGCACTTGCATGGCGCCGACGCACGGAAAGCCGTGGCGCGGCCAGCGCAGCGAGGATTGCGATGCCCGCGGCGACGCAGGCCCAGTTGCCGAGCGGGCCGTTGCCAAGCCAGCCCCCGCTGTGCGCGACCTCCTTCAGCAGCGGATTGGACGGCCCCCCCGCGGCAATGCCGCCGTCAATCGCGTAGCCGGTCACGCCAAAGGCGAGCCACACGCCGGCAGCCACGTACAGCGCGACGAACGCGAACGACAGACTGCGCAGCAGGTGTTCGGCGCGCCGCGCGATCACCTCGTCCGCCTTCACCGCCGCCCAGGCGGCGCCATGCATCAGCAACAGCGCGACCGACACCAGGCCGACCAGCAACGGGAACGGTCGCAGCAGTCCGAGAAAGCCGCCTTCGTAACTCATGCGCAGCGTCTCGTCGTAGCGGAACGGCACGCCGAGGAACAGGTTGCCGAACGCGACGCCGAAGATCAGCGCCGGGATCAGGCCGGCGATCGTCAGGATCCGGTCCCAGGTTTCGCGCCAGCGCGGATCGGTGAGTTTGTTGCGGAAGTTGAAACCGACCGGGCGCACGATGAACGCGAGCAGCAGCACCAGCATCGCGAAATAGAAGCCCGAGAACGCGGCCGCGTACAGCAGCGGCCATGCCGCGAACACCGCGCCGGCGCCGAGGATCAGCCAGACCTGGTTGCCTTCCCAGACCGGCTCGATCGTCTCCAGCAATGCACGGCGTTCGTCGTCGTCCCGGGCGAGCACGCGCAGCAACGCGGCGACACCGAGGTCGAAGCCGTCCATGACCGCGAAGCCGATCAGCAAGGCGCCGAGCAGCAGCCACCAGACGATGCGCAGGGTTTCGTAGTCGAGCATAGGAGTCACCGTTGCTGCTCTTTTGTCGTCATTCCGGCGAAAGCCGGAATCCAGTTTCGCTCTGTTGGAAGATCAAGTTGGATTCCGGCTTGACCAGCCGTTCGGCTGTTTAAAGCCGCCGGAATGACGAAGTGGGCGCGTGGCGTGATGCCGCAAGTGTTCATGCTCGCGACTCCGCAGCCGGCGGCCACATGCCGAGGCCGTCGGGGCCCTTGCGCGCGTATTTCAGCATCAGGATCGCGTCGACGACCGCGAGCGCGGTGTAGAAGATCACAAAGCCGGCGAGGCTGGTCGCGACCTGCGCCGCAGACACCGACGACACGCCGAGCGCGGTCGGCAGCACGCCTTCGATCGCCCACGGCTGGCGGCCGTATTCGGCGACGATCCAGCCGAGTTCGATCGCCAGCCACGGCAGCGGCAGGCTCCACAGCGCGACCTTCAGGTACCAGCGATGCCGGTCGAGTTCGCGCCTTGCGGCGAGCCAGAACGAGAAGCCGAACAACGCGATGAACCACATCCCGCAGCCGACCATGATGCGGAATGCCCAGAACAGCACCGGCACGTTCGGGATCGTGCTCGCCGCGGCCTTGCCGATGTCGGCCGGCGTCGCCCTAGCCGGATCGTCGAGCACACGCTTGAGCAGCAATGCGTAGCCGAGATCCCTCTTGTGCGCCTCGAACTCCGCACGTGCCTGCGCGTCGTCGCGGTTCGCGTGCAACCTCTGCATCGCCGCGTACGCCTGCATGCCGTTGCCGATGCGCTGCTCGGCGTCGGCGACGAGTTCCTTGATGCCGGGAAGCACGCCACTCAGCGAGCGCGTACCGATGATGCCCATGACCCACGGAATGTGGATCGCGAAGTGCGTCGTGCGCTCCGCGACATCCGGGAACCCGAAAGCGGTGAACGACGCGGGCGCAGGTTCGGTTTCCCACATCGCCTCGATCGCGGCGAGCTTCATCTTCTGGTTCTCGGACACCGTGTAGCCCGATTCATCGCCGAGCACGACCACGCTGAGTGCGGCGGCGAGGCCGAAACTCGCAGCGACCGTCATCGAGCGCTTCGCGAAGTCCACATTGCGGCCCCTGAGCAGGTACCAGGCGCTGATCGACAGCACGAACATCGCGCCGAGCACGTAGCCGGCGCTGACCGTGTGCACGAACTTCGACTGCGCGACCGGGTTGAAGATCACTGCGCCGAAGTCGGTGATCTCCATGCGCATCGTGTCGAAGTTGAACTCGCTGCCGACCGGATTCTGCATCCACGCATTCGCGATCAGGATCCACAGCGCGGAAAGATTGGTGCCGAGCGCGAGCAGGAACGTGACGATCAGATGCTTCACGCGCGACAGCCGGTCCCAGCCGAAGAAGAACAGGCCGATGAAGGTCGCCTCGAGGAAGAACGCCATCAGGCCTTCGATCGCCAGCGGCGTGCCGAAGATGTCGCCGACGTAGTGCGCGTAGTAGGCCCAGTTGGTGCCGAACTGGAATTCCATCGTCACGCCGGTGGCGACGCCCATCGCGAAGTTGATCCCGAACAGCACGCCCCAGAACTGCGTCATGCGTTTCCAGATCTCGCGCCCGGTCATCACGTAGACCGCTTCCATGATCGCGAGCATCCACGACAGGCCCAGCGTCAGCGGCACGAACAGGAAGTGATACAGCGCCGTCAGCGCGAACTGCAGGCGCGACAGGACAACGACGGTCTCATCGATCATGCGCGGCCTCGGCGGCGGGTGCGAGCAGGCGGTTTTCGATCGCGCCTGGACGTGTGTCGGGACGCGGATGCGGACGGAAGCAGACGAACCAGATCAGCGTCAGCAGGATCAGCTTGACCACGATGATCGCCGTGAACTCGATACCGAAGCGGCGGCCGCCGCGGCTGCGGAACCAGGACGATGCTGACGGGCGATTCGGCATATCCATGAGGCAAGCTCCGGAACTGCCGCAAAAGTATACGCCGCCTCCGCGCGGGCCAATGCGGTGCGATGCCGCGCGGCCGGATGCCGCGCGGTGCATGGTCGCGGCGCGGCGCCGCGCCGCGAGGATCAGCCGGCGGCAGCGAACGCGTCGCGGGTCAGGTTTTCTGGCTCGCCGTCGGTGCAGACCACGTCGTCCTCGATACGGATGCCGCCGTACTTGCGGAACGCATCGACCTTGGTCCAGTCGATGTCCTTCGCGGCCGGTTTCGCCTTGAGTTCGGCGAGCAGCATGTCGATGAAATAGAGGCCCGGTTCGATCGTGACGACCATGCCGGGTTCGAGTACGCGCGTCATGCGCAGGTAGGGATGGCCGGCCGGGCGCGGGATCGTGCCGCCGCTGTCGCTGGCCTGGAAGCCGGCGACGTCGTGCACCTGCAGGCCGATCGGATGGCCGAGACCGTGCGGGAAGAACGCGCTGGTCACGCGGTTCTCCACTGCGCTCTCCGCGCTCATGCGGATGAAGCCGTGGTCCTTGAGGATGCCGGCCAGCACGTGATGCGCGTGGATGTGCAGCTCCGGATAGCTCTGTCCGGCACGCACCTTCGTGCAGAAGCCGCGCTGCGCAGCGTCGACCGCGTCAATCAGCGCGGAGAATTCCGACGCCTCCGCGCTGGCGTAGGTGCGCGTGATGTCGCTCGCATAGCCGTGGAAGCTCGCACCCGCGTCGATCAGGAACGAGTGTGCATGCGCCGGCGGCGCATGACCGAGTTCGGTGTAGTGCAGCACCGCACCGTGCTCGTTCAGCGCGATGATGTTGCCGTACGGGAGTTCGTTGTCGGTCTGGCGCGTCGCGGCAAGATATGCCAGGTGGATGTCGAACTCTGACTCGCCGGCGCGAAACGCGGCCTCGGCGGCCCGGTGAGCACGCGCGCCGAGCTTGCTCGCCACGCGCATCATCGCCAGTTCGTACGCGGTCTTGTACGAACGCTGGTAGTGCAGATAGTCGAGCGCCGCGGCCGGATTGTTCGGCGTGAAACCGTCGAGCGCCGCGTTCGCCTCGCCGAGGATCGCGCAGCGCGCGGCGTCGTTCGGCAGATGCGCGCGCGCTTCCTTCGCGTCGCGGATGATCACGATGTCGAAGTGCTCGACCCAGTAGCCGGCCGGCGCCTCCGGCACGACATGCCAGTAGTCGTGCGGCTGCAGGTAGACCAGCTTCGGCTTGCGCCCCGGCGTGTAGACCAGCCACGATCCCGGCGCCTTGGTCACCGGCAGCCAGTGCTTGAAATGCGGATTCACCGCGAAGGGATACGGGCGGTCGTCCAGGAACTGGTACGCCGCCTGTCCGGCGGCGACGACCAGGTGATCAAAGCCGCCGCGCAGCAGCGCCTTGTCGGCGCGCGCCTTCAACGTCGACAGGTGGGGCGGATAGAGCTGGTGCAGATCGGGATGCTGGATGTCCATGGGCCAATCCTTGCGACGAACGCCGATTCTGCCACGAGCACGCGCCGACGCACCGCCGCACGTTCTCGGCGGCGCACCGTTGCGGGCATGCCATCAGTAGCCGACCGTGAAGCGCCGTCGTGAATGCGCCGGGCGTTCCAGCTCGTCGAGGAACGCGATCGCGAAATCCTCGATCGAGACCCAGCTCTTGCCGGTGGCATCGGTCAGCAGGCTGTCGCCGCCCAGGCGGAATTTCCCGGTGCGCTGCCCCGGCATGAAGCTTTCGGATGGCGAAAGGAAGGTCCAGTCGAGGTCACGTTCCCGGCGCAGTGCACCGAGGAAATCGCGGCCTGCGTTCGCCTCGCCGAGATAGGCGGCCGGGAAGCCTGGCGTGTCGGCCAGCTGAACGCCGGGCCCGACCTCGAGGCTGCCAGCGCCGCCGACGACGAGCAGGCGCCGCACACCGGCGCGCTTGACCGGACCGATGATCGCCGCGGCTGGTGCGCCGAGGAATCTGACTGCGCTGAATACCGCATCGTGGTCGGCCAGCGCGGCGACCAGCGCATCGCCGTCCGCAATGTCGACATTGCGCGTGGTCAGGCGTTCGCGCGGCGCAAGCGAAGACGCGTGGCGCGCCAGCGCCGTGACGCGATGTCCGCGCTGCAGCGCCTCGTCGAGCAGGCGGCTGCCGACGTTGCCGGTTGCGCCGATGATCGCGATGTCCATGATCGACTCCCGCGGAAGACGGTGCGCGGGACATTGTGCGCCGAATCGACGCATTCTGTTGATGCCGGTTCCGGCGCCATCAGTCCCGCAGGCGTCGTTCCGTCCGCGCTAATCGTGCCGCGTGCGCGGCGCCGCGAACTCGCGAAGTAACCAATCGTCGAGCAGGCGCTTCTCGTAGCGCAGCGGATCGTCGCGGTTGGGCGTGGAGCGATTCAGGAACGCGGGATCGCGCAGCTTTTCCTCGCCGCCGCGCAGGCGCGCGCCGTCACTGCCGGTCAGCGTGTAGCGCAGGTCGATGCTCGGCGGGTAGATGTCCTTGACGATGCGGATATCGTCCCAGCGCGGTCCGCGCCACGGCTCGCAGATACCGGCCCGGCGGATGTCGGTGATGGTCACGTCCAGATGCTGGCCGGGAGCGAGCACCTGGTCGGCACGCCGCCGCAGGTGGCGCGCGAGTTCGCCCAGCCATTCCACGGGTTTCGCGCGGGTGCTGCATGCGCTCTCGCGCACATCGGCGAAGCCGGCCGGATCGGTCCAGTCAACGCCGATACGCGATGGTGGTTCGCTCTTCGCGAGCGCGGTCGCGCCGGCGGTCGTCAGCGCCAGAGCGGCGGGGATCAACGGCAGCCAACGTCTGGAAGTTCGCAAGCATTTCATAATTTTCACCTCTCCACGCTGCGTGCGGCGCATGAACGCCTGCGCGCACGTCTACCGTCAAGGACGAACCCACGCAGCAAACCGTCGCCGGTGCGCGGAGGGCTTGCGCCGCGACAACGGAATCCGCGCCGGATCCCGGCGAGCCTTCGTGTTTGCAGTGTCGCGCCCTTGCCGGATAGCGGCTGCGCGGCGAACGTGCTTGAATGCGCATCTTGAAGCGGGGGTGCCGGCGGTCGTCGGCTGAGAGAGTCCCTTGGAACCTGATCCGACGGCTTGCATCAAGCAAGCCTCCACCGGCGTAGGGAGCTTCGCGGCATCGGCGTCAGGCCGGCGCGGCGCCCCGCTTCGTCGAGATCCCCGCTTTCCCTGCGGGGGATTTTCACAAAAGCAGGACGTTACGATGAACGCCGTACCCACACCGCTGCTGCGCGAAGCCGCCGAACTCTCCGAATCCGTCGTCCGCCCGGTTCCGGGCTCGCGCAAGATCCATGTCGCCGGCTCGCGCGATGACATCCGCGTGCCGATGCGCGAGATCGCGCTGGCCGATACGCCGTCGATGTTCGGCGCGGAGAAGAACGCGCCGTTCGCGACGTACGACACCTCCGGTCCGTACACGGATCCCACCTATCGGGTCGACCTTTCCGCCGGCCTTCCGACCCTGCGCGCGCGCTGGATTGCCGAGCGCGGTGACAGCGAGGCGCTGGCCGATTTCAGTTCGCCCTTCACGCGCCGGCATGCGAGTGCGCTTTCGCTGAGCGATGTGCGATTCCCGAACATCCCGAAGCCGCGCGTCGCAAAATCCGGCGCGAACATCAGCCAGATGCACTACGCGCGGCGCGGCCTCGTCACGCCGGAGATGGAATACATCGCGATCCGCGAGAACCAGAAGCTCGACGCGATCCGCGAGATGCACCTCCTGAAACAGCATCCGGGCCAGAGCTTCGGCGCCAATCTGCCGAAGCTGATCACGCCGGAGTTCGTGCGCGACGAAGTCGCACGCGGCCGCGCGATCATCCCGAACAACATCAACCATCCGGAATCCGAGCCGATGATCATCGGCCGCAACTTCCTGGTGAAGATCAACGCGAACATCGGCAACTCGGCGGTGACCAGTTCGATCGCCGAGGAAGTCGAGAAGATGGTCTGGGCGATCCGTTGGGGCGCCGACACCGTGATGGACCTCAGCACCGGCAAGCACATCCACGAGACGCGCGAGTGGATCTTGCGCAATTCGCCGGTGCCGATCGGCACGGTGCCGATCTACCAGGCACTGGAGAAGGTCGGTGGCATCGCCGAGGACCTGAGCTGGGAACTGTTCCGCGACACGCTGATCGAGCAAGCCGAGCAGGGCGTCGACTACTTCACGATCCACGCCGGCGTGCGCCTGCCGTTCGTGCCGCTGACCGCGAAGCGCGTGACCGGCATCGTCTCGCGCGGCGGCTCGATCATGGCCAAGTGGTGCCTCGCGCACCACAAGGAAAGTTTCCTCTACGAACGCTTCGAGGAAATCTGCGAGATCATGAAGGCCTACGACGTCGCGTTCTCGCTCGGCGACGGACTGCGTCCGGGCTCGATCGCGGATGCGAACGACGAGGCGCAATTCGCGGAACTCGACACCTTGGGCGAGTTGACCCAGATCGCGTGGAAGCACGACGTGCAGACCATGATCGAAGGGCCCGGCCACGTGCCGATGCACCTGATCAAGGAGAACATGGACCGCCAGCTGGAGAAGTGCGGCGAGGCGCCGTTCTATACGCTGGGGCCGCTGACGACGGACATCGCGCCCGGTTACGACCACATCACCAGCGCGATCGGCGCGGCGATGATCGGCTGGTTCGGCACCGCGATGCTCTGTTACGTGACGCCGAAGGAGCACCTGGGCCTGCCGAACAAGCAGGACGTGCGCGACGGCATCATCACCTACAAGATCGCGGCGCACGCGGCCGATCTCGGCAAGGGCCATCCGGGCGCGCAGGCGCGCGACAACGCACTCAGCAAGGCGCGCTTCGAATTTCGCTGGGACGACCAGTTCAACCTCGGCCTCGATCCGGAGAAGGCGAAGGAATTCCACGACGAGACCTTGCCGAAGGATGCGCACAAGAGCGCGCACTTCTGCTCGATGTGCGGCCCGAAGTTCTGCTCGATGAAGATCACCCAGGACGTGCGCGATTACGCGAAGGAACACGGCGTCGGCGAAGCCGAGGCATTGAACGAAGGCATGGCCGAGAAGGCCGCCGAGTTCCGCGCGCAGGGCGCCGATGTGTACCGGCCGGCCTGACCGGCCGCGGCGGAACGTAGAATCGAACGCGATACAGCGCCAGCGAGGCATCGAAGATGACAGGCAGATGGAATTGGCTGACACGTGGCATCGTGGCGTTCGTCGTTGTCTACGCGCTCGGAGTGCTCGCGCTGATGTGGTGGTGGAGTGACGAGCCACCGCACTTCGATGTCAGCGCGGCGGCGCACGCGCGTGCCGCGGCGAAGCACGAGCCGGTCGTCACCGGCAGTGTCACGACTTCGGCCTGGATGACCACGGCGGAAACCCTGCTCGACAAACGCGGTGGCTACCTCAGCAACGACAAGTTCCCGCCCGGCGTTCTGATGGACGATCTGCCGAACTGGGAATTCGGTGTGTTGACCGCGACACGCGACCTCGCGCGCGAAATGCGCAACAAGTTCGCTCGCTCGCAGTCGCAGTCCGAGGAGGACACCGACCTCAAGGAAGCCGATCCGCTGTTCTCGAGTCCGAGCGATCGTTGGCTGTTGCCGAGTTCGGAGAACCAGTACCGCAAGGCGATCGCGCACGTCGATGGTTATTTCGAGCGGCTCGGCAAGAACGATCCGAACGGCGCGCAGTTCTACGCGCGCGCCGACAACCTCGCCGACTACCTCGATCTGGTCTCGAACCGGCTCGGCAGCCTGTCGCAACGGCTCTCGGCAAGCGTCGGCCAGCTGCGTCTGGAAGGCGACGCGCCGGTCGATGCGACGGCGCCGCCGGCCCCGCAGGGCCAGCAGGTCGTGCGCACGCCGTGGACCAAGATCGACGATATCTTCTACGAGTCGCGCGGCTACAGCTGGGCGCTGCTCGAGCAACTGCAGGCGTTCGAGGCGGATTTCGCGCCGATTCTCGAGCGCAAGGGCGCGATGGTCAGCCTGAAGCAGATCATCCGCGAGCTGCAGGAAGCGCAGAAGCCGGTGCACAGCCCGATCATCCTCAACGGCAGCCCGTTCGGCTTCTTCGCGAATCACTCGCTGGTGATGGCGAACTACATCTCGCGCGCGAACGCGGCGGTGATCGACTTGCGCGAGCTGCTGAAGCGCGGCTAGCGCAGGAAGGCGTCGCGCCATTCGCGCGCGACAGCGCATGCGTCCGCATGCCAAGATTCCCGCCTTTCCCGCCCGCATCCCGTTCGTGAAGACGATTCCAGCGCCCTCCACCCATCCCGACCTGCCGCTCTGGCGTGCGGTGCTGGAACACCCGCTCTTCCTCGGCCTGCTGCTGCTGGCGCCGATCGTGTTCCTGCTGCCGCCGCTGCCGATCGACGAAACGCGCTATCTCGCGGTCGCCTGGGAAATGCGCCAGACCGGCGAATTCCTGGTGCCGCACCTGAATGGCGCGACCTACGCGCACAAGCCGCCACTGCTGTTCTGGCTGATCAACGCCGGTTGGCTGCTGACCGGCGTGCATGCGTGGACCGGGCGCGCGATGACCCTGCTGTGCTCGGGGCTCAGCCTGATCCTGCTGTACCGCCTCACCTTGCGCCTGACTGCCTCGGTCGCGGCCGCGCGCGTGTCGATGTGGATCCTGCTCGGCGCGGTCTACTTCGCCGCGTTCGCGAACGCGATCATGTTCGACGTGCCGCTGACCACCTGCGTGCTGCTCGCGATGCACGGCATCTGCGATCTCGCCGAGGGTCGCGCGCGTCGCGGCATCGTGGTCACCGGTGTTGCGATCGGCCTCGGCATCCTGGTCAAGGGACCGGTCATGCTGCTCGACATCGCGTTCGTCGCGCTCGGTGCGCCGTGGTGGAGCGACCAGCTGGCCGGCCGGCGCGCGCGTTATTTCGGAGCGTTCGCACTCGCGATCCTGCTCGGCGCGGCGATCGCGCTGGGCTGGGCGATTCCGGCGGCGCTGCACGGCGGCACGGACTATGCGCGCGCGATCTTCCTGAACCAGACCCTGGACCGCATCGAGGCGGTGCAAGGTGCCAGCACGCATGCGCGTCCGCTCTGGTGGTACCTGGCGATCTTCCCGCTGATGCTGCTGCCCTGGCCGCTGGTGATCCGTGGCTCATGGTCGAAACTGCGCGCGCTCGCGGATCAGCCCGCGCTGCGCATGGCTCTGGTCTGGGTCGTGCCCACCTTCGTCGCGTTCTCGCTGGTCGGCGGCAAGCAGCCGCACTACCTGCTGCCGGTGATTCCGGGTGTCGCGCTCGCGCTTGCGTTCGCGCTGGATCGCGGCGCGCTGCGCGTGCGCGTCGGCCTGCTCGCGCTGGTGTTGGTCGCGATCGGCCTCGCGATGGCATTGTTGCCGCGTTTCTCGGCGGCGCGTCCCGCGCTCGCCTATGTCGGCGACATCTCGCCGTGGTGGGGCATCGCGGTCATCGCGCTCGGAATGGGCCTGCTGGCGGGCATGCGCCGCCTCGCGCAGCCGATGTGGCCGGCGCTGGCGATGGTCATGCTGGCGCTGCTGGTCAAACTCGCCGTCATTGAAGGGACCGGCGAACGCTATGACATCGAGGCGATTGCATCGCGCATTCGCGACGCGCAGGAGCGCGGTCAGCCGATCGCGCATCTCGGCTGGCATCACGGCGTTTATGAATTCGCGGGCCGCCTGACGAGCCCGCTGACTGCGCTCAACAGCGAAGAGGAATTCAAGGCCTGGGCGCAGCAGCACCCGGACGGACTGCTGGTCAGTTTCTATCGGCGCTACCGCTTCCGCGCGCAGCCGGTCTATTCGCAGCGCTTCCGTGGCGGCGAGGTATCGATCTGGACCGCACGTGACGCGCTCGCTTCCGGCATCGATCCTTCGATCGCGCATCAGAAGGAAAGCAGCGAAGACGCCTCTGATGAATGAGTAGATGCCGCGCGCGATGCCGAGTGGCATCGCGCGGGGCGTCGTCAGAACCCCGGTTTTTGCGCCGCCGAGCGGTAGCGCTCGACGCCGGCAAGGATTTCCTGCTTGGCCGCGGCCGCGTCGACCCAGCCGTCGATCTTGACCCACTTGCCCTTCTCGAGATCCTTGTAGTGCTCGAAGAAGTGGCCGATACGTTCCAGCCAGTGGCCGGAGACCTGGCCGATGTCGGCGATGTGCGCGTAGCCCGGAAAGGTTTTCGGATGTGGCACGACCACCAGCTTCTCGTCGGCACCGGCCTCGTCGGTCATGCGCAGCATGCCGACCGGACGGCAGCGGATCACCGAGCCCGGCACCAGCGGCAGCGGCAGGATCACCAGCGCGTCGAGCGGATCGCCGTCGCCGCCGAGCGTCTGCGGCACATAGCCGTAGTTGCACGGATAGCGCATCGGCGTGGACAGCACGCGGTCGACGAAGATCGCGCCGCTGGCCTTGTCGACCTCGTACTTGACCGGTTCGGCGTCCTTCGGAATCTCGATGACGACATTGATTTCGTTCGGCACGTCGCCGCCGGCGGGGACCAGATCGAGGCCCATGCGATTGCTCCTTGATGTTGCGTGCCCATACCGGGCGAAGGGCGCGAAGGATACGGCAATCCCTGCTGCATCGCACCACGATTGCTCGTCGATGGCGTCCGACGTTGAGGCAGAAGCGGGGATTCCCGCGGCGGGACGGTCGTTCAGCAGACGCCTGAACGCCGAAGCCCCGCGCGAGGCGGGGCTTCGGGAGGTCGTGCCGTGGCCAGTCGCCTGACGGACTTCCGTCATTGTCAGGACTTCAGCGCGTCCTTGAGCTTTGCGACCTGCTCCGGGAACCATTGGCCGTTCTGTTCGAGCACATCGGCGACGACCTTCTCGGCGTCATCCTGGCGCTTCAATGCCTTCAGCGCCTTCACGCGCTGCATCGCAACCGCGAGTCGGTTCTCGCCGTAGGCCTTGTCGGCCGCTTTCTCGAGCAGCAGCAGCGCCGCGGCCGGCTGGCCGCGCTCGAGCAGACTGCGGCCATAGCGGTACGGATACACATAGTCGTCCGGATACGCGGCGATCAGCTTCGGATACAGCGCATCGAGTTCATCGGTGCGCTTGGCCCGGGCGAGGTACACGCGCAGGTTGTCGGCGAGGTTGCGATCCTTGCCCAGGTTGGCGCCGAGCTGGCCACGCGCGGCCCCGATGGCGCGATCGAGCACGGCGCTCTCCGACGCGCTGTCACCGAGCGCGGCATCAACGTCGGCCGTCGTGATCACCGTGCTGCGCTGGTCGGCGCAGGCCGGCTTGGCGATGAAGACCTGCTTCGACAGCATCGCGTCGAGTGCGATCTTCTGCGGCGCGAGCAGCGCAGTGCGCTCCGCTTTCGGCAGTTTCTCACTCGCTTCAAGCAACTGATCGACGACATACGGCCGGTCGCAGTCGATGTCGCCGGCGAGCACGCGCTTCGCGGCGGCGACGACGCCGGCGTCGTCCTTCGCGTTGGCTGCGCGCGCGAGTTCGAGGCGGTCGAGCCAGAGTGCGACGTAATGGTTGCTGCCGGCCGCGGCCTGCACATTCTCTTGCAGACCCTTGTACCAATCGAGCCCGGCCCGGCCTTCGCCGCGCGCCTGGTACGAACCGAGCACGGTCGCGACCGCATCGAACGAACCCGCGGCCGCCTTGCGCTTGAAGTCATCGAGCGTGCTCGCGCCCGCGATGATCCCGTCGAGATTCGGATAGAACTTCTCGCGTGGCTGCTCGGCGAGGATGCGGCCGAGCTCGTCGCCGTTTTCGTTGAGCACTACATAGGCAGGCAACGCCTTGACCTCGAGTTTCTTCATCCACGCCGCGCCATCCGGTGAATCCGCATCGACCTCGGCGACGACGGTCTTCGCTTCCACGGCTTTCCATTCCTTGCCGTTCAGCACGTGCGTGGCCATGAAGTAGCACGAGTAGCACCAGGGCGCCGAGAAATCGATCAGCACCGGTGCATGTGCCTTCTTCGCCTTGGCAAGCGCGGCGTCGACGGAGGAAACGGGCTCGGCTGCATGCAGTGAGCCGACGAATGCGAGCGCCAGCAGTGGACGTATCGGCTTCATTCGATGCCTCGATTGGGTGATCCGGAGGAAACGCTGCACACAAAGCGGGTGCCATCTTGCGCAGTGCGTCGTCGCGTTGTCCATATGTGGAATGGCAGTCTGCCGCGTCGTGCGGTCCCGCCGATGAAGCCGAAAAAACGAAGCCCCGCGAGAGCGGGGCTTCGTGTTGCTTCTGGGGCCGCCGGGATCATGCGGTAGCTATCCGATCAAGGGGTCGTGTCGCGCTGGCGCGCGACGGTGAATCTGCCCCTCACCCTTTGCCCTCTCCCCGCGTGGCGGGGAGAGGGGAACGCGTGGCGTCGCGCTTGCGCGCGACCATCGTTGCCCGATTAGAGCAGGGGGACCAGCAGCAGCGCGACGATGTTGATGATCTTGATCAGCGGGTTCACTGCGGGGCCCGCCGTGTCCTTGTACGGGTCGCCGACGGTGTCGCCGGTGACCGCGGCCTTGTGCGCGTCCGAGCCCTTGCCGCCGAAGTGGCCATCCTCGATGTACTTCTTCGCATTGTCCCAGGCGCCACCGCCGGTGGTCATCGAGATCGCGACGAACAAGCCGGTGACGATGGTGCCGATCAGGACGCCGCCGAGCGCCTTCGGGCCGAGCAGGAAGCCGACCAGGATCGGCACGGCGACCGGCAGCAGCGACGGGATCATCATTTCCTTGATCGCGGATTGGGTCAGCAGGTCGACCGCGCGCGAGTAGTCCGGCTTGGTCGTGCCTTCCATGATGCCCTTGATCTCGCGGAACTGGCGGCGCACTTCCTCGACCACGCTGCCGGCCGCGCGGCCAACCGCTTCCATCGCCATCGCGCCGAACAGGTACGGGATCAGGCCGCCGATCAGCAGGCCGATGATGACCATGTGGTCGGAGATGTCGAACGTGAAGATCTTGTCCGGGTGCTCGGCGCCAAGCTTGTGCGTGTAGTCGGCGAACAGCACCAGCGCAGCGAGGCCAGCCGAGCCGATCGCATAGCCCTTGGTGACCGCCTTGGTGGTGTTGCCGACCGCGTCGAGCGGATCGGTGACCGCGCGCACTTCCGGCGGCAGTTCGGCCATCTCGGCGATGCCGCCGGCGTTGTCGGTGATCGGGCCGTAGGCATCGAGCGCGACGATCATGCCGGTCATCGACAGCATCGCGGTCGCGGCGATGGCGATGCCGTAGAGGCCGGCAAGGTGATAGGCGCCCCAGATCGCGGCGCACACCGCGAGCACCGGCCATGCGGTCGCCTTCATCGACACGCCGATACCGGCGATGATGTTGGTCGCGTGGCCGGTCGTCGACGCCTGCGCGACGTGGCGCACCGGGCCGTACTCGGTTGCCGTGTAGTACTCGGTGATCACGACCATCGCGCCGGTCAGCACCAGACCGATCACCGCGCAGCCAAAGATGTTCCAGACGCCGTAACTCGAGTCGGCCATCAGCTGCTGGGTGACCGGGATGAACCCGAGCAGCGCGATCACGCCGGAGACGACCACGCCCTTGTACAGCGCGTTCATGATCTTGCCGCCGGCACTCGCTTTCACGAAGAACGTGCCGATGATCGAGGCAATGATCGACACACCGCCGATAACCAGCGGATACAGCACCGCGTGCGCGCCGGCCTCGGCCGCCATCACGCCGCCGAGCAGCATCGTCGCGATCAGCGTGACCGCATAGGTCTCGAACAGGTCCGCGGCCATGCCGGCGCAGTCGCCGACGTTGTCGCCGACGTTGTCCGCGATCACCGCCGGGTTGCGCGGGTCGTCTTCCGGAATGCCGGCTTCGACCTTGCCGACCAGGTCCGCGCCGACGTCGGCGCCCTTGGTGAAGATGCCGCCGCCGAGGCGCGCGAAGATTGAGATCAGCGAGGAGCCGAACGCGAGACCGACCAGCGCATGCAGCGCCTGTTCCTGGGTGCGGCCGAAATGCATCAGTGCGACGAAGTAGCCGGTGACGCCGAGCAGGGCGAGGCCGACCACCAGCATGCCGGTGATCGCGCCGCCGCGGAACGCCACGGCGAGTGCGGCCGGGATGCCGCTGCGCGCGGCTTCGGCGGTGCGCACGTTCGCGCGCACCGAAATGTTCATGCCGATATAGCCCGTCAGGCCCGACAGGATCGCGCCGATCGCGAAGCCGATCGCGGTGCCCCAGTCCAGCGCGAAGCCGATCACGACGAACAGCACGACGCCGACCATGCCGATCGTGCGGTACTGGCGGTTCAGATACGCGCGCGCGCCCTCCTGGATCGCCGCCGCGATCTCCTGCATGCGCGGATTGCCGGCCGGCTTGGCGAGAATCCAGCGGATCGACCAGACGCCATACAGAATCGCAAGCACCGCGCAGACCAGCGCGATCAACAAACCGTGGTCATGAAACAGCATCGAACCCTCCCTTGACTTGCCAGGACTAAGACGGACAACGGGGAAAATCATGCGCAACGACCCGAGTATAGCCACGGCTTCGCGAAACGCGCATTGGCGCGACGCAGCATGCCGGGCACCTTTGGAGGGTGGTGATGATGGCGTTCGCGGAAGGTTTCGTGATGATCGGGAACGTCGCGCTTTTCCGCGTTGGAACCGGACGATGACCTGTTCCACGACGCGATCCCGGGCGCAGCGGTGATGCCGGCGAGTTTCTCGGTGCTGACGGCGGACGTCGGCGCGGGAAGCCTGCTGCCGCCGCCGAAAGATCAGCCCGGCCCGCAGTGGCAGCCCGCGATAGCCGAGTGGATGTGCGCGTTTCTTGGAGGGACTGCGCGCTCAGTCGCCGATCGCGCCGGCAGTCATCTGATCCGGCGGTACTGACGCACCGAAACGTGCGACCTCCGCCCGGTAGCCTCCATGCCGATTTCGACCATGCGGTCGCGCGCCAGCAGCAGAAAGCGTATGCGGTCGGAGTCGGCGGATTCCGCGTCTTCGCATTGCATCAGCACCTGCTTATAGCGCTTGCGCCGATCGAGGGGCGCGAGCGCCTGCCGCGCTTGCGCGGCGTCGATGTAGCCGAGCGCCGTGTGCACGTCGCCGTTGGGAGTCTCGTCGGGCAGATAGGTCAGGCCGCCGCTGTAACGCAGGGTGCATGCGCCGACATTGGCGAACGGCTCGGCGGCCTGTGCCGCGGTCACGCTCATCGTCATGCCGCGGCCGTCGCGGCGGATGACCGCATCACCGCTCGCCGGCTGCATCGGCTTGTCCCAGTCTTGTGTCTGCGCGGCGAGCCGCCAGCGCCCCGCCCACGCGGGATTGAGCGCTTGTGTCGTGCTCTGCATGCCCTGCGGCACCCATTCGTGAAGACCGACGCGATGCAGCAGGAACACGCCCCAGCGCGGATCCTGCTTCAGCCAGGCATCGATGGAGGCTTCGGTCGCCGCCAGCGTTTCGGCCAGTTCGTGGCGGAACTGCGCATCGTCCGCGCCGGAAACGGCGATCTCCTCCATCGAATCGCCGCGCGGCACGAAAACCCGGGTCGGCGACGAGCGCCAGTAATGCGGACCGGTGTAGATCCGTGGACTGCCGCCGAAGTACAGGCGCCGACCCCAGGTCAGGTATCCCGGTGTCAGCGCTTGGCGATTGACGCGCAACGCCGAAAACGCACTGGTTCTCCAGCTCTCGTACGTGCCCGGCGTCACCGTGAATGCGCGCGGCGCATCCTGCAATGCGGCTTCGATCACTGCGTAGTTCCGGTAGGACTGCAAATCATCGGCGGTCCTGGCGACGTTGCCGTCTGTGGACACTTCCATCGTGTCGAAGCCGAGCGCGCCGTGACGGATCGCCTCCAGCGCGCGCTGTTGGCTGTCGAGCTGGCTTTTGCGTTGACCGGGGGATTGCTGCCAGTTCGGAAACTCGATGTCGAGCGCCGCCGTGAAACCGATTTCGCGCAGGCGTTTCATCGCGACCGATTTTCGCGGCTCCTCGTCGCAGGTCGACTCGATGCCGCTGCGATCGAGCGCCTTGGTCGTCGCGCACTGGCGCAGGATGACTTCGGCCACGGTATCGCCCTTGGCGATTGCGTTGCGGATCGCGGGCAGCCATGCGTTGTTGAATGCGGCGAACAGCTTTTGATACGCCGCGTACCTGCGCTGGACGTTCTCGATGCAGGCTTGCTTGGCGCGCTGCTGGCGCCGCTGTGCGCGGTCGTCGAGCGGTTCGTCGGCCTCGCCGCCTTCGCGTTCGCAGACCTCGATTTCAGCGTGGTCGCTGCCGTCGGCGTAGCGCGCTTCGACGACGGCCACGTCGTGGCGCAGCCGCCACACATCGATGTAGCCCCGCGCGTCCACCGCCGGCGAGAATTGAAGTCCATCGCGACCCGTCGCGGTTCGCGACCCTGCCGCTGCGGGTTCGAGGCAGCCACATGCGAGCAGCGCGGCGAGCGCCGCGCCGAGACGAAATCCCATGGTGTTCCCCTGAATGGATGACCGGACGTTGCGACCGGTCCAAGCGTGAGGAACGATAGCAGCGTGCGCCGGCGCGTCAGCGACGCCAATCGGGCAGTTTCTTCGCGACCGCGGCGTTTTTCAGGGCAACGTATTTGGGCAGGCCACCGGTGCCGTACGGTGGTGGTGCCTCGCCACGCATCAACGGCGCGAGATAGCGGCGCGCCGTGTCGGTGATGCCATAGCCATCGCGACGCAAGAAGGTCTTAGGCAGCGTCTTCTCTGTATTCGCGATCTTGGCCAGCGGCGCCGGCGCGATCTTCCAGCGATAGGGTGCATCCGAGCTGCGCACGATCACCGGCATCACCGCGTTATGGCCGGCCAATGCATACTCCACCGCGGCCTTGCCGACCGCCTGCGCATGCGCGAGATCGGTGGCGGAAGCGAGATGCCGCGCCGAGCGCTGCAGGTAGTCGGGCACGGTCCAGTGCACCTTGAAGCCGAGCACATCCTTGACACGCGCGGCCAGATGCGGGGCGACGCCGCCGAGCTGGGAATGGCCGAACGAGTCGGTGCCGCCGGCTTCGGCGACGAAGCGTCCGTCGGCATAGTGGATGCCTTCGGAGGCGACCACCACGCACCAGCCGACGCGCGCGACCGTGGCTTTCACCCGTTCCAGGAATGCCGCTTCGTCGAATGTGCGCTCCGGGAACAGGATCAACTGCGGTGCATCGTCCGTTCCGGCGCCGGCCATGCCGGCGGCCGCCGCGAGCCAGCCTGCGTGGCGGCCCATCACCTCGTAGACGAACACCTTGGTCGAGGTGTCGGCCATCGCGGCGACGTCCAGCGCGGCCTCACGCACCGACACCGCGGTGTATTTCGCGGCCGAGCCGAAGCCGGGACAGCAGTCGGTGATCGCCAGATCGTTGTCCACGGTCTTGGGCACGCCGATGCAGGCGAGCGGATAGTCGAACTCGGCGGCGATCTTGGACAGCTTGTGCGCGGTATCCGCCGAATCGTTGCCGCCGTTGTAGAGAAACCAGCGGATGTCGTGCGCGCGGAATACGTCGATCAGGCGTTCGTAGGGCGCGCGGTCCTGCTCCGGGGCTTTCAGCTTGTAGCGACACGAGCCGAACGCGCCGCCAGGGGTGTGGCGTAGTGCCGCAACCGCGGCCCGGCTTTCCTTCGAGGTGTTGATCAGCTCCTCACGCAGCGCGCCGAGGATGCCGTTCCTCGCCGCCAGCACCTCGACCTTGTGTTTACGTGCGGTCTCGATCACCGCGCCGGCGGTCGCATTGATCACCGCGGTCACCCCGCCCGATTGCGCGTACAGCAGCCTGCCCCGATTCATGCTTCCTCCTCGTCCGACGCGGTTTGACACTGTTCTGGCCAGCCGCTAGCGTTACCGTCATTCTAGATTGGCGTGGAATGCGCGTCCTGCGCTGACGCGGCCCAGTCGACTACCTTTGGCGAATGCAAACGCCCTCGCGGCGGCATCGGAGCATCATGCGACTCGTTCTACTCGGCGCGCCCGGATCGGGCAAGGGCACCCAGGCGGAGATCCTGAAGACCGAGCTGGGCGTCCCGCATATCTCCACTGGCGACCTGCTGCGTGCTGCGGTCAAGGCGGGCACGCCGCTCGGGCTCAAGGCCAAGGCGGTCATGGAGGCCGGTCAACTGGTCTCCGACGATATCGTGCTCGCGATGCTCGAGGAGCGCCTGGAAAGACCCGACGCTACGGCAGGATTCATCCTCGACGGCTACCCGCGCAACGTCGCCCAGTGCGAGGCGCTCGAGGCGCTGCTGGCGCGGATCGGGCAGCCGTTCGATGTCGCGATCAAGCTCGATGTGCCGAGCGAATTGATCGTTGACCGCATCGCCGGTCGCGCCGCGGCCCAGGGCCGCAAGGACGATACGCCGGAAACCGTGCGCGAACGCCTGCGCGTCTACGCCGAGCAGACCGAGCCGGTCGCCAGCCATTTCGCGCAGATCGGCAAGCTCAAGATCGTCGATGGCGTCGGTGAGCTGGCGGAAGTGTCGCGGCGCATTCTCGCGGCGTTGCCGGCACAAGATGGCGACGATCGCCTGCGCGCCTGAGCTGCTTGCACGTGTTGTGTTCGCGTCGGCGGCGCGCTTGAAGCTGCGCGCGCGATGAATTCCCCACGTGCCCCGTTCCTGTCCGGCCTGCCGGCCCGGGTCGTCAACCTGTGCCGCTTGCGCGGCGGTCCACAGGACCTGCCGTATTCGCCGAACCTGCTCGCTCTGCTGGTCGTGGCCGGTACGGCGCTCGATGCGTTGACCGGCGGGCTGCTCGGCGAAGTCGGCACCACGCTCGCGCGTTCGCTGCTCTCGACCGGCGTCGTGCTCGCACTGTGCTGGCTCGCGCTCGCGATCCGCAACCTGCGCAGCCGCTTCGTTCAGACCGCGACCGCGCTGGTCGCGTGCAGCATCGTGTTCTCGCTGCTGCAATTGCCGCTGGCGCTGCTGGCCGGGCCGCCGCCCGTGAACGCAGGCGCGTTGACCGGTCTGCAATTGCTGCTCGGTTGGATCACGATCGCACTGTTTGTCTGGCAGCTCAGCGTGGACGCGCACATCATGCGTCACGCGATGGAAGCGCCCTACGCGCTCGCGTTCGCGCTGGTGGCATCGTGGGTGCTCGCGTATTGGGCGTTCGATCGCCTGCTGCTCGGTGCGGGCTGAATCGGAATTCTTGGCAAGCGATCGACATGCGACTGCACATCCTCGGTATCTGCGGCACCTTCATGGGCGGCATCGCCGCGCTTGCACGCGAACTCGGCCACACGGTCGAGGGTTCGGATGCGAACGTGTATCCGCCAATGAGCACTCAGCTCGAACAGCTCGGCATCGCGCTGAAGCAGGGCTTCAAGGCCGAGCACCTGCAGCCGGCGCCCGAGCTCGTCGTGGTCGGCAACGCGCTGTCGCGCGGCAATCCGGCGATCGAGCACATGCTCGACGCGCGCCTGCGCTACGTGTCCGGTCCGCAGTGGCTCGGCGAGACCCTGCTCGCGCAGCGCCGCGTGCTCGCTGTCGCGGGCACACACGGCAAGACCACGACGACCTCGCTGCTTGCGTGGATCCTCGAGTCGCAGCAGCTTGCGCCGGGCTTCCTGGTCGGCGGCGTGCCGGCGAACTTCGGTGTGTCCGCGCGCGCGGGCGCCGGGCCGGATTTCGTGATCGAAGCGGACGAATACGACACCGCGTTCTTCGACAAGCGCTCGAAGTTCGTGCACTACCGGCCGAGCATCGCGATCCTCAACAACCTCGAGTACGACCACGCGGACATCTTTCCGGATATCGCAGCGATCCAGCGCCAGTTCCATCACCTCGTGCGCACCGTGCCGGGCAACGGCCGGCTGATCGTGAACGCCGAGGACGCACGTCTCGCCGAGGTGCTCGGACAAGGCTGCTGGACGCCGGTCGAGAGCTTCGGCATCGACGCCGGCGACTGGCGTGCGCGGCTGACGGCAGCGGACGGATCGGCGTTCATCGTCTCGCACAAGGGCCGCGAATTCGGCGAGGCCCGCTGGGCGCTCAGCGGCCGCCACAACGTGATGAACGCGCTGGCCGCGCTCGCCGCGGCACACGCGGCCGGCGTCGATATTGAACGCGCGCTGGCGGCGCTGAGCGAGTTCCGCAACGTCGCGCGGCGCATGGAACTGGTCGGTGAGGCCGGCGGCGTGCGTGTCTACGACGACTTCGCGCACCATCCGACTGCGATCGCGACCACGCTCGCCGGCCTGCGCGCGAAGGTCGGCAGCGCGCGCATCCTGGTCGGCATGGAGCCGCGCTCGAACTCGATGCGCATGGGCGCGCATGCGGACGAGCTCGCGCCCAGCCTGCGCGACGCCGACGCGGTCGTGTTCCTCAAGCGCGCCGAATTGTCGTGGGATGCGACACGAGTGGTAGCCGCACTCGCCGGCCGCGGCCGCACCGCAGCCGGCGTCGATGAACTCGTCGCCGCCCTGCGCGCCGAAGCGCGCGCCGGCGACCACGTCGTGTTCATGTCGAACGGCGGCTTCGAGAACGCACCGCGACGGTTTCTCGCCGCACTCGGCTGAGGCGATCCGCCAGGCGCGCTGCGTTGCGCTTTTCCGTTCGCGACGCAGGGCCTAGACTGACTGCAATGCTGAAGGCGATTCCGCTGTTCCCGCTCGACACCGTGCTGTTTCCCGGCGGCCCGCTCAGGCTGCGCATCTTCGAACAGCGCTATCTCGATCTGGTGCGCGACTGCGCGCGCGACGGTCGCGCCTTCGGCGTCTGCCTGATCCTCGAGGGGCGCGAAGCCGGCGAACCGGCGTTGCCCGCCGCGGTCGGCACGACGGCGCGGATCACCGATTTCTACACCCTGCCGGACGGTCTGCTCGGGATCAGCGCGGAAGGCGGCGAGCGCTTCCAGGTCGCCAGCACGCGCGTGCGCGATAACGGCCTCGTGTACGGCGAAGTGCGCTTCTGGCCGGATGAACCGGCGGTCGCGGTGCCGCCCGAGCACGGGCTGCTGGCAACGATCCTGGAACGCCTGCTCGACGAGATCGGCGGCGTGTTCGCCAAGGTCGAGCGCACCCGCTACGACGACGCGAGCTGGGTCGGCTTCCGGCTCGCTGAAACCCTGCCGCTCGCGCAGCCGGAGAAGCAGCAATTGCTGCAGATGACGGATCCGCTGCAGCGGCTCGCCCGGATCCAGCACTACCTGCCGAGGTTCCAGCGCGCGTGAGTCGGGGTCAGAGTCATTTTCCTCGCAACCCGCATGCCGACGACGAATTGCGGAAAATGACTCTGACCCCGCTGGAGAAGCCCATGAAATACCTGCACACGATGATCCGCGTGCGCGATCTCGACGCGACGCTGAAGTTCTTCTGCGAGGGCCTCGGCCTACGCGAAACGCGTCGCATGGACAATGCCCCCGGCAAGTACACGCTGGTGTTCCTCGCTGCGGACGAGACGCCGGACGCCGAGATCGAGCTCACCTACAACTGGCCCGCTTCGGACGGTGCGCCGACCGAGGATTACGGCTCCGCGCGCAACTTCGGCCATCTCGCATTCCGCGTCGATGACGTCTACGCGACCTGCGCGCACCTGCAGGCGATGGGCGTCACCATCAACCGCCCGCCACGCGATGGCCACATGGCGTTCGTGCGCTCGCCGGACCTGATCTCGGTCGAGCTGCTGCAGAAGGGCGAACGGCTGCCGCCGCGCGAGCCGTGGGCGTCGATGCCGAATACAGGCAGCTGGTAGCGCACACGCAGCTCAGGCCAGCGCCTGGGCGAGATCGGCGATCAGGTCGTCGGCGTGCTCGAGGCCGATCGACAGGCGCAGCAGGTTCTGTGGCGACACCGGCTGCGACCCCTCGACCGAGGCGCGATGCTCGACCAGCGATTCGCAGCCGCCGAGCGAGGTCGCGTTGGTGAACACCTTCAGGCGCGACGCGAAGTCGAGCGCGGCGTCGCGGCCGTCGCGCAGCTCGATGCTCAGCATCGCGCCGAAGTCGCGCATCTGCCGCGTCGCGACGGCATGGCCGGGATCTGCGGCCAGGCCAGGCCAGTTCACCCGCTCGATCTTCGGCTGCGCCGCGAGGAACTCGGCGACGCGGCGCGCGTTGGCGCAATGCCAGGCCATCCGTGCCGGCAGCGAGCGAAGGCCGCGCAGGGTCAGCCACGCGTTGAACGGCGACATCACGCTGCCGGTGATGTGGCGGCGGTGGGCGATCGCGGCGTGCAGCTCGTCGCGCCGCGCGAACACCAGCGCGCCACCGAGCACGTCGCTGTGGCCGCCGAAATACTTCGTCGTCGAATGCATCACGACATCGGCGCCGAGCGCGAGCGGCTGCTGCAGCAGCGGCGTGGCGAAGGTGTTGTCGCAAGCGACGAGCGCACCGTGTGCGTGCGCGAGCGCAGCCAACGCTGCGATGTCGCAGACGCGCAGGCGCGGATTCGACGGCGTTTCCAGCCAGAGGCAGTGCGTCTGCGGCGTCAACGCCGCGCGCACGGCCTCGGGATCGGTCACGTCGACCGCGGTCGCGACGACCCCGCGCTGCGGCAGGAACTCGGTCGCCAGCACGCGCAGGCCGGCATAGCAGTCCTGCGGATACAACAGATGCGCGCCGGGAGGAAGCGCGTCGAGCAACGCGGTGATCGCGGCCATGCCGGACGCGAATGCAAGCGCCGCGTCGCCGCCTTCGAGCGCGGCGAGCGCAGTCTCGAAGCGGTCCTGGGTCGGATTGCCCTCGCGGATGTACTCATAGCCAGCGCGCCGTTCGCCGGCCGGGCCGTGTGCGAACGTGGTTGCCAGATGCAGCGGCGGCGCGAGTGCGCCGGTCTGGGCGTCGGGCTCGGCGCCGGCGTGGACGAACAGCGTTTCGGGGCGCATGGCGGCACATGGTCGGGAAGATGCTTCGAGTATTCGCGGAGCTGCCGTCGCGGGCAAGCATGCGGCGCATGGCCGCGCCGCATCCGATCCCCGGTGCAACGGCAATCCGCGCTGCGGCGGCTCGCGCATAATGTGTCGTACCGTTTCCGACACTGCAGAGATCCTCCATGTCCGTCCAGTCGCCATCGCTTTCGCCGGAATCGCGCGCGCTCATCGAGCGCGGTGCGCGCTACTGGCTGCCGGTGTACCGGCCGCGCGAACTGGTGCTCGACCACGGCAAGGGCGCGCGCGTATGGGACCGCGACGGCCGCGATTACGTCGATTTCGGCGCCGGCATCGCAGTCAACGCACTCGGCCACTGCGATCCGGACCTGGTCGCCGCGCTGACCGCGCAGGCGCACAAGCTTTGGCATGCGAGCAACGTGTTCTACACCGAGCCACCGTTGCGCCTCGCCGAGGAGCTGGTCGGTGCGTCAGGGTTCGCCGAGCGCGTGTTCCTGTGCAACTCCGGTGCCGAGGCCAACGAGGCCGCGATCAAGCTGGTGCGCAAGTGGGCCGCGGCGCAGGGCCGCGCACCGGAACGGCGCGTGATCGTGACCTGCCACGGCTCGTTCCACGGCCGCACGCTGGCGACCGTCACCGCGACCGCGCAGCCGAAGTACCAGGCCGGCTACGAGCCGCTGCCGGGCGGCTTCCGCCACGTCGCGTTCAACGATATCGATGCGCTCGCGGCCGCGTTCGCGCCGGGCGACGTCGCCGCGGTGATGCTGGAGCCGGTGCAGGGCGAGGGCGGTGTGCTGCCGGCCGCAGCGGGTTTCCTCAAGCGCGTGCGCGAACTGTGCGACGCGCACGATGCGCTGCTCGTGCTCGACGAGATCCAGTGCGGCATGGGCCGCACCGGCACGTTGTTCGCCCATGTGCAGGACGGCGTCGTGCCGGACATCGTCACGCTCGCGAAAGCACTCGGCTGCGGCTTCCCGATCGGCGCGATGCTGGCGGGCCCGAAGGTCGCCGAAGTGATGCAGTTCGGCGCGCACGGCACCACCTTCGGCGGCAACCCGATGGGCGCAGCGGTCGCGCGCGTCGCCTTGCGCAAACTCTCGTCACCGCAAGTGCTCGACAATGTCGAACGACAGGCGCGTGCGCTTCGCGACGGTCTCGCCACGATCCATGCCGAGTTGGGTGTGTTCGCCGAAGTGCGTGGGCGCGGCCTGATGCTCGGCGCGGTGCTTGCCGACGAGCACAAGGGCAAGGCGGGCGCGATCCTCGACCACGCTGCCGCACAGGGCCTGCTGGTGCTGCAGGCCGGTCCCGATGTACTGCGTTTCGTGCCGCCGTTGACCATCACCGATGCTGACGTAGCCGAAGGCCTGCGCCGATTGCACGCGGCGCTCATCCGTTTCATCGCCGCGCGTTAGGCGCCGCGGCAGCGCCGGTCGATTCGCTTGCCGTTGCCTGCCGCGCGGCCTACCCTTGCCGCCGGCGCGCCGCGGCAGGGGACGCATGAGCTTGCGTGAGCACGCCTCGTCGGACGTATGAGCTTGCGTGAGCACGCCTCGTCAACTCATCCGAGAAGGGACTGTCCGAATGCGATCCGTCATCCGTGATCCGAGGGTGCCGCGCCAGCTGGCGCGCGCAATGCTGCTTTCCTCGTTGCTGTTCGGCGCCGCGCAAGCGCACGCGGACCTGATGTTTCACCAAGGCTTCGAGACGTGCTGGACGCCGTCCTCCAGCACGACGCAGTTTCTCGACAGCATGCGCACCCGCATCGAGGGCCTGCACGGCTGCGTTCCGCAGCAGTCGGGCACGACGAGCGGCGTCACCTACAGCGTATGCGGAACGCCTGCCTGCGATGGCGGGGCAATCGGTTGTCCGATCGTGCTGCATGCGCAGGCATTCAGCGGCGATTTCCCGACCGGCGTGTTCTCCGCTCCGGGCACCGCCGACAGCATCACTCTGCCGGTCAGCTACGCCAGCAGCACGTTTGGCAACGGCGCATGCAACAAGATACTGAGTGCGATCGCGCTGACGTACAAACCCGACTACACCATGCTGGTGGACGGCCCCGGCGTGTATTCCGACGCGCTTGCCCAGGTCGCCGTGACGATCAACAGCTACACGCTCGGCGGCACCACTTGCGGCCTGCTGGACGGGTTCGTGGTTCAGGCCATAACCAACGCCATCCCACAGGCGCAGAACGCGGCAGCGCAGGCGGTCAGCACAGCGTTGGCGCCTACAGTGGGCGTGACGACCTGTCCGCTGACGCCGTAAGGGCAATGCCGATCAACGCTCCGCTTTCGATGGGGCCATCCTGATTGCCTTCCGGGGGTGGTAAATCCATCCCTGTGCAAGGCGCATGAAACATGGATGGGGCCGTGCCCTGTTGACTACGGTTTGCTGGCTGCGGCCGTGCCGATGCGGAACCGGCAGGCATGCCCGCCGCGCAGCAGGCATTCCATGTGCTGGATCGGGCGGCCGGTCGCGGCCTCCATGAACGCGAGGTCGAAGCGGCACACATCCGGATGCGCCTTGGCCAGCGCATGGAACACGCAGTTGTAGGCTTCGATCTGGGTTTCCCCGTCGCGACGCACGGCCTGTGCCTCGTAGCCGAGTGCGTCGAGCTGTTCCGCCAACGCGGTCGCCACCTCGGCGGGATCGGCCGTGTCGATGCGCTCCGCGGCGGCGGCACCGAGCTCGCGGCCCATCGCGACGAGCAGCGCCTGGACACCTGCCTTGCCGGCGCTCGCATACAGATGTTCGAGGATCCCGGTCGCGATCAGGCCGTAGTTGCGCGGAAACAGCTCGCGACCGGCCGACAGCAGCACGTAGCGGGTCTGCGGCCGGCCGCCGGTCGGGCGCGCCGTGCCGCGCTCGACGAAGCCCGCGGCGATCAGCGCGGTCAGGTGCTGCCTGACCGCGTTGTGGGTCACGCCGAGCGCCTCGCACAGCGACTCGACGCTTGCGCCCTGCGGCGCGCTCAGCAACCTCCTCAGCAGTTTCTGCTGGGTGGATCCGAGTTGGCGCAGGGCGCTCGCCGGGTTCATGTCGCCTTCGCGGGGAACTGCTTGGCGATGCCGTCGGCGAGTGCGTCGGCGAACGTGTTCATGTGTGCCTGCATCGCCTTCCAGGTCGTGGCCTCGGCCTGCATGTCGCCCTTCATGATCTCGCCGATCTGCGCGGAATGATGGCCGACGTGGGTCATCACCAGGCCGCGCACCGCGGCTTCGGGCAGATTCGGATTCGCGCCGGAAAGGAATTTCGCGATTGCGTCCGCGTTCGCGGTGAGATCCTGCATGGCCTTCGCGCTGGCCGCCTTGTCGCCTGCGTGGTCCGCGTCGGTCATCGCCTTGACGCCGCCCCAATGGCCGGCGAGCAACTTCAACATGGCGGCGCCGGCATCCGCGCCGTAGAACCTGCCGACCGCATCGGCGATCTGCTTGGCGTTGGCGACCACATCGTCAGCGGCCTTCTTCGCCGCGGTCGCATTGCCGGCCCTGACCGCCATCGCATAGGCGCGCGTGTGCTGGATATGGCCCTGCCAGAGTTCGCGCAACGCGACGTGCAGTTTCGGTGCGGCCGTTGCGGCAGCGGCAGGGGCGGTGGCCGGTGGCGCGGTCTGCGGCTGGTCGGCCGCGTACAGCGTCCCGCTCGCCGCGACGGTCATCGCAAGGCCCAGCGCAATCGCGCAGGCCATCGTTGTCGTTTTCATCGGAAGACTCCTCGCATGCCGTCGCATGACGGCAGGCGCCATCCTGACGATCTTCCGGAGATAGTAAATCGATCTATGTGTAAAGCGCGTGAAGCCGTGGTCTCAGGCCGACCTTTGGGCGGCTTCGGCGAACGCTGCGCGCGCCGCCGCGAGCGTATCCGCGATGACTTGGTCCGTATGCGCGATCGACACGAAGCCCGCCTCGAACGCGGACGGCGCGAGGTAGACGCCGCGCTTCAACATGCCGTGGAAGAAACGGTTGAACATCGCGACGTCGCAGGCGGTCGCCTGCGCATAGGTTTCGACGTTCTGCGCGGTGAAGAACAGGCCGAACATGCCGCAGACGCGATTCACGCTGAACGGCACGCCGGCTTCGAGCGCCGCGGCGCTCAAGGTGTCGGTGAGGAGGCGCGTGCGGCGGTCGAGTTCGTCGTAGAAATTCGGCGTTTGGATCAGCTCGAGCATTGCCAGACCTGCTGCCATCGCGACCGGATTGCCGCTGAGCGTGCCGGCCTGGTAAACCGGGCCGGCGGGCGCTACCATTTGCATGATGTCGCGACGGCCGCCGTAGGCGCCGACCGGCATGCCGCCACCGATGATCTTGCCGAAGGTGCTCAGGTCCGGCTTGACGCCGTACAACGCCTGGGCGCCGCCGAGCGCGACGCGGAAGCCGGTCATCACTTCGTCGAAGATCAGCAGCGCGCCGTGCTGCGTGCACAGCTCGCGCAAGCCCGCGAGATAGCCGTCGCGCGGCAAGATGCAATTCATGTTGCCCGCGACCGGCTCGATGATCAGCGCGGCGATCTCGTCACCGACCTCGCTGAAGAGTTTTCGTGCCGCAGCGAGATCGTTGTAGGGCAGGGTGAGCGTGAGATCCGCCAGCGCCTTCGGCACGCCGGGCGACGTCGGCACGCCGAGCGTCAGCGCACCGGAGCCGGCCTTGACCAGGAACGCATCGCCATGGCCGTGGTAGCAACCCTCGAACTTCACGATGCGCGTGCGGCCGGTGAAACCGCGCGCGAGACGGATCGCCGACATCGTCGCCTCGGTGCCCGAGTTGACCATGCGCACGACCTCGACCGACGGCACCAGCTTCGCGATCGTCTCAGCCATCGTGACTTCGGCCGGGCAGGGCGTGCCAAACGAGAGGCCATCCTGGATCGCACGCGCGACCGCTTCGCGCACGTGCGGATGGTTGTGGCCGACCACCATCGGACCCCATGAGCCGACGTAGTCGATGTAGCGCGTGCCTTCGACGTCCCAGAGACAGGCGCCGTCGGCGCGCGCGGTGAAGAACGGCTCGCCGCCGACCGACTTGAACGCGCGCACCGGCGAGTTCACACCGCCGGGAATGCGCGCGAGGGCGCGCTGGAAGAGTTCGTGGTTGGTGGTCATGGCGCTCCTTGGGTCGTCGTCCCGGCGTACGCCGGGACCCAGCGTCTCTATCGCACACGGACAAGGCACTGGGTCCCGGCGTTCGCCGGGACGACGAGAGAAGAGGACTGGAGCGATATTGTGTTACGAACGTGGCGACTCGAACAGCTCGGCGAAGCGGCGCGCGGCGGCGCGTACATCGCGCGCGCCGAACAGCGCCGAGATCACCGCGACGGCATCGGCGCCGGCGTCGATCAGGGAGCGCGCATTGTCGGTCGTGATGCCGCCGATCGCCACCAGCGGCAGGCGGAGCGCTTTCGCGTCGTGCAGCAACTGCGTCGTCGCGTGCCGTGCCAGCGGTTTGGTCGATGAATCGAAGAACGCGCCGAACGCGAGATAGTCGGCGCCGGCCGCGGCAAAGCGTCGCGCCCGCTCCAGCGAGTCGTAGCAGGACACGCCGATGATCGCGTCCGCGCCAAGCCGCGCGCGCGCGGTCTCGAACGCCGCGTCGTCTTCGCCGAGGTGCACGCCGGCGGCGCCGATGGCCGCGGCCAGCTCGACGTCGTCGTTGACGATCAGCGGCACGCGATGGCGTGCGCACAGCGCCTGCAATGCATGCACTTCCTGCAAGCGACGCGCGTGATCGGCGGTCTTGTCACGGTACTGCATCATCGCCGCGCCGCCGTCGAGCGCGGCCGCGCAGACCTCGAGCAGGTCGGCGCGTGGGCCGTCGGTGATCGCGTACAGGCCGCGCAAGGTGAAGCTTGCAGGATCGTTCATGGTGTCAGGTCGGCTGGCCATGCGCTTTCGCGCGCTGATGCAAGCTGAGAGAATACAAATCTTCCGTTCACCGATGCGTTCCCCGATGTCCGAGTCAACCGCCACCGCGCCTATCGACGCGCCATTTCGCACCTTCATGTGCGTGGTCTGCGGCTTCATCTACAACGAGGCCGAAGGCTGGCCGGCGGACGGCATCGAACCGGGCACGCGCTGGGACGATGTGCCCGAAACCTGGACCTGCCCGGATTGCGGCGTGACCAAGTCCGATTTCGAGATGGTCGAGATCTGAAGCACGCCGGCACGATCTGCCCGCGCGACGCCACCCCCTGTCTTGTCCGCGTCACGAGCGCGCCGCGATGCCGGCACGCCGCGTTGCTTGACTGCACGCAGTCAAACAACGCGGAGTTTTTCCATGCGCATTTTCGTGCCGATCGAGGACGCCAGCGTCGATCATGAGGTGGAGCCGCTGGTGCCGTATCGCTGCGGCCTCCCCTGCGTGCATGGCCTGCGCGAAGGGTTCGTCCTGGATGAAGACGGCTGGCTGCAGTTCGGATCGCTCAGCGATGGATCTGCATCTCGTCGCCCGGAGCCAGGCCCAGCTTGCTCGCCTGGCCACCGTTGAGCTCGAGCACATAGCGCGCCGGCGCACCGCTCGAGTACGCGGGGCAGGGATCGGCCGTACACGGCGGCACGTTGTGCTGCACGCTGACCAGGCGGCGGTCCGCATCGAAGAACAGCATGTCGAGCGGGATCTTCGTGTTCTTCATCCAGAACGCACGTGGCGTGTCGTCCTGGAACACGAACAGCATGCCGTGGTCCGCGGCCATCTCGGTGCGATCCATCAGGCCGTGCTCGCGCGACGCATCGTTGTCGGCGATCTCGATCGAATAAGTCTGGCCCTTGAGCTCGACGGAGGGACCCTTGGCTGCGCAAGCTTGGATCGACACCGTCAGGACGAGGGCCAGGAGTACGAGACAGGGCGAGCGGAAAGAGCGGTTCATGGCGGTCCTAGGGAAATCGGTTCGTCCTTCGATACCTCAGGACGAACGGTGGGGGGTTCAGCCCAGCGCGTAGCCGAACTGTTCCTTGAACTCCGTGGCGAACTGCGCGTAGTCGAAGCGCTGGTTCTGCGTGCCCGGATGCTCGACCTTCAGCGCGCCCATCAGCGAGGCGGCGCGGCCGACGGTTGGCCAGTCCATGCCGCGCATCAGCGCGAAGATCAGGCCGGCGCGATAGGCGTCGCCGCAGCCGGTCGGGTCGACGATCTGGCGCTCGCGCGCGGGCGGGATCTCGTGCGTGGTGCCGTCGCGTGTGTGGATCACCGAGCCGCGCGGGCCGTGCGTCACGATGTAGGCCTGGGTGCGCTGCGTGATCTCGCTGGCGCTCCAGCCGGTGCGCGCCTGCAGCAGCTGCGATTCGTAGTCGTTGACGATCACGTAAGTCGACTTGCTGATCATCGTGCGGAACTCGTCGCCGCTGAACAGCGGCATCGCCTGACCCGGATCGAAGATGAAGGGCACGCCGCGCGCGGCGAACTCGTTGACGTGCTGCAGCATGGCCTCGCGACCGTCCGGGGCGACGATGCCGAACGTTACGCCGGGCACGTCGCGCACATGGTTCTCGTGCGAGCTCGACATCGCGCCGGGATGGAACGCGGTGATCTGGTTGTTGTCGAGGTCGGTGGTGATGAAGCACTGCGGCGTGAACTGGTCGGCGAACTCGCGGACCTGATCGAGGCGGATGCCGCACTTGATCAGGTGTTCGCGGTACGGTGCGAAGTCCTGGCCGACCGTGGCCATCGGGATCGGGTCATCGCCGAGCAGCTTGAGGTTGTAGGCGATGTTGCCGGCGCAGCCGCCGAACTCGCGGCGCATGCGCGGCACCAGGAACGACACGTTCAGGATATGCACCTGATCGGGCAGGATGTGCTTCTTGAACTGGTCCTGGAACACCATGATGGTGTCGTAGGCAAGCGAACCGCAGATCAGTGCTGACATCGAAGGATTTCCGGAAGAGGCGCGGCGGTGCACGGGCGAATCGCCGCGCAAACCGGCGAAGCTTACCCGAGCCGCGCACCGAACCGGAATCCTCGCCGGCTGCGGCCTCGCCGTGTCGGGGCGGCCGGAAATGTCGACTGCGCCACGTTCCTCGCGGGTCCGGGACGCGCGGAAACCTGCGCCGGACAAGGGTTTTTTAACCTTCCCGTCCTTGCCCGCCCGCGCATTGCTGTCTACACTCGCGCGCTTTTCTCGCACTTTACGCAAGGCGCGCGCCGCACTCATGTTCAAAGGTCTCCGCGGACTCTTTTCCAACGATCTCTCGATCGATCTCGGCACCGCCAACACGCTGATCTACGTGCGTGGCCAGGGCATCGTCCTCAACGAACCCTCGGTGGTCGCGATCCGACAGGACCGCGGCCCGGGCGGCCCGCGTTCGGTCGCGGCGGTCGGCGGCGATGCCAAGCGCATGCTCGGTCGTACGCCGGCCGCGATCGTCACGATCCGGCCGATGAAGGACGGCGTCATCGCCGACTTCACGATGACCGAGGAGATGCTCAAGCAGTTCATCAAGAAAGTGCACCGCGCGCGCATGTTCCGGCCCAGCCCGCGCGTGCTGGTCTGCGTGCCGTGCGGCTCGACCCAGGTCGAGCGCCGCGCGATCAAGGAATCGGCCGAGTCGGCCGGCGCACGCGACGTCTACCTGATCGAGGAACCGATGGCTGCGGCGATCGGCGCCGGCATCCCGGTGCACGAGGCGCGTGGCTCGATGGTGCTCGACATCGGTGGCGGCACCTCCGAGGTCGCGGTGATCTCGCTGAACGGCATCGTCTATTCGCAGTCGGTGCGCATCGGCGGTGACCGCTTCGACGAGGCGATCATCAA
Organism: Dokdonella soli; assembly: GCF_039523175.1. NCBI lineage: Bacteria > Pseudomonadati > Pseudomonadota > Gammaproteobacteria > Lysobacterales > Rhodanobacteraceae > Dokdonella > Dokdonella soli. The sequence continues at coordinate 162,151 of NZ_BAAAEU010000010.1, forward strand.
CTACGTGCGCCGCAACCACGGCACCCTGATCGGCGAATCGACCGCCGAGAAGATCAAGATGGAGATCGGCTGCGCCTTCCCGCAGTCCGAGGTGCGCGAGATCGAGGTGTCCGGGCGCAACCTTGCCGAGGGCGTGCCGCGCATGTTCTCGGTGAACTCGAACGAGATCCTCGAAGCGCTGCACGAGCCGCTGTCCGGCATCGTCAGTTCGGTGCGCAGCGCGCTCGAGCAGACTCCGCCGGAGCTGTGCTCGGACGTCGCCGAGCGCGGCATCGTGCTGACCGGCGGCGGCGCACTGCTGCGCGACATCGACCGCCTGATCTCGGAAGAGACCGGCCTGCATGTGCACGTCGCCGACGATCCGCTGACCTGCGTCGCGCGCGGCGGCGGCCGGGCCCTCGAGCTGATCGACCAGCACGGCAGCGATTTCTTCGCACCGGAATGAAAAGCAGTGATGGGTGATTCGTGATTCGTGATTGGAGGGAAGCGGGCGCGAAACCTGGGTGAGAGAGGTCTGACGCGTAAGGTTCGTTCGCTTTTCCGAATCACCAATCACCGATCACGAATCACCGCCCCATGCGCACCGACAACGCCACGCTGTTCGCCGAGGGCTCGGTCAGCACGCTGCGCCTGATCGTCTATCTCGCTTTCAGCGTTGCGCTGATGGTGCTCGACCATCGTGGCCACTACCTCGAGGTGCTGCGTCGCACGGCCAGCGCGCTGGTCGAGCCGGCCTATCGTCTGGCCGCGTTCCCGGCCGATGTCGCGCGCGCCACGCGCACCGCGGTCGCGACCCAGGACCGCCTCGCCGGCGAGAACCGCGAACTGCGCGAACAGCTTTTGCTCGCGCAGGCGCGCCTGAACCGCCTGGACACCCTGGTCGCGCAGAACGCGCGGCTCAAGGGCCTGCTGGATGCGCAGAAGAACCTTGGTCTCTCCGTGCAATTCGCACGGCTCGTCGATGTCGATCTCGACCCGTTCCGCCACCGCATCGTGCTCGACGTCGGCACCAACCAGGGCATCGCGATCGGCCAGCCGGTGATCGATGCGCATGGCGTCATGGGCCAGATCATCGAGGTACTGCCGAACACCGCGGTCGCGATGCTGATCACCGATCCGACCCATGCGATCCCGGTCGTCATCGAACGCACCGGCCTGCGCACGATCGCCTACGGCAGCGGTGCCATCGACCGCCTCGAACTGCCGAACATTCCGATCAGCGCGGACGTGAAACCTGGCGACAAGCTGCTCACTTCGGGGCTTGGCGGGCGCTTCCCGGCGGGTTTTCCGGTCGGCGAGATCGGGTCGGTCAGCAACGACAAGAGCGGCATGTTCGCGGCCGCGACCGCGCGGCCGTCCGCCGCGCTGGACCGCAGCGGCGAGGTGCTGCTGCTGCGTGACCAGCCGCAGCCCTACGGGCCGCCTGCGCTGCAGGGCGAGATGGGGCCGCCGGCCGAACTCGCCGGCCCGGCGCCGGATGCGCCGCCAGCCGCCGCCGCGGCGACTTCGCCATGAACCGCGCACGCGTTCAGGGTTGGCTGTTCGCCGGCAGCTTTGCGCTGGCGTTGCTGCTGCAGTTGATGCCGCTGCCGCTGGCCCTGGCGCCGCTCAAGCCGTACTGGATCGGCCTGGTGCTGATCTACTGGGCGATCGAGATGCCCGAGCGCGTCGGCCTCGGCTTCGCGTTCCTGTTCGGCATGGCCGGTGACGTGATGACCGGCGAACTGCTCGGTGAGCAGGCGCTGCGCCTGGTCGTGCTCGCGTTCATCGTGCTGCGCTTCCGCGCACGCCTGCGCTTCTTCCCGATGGGACAGCAGACGCTGGCCGTGCTCGCGTTGCTGCTCAACGATCGCATCGTGATGCTGATGGTACGCGGGTTCTCCGGTGAGGCGATGCCGCCAGCGACGTTCTGGCTGGCGCCGCTGACCGGAATGCTGGCGTGGCCGTTCGTGTATCTGCTGTTCGACGATCTGCGCGCACGCCTGCGCGCGAGCGAATAGCGGGTCCGGAGATGCCCCGCGCATTCAAGCCGTTGAAGGAGGCGCGCCACGAGGCCGCGCTGTTCCGGCGCCGCGCGCTGGCCGGCTTCCTGATCATCGTCGCCTGCCTGATCGTGCTCGGCGTGCGCTTCAGCGTGTTGCAGGTCCGCCAGCACGACGAATTCAGCGCGCGCTCGGAGGCGAACCGCGTGCTGACCCGCCCACTGGCGCCGGCGCGCGGCCTGATCTACGACCGCAACGGCGTGTTGCTCGCCGAGAACGTCGCGGCATTCCGGCTCGAAGTCACGCCGGAACACGTGCGTGACATGCCGGGCCTGCTCGCCAGGCTCGGCGGGATCGTGCCGATCAGCGACGACGACATCGCGCGCTTCAACGCGCTGCGCAAGAGCAAGCGTTCGTACCAGAGCGTGCCGCTGCGCATGAAGCTGTCCGAGGAGGAGATCGCGAAGTTCTCGATCAACCGCTGGGCCTTCCCGGGCGTCGAGGTCGTGCCGTACCTGACTCGCTCGTATCCGCTCGGCGCGGAGTTCGCGCACACCGTCGGCTACGTCGGGCGCATCGACGAGGACGACCTCGCCAAGCTCGACAGGGGCGACTACGCCGGCACCACGCACATCGGCAAGACCGGCGTTGAGCGCTACTACGAGGATCGCCTGCACGGTGAACCCGGCTACGAGCAGGTCGAGGTCAATGCCGATCATCGTCCGTTGCGCGTGCTCGATCGCGTCGCGCCGAAGCCCGGCCAGAACCTGTACCTGACCATCGACTCGCACCTGCAGGAAGTCACCGAGGCCACCTTCGAGGGTCGCGCGGGGGCCGCGGTCGTGATCGATCCACGCAACGGCGAGGTGCTGGCGATGGTCAGCGTGCCGAGCTTCGATCCGAATCCGTTCGTGAACGGCATCGCCGGCGTGGACTACGCGGCCCTGCTCAACGCGCCGGACAAGCCGCTGCTGAACCGGGTCATCCGCGGCGGCTACGCGCCCGGCTCGACGATGAAGCCGTTCGTCGGACTTGGCGGCCTCGAGCTCGGCCTGCGCCGGCCGAGCGATACCGTGCTGTCGACCGGCGAATTCTTCATCCCGGGCCAGTCGCGTGCCTACCGCGACGACGTGCGCGGCGGCCAGGGCCGGGTCGACCTGGTCCAGGCGATCGCGAAATCGGTGAACACGTACTTTTATTCGCTGGCGCTCGACATGGGCATCGATCGCTTCAGCGATTTCATGGATCGCTTCGGGTTCGGCAGGCCGACCGGCATCGACCTGGTCGGCGAAGGCAAGGGCGTGCTGCCCTCGCGTGACTGGAAGCGCGGGCGCTTCAACCAGGCCTGGTATCCGGGCGAAACCGTGATCGCCGGCATCGGCCAGGGCTACTGGGTGGTCACGCCGTTGCAGCTCGCGAACGCGGTCGCGACATTGGCCGACCGCGGCCAGCCGCACACGCCGCACCTGCTGCGCGCGGTGCAGAGCGGCCTCGACGGCCGACCCGAACCGGCGCCGCGCGTGGCCGCGCCAGCGAACGTGATCAAGCGGCCGGACAACTGGCTGGCCGTGCAGCAGGGCATGATCGAGGTGGTCAAGAGCGGCACCGCGCGCGGGCTCAACGACGGATTTCCGTACGCGATTGCCGGCAAGACCGGCACTGCCGAGCGCTATTCGCGCACGACCGAGGAGTGGACCAGCATCAGCGCCAGCCCGATCGAACGCCACCAGGTGCTGTTCGAGGCGTTCGCGCCCGCCGACGATGCGCGCATCGCAGTGATCGTCGCGCTCGAGGCCGGCCGCAGCGGCGCGCACGACGCGGCACCGATCGCGCGCAAGATCCTCGACGCGTGGCTGCCGGGCGACCAGGAACAGCAGGGCCGCGACACGCGCACCAAGATCGCCGCCGCGTCACCGGAGCCGGCGCGATGATCGACGAACTGATCCTCGAATGGCGTCACCGCCTGGGCTCGATGTGGCGCAAGCCGCGCGTCGACCTGCCCCTGCTGGGAGCCTTGCTGCTGCTGATGGGCGTCGGCCTGATGACGCTGTACAGCGCCAGCGACCTCGATCGCGGTCAGGTGATCTCGCAGGCGCTGCGCTTCGTGCTCGGACTCGTGCTGATGGCCGCGATCGCGCGCATCCCGCCACTGACCCTGCGCAACTGGACGCCGTGGCTGTACGCGGGCAGCGTGGTGCTGCTGGTCGTCGTCGTCGTGCTCGGCGAGGGCCGCGGTGCGAACCGCTGGCTGGACCTGCGCATCGTGCGCTTCCAGCCGTCCGAACTGCTCAAGCTGACCATGCCGATGATGGTCGCCTGGTATCTCAACGGGCGACCGCTGCCGCCGGGCTGGACCACGCTCGGCGTGGTCGGCGGTCTGATCGCGATTCCGGCCGCACTGGTCGCCAAGCAGCCCGATCTCGGCACCGCACTGCTGATCGCCGCCAGCGGCGCGTTCGGCGTGTTCCTCTCCGGCTTGGCCTGGTGGCGCATCGGTGTGCTGCTCGGCGCGTTCGCGGGTGTGGTGCCGGTGGCCTGGCACTTCCTGCACGACTACCAGCGCAATCGCGTGCTGACCCTGCTCGACCCCGAGGCCGATCCGCTCGGCAACGGCTGGCACATCATCCAGTCGAAGATCGCGGTCGGCTCGGGTGGCCTATGGGGCAAGGGTTGGCATCACGGCACGCAGTCGCGCCTCGAATTCCTGCCCGAACACACCACCGATTTCATCTTCTCGGTGTTCGCCGAGGAATGGGGCCTGGTCGGCGTACTGCTGTTGCTCGCGCTGTACGTGTTCATCATCGCGCGCTGCCTGTGGATTGCGGCCGAGGCGAAGGACACCTATGCGCGCCTGCTCGCCGGCGCGATCAGCATGGCGCTGTTTGTCTACGTGATGGTCAACGGCGGCATGATCACCGGCATGCTGCCCGTGGTCGGCGTGCCGTTGCCGCTGGTGAGCTACGGCGGCACCTCGGCGGTCTCGCTGCTCGCCGGTTTCGGCGTGCTGATGTCGATCCACGCGCATCGCAAGATGGTCGCGAGTTGAGAGATACGCCGGCGAGGCGCGGTTCGGCATCGCCGCGGATCACGGAGGTCCACGAAGCGACTGATCTTCCTGATCCGGCATCGCTCACCCTCCAGCGTCTCCGGCGTTCGAGATGCTACATTACCCGCATGTTGGAAGCCGTTCGCGCCGCGTGCGCTCATCTTGTCCTCGCGTCGGTCTGCGCCCTGGGTGCGGAGAGTGTCTTCGCTTCCGCACAAAGTGCTGGTGTCGAAACGGTAGAAACGGTGGAGCGCGCATTCGCGGCCGAGGTCGCGAAGGCCGGCGGACCGTCCGAATCGAGTGTGCTCGCCACACTGGCGGGTGCGAAGATGCAGCAGAGCATCCTCGATGCGATCGCGCGCCCGGCCGAGGCGACCAAGCCGTGGAGCGAGTACCGGCCGATCTTCCTGACCGACAAGCGCATCGATGACGGCATCGCGTTCTATCGCGCGAACCGCGTGCTGCTCGATCGCATCGGCAACGAGTACAGCGTGCCGCCGCAGGTCGTCGTCGCGATCATCGGTGTGGAGACCGGCTACGGGCGCATCACCGGCAAGTACCGCGTGCTCGACGCGCTGGCCACGCTCGCGTTCCACTACCCGCCGCGCGCCACATTCTTCCGCGGCGAGCTGAAGCAATTGTTCCTGCTCGGCGACCAGCAGCTCGCCTACCCGATCGATGAACTCAGGGGCTCGTACGCCGGCGCGATGGGCTGGGGCCAGTTCATGCCGACCAGCATCGCGAAGTGGGCGAAGGACGAGGACGGCGATGGTCGCATCGACCTGTGGAATTCGCTGCCCGACATCACGGCCAGTGTGGCGAACTATTTTGCCGCGCACGGCTGGCAGAAGGATCAGCCGGTCGCCGTGCGCGTGCAGGCGGCCAGCGACGCGCGCGCTCTCAATCCCGCCAATTTCGAGCCCGTCTATCCGGTGCAGCAGATGGAGGCCTGGGGCTATGCGCCGATCGAGTACGTCGACGCCGACGTCGCCTCGACGCTGCTCAGGCTCGACGGCGAACGCGGCCCCGAATACTGGCTCACGTTCAAGAACTTCCAGGTGATCACGCGCTACAACAAGAGCCCGCTGTATTCGATGGCGGTGTGGCAGCTTGCCCAGGCGATTGCCGCGGGCGCGGCGACACCGCCGTGACGCGCGGGCGCGTGCTGATCCTGGTCGGCGTGGCCATAGCGCTCGCGGCCTGCGCCGGCCACAAGCCGCGGCGCGACGCGGGCCCTTCGTCTGCGTCCGGCCCGCGCAGCGGCCGCCTGCCGGCCGAGACTGCCCGGCCGCAGTCCGAACGCTACAGCCAGAATGACGACAATGGCCCGGCCGCGCCGCCGATCGATGTCAGCAAGATCCCCGAACCGGTACCGAAGGACGAGCCGCGCTCGCGCTATGGCAACAAGGAAACCTACAGCGTGCTCGGCCAGACCTACCGTGTGTTGTCCGACGGAAGCGGCTATGTCGAGCGCGGCATCGCCTCGTGGTATGGCAACAAGTTCCACGGCTACATGACGTCGTCGTTCGAGCCGTATGACATGTACGCGTTCACCGCCGCGCACAAGACGCTGCCGCTGCCGAGCTACGCGCGCGTGACCAACCTCGACAATGGCAAGAGCGTGGTCGTGCGCGTCAACGACCGCGGACCGTTCCACGAAAACCGCATCATCGATCTCTCGTATGCGGCCGCGGTCAAGATCGGCGTCTGGCCGAAGGGCACCGGGCTGGTCGAGGTACGTGCGATCGATCCCGCGCATCCGGATGCGCCGTTGCCGGCGACGCGCACTGCTGCGGTTCCGGCGGCGCTGCCGCGTGCGGCCGCGCCGGCCCGTGAGGTTGCCGTACAGGCGCCTGCGCCCGTGTCTGCGCCCGCGCCCGACAGCGGCGGTGCCCCGCGTATCTATCTGCAGCTCGGCGCGTTCGGTGAGCGCGGCAATGCCGAGCGTGCGGCTGCGAGCGCGGCGCGCGCAGGTCTCGATCACGTCGACATCCAGTCGATCGCGGTCGCCGGACGCACCGTGCACCGCGTGCGCGTGGGGCCGCTCGCCGACGTCGACGCGGCCGATGCGCTGACCGCGCGCATCGAGAAGCTCGGGCTCGGCGCGCCGCGTGTCGCGATCGAACACTGAATGAGCACGCCTTTGCGCCATGAACGCAGGGCATACCGCGGTCGCAGCGCTACCGCTCACGTGATGTTTTGGCGGGCACGCTCTGCGACAATTCCGCCTTTGGAGCGGTTTCAAGAACCGCTCCCGCACATGGATGTGCGGCCGCGTCGGGCACGCAAGTGCTTGACGCGACAGACGTGGCGCGGCTCTGCCGCGACCGTTGTTTGCACGGTGTCCGCCTGGAGCGGACACGAACGGCGAAGCCGGGCCGAAAGGCCGAGCCGCAGGATGCGGCGAGTAACCCGCGGCAGGATGCCCGGTTTTGCCAACCGACTATTGATCCATTGCAGGACCGGATTCCCGAAATGAAGTTGTCGTCTCTCGTCGCCCTCGTCGCCCTTGTGTTCGCCAGCGCCCAGCTCGAAGCGCGCACCAAGCATCCGCAATCGGCCCCCGCCCAGCAGCCGTCGCAGCAGGCGGCCGCACCGGCGACGCCCGCACCCGCCACCGAGTCGACGGCGACGAGCGCGAATCCGAACCTGCCGACGCCGCAGCCGGTACCCAAACCGGCTCCCGCGACGCCGACGCCGCAGCCCGGCACGCCAGGCGCCGGGCCGACCCCGCCGCCGCCCGCGATCGAGGCGAAGGGCTGGGTCCTGATGGACTATGCCAGCGGCCAGGTCCTCGCCGGCGACAATCCCGATGCACGCGTCGCGCCGGCCTCGATCACCAAGGTGATGACCTCGTATGTGGTCTCCGCCGAGCTCGCGCACGGCAAGATCCACATGGATGACCAGGTGTTCATCAGCGAGCGCGCGTGGCGCTCCGGCGGCGCCGGCACGGACGGCTCGACCAGCTTCCTTCAGCTCAACAGCAAGGTGGCGCTGAAGGATCTGCTGTACGGCATGATCATCCAGTCCGGCAACGACGCCGCGATCGCGCTCGCCGAACACACCGCAGGCTCCGAGGAAACCTTCGCGCAGCTGATGAACCAGTACGCGGCGAAGCTCGGCATGACCGGCACGAACTTCGTCGATGCGAGCGGCCTGCCCAATCCGAACCACTACACGACCGCGCATGACATCGCGCTGCTGTCGCGCGCGCTGATCCACGACTATCCCGAGGAATACAAGATCTACGCGATCAAGGATTTCGAGTGGAACGGGATCAAGCAGCACAACCGCAACACGCTGCTGTGGCGCGACTCGACCGTCGACGGCATCAAGACCGGACACACCTCCGAGGCCGGCTTCTGCCTGGCCACCTCGTCGCTGCACGGCGACCAGCGCCTGATCGCGGTCGTAATGGGCGCACCGAGCGAGAAGCAGCGCGCCGACGACAACCAGGCGCTGCTGAGCTATGGCTTCCGCTTCTTCGAGACGCACAAGCTCTACGAGGCGAACAAGCCGCTGGCGACGCCGGAACTCTGGAAGGGCGCGGTCGCGAGCCTGCCGTTGGGCATCGCCGAGGATGTGCTGATCACATTCCCGCGTGGCCGCTACGCCGACCTCAAGGCCAGCCTCGACATGCCGGCGCGTCTGGTCGCGCCGATCGGCAAGGGCAAGCAGGTCGGCACCTTGAAAGTGCAACTCGACAACAAGACATTGCTGGAACGGCCGCTGATCGCGCTGGCCGACGGCGCTGAGGGCGGCTTCTTCAAGCGCATGTCCGACGGCGCGTGGATGTGGTTCAAGGGCGATGCCGGCGGCAACGTGTCGGCGGCGCCGAAGGGCAACTGATCCGGACCAGATTACGACGCGAGGGCGCGCCGCGCAGACGGCGCCCCCCAACAAGGTGAATGGCTTGATGAAAGATCTTGACGCAATCCAGGCGCAGAATCCGGAGCAGGGCTTCCAGTTCCCGGGTGTGTTCGAGATCACCGCGATGGGCGCGGCGGCTGCCGCGCTGGAGAGCCGGGTGCCGCAGATCCTCGAACAACTTGGCCTCAGCGTGCTGGCCGGCTCGGTGCGCGTGCGACCCTCGCGTGAGGGCAACTACGTGTCGGTCACGGTCAGCTTCACCTGCCCCGCACGCAGCAAGTACGACGAGGCGCACGCCGCGCTGCGTGCCGATCCGGATATCCGCTGGACGCTTTAGAGCCAGTCGCCGGGAATGGCAGAAGCTGAAGAGATGCGAAGGACTTGAGCGCCGATTCCCCATTGCCGATGGCCGACTCGCGGCCCCTGATCGTCCGCCGTCCGCCCGGTCTGCAACCCTACGAACCGGTCTGGCGCGCGATGCAGGCGTTCACCGACGCGCGCGGGCCGGACACGCCGGACGAGCTCTGGGTGCTCGAGCACGAACCGGTGTTCACGCTCGGCCAGGCCGGCAAATGGGAGCACGTACTGCTGCCGGGCGACATCCCGGTGGTGCCGGTCGACCGCGGCGGCCAGGTCACCTACCACGGCCCTGGCCAGATCGTTGCGTATCCGCTGTTCGACCTGCGCCGACTCAAGGTCGGGGTGCGCGAGCTGGTGAACCGCATCGAGCAGGCGATCATCGACACGCTGGAGACCTGGAACATCGTCGCGCTGCGCCGTGATGGCGCGCCGGGCGTCTATGTCGGCGGCGCCAAGGTTGCCGCGCTTGGCCTGCGCGTGCGCCGCGGTTGCTCGTTCCACGGTCTCGCGTTCAATGTCGCAATGGATCTGGAGCCGTTCCACCGCATCAATCCGTGCGGTTATCAAGGCCTTGCGGTCACCCAGGTGCTAGACTTGGGCGGACCGGGATCGCTCGCCGCGGTGGAAGCGGTCCTGATCGGTGAACTGGCCCGCCAGTTCGGGCTGACGCCCACACCCGCCGCCTCCGAAATCCCCCGCATTCCGACCGACGACGTCCCGCGCGTCGCGCAGCCCGCATGAGCGAAACCCAGAAGACCATCCCGTTGACCCTCGTCGAGCAGGCGCCCGTCCACCCAGTGCCCGTCGAAAAGCAGCTCGGTGAGGACAAGATCGCGCGCAACCGCGCCGGGTTCGCCGACGCGCCGATCCTGCGCAAGCCGTCCTGGATCCGCGTGCGCATCCCGCCCGGCAATGCGGTCGCGAAACTCAAGGCCAAGCTGCGCGAGAACCGCCTGGTCACGGTCTGCGAGGAAGCGTCCTGCCCGAACATCCACGAATGCTTCGGCAAGGGCACCGCGACCTTCATGATCCTCGGCGAGGTCTGCACGCGGCGCTGCTCGTTCTGCGACGTCGCGCACGGCCGGCCGAAGCCGCCCGATCCGCTCGAACCGGCGCACCTGGCCGGCACGATCCGCGACATGGACCTGAAATACGTCGTGATCACCTCGGTCGACCGTGACGACCTGCGCGACGGCGGCGCCGCGCATTTCGCGGCCTGCATCAAGGCGGTGCGCTTCGAGAATCCCGGCATCCGCATCGAGATCCTGACCCCGGATTTCCGCGGCAAGGGCCGCATGGAACGTGCGCTCGAGGTGCTCGCCGCGGATCCGCCGGACGTGTTCAACCACAACCTCGAGACGCCGCGCGCGCTGTACCGCGAAGTGCGTCCGGGCGCCGACTACGACTGGTCGCTGGACCTGCTCAAGCGCTTCAAGGCGCAGCACCCGGACGTACCGACCAAGTCCGGAATCATGCTCGGACTCGGTGAGACGTTCGAACAGGTCGAGGAAACGTTGAACGATCTGCGCGCGCACGATGTCGATATGGTTACGATCGGCCAGTACCTGCAGCCGACCACGCATCACCACCCGGTGCTTCGCTACTGGACGCCCGACGAATTCAAGGCGTTCGAGGAACTCGGCTACCGCATCGGTTTCGAGCATGTCGCGTCGGGACCACTGGTGCGCTCCTCGTACCACGCGGACGAGATGGCGCACGCGGCAGGGTTCGTTCAGGTCGCCTAGAGTCCAAATGGGGCCTTGATAGCCGGCTCCTCTGGTTGGGAAGTCCGCACAGGATGTGCGGTTTTGATTTTTTCCTTTCGCGAAAGGGATTTCGCGTGAAGCAACGGAGACACGCAATGCGGAAGTTCTTGCTCACCCTGGTCCTCACCGCCCTGATCGGGCCGGTGTTCGCCAAGCCCGCACCGGAGGCAGGTGCGCCGCTGCTCAAGGCGACTCCGGCCGAGGGCGAGGCGGCGATCTGGGCGACGCGCTTCCTGACCCGCTTCCACTACAAGCCGATGCCGCTCGACGATGCGATGTCGGAGAAGATCTTCAAGCGCTACCTCGATGCGCTCGATGGCGACCGACTGTTCTTCACCCAGGCCGACATCGACCATTTCGCGGCCTACAAGGACAAGCTCGACGACGCGATCTACGACCAGAACCTGGCCGCGCCGTTCGCGATCTTCAACATCTACGAGCAGCGTGTCGGCGAACGCGTCGCCTACGCACGTTCGCAACTCGCCAAGGGCTTCGACTTCAGCGTCGACGAGAGCTACCAGTACGACCGCGAGAAGGCGGTGTGGGCGAAGGACGACGCCGCAGTCAACGACCTCTGGCGCAAGCGCATCAAGAACGACTGGCTGCGTCTTAAGCTCGCCAGCAAGTCCGACAAGGACATCCGCGACACACTCGACAAGCGCTACGCGAACTACCTCGACCGCGTCCACCAGCTCAACAGCGAGGACGTGTTCCAGACCTTCATGAACGCGTACGCCTCGTCGATCGAGCCGCACACCAACTACCTCGGCCCGCGCGCGTCGGAGAACTTCGACATCGCGATGAAGCTCTCGTTGGAAGGCATCGGCGCGGTGCTGCAGCGCGACGATGACTACACCGCGATCCGCGAGATCGTGCCAGGTGGTCCGGCCGCGCTGTCGAAGAAGATCAAGGTCGGCGACCGCATCGTCGGCGTCGGCCAGGGTGAGAACGGCCCGATCGTCGACGTGGTCGGCTGGCGTCTCGATGATGTCGTCGAGAAGATCCGCGGCGCCAAGGACACCGTGGTGCGCCTCGAGGTGCTGCCCGTGGATGCAGGGCCTGACGGCAAGCACGTCATGCTTGCGCTGGTCCGCAAGAAGGTCAGCATCGAGGAGCAGGCCGCCAAGAAGTCGGTGATCGAGGTCAAGAACGGTGCTCGCACGCGGCGCATCGGCGTGATCTCGCTGCCGACGTTCTATCAGGATTTCGATGCGCGTCGCCGCGGCGACAAGGACTACAAGAGCGCGACGCGCGACGTCGAGCGCCTGCTCGGCGAACTCAAGACCGACAAGGTCGATGGCGTGATCGTCGACCTGCGCAACAACGGCGGCGGCTCGCTCGCCGAGGCGACCGATCTCACCGGCCTGTTCATCGACAAGGGCCCGGTCGTGCAGGTGCGCAACGCCGGCGGCCAGGTCGAGCAGGAGGAGGACACCAACCCGGGCATGGCCTGGGACGGCCCGCTCGCGGTGCTGGTCAACCGGGCCTCGGCGTCCGCATCGGAGATTTTCGCGGCCGCGATCCAGGACTATGGCCGCGGCGTGATCATCGGCGAGCCGACGTTCGGCAAGGGCACCGTGCAGAACCTCGTCGACCTCGACGACGTCGCGCACAACGAGAAGCCGACCTTCGGCGAGGTCAAGATGACCATCGCGCAGTTCTTCCGCATCAACGGCGGCTCGACCCAGCTGCGTGGCGTCACGCCGGACATCAGCTTCCCGCTGACCGTCGACGCCAAGGACTTCGGCGAATCGAGCTACGACAACGCGCTGCCGTGGACCTCGATCGCGCCGGCGAAGTACCAGCCGGTCGCGGACCTGAAGCCGATCGTGCCGATGCTGCTCGAGCGCCACAACGAGCGCATCGCGAAGAACATCGAATGGCAGAACCTGCAGTCCGACCTCGCCGACATGCGCAAGCTGCGCGACGAGAAGACGGTCTCGCTGAACGAGCAGGTGCGCCGCAAGGAGCGCGACGAGCAGGAGGCCAAGCGCAAGGCGCGCGAACTCGCCAGCGGCGACGCAACGCCGGCCGCGGATCCGGCCAGCAAGACCCTGCAGAAGATCAACGACGACGCGAAAGGCAACGCGTCCGCCAGGCGTCGTGCGACCGTCGGCGCCGATGCGCAGGCGGCTGACGCGAAGACTCCCCCGGTCGCGAAGGACGCCTCATCCGAGGACGACGGCCTGCAGCCCGACGAGCGCAGCATCAGCAGCGACCTCAAGCGCGAGCAGGACGCAAAGAGCAAGCGCGACGTCGTGCTCGACGAGGCCGCGCACATCCTCGCCGACGAGATCGGTCTGATCCGCACCGACACCAAGTTGGCCGCGCGCGTGCTGCCGCGCGGCGTGGTCACGCCGGTCGAGGTCGACTGAGCGCGATCGGCACGTCTGCAGCCGGTGCCTTCTTGTAGGAGCGGCTTGAGCCGCGATGCTGTTGCCAGCCGTGAACACCATCCCTACTCACCCCTCCCTTGAAGGGAGGGGTGACGCATCGCGGCTGAAGCCTCTCCTACATTTGTGCGGAGCCGGAATCGCGCTCGGCAGGATCAGCGATAGCGTTGCTGCAGGAACGCGAAATACGCGCGCAAGCCCTGCGCCTCGCCGCCGCGCGGATGGCCGGGTTTGTCGGCGTCGTTCCAGGAATACACGTCCAGATGCGCCCAGGCCTGCGCCTCGGGCACGAAGCGCTCGAGGAACAGCGCCGCGGTGATCGAGCCGGCATGGCGTGAGGCGCCGGCATTGGCTAGGTCCGCGACGTACGAGTCGAGCATCGCCAGGTAGGGCCGCCAGAGCGGCATGCGCCACAGCGGATCGCGCGCGCCGTCGGCGGCACCCAGCAACGCGTTCGCGATCTCGTCGCGGTTGGCGAACAGTGCCGGCAGCTCGGGCCCGAGCGCGACCCGCGCCGCACCGGTTAGCGTCGCGAAGTCGAGGATCAGGTCCGGCTTCTGCTCCGCCGCGTACGCGAGCGCATCGCAGAGCACGAGGCGGCCTTCGGCGTCGGTGTTGTCGATCTCGACATTGAGGCCGGCGCGCGTCGTGATCACCTCGCCGGGCCGGTACGCGTTGCCGGCGATCGCGTTCTCGACGGCCGGGATCAGCAAGGTCAGCCGCACCGGCAGTTTCGCCTCGAGCACGAGGCCGGCCAGCGCGATCGCGTGCGCGGCGCCGCCCATGTCTTTCTTCATCCAGCGCATGCCGTCGCCGGTCTTGATGTCGAGGCCGCCGGTGTCGAAGCAGACGCCCTTGCCGACCAGCACCAGATGCGGCGCGTCGGCGGCACCGTGCGTGAGTTCGGCCAATCGCGGCGCGCGGTGGCTGGCGCGGCCGACCGCGTGGATGGTCGGGAAATTCTCCGCGAGTAATTCATCGCCGACCCACTCGCGGTAGGCCGCGCCGTGGCGTTCGGCCAGCGCACGCACCGCGCCGGCCAGCTCGGCCGGGCCCATGTGTTCGGTCGGCGTGTTGATCAGGTCACGCACGCGGTAGATCGCCTCGGCCATCGGAGCGATGCGCGTGGCGGTCGCGGCGTCGATCACGAGCTGGGCCGGCGCGCGCATCGGCTGCTTGTAACGCGCGAACTGGTAAGCGCCGAGCGCCCAGCCGAGCGCGATGTCGCCGGCATCGAGCGCGAGGCTGCGCGCGTCGAGCGCGTATCGGCCTTCCGGCAGGCGCACCGGCAGCGAGGCCAGGCTGAAGATCGGATCGCGGCGGTCACAGCCGGCGAGCACCGCGCAGGCTGCGCCATCGGCGCCGGGCAGCGTTACGAAGCGTCCGGGTTCACCGGCGAACGCGTTTGCGGCGCACCAGCGCTGTGCCGCGTCGCCGAACGCGGCGATGGTCGCCGCGAACGTCTCGCGGTCGATCGCGAGCAGCGGCGTCGCGTCGCCGGCATCCGCGGAAATCACCCATGCATTCATTGCAAATCCTCGTTGTGAAACCTTTGCTGGTCATCCCGGCGGCTCTCAACAGCCGAACGGCTGGTCAGGCCGGAATGACGAGCTATTTCGTTTTCCCTTGATCTTCAATCCAGCGTGCGAGTTCGCCAAGGTCGCGGATTTCGAGATCGGGTGTCGCGTCGGCGTGCGCCGGGTATTGCGCGACACGCTCCGCCCACGTCGCCGCGTGGCGGTTCAACCATGCGGTGTGCAGCCCGGCCGCGTGCGCGCCGATCACATCGAGCAGCGGATCGTCGCCGACATGCAGCACGTTCTCCGGCGCGACGCCGAGGCGCGCGCAGGCCTCGTGAAAGATCGCGGCAGCCGGCTTGGCGACACCGAGCTCGCGCGCCGAAATGCTGTGCCGGAAATGCTGGCGCAGGCCGATCCGCTCGAGGTCCGCATTGCCGTTGGAGATGCTGACCAGCGGCAGGCGCGCCGACAGCGCCGCCAAGGCGGGCAGCGCATCGGGGTAGCAGTCGACGCGGTTGCGCGCCGCGTAATACACCTCGAACGCGGCGTCGACATGTTCGTTGCCGATGCCGCAGGCGGCGAATGCGCGTTCGAGTGTGAGCAGCCGCTGCGTGGTGAAATCGTGCGAGAGATCGGGGCGCTCCGCCGAGACCTGCTCGCGCAGGTCTCGCAGCGCGGCGATCGGCCACGCCTCGGCGACCGCGGCGTGGTGGCGTTTGAGCCAGTCGTCGAGATGCCGCTCGGCGGCGAGGATCGCCGGCTCGATCGGCCACAGCGTGTCGTCGAGATCCAGCGAAACCGCGAGGATGCGCATCAACCGCCGTTCGCGCCGCCGCTGACGTTGCCGAATGACGCCGCTTTCGGCGCAGCGGCCTGCGCGTCGGCCTTCGCGGGCATCTTGGTTTTCTTCGGGGCCGGCTTGGTTTCCTTGGCGACCTTCGCCTTCGACGGCGCGCCGGTCGCGTGCTTCGCGGGAGCGGTCGTTGCCGCCACGGACGTTGCGGCGGCGGCGCTCGTCGCGGCCGTCGCCTGGGCGGCGCTTGTTACTGCCGCCCGGTTCGCGGCAGCCTCGCGTTCGGCCGCCTTCTTCGCTTCGGCGCGGGCGAGGTTCTCGCGCGCAGCCTGGGTCGACTCCGCAGTCGGTGCGACGGCGACCTTGGATTCCAGCATTGCGCGCGGTGCGGACACCGGCGTCGGCGGCTGCGCCGCTGCGGTCGCGGGCGCGGCCTCGGCGGCTTCGGCCGCGGCGATCGCCGCGGTCGTGCCCGGCGCGCGGCCGAGCTGTGCATCAAACCAGTCGATGCGCTTGGTCTCGCGCGCGGCGAGGTCGAGGACGTCGCTGATCGGTACCAGCTGGTGGCGGCGCAGGATGTCCTTCGCGGTCGGCGTGCCGAGGAATTCGACGAAGCGGTCGATCGCGGCCTGCTTCGGCGAGTTCGCGGGCGTCACCAGGTAGAGCTTGATGTAGAGCGGATAGCTGCCGTCGACGATGCTGGCCGTCGATGCGTTGATGCCGTCGACCTGCAGCGCCTTGACGCTCTTGTTCGTCCAGGTGCCGGCCAGCGTCGACAGGCCGAGGCCGGCCGGGTCGATCGAGATCGCTTCCTCGAGCTTGCTGGTGTTCATGTAGAGGCGCGGAGCCGCTACGCGCTGGTCGCCGCGACCGAACACGAGTTGGCGCAGCGAGTATTCGACACCGTCGAGCGATGCCGCGATGCCGTACAAGTTGATCGGTTTGTCCTCGCCGCCGAGCTCCTTCCAGTTCGTGATGCGGCCGAGGTAGATGTCGTGCATCTGCTTCAGCGTGATGCTGTTGACCGGGTTGCGCGGGTGCGTGATCAGCACCGCGGCGTCGAGCGCGCCCGGCACGAAGGTCAGGTTCGCTTCCTCGGCACGGCGTGCGTACTTGCCGCGCGCGCTGCCGGCAAAGTCGGCGCTGCCCTGTGCGACCGCGTCAAGGCCGGACACGGTGCTGAACGGCTGCAGCGTGATCTTGCCCATCTTGCCCTTCGCGTATTCCTTGGCGAGATCCTCCATGAGCGCGCGGCCGGTCGCGTGATCGCCGCGCCAGACCAGTTCATCCGGCGCCGCGGCGGGCGCGGGCGAGGCGAGGCAGAGGAGGAGGAACGCAAACGCGAGCGAGGCAAGGGAACGGCGTGGCGACATGGTCGGAAGATTCACGAAAATGGGGGAAAAACGGCCGCAACCTTACCACGCGACCCCGCGCGTTGCCGCAACCGTGCGTCACGAATTGCGGGTGCGCGGTGCGTTCAGCTTTGAGGCCGGCACGCCGGCCTCCGCATCACTGCAGCAGCAGGTAGTAGGCTTCCTCGCCGCGCAGCAGGGTCAGCATCAACTGGCGCGGATGCGCGCCGACCAGCTGGCGGAAATCCGCTTCGCCGGCGAGGTCGCGCCGGTTCACCGCGACGATCACGTCGCCGTTGCGCAGGCCGCTCGCGAACGCGCGGCTGTTCTCGTCGATGCGTGTCACGCTGACCCCGCCGATGCCCTGGCGGCGCAGGTCGTCGCCGACCTCTGCGAACTGGATGCCGGCGAGGCGCTTGTCCAGCGTTTCGCCCTTGAGCACGCGCACCTCGCTCGCCTTGAGCGCGGTGCTGATCGCGAGCGGCTTGCCGTCGCGCAACAGGCCGACGCTGACGGTCGCGCCGGGTGCGGTCAGGCCCTCGATGTTGTGCAGGTCCTGCTCGCCGGCGACCGGCTTGCCGTCCAGCGAGACGATCACGTCGCCGGGCTTGAGGCCGGCGAGTTCGGCCGGCGTGCCTGCGCGCACGCGCGTGACCACCGCGCCCTTGGTGTCCTTGAGGGCAAGCAGGTTCGCGAGCTGCGGGGTGACGTTCTGCGCCTCGACGCCCAGCACGCCGCGCTTGACCTCGCCGGTCGCGACCAACTGGCGCATCACGTCCACGGCGAGGTTCGACGGAATCGCGAAGCCGATGCCGACGTTGCCGCCGGACGGCGTGTAGATCATCGAGTTGATGCCGACCAACTCGCCGCGCAGGTTGACCAGCGGGCCGCCGGAATTGCCGGGATTGATCGAGGCGTCGGTCTGGATGAAGTTCTGGTAGCCCGAGCCGCGCAGGCCGGAGCGGCCGAGCGCGGAGACGATGCCCGAGGTCACGGTCTGGCCGAGTCCGAACGGCTCTCCGATCGCGACCACGAAATCGCCGACGCGCAGCTTCGACGAATCGGCGATCGGCAGTGCGATCAGCTTCCCGGCCGGGATCTGCAGCACGGCGAGATCGGTGTCCGGATCCGTGCCGAGTACCTTGGCCTTGACGGTCTGACCGCCGGTCAGCGTAACCGAGATGTCATCGGCACCGGCCACGACATGGTTGTTGGTCAGCACGTAACCCTTGTCCGCGTCCACGATCACGCCGGAACCGAGCGACTGCTGCACCCTTTCCTGCGGCGTGTTCGGCATGCCGAAGAAGCGCCGGAAGATCGGATCGTCGAAGTACGGATTGCGCACCGCGACGCGCGTCTTCGAGGCGATGTTGACGACCGTCGGCGTGACGTGATCGAGCATCGGCGCGAGCGAGGGCAGGGCTTGGCCGTTGACCACCGGTGGCAGCGCGGCCGGCGCGCGGCCGGCGCCTGCGAACAGCGCGGCGGCGAGCACGGTCCCAGCCAGCAGGGCTCGTGCGGCGCGGGTCGGGCGGCCACCGAAATCGCGGAAGAATCTGGGCATGGAAAGCATCCTTGTTGCTGGAAGAGGGCAAGCATCGGCGGATCGTTCAGACCGCGCAAATCCGCTCCGGTTTCCGTGTTTTCAAGCGTGCCGATGAGATCGCGGCGCGCACGGTTCAGCTTCGGCAAGTGCGCGCGTCACGCCGTCAAAAAACTGCTTTACTTCGCCAGTCCGCAAGCGTACGTTACCGAACGGCGTCACAATATGTTGTGGTTGATGACGTCTTGTTAACCAATACATTGGGTATTGTTACGCGCAATGCCGCACAGCGGTGCGGGGCCTGGAGAGGGCGGCGGGGTGACGATTCAACCTGATCTGCGCTGCCACGCAGCGCCAGCAATTTCTGTGGATGGACCGCGTCGTGGGCGGGCGTCGCTTTCGCCGGCGGTGCGCGCCGCGTGGTCAAGCGTTGGATGCAACAAAACCGGGCCCTGACCCGGCCGAATTCCGGAGGAACGAACAACAATGAGCACGGTGCGCCTCGAGCAGCTCGCACGCGGGGCGGCGGAGATTCCGCTGCAGCCGGCGTCCTACGACATCTGGGACAAGAAATACCGCCTGAAATCCAAGCAGGGCGAACCGGTCGACCTCTCGATCGACCACAGCTACCAGCGCGTCGCCAAGGCGCTGGCCGATGTCGAGGAAACGCCGGAGAAGAAGAACTACTGGTACGACCGCTTCCTGTGGGCGCTGCGTCGCGGTGCGATCCCGGCCGGGCGCATCACCTCCAATGCCGGCGCGCAGGAGCACAAGCCGAAGACCTCGACGATCAACTGCACGGTGTCCGGCACGATCGACGACTCGATGGACAACATCCTCGACAAGGTGCACGAAGCCGGGCTTACGCTGAAGGCCGGCTGCGTCGCGCCGGGGACCTGGGTCGTCACCGAGCACGGCCTGGTCACCGCCGATCAGGCGGTCGCCGGGAAGCATGCGCGAATCCTCAGTTACGACCGTGATGCGCGCCGCTTCGAGATGCGCGCAATCGAGAAACACCTGACCACGCACGTCGCACGCGAGGACAACATCCGCATCCGCGCCAACGGCGTGGTGCTGACCACGTCCGTTCGTCATCCGGTGCTGGTTTACCGCGACGGCGTGCAGCGTTACGTGCGTGCCGACGAGGTCACCGAGGGCGACGCGCTGGTGCAGAAGGCGTACGCGTGGCGCGCCGACGACGCGACGATGCTGAATGCGTGGTTTGCCGGCGCGCATCTCGGCGACGGCTCCGCCTACGAAAAGCAGCATGACTACCGCGCGAATCGTACCGCCTGGAGGCGGCGCGCCGAGGCGATGGGCCGTCGCTTCGTATTCAAGATCCGAGCGGCCGAGCGGGAAGTCGTAGAGCGCTACGCGGCATTCTTCGCGGCGTTCTGCGCGTCGCGCGCACAGGTAGTCGCGACGACCACGCCGAACGGCACGCCGGTGTGGGACTACACAGTGGCGAGTTTCGCGGCGAGTCGCGCGACGACCCTGATCGACGATCAGGTCGGCGCCAAGACCGCGCATCTGCATGTGCCCGCCTGGATCGCGCAGCATCCGGAGCGGCATTTCCTGCCGTTTCTGGCCGGTCTCATCGATACCGACGGTACGGTCGGCCGCGAGCATGGCAGCGCGACCATTGCGACGCAGAACGCGGCGTTCGCCGGCGAGCTGAAGGCCCTGCTCGGCCTGTTCGGCGTGCACGCCAGCCTAACCCTTCGCCAGCCGCGCAGCCACGATTACCACGGCGCTACGATTCGCGACGGCGGCGGCGCGATGCTGAAGATCTCCGACTCCGCGTTCCTGCGCGAGGTCGCGCGCTACATGGCCGATGGCGGCAAGCGCGGTCGCATCCACGCGCATGCGAGCCAGTCGGGCCAGTACGACCGCTATGTGCTGCCGAAGGATCTCGGCAATGCGCTGGTCGAGCTCGCCGCGACACTCGGCCATGAGGAGCGTCAGAGCCTCGGTTTCTACCACGGCTACCACACGCGCCACGTGGTCAGCCGGGTCTGGCTCGACCGCTGGGCCGAACGCTTTCCGGCGCTGCGGCCGCTGATCGATTTCGCGCGCTGCCTGCGCCCGCTGGAAGGCATCGAGCGCGGACTCGACCTGCCGGAGACGTTCTACGACTTCACCGTCGCGGAGCACAACAACTACCTTGCCGGCAACGCGGGCTTGTTAGTCATTCACAACTGCGGCATCGGCTATGAATTTTCGACGCTGCGCCCGCGCGGCGCGTACGTGTCCGGCGCCGGCGCGTACACGTCCGGGCCGCTGTCGTTCATGGATATCTACGACAAGATGTGCTTCACGGTGTCCTCGGCCGGTGGTCGCCGCGGCGCGCAGATGGGCACGTTCGACGTCAGCCATCCGGACGTCAAGGAATTCATTCGCGCCAAGCGCGAGGACGGGCGCCTGCGCCAGTTCAACCTGTCGCTGCTGATCACCGACGGTTTCATGGACGCGGTCGAGCACGACGCGGACTGGCCGCTGGTGTTCCCGGTGCACATCAAGGAACAGCACGAGATCGACCTCGCCGACACGGAAAAGGTGGTCTGGCGCGACTGGCCGACGCACCGCAACTACGTGACCCGCGACGACGGCCTGGTCGCTTGCAAGATCTACGGCCACATCCGCGCGCGTCACCTGTGGGACATGATCATGGTCTCGACGTACGACTACGCCGAGCCGGGCTTCATCCTGATCGACCGCGTCAACGAGATGAACAACAACTGGTGGTGCGAGCACATCCGCGCGACCAACCCATGCGGCGAACAGCCACTTCCGCCGTACGGCTCCTGCCTGCTCGGCTCGGTCAACCTGACCACGTTCGTGCGCGATCCGTTCGGCCCGAAGGCGCGTTTCGACTGGGAGGAATACAAGGAAGTCGTGCGCGTGTTCACGCGCATGCTCGACAACGTGGTCGAGATCAACGGCCTGCCGCTCGCGCAGCAGCGCGACGAGATCACCCAGAAGCGGCGCCACGGCATGGGCTTCCTCGGCCTCGGTTCCACGCTGACCATGCTGAAGATGCGCTACGGCGCCAAGGACGCCTGCGCGTTCACCGAGGACGTCGCGCGCGAAATGGCGCTGGCCGGCTGGGAAGTCGCGCTGTCGCTGGCCAAGGAAAAAGGCCCGGCGCCGGTGCTGGCGCGCGATTTCGAGGTCACCGGCGAGATGCTGCGCAAGCGCCCGGAAATGGTCGCGGACGGCTACAAGGCCGGCGACACGATCCCCGGTCGCGTGCTGCACGCGAAGTATTCGCGCTACATGCAGCGCGTGGCCGAGGCGGCGCCAGAGCTGGTCGCCGAGCTGGCCGAGGTCGGCGCGCGCTTCACGCACCATTCCTCGATCGCGCCGACCGGCACGATCTCGCTGTCGCTCGCGAACAACGCCAGCAACGGCATCGAGCCGAGCTTCGCGCACCACTACAGCCGCAACGTGATCCGCGAGGGCAAGAAGTCCAAGGAGAAGGTCGAAGTCTTCAGCTTCGAGCTGCTCGCCTACCGCGAACTGATCAACGGCAAGGCGATGCCGGGCTCGCAGGAAGCCGACGAGAAGCTGCCCGAGTACTTCGTCGCCGCGGACGACATCAGTCCGGTCGAGCACGTCGATATCCAGGCCGCCGCACAGCGCTGGGTCGATTCCTCGATCTCCAAGACCGCCAACGTCCCGACCGATTATCCGTACGAAGACTTCAAGGACATCTACCGCTATGCCCATCGGCAGGGCCTGAAGGGCTGCACCACGTTCCGCTTCAATCCGGCGGCCTTCCAAGGAGTGCTGGTGAAGGAGCATGATTTGGCCAACACCACCTACCGTTTCGAACTCGAGGACGGTTCCGTGGTGGAGGTCAAAGGCAACGAAGAGATCGAGTACGATGGCGAAACGCACACCGCGGCGAATCTGTTCGATGCGCTCAAGGAAGGCTACTACGGCAAGTTCTAGGGCGCTTCAGTGCAGGTTCCGAACATCGGTCGCGTACGCGTCGGGTCCATGAAACTCGTGATGTCCGTTCAACCCATCAGGCTCACAGAAAACGGAGAGGGGAACACCCATGCATAGCGAAGGCGGCAGTTCCGGTAGTTCGTTCGATAGTCTGAGAGAAGGTGCATCGCAGATCGGCAGTGCTGTCGCCGACGCGGCGAGCGCGGTGGTGACTTCGGTCGGCACTGCGGCGTCCGACGCGAAGCAGGCGGTCGAGAACACCGCGAAGAAGGTCGCAAAGAAGGCCGTGAAGGCGCGCAAGCAGGCCGCGCGCAAGGTCAAGGCGGTCGTCGCCAAGGCCAAGCAGGTGGTCGCGAAGAAAGCTGCACCGAAGAAGGCGGCGAAGAAGGCTGCGCCGGTGAAGAAGGCCGCCAAGAAAGCAGCCAAGAAGGTCGCGAAGAAAGCCGCGCCGAAGAAGGCTGCAAAGAAAGTGGCAAAGAAGGCTGCCGTGAAGAAGGGCGCCCGGAAGGCGGTCAAGAAAGTTGCAAGGAAGGGCGCAGCAAAGAAAGCCGCTGTGAAGAAGGGCGCCAGGAAGGTCGCGAAGAAGGCAACGAAAAAAGTGGCGAAGAAGGCGGCCAGGCGCCGCTAGTCCGTCGCGTCACCCGCCATCGACCGGCCTGCACCGGCCGGTCGATGGTGAATCCATCCAGGGAATGCGCGCCGCTCCGCGCGCCGTGCCGGCCACGCCGGAACCACCACGTACCAGCAAGCAGTCACTACCCATGAAGATCAGCAAGAAGATCAAGGGCTACAGCGTCGTCAAGCCGGAAGAAACCACCAAGGTCGTCCCGGCAGCCGAGGCGCCCGAAAGCGCGCCGTCCGTGCCGATGGCCGAAGTCATCCAGATGCACGAGAAAGTCGAGCGTCCGGACACGCTGATCGGCGCCACCTACAAGATCAAGTCGCCTCTGTTCGAGCACTCGCTGTACGTCACGATCAACGACATCGTGCTCAACGCCGGCACCGAATACGAACTGCGCCGCCCCTTCGAGATCTTCATCAACTCGAAGAACATGGAGCATTTCCAGTGGATCGTCGCGCTGACCCGCATCATGAGCGCGGTGTTCCGCAAGGGCGGCGACGTGACCTTCCTCGTCGAGGAACTGAAAGCGGTGTTCGATCCGCGAGGCGGCTACTTCAAGGCCGGCGGTGTCTACATGCCGAGCATCGTCGCCGAGCTCGGCTACGTGATCGAGACGCATCTCAAGATGATCGGTCTACTGGTCGATCCGGAGATGAGCCCTGAGCAGCGTAACCTGATCGCCGAGAAGCGCGCGGCCTACGACGCACGCGCAAAAAAAAACTCTGAAATAAGCAATGACCTTGCGGGCGCTGGTGCCGAAGCCGCCCGCAAGGACGCCACCGCTTCTGTAGGAGCGGCTTCAGCCGCGATGCCCTCGTCCGATTCCGCCAGTGCCTTCCCTCCTGGCGCCACCATGTGCAGCAAGTGCAACACGAACGCGGTCATCCTGATGGACGGCTGTGCAACGTGTTTGAATTGCGGCTACAGCAAGTGCGGTTGATGGGGAGGGAATGTCCTCAATCTTGCTGTGGGGAAGGATAATTAGCGCAATTTTGTGAAGAAGTACTGCAAGTGCCCTGTGCGCCTTGCGAGTAGTGCCACAAGTAGGCTTGTCGAATCTACTCTCGCACTGCGAGTCTATGATCCGTCGCGAATTTTGCACGTCGCGTGAGTGACTTCCGTGAGTGCGGTGCAGGCGAAGCGGTCGCTGAGGTGGGGCTCGCCGTTGGGCGAGCTTCGTCGGGGATCGACTTAGCCGCAAACGAAAGCGCGCAGAGCATAGATGGCGCAGGTGGCTATGATCCCGGAAAGGTACTTCGCCGAAAAAGCTTTAGCCTTACGTCGAACCAGTTCAACGCGATCGAAGAGTTGATGCAGAGAACCGGTTTCTGGAATCTCCCGTCACGCAACGGAGGTGTGGGCCTCGATGGCTCGGAGCGGATAGTCGAAGGTGCCACCGACAAATACCACGTCGTCAGCAGATGGACGCCTAGCTCCGGCCCAGTTCGCGAAATCGGTGAGAAGTTCTTGTCCCTTACTGAGTGGCAGTATGGGCCGTTCTACTAGGAGGCATATGCCTCGCCGAGTCTGATCGGAACTACTATTCGAGCTGATGGCGGGCGACCACGGGCCGCCCGTTTCCAACCGCTGCGGAAGGCGGCTTGCAAATTCGAGAGCGAAGTCTTGTCACATGAGCGAACGCATTGAGCCGTCCCTTGGCGACGTCAGCTTTGATTTGGGGTCTGAGCGCTCTCCCAGAAAAGGTCCGGAAAGACTTCGGCGAAAGCCGTGGCTTGCCTTCCTACTTGGCTTCTTAGTGGGTCCACTTTCGTGGATCTACATAGGGCGCTACGGCGTCGGCGTGCTCATTTACGTAGTCCAACTAGCCGTCCTTGCGTTGTTTGGCGTCACTGGTTGGGCACAGAGCGTGGGCGGAGTATGGTTCATTGGCTTATTCGGCCTTGCTACAAACCTGATTTCGATCGTTGCTGCTTGGCTAATCGCACGCCGAATTCAAAATAGCTTTGAACCGCGCTGGTATAACCGATGGTATTGGTATCCCGTTCTATGGCTTGTCGTCGTCGTACCCGTTGGCTATGCGGCATTCCACAAAGCGATATTTCTTGGCTTCGATACTTACCGCATACCAAGCGGGAGCATGGAGCCAACGATCGCAATCGGTGATTTCGTCGTCGCCGACACGCGGTCCAAAGCAGTGCAAGGGGTCTCGCGAGGAGAGATTGTCGTGCACTACTCCAAGCGTGACCCCGACGTCCTGCACATACGTCGCGTTGTTGGTCTCCCTGGCGAGCATGTTGTGGTTTCCGCCGGTGCCGTGCAGATTGACGGACAGAACCTGCCCCAAGGAAAGATGGGTTCGAATTTTCTAGACGAGAAGTGGATGCGCTACCGAGATCTGAAGCTGGGTCCGGACGAATACTTCCTGATGGGCGACAATCGGGAAAACAGTTTCGATAGTCGTACAGAGGGCCCCTACGCGCGCGATTCCATTGTCGGCGTAGCCACAACGAGGTGGTATTCTGCAAAAGGAATGACGCTAGGATCCTTAGCAAAATCAACGCCTTGAGAGCCTGACAACCTTTTGCGCAAAACCACGCCGGAAACTAAGCTTTTACGCGAGATCCGCACAACCTTCTACGTGCGAGGCTGATGTAACCGATTGATTTTCCATGGTCACCAAACCAAGCTTTTACGCGAGCGGACACGTGTCCGCTTGCGCAATAGTTGTATTCCTAGCGCATAAGTCTGTTTTTCTTTCGCAAAAGTTTGTTCGGGGCCCCTTTTTGGGCCTCTTTTTTTCGCTGGTTACCGCTAATCAGTAGCTGTTCCACAGCCGGCGTCCACGCCAGAATTAAACCCTTTTATGTTGCTTCCTGCTTGGGCCAATTCCATGCATACCAGGCAATGAGTCCCGTCAGTAAGACTTCAATGATCCCGAAGAATATGTAAAACGCCCAATCCCACATTGTTATAAGAATGATCGCCGTATAGATCGCGCCGAAGATGATGTTCAGCCAGCGATTGAGGTTCGGCTTTAACACCAGTGACAGGAAAATCATGATGCTCGGGATCGCCATCATGAGCGAGGTTCCCAACAAAACCCCTTGAGTAGTTGGTCCAAGCGGTCCCATTTTTCCTTCGAGCATCTTTTGCAGCGTCCCCGGCACGTAGAGCCCGAAGTAATCCGCATAGATGTAACAGAACATCAGACTTGCCCACAGGGCTGAAATCTTCATCTTCACGTGGATCCTGATGTCGTCCAAGGTTGTTCCGGCTTTCTTCATTGAGTCCAATTGGTTTCTCCTTCGAATACACTGAGGTGAGCGCGAGCGGCTTCAAGCGGACGGATTACTCCAAGCAGATCCGCGAGCAACGCGCCCACGACTATGCTCCGCTAATTCGCCTAGCGTTTGCCTTCCCAGCATCCACTCCCATCACCAACAGCCACAGGCAAAGTGCTAGTTCCGCTATTCCGCCGAGCATCGAGAGATCGGGCAGATGAGCTGCGAACGAGGGCGAAAGAAAGATCGCGAAGCTATCGATCACATAGCCTATGCCCCCGATCGCCATCAGCGCTCCCAATATTCGAGGTAGAAAGCCAGACCTGAAAACCAGATATCCGATCATCAGGCAATAGACCCCGAAGAATACCCCTGCAATGTTGTAACCCCGCGCATGCATCTTGAGAGCAATAAGCGCAAGGGCTTGCAACTGAGTTGGTTCAAATGCGCTCAAATAGTGAGCGTTTCCTAGGAGGACCAGAGGGGCCAGATGGTTGAGGGAGTTGACGGCCAAGACGGCAATGCCCACCAAGCTGGAGAAGGCGGCGAGCAGAGAGAGGCTCCTGCCCGCCGATTTGAACAAGCTGTAGAAGAGGAGCGTCACGGCGATATAACTCGCGAGCATGATGAGATCGGCGGCCAGACCCAAACGATACAACGGCTCGTGCGCCAGGATGTTCGTTGCTGTCGCTGCGGCGTCATCGCGCACGACAAGTGTGCCGCGAACAAAGACCTCGGCGAACACACCCATGATGATGGTGATCAGATAGAAGGCGCCGGCCAATCTGGCCCATAGGCGCGGCGATGTTTCAACGCCCCCGTCCATCATTTTGGCCCCTGGTAAGTATAGGTAGACACCCGGTAGTGTGACGATGCTGCCAAACGTGGCAAAGCCGTTTGCGACGAACGAAGGCCCTCCGCGGTCGAGGCGCGGTTTGGGCCGACGAACGGCAATGCGAAGTTGATACGCCACCTTTGCACTCGTTGGGGAAGATCGCGCATGAACATCCGGACGGTTTCCTTCATCGTCGCAGCGGCACTGACGCAGACACCCACGCTCGCGGCTGCGGCGCCGGGGGCTCAATCGTTCGATGCCGCTATGTCGGGTTCGTCCCCGCCCCTGGAAGTGGTCGACGCCGCCCACGCGGTCGTCGGGCGCTACGTCCGCTCCACGCCGGACCTGCAAGGCGCCGTAGTGCTGAACGCAAAGGGCTACAGCTTCGCTATCCAGGCGGCCAATGCGCAACTCTATGGCAACGAAGTCTTTCCACTGGATGGATTCGCGGCCGATGCCTTTCCGGCGTACCGCGCCATCGGCCATCTGTCGTCTGACTGCTCCGGATCGGCCTACCTGCTGGTGCCGGAAGCGGGGTACGTGGTGCGCACCACCGTCTACAACGGCAGCTATCAGATGGTCTTCGCGCCGATCGGAGAACTCCCCCTCGTACGCACGTTCGGGTCTGTCCGAACGGAGAGCTCATCCGATTGCGGACGCCTCGGTTCGCCGGAAGATCATTGGTCCGTGAGCGCCTATCCCAACAGCGAATACGTGACCGGTTTTCCGCTGAGCGGGTATGTGGCGCCGCTGGCGATCCGTATCGTCGATGACATTTTCGTCGATGGCTTCGACCCTGCCGCGCCTTGAAAGAGCTGGCGGCGTCAGAGCTGAGCGGCGCCATTGGTCGTGAATCCGGATTCCACGCACAGCTCCCATCGCGCCGCGGGCATGTTGTAACCGAGCCAGGCCGCACCCAGGAGAGGTAGTTTTCCGCCTTGAACCCTGACTGGGTGCTAGCGGGAGTTGCCGCGGCGGCCAGGAACGTCTATTTATGGCGTCTATTCACAGGTATAGAAGTCAGCAATAGCGGTTCGCAACGACGTTCGAATGCCACGGGCGCACCCACTCTTCAGGGGAGTTGTTCATGTCGATGTCCCGGCTTCGTCGCACCGTCATTGCTGCAGCCATTGCCAGCACGCTTGCGTGCGCAGATGCGTTCGCGCAGAACGTCACGGTGACACCGCCGAGCGGCGGCGGCTTCGTGGTGAACAACGCGGCCAATACGGCGATGTTCACGATCGATGCAAACGGAAACCTGGCGATCGCCGGGCTCGCCGGGCTCGGCGGCGCGGCGGCGCGGACCAGCCCGGTCTGATTCGATTCGGTGACCGGCGCCGTCGGTCCGAGCGCGTCCGGTGCACTCGTCGGACCAACGGGGCCGACCGGAGTGATGGGCGCAACCGGTGCCACGGGCCCCACGGGTCCGACTGGCCCTACCGGCGCAACGGGCGCAACCGGGGTCGTATCGCTGACCACTTTCACGACGAACGTGGCAATCTCTATTGCAGGAAACAACACCGTCGTTGCTACCTGCGGATCAGGTATCGCGATCAGCGGAGGATGCACATCGGATCCTATCCAGGACTTGATTTCTTCGTCGTACCGCAGCTCGGCGACGACTGGACCTGCAGGATCTCGAGTTCGGGCGCTACCTGTCGGCCCAGGTCTACTGCAATTGATCGAGGCTGCCGGCTGCCGGCTGCGCGTCAACCGCTCAATGATCGGATTCGCGCAACCGGCGAACGCCTGACGGCAACCGACCGTCCGGCGGACGAGGACGGTTGCGGCCAGGGCTTCCGGATCGGCAAGTTCCTGCGTCGAGGGAATGCGGGCATGGACCGGGTCCATGGCCTGCCTAAGTATCGCGCAACATCGCCTGCGACGCGGCCTTCAGATGTCCTTGCCGAACCGTGCATTCGCCGCGACGCGCTCGCGTTCGCCGGCTGGCAGCGCCGGATTCGCAAGCAGGGCTTCGCACAGCGCAGCCGATTCGGCGCGTCGGTCGATGTAGTACGCCGCCACCGCCTGTTCGTCGCGTGCGCGCCAGCGGTAGACCGAAAGATCCAGGAACAGGAGGTCGGCCGGCAGCGGCAATTCGGCCGCGGCGCGCGCGTGCAGATACGCGCTTGCGTAGCGATGCCTGAGACGCAGGAAACGTGCGAGCTCGCATAGCGGTTCGGCGCGCGTCGCGCGTGTCTCGTACGCTGCTAGATACGCGTTGATGATCTCGGCCTCGCCGGCGGCGAGGCGTTCGAGCATGGCCGCGATCTGGAAGCGCGCGTACCACACTTCCTCATCCCATCCGCCCATCGCGGCGCGGCGCCGGTATGCGTCGAGCGCACGCACGTTCTCGCCGGCATCGCGCAGACTCTGCGCGAGGTAGAACGCATACCGCGCATTGTCGGGCTCCTGCCGCAGAGCCGCTTCAAGCACCTTGGCATCGGCCAGATACTTTTCGCGCTGCGGACGCTGGCTGCGCGCACCGTCGGGGAAGCTGCACACGCGCAGGCCATCGAGCAGTTCGATGCGCGGTTGCGGATCGACCGCGGGATATTCATGCAGCACGCCGTGCCAGCGCCAGCCGGCATCGTGGCGCAGGAGTTTTGCACTGCGGTATTCGAATTCGCTGTCGGCCAGGCGCTGGTTCACGTAATACGCCGGTGCATCGAGGTGCCCGGGAAAGCGTGCGGCGCGGTCGATCTCGATGATCTCGTCGGCGTCGAGGATCAGCGCGTAGTCGCCGTACTGCCGCGCAAGCTCCAGGGCCTGGTTGCGATTGCTCGCGAAATCGACCCACGGCCGTTCAATCAAGGCACCCGGCAGATCGGCGAGCAGGTCGCGGATCAACGATTGCGTGCCGTCGCTCGATCCGGTGTCGACGATCGCCCACGCGCCGATCAGCGGGCGCACGGAGGCGAGGCATCGGCCGATCACCGCCGCCTCATTCTTGACGATCATGCTGAGGCACAGCTGGGGTGCGAACGGTGGCCCGTTCGCGCGCGCCGCGCTGACATCGGATGCGCTCATCGGCTGCCGAGAGTGCCGGCAAGATACGCTTGGGCGTGAACGACAGCGTGCGCGATCATTCTTCCGGTCTTCCGTTGCAAGCGGACGGCGCGCCGGATGCGCGCGCTCCCGAAGCGTGGCATCGACAACGGAATGCGGTCGCGCCTGTGGATCGATCGTAAGGGCCGCTCCCGCGGCGTGCAAGGCCGCCGCCACGGTGGGACCGCAGGGCGACGCGAGCGCAATTTCGCGATCTATTGCGCGCGACCGGCCTGATCGCCGACGATGGACCTGTCCAGGGCTTGCGGAGGCATCGTGATGGGATCGCGAATCCGAAGTGTTGCAGCAGGCACCGTCATGCCTCGTGCCTCGCGCACGGCGACTTCCGCTCTTCACGGCGCGCGCATCGCGCTCGCGGGCGGCCTCCTTCTGACGGGCGGCGCTGCGAATGCGGCCGTGGGTGCGACGGCGGTCGCCGGCGGCTCGCTCATCGTCAATGGCACGCTGGCGAACACGACGGTGAACGTTTCCAACAACGGCACGCTGGGCGGAAACGGCACGATCGGTGGTGACGTGATACTCGCGCCGAGCGGCACCGTCGCGCCGGGCGCAGTCGGTGCGGTCGGCGAACTCGACGGCAATGCATTCACCTGGCAGGCCGGTGGAGCGATCGCATTTCAGCTTGGCACGAACAACGCCGCATCCGATCACCTCGTGTTCGCGGGGAGCCTTGCCAGGCAAGGCACCGGAACATTCCAGTTCAAGTTCACCGACGGTGTCGCACCGCCGACACCAGGAACGACCTACACACTGATCACGTTCGCGAACCAGAGCGGCTTCAGCCCGACCGACTTCAGCTATGCGTACAACGGCGCCCTGAGTGCGCTCAACGGCCAGTTCCACCTCAGCGCGACCGCGTTGACGTTCAGCGTGATCTCGACGCCGGTCGAGCTGCAATCGTTCGAGGTCAACTGAGAGTGGATCGGCATGCACTGCCGAGTTCGGCAGCGCCGTAACGAGCAGCCCGGATCAGCTTGCCGGCTTGATGGCCGCTTCCTGCATCTTCCGCGTTTGCAGCGAAGCCATGCCGCGGTAGTCACGCGGGCTCATGCCCACGGTCGCCTTGAACTGACGCGCGAATGCGCTCTGATCGGCGAAGCCGCAGGCCAGGCCGATCGCGGCGACGCTGTCGGTGCCGTGCAGCAGGCGCATCGCCGCCTCGATGCGCAATTTGGTCTGCACCTGCTGCGGCGTGAGCTGGAACACGCGCCGGAAATGCCGTTCCAGCTGGGCCACGGAGAGGTCGGCCAGCTCGGCCAGCGTGTGCACGCGCACGCTGTCCGCGTAGTGCTCCTGCAGATAGGCCAGCACCCGGCGCAGGCGCAGGTAGGTCGGGTGGCGGCCATCGGGCTTGCCGAGATCGCGCGAGATGCCGACCACACCACGCACCTTGCTGCGCGACCACAGCGGCCGCTTGCAGGTGAGGCACCAGCCCGGCTCGCGGTTCGGAAAGATATGCACTTCGAGCTGGTTCTCGATCACTTCGCCCTGCAGTACGCCGAGGTCTTGCGTGGCGTAGGAGCCGCCCAGGATGGCCGGAAATAGTTCGGTCACGCTGTGGCCGATCACCTCGCTGCGATGCTTGAGGCCGAGCCGGCGCACGAGCGTGAGATTGGCGTGCGTGTAGCGGCCGGCGTCGTCTTTCACGAAGAACACGACATCCGGCAAGGCATCGAACAGCGCCTGGAGTTCGTCGGCTGGAATCTTCACGCCCATCGATATGTTCCCGGCGGCTCTCGAGTAATGGCAGGCTTGCGCGTGCTGCGTTGCACACGCGCCGCATTGTGCCGATTTCCGCACCCGCTGAAAGCAAGCGTTTCTAGACGCACGGACAGCGGTCCGGCGAGCATGGCCGTATGCATAGCATAGACGTGATCGACTCCCACACCGGCGGCGAACCCACCCGGGTCGTCATCGCTGGCTTTCCCGATCTCGGCGGCGGCACCTTGGCCGAACGGCGCCAGCGCTTCCACGACCACTACGACCGCTGGCGCAGCGCGATCGTGTGCGAGCCGCGCGGCTCGGCCGCGGTGGTCGGCGCGCTGCTGCTGCCGGCGCAGAGCCCCGATGCCTGTGCCGGGGTGATCTTCTTCAACAACACCGGTTATCTCGGCATGTGCGGCCACGGCGCGATCGGCGTGATCCGCACGCTGGCGCATCTCGGCCGCATCGCAGCCGGCAGCCATCGGCTGGAGACGCCGGTCGGCACGGTGGGCGTCGACCTGCACGAGGACGGCCGCGTTTCCATCGACAATGTGGAAAGTTACCGGCATGCGGCCGATCTGCGCATCGACGTCCCTGGGTATGGCAGCGTGCGCGGCGACGTGGCCTGGGGCGGCAACTGGTTCTTCATCACCAAGGACACGCCGCTGCCGCTGGAGATCCGCCATCAACGCGAGCTGACCGTCTACACCGAGGCGATCCGTCGCGCGCTGGAGGCGGGCGGCATCAGCGGCGCCCACGGCGGCGAGATCGACCACATCGAAATCAACGCGGCCTCGCCCACACCCGGCATGGACGCACGCAACTTCGTGCTGTGTCCGGGCCTCGCCTACGACCGCTCGCCGTGCGGCACCGGCACCAGCGCCAAGCTGGCTTGCCTCGCGGCCGACGGCAAGCTCGGCGCGGGTGAAACCTGGCTGCAGGAGAGCATTCTCGGCAGCGTCTTCGAAGGTCGCTACACAGCGGGCCCGCGCGGCGTGCTGCCGCGGATCACCGGCAGCGCGCATGTCGTCGCCACGGCCACCCTGCTGATCGACGAAGCCGACCCGTTCGCCTGGGGCAGCGGCGCGGAATGACCGGTTATGACCTGATCGTGGTCGGCGCCGGCATCATCGGCGCCAGCTGCGCCGACGCGGCGGCGGGCGAAGGCCTGCGCGTCGCGATCGTCGAGCCCGGCCCGATCGGCGGCGGCGCCACGGCGGCGGCGATGGGTCATCTGGTCGCGATGGACGACGATCCGGCCGAGCTCGCGCTGGCGCGCTATTCGTTGCAGCAGTGGGATGCGTTCGCGGACCTCCCCGAGGCCGAGTTCAGCCGCTGCGGCACCTTGTGGGTCGCGCGCAGCGAGGCCGAAACCCGCGCGATCACAACGCGTGTCGCGCGCCTGGCAGCGGCCGGTGTCGACGCGCAGGCGATCGATGCGCAAACCCTGTACGAGCTGGAGCCGGAACTCGCACCGGGTCTGTGCGGCGGCATGTTGGTGCCGAACGAAGCGGTGGTCTATCCGCCACGCGTAGCCCGCTATCTGGTGCAACGCGCGCAGGCTCGAGGCGCGCAACTGCATGGCGGCCGCTCCGCGCGAAAGCTGGAGCGCGGCAGCGTGGTGCTGGACGACGGCACGCGGCTGAGCGGTCCCGCGCTGATCGCGACCGGCTGCGCGCTGCCGGTCTTGCTGCCGCAGCTGCCGATGCGCGGACGCAAGGGTCATCTCGTGATCACCGATCGCTATCCGGCGCTGCTGCGCCATCAGCTGATCGAACTGGGTTATGCCGACAGCGCGCACGGCGACGCCGACAGCAGCGTCGCGTTCAATGTGCAGCCGCGGCCGACCGGACAGATCCTGATCGGCTCCTCGCGCGAATTCAACGCGACCGATGCGACGGTGTCGCCCGCGATGGTGCGGCGCATGCTGGAACGCGCGTTCGGTTTCATGCCGGTGCTGCACGGCCTGCAGGGGCTGCGCGTATGGACCGGTTTTCGGCCGACCACGCCCGATGGCCAGCCCTATCTCGGCGCCGTGCCCGGACAGCAGGATGTGTGGGTCGCGGCCGGTCACGAAGGCTTGGGCGTGACGACGGCATTGGGCAGCGCGCGCTTGTTGCTGGATCTGCTGCTTCAACGCAAGCCGGCGATCGACCCGACGCCGTACGCGCCGTCGCGGATGGCCGCATGAACCTCTCCGGACGGGTGCGCCTGACGGTGAACGGACAGCCGGTCGAAGTGCCGGCGGGCGCAAGCGTGGCGGCCGCAGTCGCACACGTGACGCTGCAGTTTCGTCGCGCGGTGCACGGCGAACCGCGTGCGCCGTTGTGCGGCATGGGCGTGTGCTTCGAATGTCGCGTACAGGTGGACGGCGTCGCGCATGTGCGCGCCTGCATGACACCCGCGCGCGATGGCATGCGGGTGCAGACCGATGACTGAGCGCTACGACGTGCTGATCGTCGGCGCCGGGCCAGCCGGCCTGGCCGCGGCGCAGGCGGCGGCCAGCCATGGTGCGCGGGTCGGTCTGCTCGATGCGCAGGCGCGGCCGGGCGGCCAGGTCTGGCGTCACGACGTTCGGCGCGCTGCACCGCGTGCCGCGCGCAAAGCGATCGCCGCGCTGCATCAAGTGGAAATCCTCACGCAGCACCATGTGGTTGCTTGCGAAGATCACGCCTTGCTGGTCGAAACGCCGCAAGGCGCCGAGCGCCTGACGTACGGGGCGCTGGTGCTCGCGACCGGCGCACGCGAACTGCTGCTGCCGTTTCCCGGCTGGACCTTGCCCGGTGTCGCCGGCGCCGGTGGATTGCAGGCGCTGCTGAAGCAGGGCTGGCCGATCGCCGGCAAGCGCGTGGTGGTGGCCGGCAGCGGTCCGCTGCTGCTCGCCGCCGCGGCGACCTTGCGCGCACACGGCGCCCGGCTGCTCGGCATCTACGAACAGGCGCCGGCGGCAACGGTCAATGCATTCGCGCGGCAGCTGCTGCACTGGCCTGCGCGGGCCGCACAGGCGATCAGTCTGCGCGCGCGGCTCGCCGGTGTGCCGTACCGCTGCGGCTCGATCGTGCGCAGCGCGCACGGCGAAGGCCAGCTCGGCGCGATCGAGATCGAGGGCGCGCGCGGCGTGCATCGACTCGAATGCGATCAGCTCGCAGTCGGCTACGGACTGGTGCCGAATGTCGAACTGGCCGGCCTGCTTGGCTGCGCAATGGAACACGATGGCGCGCATCCGCAGGTGCAAGTCGACTCGCTGCTGCGCACCAGCGTTGCGGACGTCCATGCGGCCGGCGAGTTGTGCGGCATCGGCGGTCTGGCGGCTGCGCGGATCGAAGGCGCGATCGCCGGCCATGCGGCCGCGGGTGATGACGAGGCAGCGACTGCGCTGCTGCCGCAACGCGCCCAGGCGCGGCGCTTCGCCGATCTGTTGCGCCGCCATTTCGCGCTCGACCCGCGTCTGCATGCGCTGGCCACGCCGCAGACCCTGGTCTGCCGCTGCGAGGACGTGACGCTGGCCGCGCTGGACGGCTTCACCGATGCGCGTGCCGCCAAGCTGGCGACGCGCTGCGGCATGGGTGCTTGCCAAGGCCGCATCTGCGGCAGCGCGCTGGCCGAACTCGGCTGTTTTCCACGCGGCGGTGTACGACCGCCCTTGTTCCCCGCCCGATTGGCCACGCTCGCGTTGGCCGAATCGGAGCCTTCCTTTTCAGACGAGTATCGAGGCAACTGACCATGAGCAATGCATCCCTCTGGCGCGGCGTCATTCCCGCCATCACCACGCCGTTCACCCCCGATGGTCAGGTCGACCATGTCTTTCTCGCCGAACACGCGCGCACGATGATCGCTGCCGGCTGCACCGGCATCGTGCCGCTGGGCTCGCTCGGTGAGGCGGCGACGCTGGGCTTCGAGGAGAAGCTGGCGATCCTGCGCACGCTGGTGAAGACGCTCGACGGCCGCGCGCCGGTGATCCCCGGCATCGCCGCGCTGTCCACCGACGAGGCGGTGCGCCTCGCGCGCGAGGCCAAGGCGATCGGCTGCAGCGGCCTGATGGTATTGCCGCCGTACGTGTATTCCACCGACTGGCGCGAGATGGGCGCGCATCTGCGCGCGGTGATCGCGGCCACCGACCTGCCGTGCATGCTCTACAACAATCCGATCGCGTACAAGACCGATTTCACGCCGGCGCAGATTGCCGAACTCGCGCGCGACTATCCGAACGTGCAGGCGGTGAAGGAATCTTCCGGTGACGTGCGCCGCTTCGCGGCGTTGCGCGCGTTGCTCGGTGATCGGCTGCAGCTGCTGGTCGGCATGGACGACGCGGTCGTCGAAGGCGTGTGCATGGGTGCGACGGGCTGGATCGCCGGCCTCGTCAACGCCTATCCGAAGGAGTCGGTGAAATTGTTCGAGCTGGCCCGCGACGGCGGCGCCAACGCAGCCGCCGAGTTGTATGCCTGGTTCCTGCCGCTGCTGCGGCTGGATACCGTGCCGAAGTTCGTGCAGCTGATCAAGCTGGTGCAGCAGAAGGTCGGCATGGGCAGCGAGCGCGTGCGCGCGCCGCGGCTGGTGATGGATGGCAGCGAACGTGAGGCTGCACTGCAGGTGATCGACCACGCGATCGCCACCCGCTCGGCACTCTGACATGTCCACGCAACCGTCATCCGTGCGGCCCGTGTTGATCGGCGGCGACTGGCGCGCGGCGCAGGCGCTGCACGGCCATTTTCGCGCCGAGGATCCGGCGCAGGGCGTAGCGATCGGTCCGGAGTTTCCGGTCAGCGGCGCGGCCGACGTGCAGGCGGCACTGGCCGCGGCGGTCGCGGTGGCCGACGAGCTGGCGGCCATGCCGCCGGAGCGGATCGCCGCGTTCCTCGACTCTTACGCCGATGCGATCGACGCCGACGTCGACACTCTGGTCGCGCTGGCTCACGCCGAGACCGCTTTGCCGAAGGAGCCGCGTCTGGCCAAGGTCGAGCTGCCGCGCACCAGCGGCCAGTTGCGTCAGGCGGCGCAAGCGGTGCGCAGCTACGCGTGGACGCAGCCCGTGATCGATACGGTGGCCGGCCTGCGCGCGCACTACGCGCCGCTGGCCAAGCCGGTGCTGGTCTTCGGACCGAACAATTTCCCGTTCGCGTTCAACGCGATCGCCGGCAGCGACTTCGCGTCGGCGATCGCCGCGCGCAATCCGGTGATCGCCAAGGCGCATCCCTCGCATCCGGCCACCAGCGAGCGATTGGCGCAGTTGGCTCACACCGCGCTGCGCCAGGCCGGCTTGCCGGCCGCCGCAGTGCAGATGCTCTATCACTTCGACCACGCGCTCGGCGCCGCACTGGCCGGCGACGCGCGCCTCGGCGCGATCGGCTTCACCGGCAGCCGCGCCGGTGGCCTCGCGCTGAAGGCGGCCGCGGATGCGGCCGGCGTGCCGGCGTACGTCGAACTATCCAGCGTCAATCCGGTGTTCCTGCTTCCCGGTGTGCTGGCCGAACGTGGCACGGCGCTGGCGCAGGAGTTCTTCGCCTCCTGCACGATGGGCAGCGGCCAGTTCTGCACCAACCCCGGCATCGTCGTGGTGCCGAACGGCGCGGCCGGTGATGCGTTCGTCGAAGCGGCCACCGCGCATTTCGCCGCCGCCGCACCGAACGTGCTGTTCTCGCGCGGTGTGCAGGAACATCTGGAACGTTCGCTGGCCACGCTGCGCGCAGCGGGCGCAACCTGTCTGACCGGCGGCGCGTCCGCCGGCCCGGGCTATCGCTTTCAACCGACTCTGCTGAGCGTCGATGCGGAGACCTTCCTGCGCGAGCCGCGCGCGTTGCAGACCGAAGCGTTCGGCCCGGTCGGCCTGCTGCTGCGCGCCACCGACGCGGCGCAGATGGCGGAACTCGCGCGCGCGTTCGAGGGCAATCTCACCGGCACGCTGTACGGTGCACGGGACAGCAGCGACGACGCGGCGTGGGCGCACATCGCGCACGCGCTGCGTCCGCGCGTGGGCCGGCTGATCGGCAACAAGATGCCGACCGGCGTGGCGGTGAGCCCGGCGATGAATCACGGCGGCCCTTACCCCAGCACCGGTCATCCCGGCTTCACCGCGGTCGGCATGCCGGCCGCGATCCGCCGCTTCGCCGCCTTGCACAGCTACGACAACGTGCCCGAGCCGCAACTGCCGACGGAACTGCGCGATCACAACCCGGGCGGTGTCGCGCGGCTGATCGACGGCCATTGGTGCATCGACGACATCGGCAACCACGGAGACCACAAGGAATGACCGCACAGATCGGTGGCCTCGACCTCGCGCAGGCGCACGCCGCGCTGAAACCCTGGCCCACGACGGCGCCAGCGATCGGCGCCGAGGAATACCAGCAGCGCCTGGAGCGCGCGAGACGGCTGATGCGCGAACAGCGCGTCGATGCGCTGCTGATCACCGCCGGCGCCTCGCTGCGTTATTTCAGCGGCATCGCCTGGGGCCTGAGCGAACGCCTGGTCGGCCTGCTGCTGACGGCACAGGGCGACCCGATCGTGATCTGCCCGGCGTTCGAAGCGGGCTCGCTCGCGCATGCGCTGCGCATCCCCGCGGACGTGCGGCTGTGGGAGGAACACGAGGATCCGCAGGCGCTGGTGCGCGCGGCGATGAAGGAACGCCACGCCGGCAGCCTCGCGCTCGATCCGGCCACGCCGCATGCGATGTTCGAACGGCTGCGCGCCGTGCTCGGCGCCACACCCATCGTCGGCGCCAGCGCGATCGTCGACGGCTGCCGCATGTGCAAGTCGGTGGCGGAACTCGCGCTGATGAAGCAGGCCACCGCGATGACGCTGCAGGTGCATCGCCTCGCGGCCGGATTGATCCGTGCAGGCATCAGCACCACCGAGCTGCGCCACTTCATCGACACCGCGCATCGCGCGTTCGGCGCGGACAACGGCTCGACGTTCTGCATCGTGCAGTTCGGCCAGGCCACGGCCTATCCGCATGGAATTCCCGGCGAGCAGCGACTCGCAGAGAACGAGCTGGTGTTGATCGATATCGGCTGCAGCGTGCAGGGCTACAACTCGGACATCACGCGCACGTACATCTTCGGACGCCCCAGCGCCGAGCAGGCGCGCATCTGGGAACTGGAGCAGGCTGCGCAGCGCGCCGCGTTCGAAGCGGTGCGGCCCGGCGTGCGCTGCGAAACGGTCGATGCGGCCGCGCGCGGCGTGGTGGAACGCGCCGGACTTGGTCCTGACTACCGCCTGCCCGGTATCCCGCATCGCACCGGCCATGGCTGCGGACTCAGCATCCACGAGACGCCGTACCTGGTGCGCGGCGATGCCACAGTGCTGGAACCGGGCATGTGCTGCAGCAACGAACCGATGATCGTGGTGCCGGAGCAATTCGGCGTGCGATTGGAAGACCACTTCTTCGTCACCGCGGAAGGCGCCGAGTGGTTCACGCCACCATCGCCCGCGATCGATCAGCCGTTCGCCTAGCTGGCCTGCGCGCGGGCACCACCACCACCGGGGAGTGATTCATGGGCCTGATAAACGACATGGTCCGGCGCAAGCCGGTGGAAGCCCTGCAGGGCGAAGCCTCCACCGGCGGCAGCGGACTGCGTCGCGTACTCGGGCTCTGGCAGCTCACCGCGATCGGCCTCGGCGGCATCATCGGCGTCGGTATCTTCGTGCTCACCGGCACGGTGGCCGCGACCCAGACCGGGCCGGCCGTGGTGCTGTCGTTCCTGATCGCCGGCATCGCCAGTGCGGCGGCGGCGCTCTGTTACGCGGAATTCGCCGGGCTGATACCGGTCTCGGGCAGCGCCTATACCTACGGCTATGCCGTGCTCGGCGAATTTGCCGGCTGGATCATCGGCTGGGATCTGCTGCTGGAATACGCGCTGATCGCCGCGGTGGTGGCCGTCGGCTGGTCGGGCTACGCGCAAGCCCTGCTGGACGCCGCCGGCATCCCGTTGCCGGCGTGGGCGCAAGGTGCCTGGGGCAGCGCGCCGGGGCGCGTCGTGAACCTGCCTGCGATCGTGATCTCGCTGGCGATCACCTCGCTGCTGGCGATCCGCATGGAATGGGGCGCGCGCTTCAACACG
Organism: Dokdonella soli; assembly: GCF_039523175.1. Lineage (NCBI taxonomy): Bacteria > Pseudomonadati > Pseudomonadota > Gammaproteobacteria > Lysobacterales > Rhodanobacteraceae > Dokdonella > Dokdonella soli. Next base: position 202,256 of record NZ_BAAAEU010000010.1, read on the forward strand.
CTGATCGTGGCGATCAAGATCGCCGGCGCCGCGCTGATCGTGATCGCCGGCGCGGCCTACGTGAAACCCGAGCGCTGGCATCCGTTCATGCCGTTCGGCATGCATGGCGTGGTGACCGGCGCGGCGGTGGTGTTCTTCGCGGTGTTCGGCTACGACATGCTGACCACCGCGGCCGAGGAATCGACGAATCCGCAACGCGACCTGCCGCGCGCGGTGCTGCTGTCGCTGGGCATCGCGATGCTGCTGTATTTCGCGATCTGCCTGGTGCTGACCGGCATCGTGCCCTACACCACGCTGGACAATGCCGCGCCGGTGGCCGGCGCGTTCACCCGCATCGGCTTGCCCTGGGCGATGGTGGTGATCTCGCTGGCTTCGGTCTGCGGCATCACCAGCGTGATCTTCGCGAACCTGATGGCCGGCGCGCGCATCGGTTTCAGTCTCGGTCGCGACGGCTTGTTGCCGGCCTGGTTCGCCGGCGTGCATCCAAGATGGCGCACGCCGCATCGCTCGACCATGCTGCTCGGCGGTGTCACCACGGTGGCGGCCGGCCTGTTTCCGCTGGACGAACTGGCCAAGCTGGTGAACATCGGCGTGCTCGGCGCGTTCATCGTGATCTGCACCGCGGTCGCCGTGCTGCGCTGGCGCCGGCCCGACCTGCATCGCCCGTTCCGTACGCCCTGGGTGCCCGTGGTGCCGTTGATCGGCGTCGGCTTCTCGTGCTGGCTGATCTGGGGTTTGCCGTCGATCACCTATGTGCGTTTCACGCTGTGGCTGCTGCTCGGCTGCGTGCTCTATTTCGGCTACGGACGGCAGCATAGCCGCCTGGCCGCATACCCGGCCGAGGCCTGACTGTGCCCAATTCCGCATGCACTGCGCGCGATCCATGCAAGATCGCGCGCACTGTGCGTGGCAATCTGCTGGCCGATCCGTGTGTGCAGCCTGTCGTTCCCTCACGACCTCTCCTGGCGCGCACGCGGATCTCTCCATTCATCCGACGCTGCGGCATCGCCACGCCGCGCCGAATACCGACCGAATCGAACGCAACCGATGCCGGCAGGGCCGCATGGGTGCCACCCGGACCGAGCCGGATTCATTCGCGCGCCGCATTGAGATGGCGCCCATACGCCGCCATTTGCCAAGCAGGATGGGCTCTGTTGTGATGCCGGCATGGCAAGGTTGCTGCCCGGGTTGCTCTGGTCCGCGTCGCTGCTGCTGGCAACGCCTGCGGTTGCGCGCGACGTGTCTGCCGCCGAGCCGCCGGCGTCTGCCGTGCTGCTGCGCGTGGAGGGCGCGATCAGTCCGGCCAGCGCCGACTACGTCGAGCGAGGCATCGCCCGCGCCGCTAAGGCGCATGCCGCCCTCATCGTGCTGGAGATGGACACGCCCGGTGGCCTGGACAAGTCCATGCGCGGCATCATCAAGGCGATCCTCGCCTCGGAGGTTCCGGTAGTCGGCTACGTCGCGCCGGGTGGTTCACGCGCGGCCAGCGCCGGCACCTACATCCTCTACGCGTGCCATATCGCCGCAATGGCGCCGGCCACCAATCTCGGTGCGGCGACGCCAATACAGCTGATCGGACCCGGGCAGCCGACACCGCCGGCACCTGTGCCGGTGCCGTTGCCTCCGGACAGCAAGCAGCCGCCGCCAGCACCAACGTCCGACGCGGAGACGCGCAAGATCGTCAACGACGCCGTGGCCTACATCCGCGCACTGGCCGAGCGCCGCGGCCGCAACGCGGACTGGGCCGAACAGGCGGTGCGCGAGGCGGTCAGCGTGTCCGCTGAGCAGGCGTTGAAGCTGCACGTCATCGATTTGATCGCACCCGATTTGCCGCAGTTGCTGGTCGACATCGACGGGCGCCGCGTCACGATGCCCGATGGCGAGCAGGTCCTGCATACGCGAGGCATTACGGTGGAGCCGCTCAATCCGGACTGGCGCAGCCGCTTCCTGGCGGTGATCGCGGCTCCCGAGGTGGCCTATCTGTTGCTGCTGATCGGCCTCGGCGGACTGCTGTTCGAAGGTTACAGCCCCGGCGTCATCCTGCCCGGCGTGGTCGGCGCGATCTGCCTGCTGCTGGCGCTGTATGCGTTCCAGATGCTGCCGGTGAACTACGCCGGCCTGGCGCTGATCGCGCTCGGTGTGGCGCTGCTCGTTGCCGAAACGGTGGTGCCGGCCTATGGTTCATTGGGCATCGGCGGCGTGGTCGCATTCGTGATCGGTTCGGTGATCCTGATGGATACCAGCGTGCCCGGATATGGAGTCTCGTTGCCGCTGCTGATCGGGATCAGCATCGCTGCCGCGCTGGTCCTGGTCGGTATCGTCTGGATGGCCCTGCGCGCGCGCGGACGGCCGGTCGTCAGTGGCCGCGAACAACTGCTCGGCAGCCTCGGCGAAGCCATCGGCGATTTCGATCGCCGCGGCATCGTGCATGTGCACGGTGAGCGCTGGCAGGCGTTGTCCGAGGCGCCGTTGCACAGCGGCCAGGTCGTGCAGGTGATCGGTATCGACGGCCTGCTGCTCACCGTGAAACCGCTGCCAGTCGCAAGCAAAGGAGAACCGTGATGTTGTCCGTAGCCGCTGTCGTCGTTGCCTTCGTGCTGCTGCTGATCCTCAGCTCGGTCAAGATCCTGCGTGAGTACCAGCGCGCCGTGGTGTTCCTGTTCGGCCGCTTCCAGGCGGTCAAGGGACCCGGCATCTTCATCCTGGTGCCGGTGATCCAGCAGATGGTGCGGATCGATTTGCGTACCGTCGTGATGGCGGTACCGCCGCAGGACGTGATCTCGCGCGACAACGTGTCGGTCAAGGTCAACGCGGTGATCTACTTTCGCGTGATCGACCCCGAGAAAGCCGTGATCCAGGTCGAGAACGCGCACGAGGCGACCAGCCAGCTCGCACAGACCACGTTGCGTTCGGTGCTCGGCCGGCACGAGCTCGATGAAATGCTCGGCGCGCGCGACAAGCTCAACCAGGACATCCAGCTCATCCTCGATCAGCACACCGATGCCTGGGGCATCAAGGTCGCCAACGTCGAGATCAAGCAGGTCGATCTGGACGAGGGCATGATCCGGGCGATCGCCAAGCAGGCCGAGGCCGAGCGTCAGCGCCGCGCCAAGGTGATCAACGCGGAAGGCGAGCTGCAGGCGTCGGAGAAGCTGATGCAGGCCGCGCAGACCCTGATGCAGCAACCGCAGTCGATCCAGCTGCGTTACCTGCAGACGCTGGTCGAGGTCGCCGGCGATCGCACCAGCACGGTCGTGTTTCCGTTGCCGCTGGACCTGATCGAGCCGCTGCTCGCGAAGGCGCGGCCAAGGGAATAGGCGGACCCTGAACGAGTCCGCGAAGGATTATCCCGGCATCCCGCTAAACCCCGGTGCGCGTTTCCGCATCTGAGCAGCCGTCCACCTGTCGGAGTGATCTCATGCGCAGCCTGCTGTTCCTGATCGGCCTCGTCCCGGCGCTTGCCGCCGCCAACGAATGCAAGTTCACCGCGCAGCGCGACTTCGATGTCGACGCGGCCGGTTTGAAAACGGTGGCCTTCGCGCTCGGTTCCAGCGATGTCGTGGTCGAAGGCGCGCCGGACCTCGCCAAGGTCGAGGTGCGCGCCAGGGCCTGTGCGTCCGATCAGGCCTGGCTCGCCGATCTCACCGTCGACCAGCAGCGCAGCGGCGATCGCGTCACGATCACCCCGCACGAGGGCCGCGACACGAACTGGAGCTGGTTTCATTCCAGCTACGCCTACATCGAGCTGCATGTGCGCGTGCCGGCAAAACTCGCGATCGACATCAAGAGCAGTTCAGGCGACGCCGACGTCAGGAACGTCGCGGCGCTCGCCTTCGATGCGGGTTCCGGCGATCTGCGCGTCGACAGGATAGCCGGCACGCTGACCACTCACGCCGGTTCGGGTGACGTGACCGGCGCCGGGATCGGCAGCCTCGATGTGCGCGGCACCGGCTCGGGCGACATCACGCTACGCGACGTGCACGGCGACGTGAAGGTCGCGCACGTGGGTTCGGGCGACCTGCACTTTGCGAATGTCGGCGGCAGCGTCGACATCGGCAGCGTCGGCTCGGGCGACGTTTCGGTCGACCACGCCGAACGCGACGTGACGGTCGACTCGATCGGCTCGGGTGATCTCAGCGTGTCGAACATCGGCGGCAACTTCACCGTGCGCTCGCGCGGTTCGGGCGACGTGAATCACCGCGACGTGCGCGGCAGCGTGTCGGTGCCGCGCGACAACGACTGAGTCGGGCGCATCGTCGATACACCGGGCCGCGGGACGAAGCAGGCGCGCGGCGTACAATCGCGCGGATGAAACCGCACGGCGGCGTTGCGCCGCTCCCGATCCATGACGATCGTGAACGCGCATCGACGCGTGTGCGGTCGTCGCGAGCACATGCCGCGCTGAAACCAGTCGACGCCGAACGCGATCTCGCCACGCTGCTCGCCGCGATCCGCGCCTGCCGCGTGTGCGAGGCGCAACTGCCGCTGGGCCCGCGTCCGATCGTGCAGGCTGAGGCGAGCGCACGCCTGTTGATCGTCGGCCAGGCGCCGGGTGCGAAAGTGCATGCGAGCGGCGTGCCTTGGGACGATGCCAGCGGCGCGCGCCTGCGCGACTGGCTCGGCATCGACAAGGCGCTGTTCTACGACGCCGCACAGGTCGCGATCGTGCCGATGGGTTATTGCTATCCGGGTCGCGGTCGCGGCGGTGACCTGCCGCCGCGCCGGGAATGTGCGCAGCTGTGGCTCGACGCGCTGCTTGCACGCCTGCCGCACATCGAACTGACCCTGCTGATCGGCCAGTACGCGCAGCGGCATTTCCTCGGTGCGGCGAACAAGGCAAACCTGACCGACACCGTCGCCGCATTTGCCGACTACGCGCCACGCTTCATCCCGCTGCCGCATCCGTCGCCACGCAACACCGGCTGGTTCAAGCGCCATCCGTGGTTCGCGCGCGAGCTGCTGCCGATGTTGCGCGAGCGGGTGCACGCACTGTTGGCGCCGGCCACCAACGCGGCGCGTGCATGAGCCCCGCGCGGAAATCCGCCCATTGCGATATCGCGATCCAGCGCGCCTACGATGAACCGACGCCGCATGATGGTTACCGCGTGCTGGTCGACCGCTTCTGGCCGCGCGGTCGCAGCAAGGACGTGCTGAAGCTCGACGAGTGGGCGCGCGAACTCGCGCCGGGCGCGGACCTGATCCGCTGGTTCGGCCACGATCCGGCGCGCTGGGACGAGTTCCGCGAACGCTACCGGATGGAACTTGCGGAGCCGGCGCAACGCGAACGCCTGCACGCGCTGCTCGCCGCGGCCGGCGCGCAACGCATCACGCTGGTGTATGGCGCGCGGAGCGAGACCGAGAACCAGGCGGTCGTGCTGCGCGAAGTGCTGTCGGCGCTGCATTGAGGGGTTGCGTCACACGCCGCACCGCGTTCGTCGAGCGGCCTACGACCGTGCGTCACCATCGTGTGCGACGATTGGCACACCAGCGAGGAGTCATCCGATGAGCGAATTCGTCACCCATGCCACCGACGCGAGTTTCGAGCACGACGTGCTGCAGTCGTCGACGCCGGTGCTGGTCGACTTCTGGGGTGAGTGGTGCGGGCCGTGCAAGGCGATCGCGCCGATGCTCGAGCAGCTCGCTGCCGACTATGCGGGCCGGCTCAAGGTCGCCAAGGTTGAGCTCGACAAGAACCAGAAGACCGCGATCGCCTGCGGCGTACGCTCGGCGCCGACGCTGCTGCTGTTCAAGGGTGGCAAGGTGCAGGCGACGCAGATCGGCATGGTGTCGAGGACGCAGCTCGCGGCGATGGTCGAGCGCGCGCTGTAGCGGCACGGGGAGCGCGACGTGGATGCTTTCAGCTATCTGTCGGTCCTGCTGTCGATCATCCTGGGCCTGGCCATCACGCAAGTCCTGAAAGGCTTTCGCGGCCTCATGCAGACGCGTTCGCGCCTGCGACCGTACTGGCCCGCCGTCGCCTGGGCGATCCTCGTCCTGGTCATCGCCGTGCAGTCGTGGTGGGCGATGTTCGGTTTGCGCCAGCGCGTGGACTGGACCTTCTTCGAATTCTCCGTCGTGCTCGCGCAGACGATCGTCGTCTATCTGCTCGCTGCGCTCGTGCTGCCGGATTTCTTCGGCGATGCCACGGTCGATCTGCGCGAACACTACTACGCGAATCACCGCTGGTTCTTTGCGCTCGCGGTGCTGCTGATCGTGATCAGCGTCGGCAAGGAATTCCTCCTGGCCGGCCGAATGCCCGAACCGCTGAATCTCGGGTTTCAGGCGACGTTCGCGACCCTCAGTGCCGGCGCCGTCTCGACGCGCAACGCGCGTTACCACGAACTTGCGACGGTGACCGCTGCAATCGGCATCGGCGCCTACATCGGCGTGCTGTTCACGCATCTGGGCTGAGCGCGTTGCGCACGAACGGTCTCCGGGCGATTGGCCGCGACGTTCAGCGCGTAGTGGACGATCGCCTGCAGGAACCACGAGCCGAGTTCGGTCAGCCTCGCCTCGGCTGCGCAACGGCGCCAGGATGGCGCGTGCCCGACGTAGCGGAGTAGGCTGGCTGGCACGCGTTCCAGGAGCATGACATGGCCTCGCTATCACCCAAGCTCGCGGTGCTGATCGACGCGGACAACGCGCAGCCGGCGGTCGTCGAGGGCTTGCTCGCCGAGATCGCGAAATACGGCACCGCGACGGTCAAGCGCATCTACGGCGACTGGACCGGGCCGCAGCTCAAGGGTTGGAAGGAGGCGCTGCTGAAATACGCGATCCAGCCGATCCAGCAGTTCCGCTATACGACCGGCAAGAACGCGACCGATTCCGCGTTGATCATCGACGCGATGGATCTGCTCTACGGCGCCAAGCTCGGCGGTTTCTGCATCGTGTCGAGCGACAGCGATTTCACGCGGCTCGCCGCGCGCGTGCGCGAAGCGGGCCTGGTCGTCTACGGCTTCGGCGAGAAGAAGACGCCGACGCCGTTCGTGTCGGCCTGCGACAAGTTCATCTACACCGAGATCCTGGTCGACAAGGAAGATGAGGACGAGACCGTTGCGCCGCGCTCGAGCGCGCAGCTCAAGCAGGACACGCGCCTGGTCGCGCTGCTGCGCAACGCGGTCGAGGCCTCGTCCGACGATTCGGGCTGGGCCAACCTCGGGCCGGTCGGCAGCAATATCGCCAAGCAGGCGCCGGAGTTCGATCCGCGCAACTATGGCTATCGCAAGCTCGGCGAACTGGTCGTTGCGAGCGGTCTGTTCGAGATCGAGAAGCGCAAGCTCGGCGACGGCACGACCACGGCGACCTACTTGCGCAGCCGACGCCGCGCTGCGCGCAAACCGGCCGAAGGCTGAGCGGTCACGGCAATCGGGCGGGGAGCTATTCGTCGGCCGCGAAGTGCAGGCCGCTGAGATCGATATCCTGGTGCGCATGTCGCTCACGCATGCGTTCGATCGTTTCGCGCGAGGAGGCGCCGGTACGTCGGCGCGCGAACTCCGGCAGCAGTGCGCGGATCTGGTCAAGCAGGCCGGACTTCGCGACCGGGACCAGCATCGGCAGCAGGTTCGGCGCGGCGGCGTGTACATCCGTCGGTGCGCTCGAATAGCCATTGCGCACACGCACGGCCCAGGCCTCGACCTCGTGTTTCGCATCCTGCAGCGAATCGAACAGTTCGAGCTGGCGCTGCGGCAGCGGACGCTCCCACCAGGTCAGCGCGAACTTGTCCGACCACGGCCCGGAAATGCCGGCGACCGCCTTGCCGTCAACGTAGGCGATCGCCACCAGGCCGTCGTAGCGCGAACGCCACTCGACCGGGCAATCGGCCGGTCGGAGTCTGGCGCAACCGCTGCGTTGCTGGAATGCCTCGGTCATCACCGACCCGTACGATTGGAGGAGTTCGTTGCCCACGCCGGACCCGAAGCAAGAAGCGCGCCAGCTTTCCTCGGCCGCTTGGCCCGCGATTTCCCCGGTCCGAAGCGGCCAAAGTGAGATCTTTTTGGCATTTTTTGCCGTTGTTTCCGTGCATGGGCGTATGGCCCGCGCAGGCCGTCACGCGCTACCCGCTGGATCGCGATCGCGCCGAGGGTGCGCCGTTGGCGGCCTGCCCGAGTGTGCACTACTGCACAATGGAAAATTCGGCGTTGCCAGGCGCGACATCCTCGTCGACCGGGTCGCCGCCGCAGGCAAGCCGCAGGACGACGAGCAGAAGACCTGTGCGCAGACGCTCGGCAAGCGTACTGACTCGGTAGGATCGGTCGCCGATGCGCCGTTCCGCCAATGGAACGGCGAACTCGTGAGATGCCACGACCTGATTGGCGTCGATTACGACTCGCAGGCTTCCCCTTCCGCGTAACACACTGCTCCTGTGGCGTGCCCTTCGGGCCAGCTCCGCTGTTTGCTCCGGCGTGTTGCCTTCACATGTTCGGTTTGCTCGTCGCGTCTCGTTGATCCAGGCAACAGCGAAAAGCAGGCACGTGTTCCGCCTGTGGGCAGTGGCCTGGTTTGAGGAGACGCAGCGTGTATCCAAGACTGAGCAAGAAACCGATCGCCGCGGCGCTGGGATTGATCGCGATTCTCGCCGCACAGGGCGCCGGGGCCGATGCGCCGCTGATTGCGCATTTGCAGTACTCGGCCGACATCGGCGCGAACATCGTCGGCCCGGGATTGTTTGCCGCGCGCAAGGATTTCGTCGACGACGATCTCGCCGGCGCCCGCCAGCGCATGCAGATTGCCGGGCTGCCCGACAACGCCGTGCTCCATGATTTTCACATCGAGGGTAACGGCAACATCCTGTTCGCGCTGGATATCGGCGTCACGCTGGGCGGAACCTACTTCGACCCGGCCGATGTGATCCGTTTTTCCGGCAGCTCCTTCAGCAAGCAGTTCGACGCCGCTGCGGCCGGCGTGCCCAGAGGCGTGCACTGCGATGGCGTCGCGCGGCTGGGCAGCAATGGCCCGCTGCTGCTGTCGTTCGACAAGACGTTCTCAGTCGGAGGTATCACGATCCAGCCAGCCGACGTGATTGCGTTCAGCGGTAATGCGTTCGGCGCCAAGTTGCTCGATGCGCGAGCGCTTGGCTTGTCGGCGAATCTCAATGTCGATGCCATCGATACGTTCGGCACCAAGAGCTATCTGCTCGTTTCCTTTGACACGGGCGGCACGATCGCCGGCATCACGTTCGCCGATGAAGACGTGATGCAACTGCATCTGACCGATGGCACGTGGAGCAAGCGCTTCACCCTGCTCAATTTTTCCGATCGCTGGGGCGCCGCCAATCTCGACGGCCTGGCTGCGACCAACAACGACACGATCTTTGAAGACGACTTCCAATAGGAGCGCGACATGAACGGCAATCAGGCACTACGCTTTTCAATCCTTGCTCTGGCGCTGGCGCCGCTGATCGCGAGCGCAGCCGGTGGCGGCGCGTTCGAGATCAACCAGGACTGCGCCATCGCAGGGTGTTTCGCGGGCGATGGTGCGGGATTTCCGATCACGATCAGCGCACCGGGGTCTTATGTGCTGACGTCGGACCTGCTGGTAACGGCAGCTGGCGCTAATGCGATCAACATCAACGCCTCGCCGGTCGATCTGAATCTCAACGGTCACACGATCGATGGCGGCGGCAGTTGCACCGGCATGCCGGTGACGTCGTGCACTCCGGGCGCAGGCAGTGCCGGTATCAGCGCCTACGCCGGAGGCGCGCCGGTCGGCGCATTGCATATCCATGACGGCACGATCCGAGGGTTCACCGGCAGCGCCGCGTCCACCGCGGCGATATACATCAGCGATGCCGGCGACGGCACCGTGTTGGAGCGTCTGAATATCGTCGAGAACTATGGCAACGCTGCGGTCCAGTTCTATACATCCGGGGCTGGCGGAACCGTACGGCTGCGCGATTCGCAGGTTGCGCGCAACGGATCCCATGGCGTCAATAGAGCCGGTGGTGCGATCAAACTCATTGTCGAAAACAGCGACATCAGCGGCAACCGGATATACGGTGCGGCGGGAGCAGATGGAGCTACGTTCAGCGGCAACCGCTTCAACAACAACGGCAACTATGCGATCAACGGTATCGGGGGCACGGTCGCGCTTGGCGCGAATACGTTCAGTGGCAACAATCTGGGCGGCAACCAGTACACGATCACCAATGTCGCCAACCTCGGCGGCAGCGCGAACAACGTCTGCCTGGATCATTCACCGGGTTATGCGTGTCCGTAACGGATCATGTGCAGGAAAATGACGGAGATTTCGAGCATTTGACCCTTTCCGGATTCGCGCCGAACCTCAGCCGACATGCTTCATCGCGGCACGCAGAATCGGCTCTGCACAAGGCTGGGATTCTGCGCGAATCAGGTGCCACGATGTGTCGCTTCGCGCATCCGAGGCCAGGCTCGCGTCGTCGACTTGAGGCGTGCAGCGCGATCCCCATTTCCACCGCATGCTCGATATCGATCCCGGTTCACACAGTGACGTACCGTCCACGCCGGACAACGGCGCGCCTCGCGATGAGGGGAGTGCCGCGCTCGACGCCTATTCGCGCGTCGTCACCAGCGTCGTCGACGCGGCCGCCAGCGCGGTCGTCGCGATCACGGTCTCCGGCCGCACCGACGACAGCGGCCGCGCGCAGCCGGGCGGCGGCGGTTCCGGCTTCCTGTTCACGCCGGACGGCCTGATCCTGACCAATTCGCATGTCGTGCATCGCGCGCGGCAGATCGAGGTCGCGACCACGGCGGGTCAGACCTTTGCGGCGGATCTCATCGGTGAAGATCCGCACACCGACGTTGCGCTGCTGCGCGTCGCCTCAGCGCAGCCGCTGCCGACGCTGCCGCTCGGGTCGGCGCGCACGATCCGCGTCGGCCAACTGGTCATCGCGATCGGCAATCCGCTCGGTTTCGCCTGCACGGTCACGGCCGGCGTGGTCAGCGCGCTCGGGCGCAGCCTGCGTTCGACCGGCGGGCGCCTGATCGAGGACGTGATCCAGACCGATGCGGCGCTGAATCCTGGCAATTCGGGCGGCCCGCTGCTGGACGCCAACGGCCGCGTGATCGGCGTCAATACCGCGATCATCGCCGGTGCGCAGGGCATCTGCTTCGCGACCTCGATCGACACCGCGAACCAGGTCGTCGCGGAGCTGATGCGGCACGGCCGCGTGCGCCGCGCCTCGCTCGGTATCGGCGCGCAGAATCTCTCGCTGCCGCGCCGCTACGTGCGCTGGTTCGACCTGCCGGCGAGCACGGCCGTGCGCGTGATGGAAGTTGCCGAGGGCAGTCCGGCCGCACGCGCAGGGCTCGAAAGCGGCGATATCGTGGTCGCGTTCGAGGAACGCGCCGTCGACGGCATCGACGCGCTGCATCGGGTTCTGAACGCCGACGCGATCGGCCGCGAATCCGTGGTCGACGTGCTGCGCCGCGATCGCCGGCTCAGGCTGAAAGTCGTTCCGCGCGAACTGGCGCCCTGAACCCATCGCGCAAGCAATCGGCCGCGGTGCCGGTCTGCATGGACATTCGTCCTGGAGACTGCCAATGCGCGCGCTGCTGTTCCTCTTCGTTTTCCTGTTCACCGGATCCGCGTTCGCGCAGGAGCGCGCGATAGCGTGGCAGGGTGCCGGCGCCGATGGCCACACCATTCGTTTCGATCCGGATCATCTGCAGCGTCCGACGATCCTGTTGTTCTGGGCGACCTGGTGCCCGTACTGCAAGGCGCTGATGCCGCATCTGCAGGCGGTCTACGATGCGGCCGGCAAGACGAAGCTCGACGTCTATGCGATCGACATCAAGGACGATGGCGACCCGGTTGCGGAATTGCGCGAGCGACACCAGACCTTCACCCTGGTCCGCGACGGCGATCCGATCGCCGACCAGTATGGAGTCAAGGGCACACCGGCCCTGTTGCTGGTCGATCGCAAGGGTGACGTGGTGTACCGCCGTCTCGGTGGCGATGCGCCGGAAAAGGTCGAGACCATGCTGCGCGAGAAACTGCAACTGCCGGCCGAATCAGACAAGAAGTAGTTGGGTGCTCTGATTTTGTCCCCTCTCCCCCAACGGCTTCATCGTTGGGGGAGAGGGCAGGGTGAGGGGGCTTTTGCTGTTGCGGCTAAGGCGTCGCGAAAACAACAGCAACAGCGCTCGCGCCTTTGGCGCTCACCCCCTCACCCTAACCCTCTCCCCGACCGGAGGTCGGGGAGAGGGGATATCTTCCTCAGATGTTCTCGCCACCTTCCGGCCCGTAGAACATCACCCAGACCGCGAGGTCGTCGCTGAAATCCTCGAAGCGGTGCATGACGCCGGCCGGCACGAACAGTGCGTCGCCGGTCTCGAACCGCGAATGGGTCCCGTCGCAGAAGAAGGTGCCGGAACCTTGCACGACGATGTAGACCTCGTCGCGCGCATGCGGCTGCTGCGGGTCGCTGTCGCGCGGCGCATACAACTCCAGTGTCAGCGCGCCGTGCGTGAACAGTTCCACGAAGCGCTTGCCGGTGGGCGTCGGCAGTCGCGCCAGCGCGTCGCGCAACCCGACCGTGGCGCCGCGCGTCACGACCGCGTCTCGACGCGGATTGCGCTCTTCACCGAGTTCGCGATGAAGCAGCGTTCGTGCGCGGCTTCGTGCAGTGCCTCGAGTGCTTGCGCGCTCGGTGCGTGGCCCTCAGCGAACGTGATGCGTGGGCGCAGCACGACTTCGGTGATCGCCTGGCGCTGCGGTGCAATGCGCCCCATCGTGCCGACGGCTTCGTCCTCGTAGCGATCGACGATGACGCCCCGCTCCGCCGCGATCGACAGGAACCACAGCATGTGGCAGCTGGAGATCGCCGCGACGAAGGCTTCCTCGGGGTCGACGCCGGCCGGGTCCGACCACGGCGCCGGGACTACATGCGGCGACGGCGATGCAGCCACCACCGTGCCGCCATCGAAGCGCCATTCGTGGCGGCGCGAGTAGTGGCCCTTCGCGAAATCCGCCTCGCCTCGCTGCCAGCGAACGGTCGCCGTGTGTGTGCTCATCGTGTATCGCTCCGGATCAGGCGGGAGCGCATCCTAACGCCGGCGATTGCTCGACGCAGGAGCCACTGCGGATCGCCGCGCCGGAACCACGTGCGGCCCGATGGGCTCCGCACGCCGCCTGCGCGACGGCAGTTTCGTGCAGTCCGCATCAGGGCGATACTGGTGCCGTTCCCATGCGAGGTGGAGCCATGCTCGAACTCCGCGCACACTGCGAATGCTGCGGCAGAGGCCTGGCGCCGGATGCCGTCGATGCCATGATCTGCTCGTTCGAATGCACGTTTTGCGCGGCCTGCGTCGATGGCCGCCTGCACGGCGTCTGCCCGAATTGCGGCGGTGGCTTCGAACGCCGCCCGCGCCGGCCGGCTGCCCTGCTCGGGCAATATCCGGCCTCGACGGCACGGCGGCCGCTGGTGTGCGCCGATACCTGACTGTGCGACCTTCGGCACCGAGGCGAAAGCATTGCGTCGCTGCGATGCTCCGGCTGTAATGGCGGGCCGTCTTGTTGCCCAAGGAAATCCCGATGTCCGTCGTCCGCATGAGCGATCTCGATCTCGCCGGCCAGCGCGTGCTGATCCGCGAGGACCTGAACGTGCCGATCGCGCATTCCGATTCAGAGCCGGGTCGCATCACCTCGGAGACGCGCATCCTCGCCGCGCTGCCGACGCTGAAGCTCGCGCTCGCGAAAGGCGCCGCGGTCATGGTGACCTCGCATCTGGGCCGGCCGAAGGAAGGGCAGTGGACCGCCGAGGATTCGCTCGCGCCGGTCGCGAAACGGCTCGGCGAGCTGCTCGGCCGCGAGGTGCCGCTGATCAAGGACTGGCTCGACGGGGTCGATGTGCAGCCCGGCCAGCTCGTGCTGCTCGAGAACTGCCGCATGAATGTCGGCGAAGGCAAGGACGACGAGGCGCTGTCGAGGAAATATGCGGCGCTGTGCGACGTGTTCGTGATGGACGCGTTCGGCACCGCGCACCGCGCGCAGGCCTCGACGCATGGCGCGATCCGGTTCGCGAAGGTCGCGGCCGGCGGTCCGTTGCTGATGGCCGAGCTCGATGCGCTGGCGAAGGCGCTCGAACATCCGGCGCGGCCGCTGCTCGCGATCGTCGCCGGCTCGAAAGTCTCGACCAAGCTGACCCTGCTCGAGACCCTGGTCGGCAAGGTCGACCAGTTGATCGTCGGCGGCGGCATCGCGAACACGTTCATCGCGGCGTCCGGCCACAAGGTCGGCAAGTCGCTGGTCGAGATGGATCTGCTCGACACCGCGAGGAAGATCATCGCCGATGCAAAGGCGCGCGGCGCCGAGGTGCCGATCCCGAGCGACGTCGTCGTCGCGCCGGCTTTCGCGGCCGATGCGCCGGCGACCGTGAAGCCGGTCAATGCGGTCGGTGACGCCGACATGATCCTCGACATCGGCCCGGAGACCGCGAAGCACTACGCCACATTGATCGCGAAGGCCGGCAGCGTGGTCTGGAACGGTCCCGTCGGCGTGTTTGAGTTCGATGCGTTCGGCAAGGGCACCGAGACGCTCGCGCATGCGATCGCTGACTCGAAAGCGTTCTCGATCGCCGGCGGTGGCGACACGCTTGCGGCGATCGAGAAGTACGGCGTCGCCGACAAGGTCTCCTACATCTCGACCGGTGGTGGCGCGTTCCTCGAATTCCTCGAGGGCAAGGAGCTGCCGGCGGTCGTGGCGCTGAAGGCGCGCGGCGGAAGATAGGTGCCTCGGGTCGCTGGTGTGCACGCTTCTGCTCCCTCTCCCCCAGGCTGCGCCGGGGGGAGAGGGTTGGGGTGAGGGGGCGGGGGCTACACGGAGGCGATGGCGCTGGAGGTGCTGGCGTCTGGTCTGCAAACCTGTGATGGCGTCGTTCAGATCTGCGGCCATGCGCCTAAAACCAGGCCTCACCCCCTCACCCAACCCTCTCCCCCAACGATGAAGCCATAACGATGAAGCCATTGGGGGAGAGGGCTGGAACGCGAGCTTCGGGAGATTTTCATTGGCCTTGATCCTGTTCGACCTCGACGGCACGCTGATCGATTCCGAGCCCGGCATCACCGCGAGTCTTGGTTACGCGTTCGCGAAGGTCGGGGCCGAACTGCCGCCGCGCGAGGTGTTGCGCAGCTGGATCGGACCACCGTTCTGGCAGACGTTCCCGAGCGTGCTCGGCGACGATCACGCGCGCATCGAAGCGGCGATCGACCACTACCGCGCGCGTTTCGAGGACATCGGCTGGTCCGAACATGCGGTGTATCCGGGCATCGCCGAGCTGATTCCGGCGCTCGCCGATGCCGGCAGTGCACTCGCGATCGTCACCACCAAACCGCAGCCGCAGGCGCAGAAGATCATCGACAACCTGCCGTTCGGCCATGTGTTCGCGCGCGTCTACGGTCCCGACATCAAGGGCCGGCACTGCGCCAAGGCGGAGATGATCGCGCAGGCGCTGGTGGATTTCGATGCGCGCGCCGAACAGGCGGCGATGATCGGCGACCGCCATTTCGACATGGAAGGTGCGCGCGCGAACGACGTGCGTGCGCTCGGTGTCGGCTGGGGTTTCGGCAGCGAAGAGGAGTTGCTTGGTGCCGGTGCGGAGGCGATCGCCATGGATGCATCCGAACTGCATGAGCTCTTGCGCACGCATCGAAAGTCCATTCCCTCTCGCCAAGCGCTTCATCGCTGGGGGAGAGGGTAGGGTGGGGGGCGAGCGTTGCGATGTTCCGCAACGTTTCATCTGTGGCGTAGCTCCGCCCCCTCACCCCAGCCCTCTCCCCCAACATGCCGTTGGGGGAGAGGAAGCGCAGGCATCAGACCAGCTTGATCTGCACGTCCACGTTGTTGCGCGTCGCGTGCGAGTACGGGCAGATGTCGCGGTGTGCGGTATCGAGCAGGTCCTGCGCGACCGCGCGGTCGATGCCGGGCAGGCTGACCTCGAGCTGCACCGCGATGCCGAAGCCGGTCGGCTCGCGCGGGCCGATGCCGACGTGTCCCGTCACGTGCGTGTCGGCCGGAACCTGGATCTTGCGCTGGCCGGCGACGTAGCGCACCGCACCCTCGAAGCAGGCCGCATAGCCGGCCGCGAACAGTTGCTCCGGATTGCTGCCGGCGCCGCCGGGACCGCCCATTTCCTTCGGCACCTTGAGATCGAAATCGAGCACGCCGTCGCTGCTGTGCACATGGCCGGCGCGGCCGCCTTTCGCGGTTGCGGTTGCGGTGTAAAGGATCTTCGTGAGTTTCATTCAGGGGTCTCCTTGCGGGTCTGCGGGTGAATGCCGGATGCAATGCGCCGGCATTGTATGCGTCTGCCGACCTGTGAGTGGAGCCGCTTTGGTGCAACGCGCCTCGCGTATGATCGGGTTGGAAACCGACAACGACCGACATCGGCGAAACCCGCCGCAGGAGAACCGCACGTGCAAGAGCAGCTGCGCCGCACCAAGATCATCGCCACGCTGGGACCGGCCACCGACGCGCCGGGCGCGCTGAAGCGTCTGCTCGCCGAAGGCGTCAACGTGGTGCGGCTGAATCTCTCGCACGGCAGCGCCGACGATCACCGCCAGCGCGCCGCCGCGGTGCGCGCGGCGGCGGCGGAACTCGGCAACGAGGTCGGTGTGCTCGCCGACCTGCAGGGCCCGAAGATCCGCATCGAGCGCTTCGCGGCCGGCCCGATCCAGCTCGAGCCGAACCAGCCGTTCACGCTGGACTGCCGGCCGGATGCACCCGCCGGCGACGCGACGCGCGTCGGCGTCAGCTACCACGACCTGTGGCGCGACGTGAAACCGGCCGACGTGCTGCTGCTCGACGACGGCTTGATCTCGCTCGAAGTCATCGACGCGGCCGACCAGCAGATCCGCTGCAGCGTGCTCGCCGGCGGTCGCCTGTCCGACCGCAAGGGCATCAACCGGCTCGGCGGCGGACTCACGGTCGCCGCGTTGTCGGACAAGGATCGCGCCGACATCAAGCTCGCGGCCGAACTCGATGCGGATTTTCTTGCCGTGTCGTTCGTGAAGACCGCAGCCGACATCGAGCAGGCGCGCGCGCTGCTGCGCGAGGCCGGCGGCACGGCCGCGCTGGTCGCGAAGATCGAGCGCGCCGAGGCGATCGAGAACCTGAGCGAGATCGTCGAGGTCTCCGACGCGGTCATGGTCGCGCGCGGCGATCTCGGCGTCGAGATCGGCGATGCGGAACTGCCCGGCCTGCAGAAGAAGATCATCCGCGAGGCGCTGGTGCAGAGCCGCGTCGTGATCACCGCGACGCAGATGATGCAGTCGATGGTCGAGTCGCCGATCCCGACCCGCGCCGAGGTGCTCGACGTCGCCAACGCGGTCATCGACGGCACCGATGCGGTCATGCTGTCGCAGGAAACCGCGGCCGGCAAACATCCGGCGATGGCGGTCGCCGCGATGCGCCGGGTCTGCCTCGGCGCCGAGCGCCAGTTCGAGCCGACCGAAGATCTGTCGCCCGGCGCGCACCGCCTCGACCGCACCGACCAGGCGATCGCGCTGGCCGCGATGTTCATGGCCGGCCAGGTCGGCGTGCGCGCGATCGTCGCGCTGACCGAGAGCGGCGCGACCGCGCAGTGGCTGTCGCGCTACCGCTCGACCGTGCCGATCTACGCGCTGTCGCGCAATGCCGCCGCTCGCCGGCGCATGCTGCTCTATCGCGACGTACATCCGGTCGAGTTCGACGCGCGTGGCGTCGGCCCGACCCAGGCCGCGCGCGACGCGATCCAGCACCTGTTCAAGCTCGGCTTTCTAGCGGTGGAGGACCGTGTGATCGTGACCACCGGCGACCACACCGGCCAGCACGGAGGCACCAATACGCTGAAGCTGCTCAAGGTCGGGCAGGGTGGGGTGGCGGAAGGCTTGGGGGATTTGTAGTCCAGCGATGTTTCCATCAGGGGGATTGGCATGCGCACTTCGCTCTACAGCATTCTTTGCATCGTCATTCGGCTCGGAGCGGTGTTCCTTGCCTTCAAGACGCTCGGTAGCGTCCTGAGCGTGGTGGCCTCCTGGGGAAACGCGGTCAACATGCCCGAGCTCTGGCTTTCGATCGGTTTCACCGCTCTGACGTTGCTGATCGCGTTTCTGTTTTGGCTTTATCCCGGACCGCTCGCACGTCTGGCAGCGGGGAGCAGCAGTCAGCAAGTGTTTGAGAGTCCGATTTCCGCGCCGCAGATCCAATGGATCGCGCTGAGCGTACTTGGCATGTATTTCGTTCTCACGGGGTTCGCCGGACTGAGCTATTTCGGCATACGCCGAATGCTGATATCAGCGGTAGTCGATCAAGAGCAGAACAACCGCGAACGGATCGTCGACGCTTTCTATTGGGCCGTGCAGATCGGGCTCGGCGCGGCACTGTCGCTGGGCGCACGTGGACTGGTCGGGGTGTTTCATCGGCTGCGTTACGGCGATGCGTTGCAATCACCTGATTTTCCGCCTCAGTCTCGGGAATGAATCAGCGACGGCTTGCCGAGAGGGTCGTCACTCGGCCACTTCAGCAAGCAATTTCAGGGCGGGCAGTCGTAGACTGTACATCTCGCGATTCGTGGGCCAGGTGCCCAAAGGACCGTCACATGTTGCGCCGATCAGTTGCTGTCATTGCGCTCGTTTGTTGTGCAACCGCCGCCGCCCAATCGGTGGACCAGACGCCGCGTACGGTCGTACCCGAAAAGCTCGCGAGCTACTGGGTGATGATCAAGTCCTCGGTCGAGGCCAATGCGCCGAACTACGGCAAGAACATCCAGCAGCCCGGCTGCGCGACCGTGTCGTTCGTGGTCGAGAAGGACGGCAGCACGAGCGCGATCAAGGTGCAGCGCGTGGCGCCGGAGGGCGACCTCGGCAAGGTCGCGGCCAGTGCCGCGGCGACCATGAAGTTCGTGCCGAGCGTGGTGAACGCCGGCCGCGACCGCGTGTTCAGCTGGCTGATCTTCCCGTTCAATCTGCCGGCCGATCCCGCGGAGCGTACCGCGGTGATGCAGAAGTGCCAGATCGAAAAGCTCAGCTGGAAGGATCATTGAGCGCAGGGCTGACGCGATGCGGGTGAGTCTGCGGGCGGCGTGGTTCGCCGCGGCGCTGGTGATCGCTGACGCGCGCCCTGTCGCAGCGGCGACGATCGAGATCTATCCGTATCTGGGCGAAGGCGACAGCGCCGACCTGACGGTGCTGGTTGGCGGTGAGAGCCGCTGCTCGATCAAGATAGCGAACGCGGCGCGAGACATCAGCAAGACACCCGTCTGCAAATTCGAGCTGCCTGCCTCGGCGACATCGTTGACCGTGCGTCGCGGATACGGTGACGTTCACTCGGCGACGCAAAAGCGTCAACCCCGCAAGGGCGAGCAGAGCTGGCGAATTGTCGATTTCGGCGTCGCCGGAAGTCGGCTGGCGCAGTCTGGCAAGCCGTACGGTGAGCGCATGGTCGATTTCATCGCGGCGGCCGACGCTTTCGGCGCCAAGCAGTTCGGCGCGGACCACGGGCGATCGATCGCGATCGGCAAGCCGGTCGGACACGCCGAGGTCGAGGCGGCCGAGAAGCGACTCGGCTACGCGTTGCCGGTCGATTTCGTGTCGATGCAGGAAAAGGTCGGTGCCATCGCCATCGGCGACCACAGCCTCACCGCGATCGGCGATGTCGCGGATGCCTACACGCAGATGCGCAAGGTCTGGGGTACGCCCGAGGACGCGATGCAGAGCGACTATTCCGAGTCGATGCAAAAAACCCTCAAGGCCAGCACCTTGCTCTTTACCGAGGTCGGTGATGGCTATGGCGGCCTGTTCTACCGGCCGCCGCCGAGCAAGCGTTGCGGCGACAAGGGCTTCTACTACTGGACGTCGCAGGAAGGCGGCAGCGCCAGCTTGATGAACGAGGACGGCAGCTGCATGGATTTCGCCGCCGCGTTCCGCTGGGTGCTCGAGGGGTTCCTGCTGGAAGGTTACGCCGACGAACTGTCCAGCGAAAAGCGAGCCCTGCTGGTCGATTCGTCGAACCCGGTGCAGCCGTTGGTGCTGAGGACCAACTCCAATCGGTTCGGAATCGAACTGGGCGTCCGCTGGCAGGGGCCGAATGGTTTCTGGCGCAGCCCGGACACGCGATAGCGCGCCGGGGTCCGAACGGGGCGGCTGAACGCGGCGCGGCGAACTGGCCTATAATCGCCGCCCCTGAATAACCCGACCCCGGCCGGCGCGAGCCATAGGCCGCGGCGCGCTTTCGTTTGACGGAGCTAGTGATGAGTATCGAAGAGCTTGAAAGCATCGCCCAGGCGATGGTGGCACCGGGCAAGGGCATCATCGCGATTGACGAATCCACCGCCACGATCAAGAAGCGCTTCGACTCGGTCGGCGTGCCGAACACGGAAGAGAACCGCCGCGCCTACCGCGAGATGCTGCTGACTGCGCCGAAGCTCGGCGAGCACATCTCCGGCGCAATTCTTTACGATGAGACGATCCGCCAGGCGACCAAGGCCGGCGTGCCGTTCACCAAGATCATGATGGACGCCGGCATCCTGCCCGGCATCAAGGTCGACCTCGGCGCGAAGCCGCTGGCTGGCTTCCCCGGTGAACTGGTGACCGAGGGCCTCGACGGCCTGCGCGAGCGCCTCGCCGAATACGCCCGCCTCGGCGCGAAGTTCGCCAAGTGGCGCGCGGTCATCACGATCGGCGAGGACACGCCGAGCGGCACCTGCATCGAGGCGAACTCGCATGCGCTCGCGCGCTACGCGGCGCTGTGCCAGGAAGCCGGCATCGTGCCGATGGTCGAGCCCGAGGTGCTGATGGACGGCGACCACGATCTGGATGTTTCCTACGAGGTCACCGAGGCGACGCTGCGTTCGCTGTTCGGCGCACTGTACGAGCAGAACGTGATGCTTGAAGGCACGATCCTGAAGGCGAGCATGGTCATCTCCGGCAAGGACTGCCCGGACCAGGCCGCCGTTGACGAGGTCGCCGAAGCGACCGTGCGCTGCCTGAAGGCCGCGGTGCCGGCCACGATCCCGGGCATCGTGTTCCTGTCCGGCGGCCAGTCCGACGAACAGGCCACTGCGCACCTCAACGCGATGAACCAGATGGGCCCGCACCCGTGGCCGCTGTCATTCTCCTACGGCCGCGCGATGCAGACCGCCGCGCTCACGCTGTGGGGCAAGGACATGCAGGCGAATTTCGCGGCGGCGCAGAACATGGTCGTCTTGCGTGCTAAGCAGAACGGCCTCGCCGCGTTGGGCCAGTGGAAGAAGGTCGCCTGACGCACACGCTGCTTCATTGGGTGTGACGAAAAACGGGCGCCTCGGCGCCCGTTTTTTTTTGTCCTTCCTGGGTACGGAGTCGGTCCGCTGCGCGACAGCGATATCGATGAACTTGAGTTCGGCCTGCCCCCGGATCAACCGCATTGGCGATTGATCCGGGGGGCGATCCGTCCTGGATCGCACCGCAGGTGTTTCCTTCCTATTGCTGAGGAATGTTGCCCCCATCGTTGCCGGGATCGAACCCGCTGCGGAACAGCACCAGGATGTCGTCATCGCTGGCTGTGTTGTTGGCGGGGTTCGGGTCGCCGGCGCTGCTCACGTTGACTGTGTAGACGACATCGCTGCCGACGGCATTGGGCAGCACCGGCGCGGTCACCAGCCAGCTGACGCTGCCGGCGGCCGGTACCACGATACCGCTGTCGCTCAACGCACCTGTGCCGCTGGCCGTGCAGGTCGCGCCGGGTCCGCCAAGGCAGGTCCAGTTCGCCTGATTGATGTTGAGCTGCGCCGGGAACACGCTGCTGATACTGGCGCTGCTGATCGGGTTCAGGGTGGGATTGCTCACTGTGACCGTGTAGGTCAGCGCCGCGCCGTATTGCGCGTAGGCGCGGCCATCGCTGATGCTGATGCCAAGATCGCGCGGCTGCACTGCGTTGAAGCTCGCATTGACCGTGCAGTCCGCGGTAACCGGCGCGGTCGTGTAGACATTGCCCGCGAGACTCCCGCCGCAACCGCTCACCGTGCCGATCGTGTAGCCGAGCGCAGGTGTCACCGTGAAACGGGTCGTGCCGCCGTCGCTGACCTGCACGGGCGTCGACGGCGAGATCGAGCCGTTGGTTCCGGCACCCGGTGTCACCGTATGCCCGACTGACGCGACGCAGCTTTGCACCTTGACATCGTCCAGCCACCAGCCGGGCTCTCCTTGTGAGTTGTCCGTGCCGAGCCGGTAACGGAACTGCACGTTCTGGCCCGCATAGGAAGCGATATCGACGACCGACTTGTGCCAGTCCTGGACGCCACACCAACCCTGCAGGTTCCCAAGCGGGTTCTGGTAGTTGGATGCGATCGGTCCGGTATAGGGATCGGTCAACAATGATGCGCTGCTGATCTGCGTCCAGGTGATGCCATCGGTCGACACTTCGAGGATGCCGCCGTCGAAGCACGCTGTCCCACTCGCCTGTTCGAGGTTCCACTTGGTCCAGAACTGCAACGTAAGCGGCAACTGCCCGGAAGGCAGCGCAATCTGTGGCGAGACGAAGCGCTGGTCGCTCGCCGTCGGAGATTCGGTGGCTTGCCACGAATGCGCACCACTGTGGACACTCGCCGTATTGTCTGTCCAGGTATTGACGCCGATACCGCCGTTGTGGGACGACCAACCGCTGAGTCCGGACTCGAATCCATAGCTGTACACGGTCTGCGCGGTCGTTCCCTTCGAGCAATCACCGGGCAGCGGCGCCGTGGTGAATGCAAACGTCGGCGATGCCGCGCCGGTACCACATGCATTGGTCGGCATGACGCGCCAGTAGAACGTCGTGTTCGAGACCAGATCCACGTTTGGCGTGGTCGAGGTTCCAGTGGCCGACTGCGTGAACACGATATTGGTGAACGCGGCGTCGGTCGCGATCTGGAGCGTGTAGGTTTCTGTATTGCTGCCGGTCCATGCAAAGGTCGGACGTGCCGGCTGATTTGTCGCTGCATTGGCCGGTGCCGTGAGTGTCGGCGCGGTCGGTGTCGTGGCGAACACCGACAGTTGGGTGGTTGCGCTTTGCGCGGCGGCACCGATCGCCGTGCCACTGACCGTGATCGGATAGAGGCCCGCCGCTACGCCTGCTGTGTTGCCGATCGTCAGCGAGCTCGATCCCGGGAGCGTGGAGACGACAGGCGGCATGAGCGTGGTCGTCGACGGCGCGGGGTTGCCCGATGCCACCAGCGTGACCGCACCGTTGTAACCAGCGGTGCTGCCGACGTTCACCGTGAACGTCGCCGGTGTGCCGGCGCAGACTGAAATGGCTGCCGGCGTCGCGCTCAGCGTGAAGCCGGGTGTAAGGCTGCAATTGGGGAACTTGAAGCTGCCGATGCGGGTTTTCCAGCTCCCGGTGGAATCGACGTACTCCCCGGTGTACCAGAACGTGCAATCGTCGACCGGATCGACGGTCAGGTCGCTGTAGTCACCCCAACGGTTGCCGCTACCGCTCTGGCTGCCGGTGCCGTCGAACAGATGTGCTTCCGCCTGACTCAGGACGCCCGGCGGGTCGCCGGCCAGTCGTCCGGCGTAACGCAGCTGCGGATGGAGGGTGGCGCTCGATGCGCTGTAACCGATCGCGATATTGCCCATGGTGTCCATCGCCGCACTGCCCATCCAGCGCCAGGTGTTATCCGGCTGATAGGTGCCTTCCTGGAATACCGTCGGCGCGCCGGTCGTGGCATTGCGCAGCTCGAACCAGCGCACGCCGGCCACGCTGTTCGCGCTCACCGTGTAATTGCCGACCAGCGCCTCGTGGTCGACGAAGTTTCTATAGGCCAGCCGGAACATCAGGCGGTCGCCGATACCGTCCAGTCCATCACCGACGCCCTGCTGAGGCACGCAGCTGCGGCTTGACGTGCACGCCGCGGTAAAAGCCGCCGCGGCCGGACTGCCGGCCACGGTGAACGTCGTGTTGCTTGGGGTCGCGAAATCGGCGTGGAAGTGAAAGACCTTGTAGACGGGAATGGTATCGCCCGGAAACTCCACGAACGGTTCCGCCGCGCCCAGCGCCGGCAGCATCTGACCATCCAGATTGGCGGGCAGGATCGGTGAATCGTTGGCGCTGATGATGCCGGTGCTCACGAAGGTGGCCGGATTGCCCTTGAGCATCGCGGTGCGATCGAACGCGAACGGCTGCGGGCCGAGGTAGGTGTTTCCTGCGGCGTTGAACACATTCATCGCCATGTAGTAGCCGTCCGGCCATACGCCCAGGTGCGGATAGTCGAAGAAGTTCGAGCCGAGGTGAAAGCCATAGCGATGGTAGGTGCCGGTCGCATCACTGGTGGAGGAAACGGCGATGCACTCGTCCGTGATCGGTTGGCCGCTCGCGCCGGCGAACTGGCTGATGACCCAGCGCTTGGCGAGCTGGTCATAGAGCACGACCGGATCGCCGGCGCCGCCGGTCTCGCAGACGCCGCCAAAACCGGCCCATAGCGCCGAGATATGGGTCGGCCCCGCCAATGAAGCGCCGGTCGCCTTGTCGAAGATCTGATACGACGCATTGACCATCTGCACGTATTGCGTTTCACCGACTTGGCCATCCGTGTCGGGCGGAGCGCATCCGCAGCCCGAGCCGGTGGCGTCGATGCCGTCGAACGTCGTGATCGGAAGCGGCATCTGCCGGCTCGGCGCGTGCGTGTTCTGGACCACCGGATCCACGCTGTCGACGTGGTGGTTCGGAATTCTCGGGTTCTCGGCCGCTTCGCGCTCGTCGGCCTTCGGGCCGTTCCATGCCGGCAGGTAGTACAGCGGCAGCGACGTGTCGTTCTGATAGGAGGTGCCGGACTGGACCGGATTGCCGCTGTCGTGCGCTGGCGCCTGGGCCAGCGCCGGGCCCGCCAGAAGGGCGGCCAACAACGTGCAAACCATTCCGCGTAGGGATGGATGTTCGGGAAATTTCATCGATTTCTCACTGTAACGAAGCGACATTGCCTAGCGCGGAATTGCGCCGCGGCTCCGCGAGGGCGCCTATCCACGACACCTTCGCGGTTTACAGACTTTGTTCACCGGGAAAAACGGCACCGCTTTCCAGCGTTCGGCAAGGAATGCGGCGACGCCCGCCGCCGCACTCCTCACTGATATCGACTGACGTCCGTCGCCGGCTGCATGCCGACTTGCGGACCGGCCGTTAGTGCCTACTCGAACCCGTTGGCGAAGATCCGATCCGGGACACCCACGCTGAACGTCACCGGGAGCGCGACCGTGCTGTCGAAGCGCGTGTTGCTGTACACGCAGATGTTTGCGTGATACGTGCCGTCCGTCAGGTTGCCCGCGTTCAAGGTCGCGGTGACCGTGTCGCTCTGGCCGGGCAGGGTGGTGCCGGAACTGTGGTCGAAGGACAGCCACGGCACGCTGGTGGGGCTGACGCACGGGCCGCCTGGAACCGCAATCGCGAACGCGCTCACCGCGATGGAGCCATCGCCGAAAGGTCCGATCAGCTTCGCATGACCTGTGGTCAGATCCACGGTGTAGATGCTGCTCACGGTTGGCGTGAGCGGAAATGCGGCGTAGTAGAGGATGCCACTGGACTGGTCGAAGTCCATCGATTGCAGATCGTAGATGCCGGCGTCGAGACCGGTCGCGCCAATCAGCCTGAGGTGGCCATTCGTCTTGTCGATCGCGTACAGGCTGTCGGTCGCCTCATCGATGCCGTACATCGCGCCGTTCGGAGCGATCGCGATATCGAGCATGCGGGTTCCGTTCAAGCTGACCCGATCGAGCTTCGCGATCCAGGTCGGGCTGCCGAAGCGCGGGTCGATCGCGTAGAGATCGGTGCGGTTCGGCGCCGTGTCGGTCGAGGCCACGGCGTAGACCGTGTGGGTGGTCGCATCCCACTTCATGCCGTGCCAGAGTTCGCCGGCGATGGTCGGCGAGGGCGCAGAGGGCGCCGCACCGCTGGCAACGATGCGCGTGCCGTTACCCGATCCGTTGTTGCCAAGCCAATAGAACTGGAAGCCCCAGCACGAGTTGAAGTCACAGCCGCCGTTGGTCTGCAGATATTGCTTGGTGAAATCATTGTCGATGAAACCACCGACCTGATTGGTACTGACGTCGTAGTTGTTCTGGGTCAGGGTTTGCGGCGCCAGGGCGTCCAGTGACACATAGCGCGATCCGGAGGAGATGGAACCGATCGCATAGGCAGGCACCCTGGCAGTGCTGGTTTGAGAGACGGAGGCACTCGTCCGGAACGCGTTCGAAGCGCCAGCGTGCGCCCGCACCGCGTCGCGCGGATCCGGATTCGATGCCGAATAGTGTGCGAGCACCGGTGTGGCCAGCGACCCGACATACGGCGTCGCGAAGTGAAAGCCGCTGCTCGCCGGTGTCTGGCCCAACACCCAAGCCAAGGCGGTATTGCCGGCGTTGCCGATCGTCACCGGCGCGGTCGTCGATGCGCCCACCGCGGCGGATGCCTGGATTGCAGTGGGGTTGGCGGTGATCGCCGCACTTAGCACTTCGATATGCGCGGTGGAGGTGGCGGTGACCGAGTACGGCATCGGACCCGGCGTCCAGCGGATCGCCTTGCCATTCGTCAACACCGGCTGCCACCACGAATACTGCAGGTAGGTGGGCGCTACGCCATTGGCGCCGTAGTCCCTCTGGATCCCGGCGGTGGAACTGGCGCCGTAGTCGCCCGGAAATCCATTGCCATTGCCGCCGTCATTGAACGCCATCGACTGGTATTGGAACGTGATCTGGCTGGTCGCTTCGTCGATGACCGCTTCGAAGGTGATCCCGGGCCCCGGCGTGTGGTTGCGGGTCATCCCTTGCCATTCGACGA
The DNA here is from genome assembly GCF_039523175.1 of Dokdonella soli. Lineage (NCBI taxonomy): Bacteria > Pseudomonadati > Pseudomonadota > Gammaproteobacteria > Lysobacterales > Rhodanobacteraceae > Dokdonella > Dokdonella soli. The sequence continues at coordinate 228,992 of NZ_BAAAEU010000010.1, forward strand.
TGAAGCGGCGATTCGGCGCCGTTCCCTGCGTGTCGGCGTATACCGTGCCGCCATCGAGCGTGGAGTTCCAGATCGTCCATGCCGGCATGATCAGATCAGAGGCAAAGATAATCGGCATCTGGCCGAAATTCGAATCGGCACCGAAATGGCAACCGGGCTGGCCGACCAGAATTGCACCGCTCAAGGTCACGCAGAGCTGGTTCGCGGCCGCGTGTTCATAGAAGCGGAACGAGAATGGCATCGTCACGTCGGCCGTCGTTGACGTGCCGCCGGTTCCGGGCGCTATCAGCATCGTGGCGGTCGGCGATTGGCTCAGGTCGACGAACGCGAACGGCACCGTATCGTCGAAGCTGTACACGGGGGGAGGAGCGTCCTGAGCGGTCCAGATCGAGTTGATATCCGTGCTCTGCCAGACCAGGTTCTGTACCGGATAAGTGAACTGCAGGCTGGCGCCGTCGGCAAGCCGTTGATTCAATTGGTTATTGAAATAGGAGGCCGACGCCATGAAGCCGTTGTTGGCCTGCAGATAGTGCCAATCGAGTTCGCGTCCGCTGTGGTTGGTGACCGTGTAGCAGACGCCGAAGGAATCACCGGGATTGATGCCCAAGGTCGTCGCCGTGCTGCAGGAGATCGGGCCTGATGTCCACGGCGTGAGCGTGGTGACCAGGTCGATGCCGGCGGTGACGGTGGGAGCGCCGATCGATTGTCCCGGCCCTGTCGAGGATTGCGGACGGGGACTCGTGGCATGGTCGTGAGTGGCCGCGGCTGAACCCGCAAACGCGAGCAAGGCGGCGGCGATGGCAAGCTGTGCTTTCATGATGCGGGAACTCTCCGGCAGATGTTGATGCGCGTTGCCTATCGGCACGTGGCGCTGTTGGCCGGTTTTATCGAGGCATCGAACCCAGCCCCTGGACGTACGCCGGCTTCCGCTCGACTATGTGACCCTGCCGAGGCGGTGTCATTCCAATCCGGTTCGAATCGCGTTTGGATTGATTGCAAACGCTGCAATCCGACTTTCAAGCCGGTATTGGCGCCTTCAGCAGTTCGGCAGGGATCTCGCGTTCGCCGGCCAGAGCCTGCACTTGCTTCAAAGCCCTGGCCCAGGCATCGCGCTGACCGGCCGCATGAAAAATCTTGACCTGCAGCAACGCGCAGTCGAAGTCATGATCGGCCCAGGGAGCGATTCGTCCGGCCAGTGCGCCCGCGTCTTCTGTGCGTCCCCGGGCGAGCAGCCAGCCGGCGTAGGCGTTCGCAACCAGTGCGATTTCGTCGGGTACGCCCTTGGCTTCCGCGCTCGCAGCAGCGGCACGGAACACGGGCTCGGCGTCCGCATCGCGTTTCTCGTGGGCGGCCCATTCGGCCTGTGCCACGAAATGTGCTGCCGGAATATCGCTCCCGGCGGCAGGTGTGGGCGGCAATCCGGTGGCGGTGGGATACGCGGCGATCGGTTTGCCGGCGGCAATCGAGGCGCGCTGACGCAGCAGCACGATGCGTGCGCGCTCCGCATCGTCGGCGCCAGGTGCGGACGTCCAGACGGCCAGAGCCTTGTCGGCGGCGTCGACGGCACGGTCCGCCTGCCCCTGTCGCCAGGCCAGTTCCGCGCGGGCTTCGTGGAAGTATCGGATCAACTCGCCGTGCGCGTCCGGCCAGGTCTTTTCCGCCTCGGTCAGCCCCGCTTCGGCTTCGCGATAGCGGCCGAGCGCCATCAGGGCGCGGGAGCGGAATCCGCTGGCTGCCAACAGCAGCGCGGGATCGCTCACGCGCGCGCGCAACTTCCAGAGCCGTTCACTGGTCGCCAGCGCATCCGGCCAGCGCAGCAAATGCGCCTGGGTGATGAACAGCGCGCTGAGATTGGCGCGCAGCGTTTCGATGACGCCGAACGACTCGCTGGTGTCGGCCGCCGCCACGAAGTAGGGCACGGCGTCCGCCATGCGATTGCGCTGGGTTTCGAGCACGCCGAAATAGTTGTTTATGCGTGCGATGCCCATGCGGTCGCCGGCCGCCTCCAGCTGTTCGCGCGCCTTGCCCAGATCGGCGATGGCGGCATCGAACTGACGCAGGCAGGCGTGCGAGAGTCCGCGTGCGGCGAGCGCGACATCCCGTTCGTGGGACGGCGGTGTGTCGTGCAATGCGGATACGGCGGTGTCGAAGTACGGCTCGGCCGAGGCGCAATCCTCGCGGCGAATATCGATGAACCCGCGCGTCGACAGGGCCTGCGCGTAGGTGCGCGGCTGGGCTTTCACGCTTGGGTTCGCGAGCAATTCGTCGAGCGCCGCGCGGGCCGTGTCGAGTTTGCCTGCACGGAAATCCACCTGCGCCAGCTTGGCGCGTACGCGTGCATCGGACCGCGCCGGCTCGGGCGCGTTAGCCAGTATCGAGCGCGCCGCGTCGAGCTCGTTTGCCAGCAGTGCTGCCTGGGCTTGCTGCAGGAGTTCCTGGAGATCGTCGTTCTCCGCGGTCCCCGCTGCTTGCGTATGCCCAAGCGCGGCGACCAGCAGATCGGCCGAGCGTCGCGCGGCCTCGGTCATGTCGGCCTGCTCGGACGTCTCGCGATGCTGCGTTCCATCGGTCGACGTCGTGCTGAGTTCGACCTTCCATCCGGCCGCCGACTTCACCGCGCTGCCCCGCACGATCAGGGCTGCGCCGAGCGTCTGCTGCAGTTTCGCCAGTCGCACCGCGTCGAGCGGTTCGCCGACCTCATGCAGCACCGCGACCACGCTGTCGCTCGGAGGCACCGGCAGGCCGGCGCTGCGCAGGCGATCGGCGATCAGGTCCATGGCGCCGAGACGCACCCAGCCCGCTTCTCGCGGCGCCGTTACATCCAGCGGTAGTACGACGATCGCGCTTCCGGCGGCGTTGGCGGACGGCGATGGCGACATGCGCCGTGTCAACAGCGCATAAGCCAACATGGTCAGAACCAGCATCGCGACGAATGCGAGCGACCACGCAGAGGGAGATCTTCTTCGCGATGCCTCCGCAGTCGCTGCAGCCATCGCATCGGCGGCGGGTGCCGCAGACGGGACCGCGACCGACGCGTCCGCAGCGCTCGAAGCGACGGTCGTTTCGGGCGCCGCGCTTTGTCCGTCGATCTCCGCGATCCAGCGATAACCGAACCCCGGCACTGTGCGGATCATCCGCTGGATCTGGCCATCGTCACCGACCGCGAGGCGCGCGCGCAGGACGACCTGGTTGACCTGCGAGTCGGTCGCATCGACGCGGCCCCACAACGCGGCTACCAGTTCATCACGTCCGACCGCGCGGTCCCGGTGCTCAACGAGATAGGCCAGGCAATCGAAGCCGCGGCGCGGAAGATGTACGAGGTCGCCGCCCTTCCACAATTCTCGCGCGTGGGGAACCAGACGAAAGTTCCCGAACCGGTACTCTGTTGCACCCATTCGACCCGACTCAACTATGGGACTGGCACGCCGCCATCATGCCCGAAGGCCGATGAGCGCGTCCTCTACGATGCCATTGCGTCGAGTGTTCGGTATTGCGCAGCGCCTCCACATCGCGGTGGGCCACGTCGGTGTGTGCCGCATCGCTCTGCCCAGCTCGCAATCGCTTGCGAACTGGATCTTCCCGAAGCCACGTTCACTCAACCCAGCGACGCCAGCCACTCGTCGTCGGAGCCCTCTGCGACGCCCTCGAACAGGAACGTCGACAGGTAACGCTCACCGGTGTCCGGCAGCATCGCGAGCAACACCGAACCCTGCGGCGCGGTCTCGGCGACCTTCAGCGCGGCCGCGAGCGTCGCGCCCGAGGAGATGCCGACGAAGATGCCTTCCTCGATGGCGAGCCGCCGCGCGGTATCGCGCGCGAGCACGTCGTCGACGAGGACAATCTCGTGCGCGACCGTGCGGCTCAGCACCTCGGGCAGGAAGTCCGGTGTCCAGCCCTGGATCTTGTGCGGCTTCCATTCCTGGCCCGAGAGCAGCGCAGCGCCGGCCGGTTCGCTGGCGATGATCTTCACTTCGGGGCGCGCAAGACGCAGCACCTCGCCGACGCCGGTCAAGGTGCCGCCGGTGCCCCAACCCGTGACGAAATAGTCGAACCGGCGCCCGGCGAACGCCTGCTGGATCTCGGCGGCGGTCGTGTTGCGGTGATAGGTCGGGTTCGCCGGGTTCTGGAATTGACGCGCGAGAAACCAGCCATGCTTCTTCGCGAGTTCCTCGGCCTTGCGCACCATGCCGCTGCCGCGTTCGGCGGCCGGGGTCAGGATCACCTTGGCGCCGTAGGCGCGCATCAGTTTGCGGCGCTCGATCGAGAACGTCTCGGTCATGATCGCGACGAACGGATAGCCGCGCGCCGCGCAGACCATCGCCAGCGCGACGCCGGTGTTGCCCGACGTCGCCTCGATCACGGTGTCGCCGGGCTTGAGCAGGCCTTTCTGCTCAGCGTCGAGGATGATCGCGATCGCGAGGCGGTCCTTGACCGAACCGCCCGGATTGAACGCTTCGACCTTCACGTAGAGGTCGACATGCTTCGGCGGCAGGCGATGCAGCTTGACGATCGGGGTGCGGCCGATGGTGTCGACGATGCTGTCGTGGATCATGGCGGTGTCCTTTGCAGTGGCAATCAGGCCGCGCGCGACAGCGGCGGCTTCGACGCGGCGTTGCCGCGCGCGGAATACGCACCGGCCGCGGGCGGCACGGCAGCGGTGAGCGGCGGCGCGCCGAACCAGTGCAGAGTTTCGGCCAGCGCCGTGACCTCACCGAGGATCAGCAGCGCCGGTGATCGTACACCGTGCGCGGCCGCGCGTTCAGGCAGTTCGGCCAGCGGGCCGGTGACGATGCGCTGCTCTTGTCGCGAACCGTTTTCGATCAGTGCGAAGGGCGTGGCCTGCCCGCGGCCGTGGGCGGTCAGGCGGTCGCGCAAGCCGGCGAGTTCGCCGACGCCCATATAGACCGCGAGCGTCTGCCGCTCCTGCGCGAGCGCGGCCCAGTCGAGGGTATCCAGCGAGGCGCGGCAGTGCGCGGTAACGAAGCGCACCGATTGCGCGTGATCGCGGTGGGTCAGCGGCACGCCGGCGTATGCGGCGCAGGCGATCGCGGCAGTGATCCCGGGCACTACCTCGTAGGGAATCGCGTGGGAGCGCAGGAATTCGAGTTCCTCGCCGCCGCGACCGAACACGAACGGATCGCCGCCCTTAAGGCGCACCACCCGGCGGCCGGCTCGTGCGTGCTCGAGCAGCAGCGCATGGATCCCGGCCTGGGTCGTGTGATGCTGGCCTGCTTCCTTGCCGACTTCGATGCGCTCGGCATCGCGGCGCGCGAGTGCGAGCACCTCGGCGCTGACCAAGCGGTCATGCAGGATCACATCGGCCTCGTTGAGTGCGCGTAATGCCTTCAGCGTCAGCAATCCGGGGTCGCCGGGGCCGGCACCGACCAGCACGACCGAGCCGGTCGGCTCCGCCGTGACCTCGTCCAGGGCCTTGCCCAAGGCGGCTTCGGCCAGTGCAGGCTGTTCGCGCCGCAACAGGCTCACGACTGGACCGGTGAACAAACGCGTGTAGAAGCGACGGCGCGCCGCCGGCGTCGGGTGGCGCGCGCGGATGCGTGCGCGAAACCGCGCCGCGAGTTCCGCCAGCCCGCCGAGGGCCTGATCGAGCTGACCTTCCAGACGTTCGCGCAGCAGCCGCGCCAGCATCGGTGCGGCGCCCGCGGATGAGATCGCGACGATCAACGGTGAGCGATCGACGACTGCGGGCACGTGGAAACTCGACAACGCCGCGTCGTCGACGACGTTGACGAAGATCCGGCGCGCGCCCGCAGCCGCAGCGACGGCCTGGTTCAGTGCGCGATCGTTGGTGGCGGCGACGACCAGCCAGGCGCCATCGAGCCAGTCGTCACGGAACTCACCGCGTCGATGCCGAATGCGGCCGGCGTCGGCCCAGCGCGCGAGTTCCGGCGCCAGGACCGGCGCACCGATCGTGACGGCCGCGCCGGCAGCGAGCAGGGCCGCTGTCTTGCGCGCGGCCACCGCACCGCCTCCGACGACGAATACGGGGCGGTGGGTGAGATCGGCAAACAGCGGATACAGCTTCATCGGCGGCGGCGGAACATACGTGGCATGGGGTCATTCACGGTATGCAGCGCCGCGCCGGGCGACAAATGACTTCCGGGCGTGCGCTTATGCCGGCCCGGCATGAGAGGGCGCTTCGGAAAATTTGGTATTGCCTCAATTTGAAATTCCACCAACCGTTCGCCCTGAGGTATCGACTGCGCGCGCATGGAGCGCGCGCGAACGGCGACAAAACGGCAGGGCTGCCGTTTTGCACAGCGAAGCTGCCCGGAGGGCGAAGCGCAGGGCCGCGCTGAGTGCACCCGGCCCGAAGGGCGAGCGCCAGGATGGCGCGAGTCTCGGTGAACGGCCTCGGGCGCCGCCGCTCATGGTTCGATACGCCGTAGGCGTACCCCGTGCTGAGCCTTGTCGAAGCATCACCACGAACGGCTACTTATTCAAACTGAGGCGTTACCGAAAATTTGGACGGATGGACGTCCAAACCCGACTGGGTTAGGCTGCCGGTCCCATTGCCATCACCGGCGATGGCCCAATGTCAGGAGCTAGCGATGAAACGCCCCGGTTCGAAACACCTCATGTGCTGTTGTCTGCAAACCATCCGTGTCCTCAAGACCCGATTGCGATCACCTGCGAGACGCCCGCCATGACCCTCACGCAACTGCGCTACCTCATCGCCATTGCCGATTCCGGCCTCAACATCACCCTCGCTGCCGAGCGCGTACACGCCACTCAGCCCGGCATCAGCAAGCAACTCAAGCAACTCGAAGACGAGCTCGGCTTCCAGCTGTTCGCGCGCAAGGGCAAGAGCCTCGATGCGATCACTCCCGCCGGCAGCCAGGTCATCGAACGCGCCCGCGTGATCCAGGCCGAAGCTGCCAACATCCGCGCGCTCGCCGCCAACCTGCGCAACGAGGCGCAGGGTGAACTACGTATCGCGACGACCCATACTCAGGCTCGATTCGCCTTGCCGGCGCCGATCGCCGCGCTGAAACGCCGCTATCCGCAAGTCAGCGTGCACCTGCAGCCGGGCGGCGACGCGGAGATCCTTGAATTGCTCGCGCGCGGCCAGGGCGATCTCGCCGTGATCAGCACCGCGGGCACGGTGCCCTCCGTCGGTCTCGCCCTGCCGGCGTATCGTTGGGACCGCGTCGCGCTGGTACCGCGCGGTCATGCGCTGGCGACACTCGGGCGCGCACCGACCTTGGCCGAGCTGGCCGCGTATCCACTGGTCAGTTACGAGTCGTCGCTGAAGCCGGAGTCGTCGCTGCGGCGCGCGTTCGGCGCCGCCGGCCTCGAGCCGCGCCTGGGCTTCACCGCGCGCGATGCCGACCTGATCAAGACCTACGTGCGCGCCGGCCTCGGCGTCGGCGTATTGGCCGAGATGGCCCTGCTCCCGGAGGATGCCGCCGACCTGCGCGTGCTGCCGGCCGATGGCCTGTTTCCGACCTGCACGACCTGGATCGTGCTGCGCCACGACCGCGTGCTGCGCGATTTCGCGCTGGAATTCATCGCGCAGTTCGCACCGCATCTGGATCGGCGCGACGTGCGCCGCGCGTTCGATCATGGCGTGCACGACGGCAGCTGGCCCGAGCCTCCGCACTGGCGCGAGATCAGTGGCGCCAAGGCCAGCATCGTGCGCGCGGCCTGAGTAACGCGTCGCGACGCGGAGACATCAAGCGGCGTAGCAAATCAGTCGCGCGGCGCGCCACGCCGTCCGGCGAGCGCGTCGTGCGTCGGCGTCCGGATGCCGCGCACGCGGCCGCCGAGATAGACCGGGCGCGCATGGTCGAGCAGCGCGGCGACTCCGGGATGCGTGCGGTCGGTCGTGCTGAACACCGCGCGCGCCTCGTGCAGATGATCGGTCCAGTAGATGTCCTCGACGTCGAGCATGGCCCGCGTTACGCCCTGGCTATCGCGCAGCGCGATCTCGCTGCCGATCGCGATCGTCGCCGCGAACGCCTCGCTGACATCGAGCGTGAGCGGCGACGATGGAGTGCCATCGGCGAGGCGCGCTTCGCTGACGACGCGTTCGTAGTCGCGGCGCACGAGGTAGCCCGCGAGCGGCGAGAACGCACCGTTCAGCAGGAGCTCGAGATCGCGAAGTTGGCGCGCGTCGAGATCCCAGCCGGGGAGGGCGACGCTGCGCTGCTTGAGCGCGGAGGCGTCGGCGTCATCGTTCCGGCGACTTTCAACAGCGAAGCTGGTCAAGCGTGATTCCACTTTTTGCTCCTGATGCTGTAGATCAAAATGGATCCCGGCTTGACCAGTCCTGCGGCTGTTGAAAGCCGCAGGGATGACGAGCAAAGCTGGCGGGAGGCTTTCTTTCTAGGCCTCGAGATGCAGGCCGCATTCGCGTTTCAGCCCGAAGAAACGCGTGTCTTCCTCCGCCATGCCGGGCTCCCAGCGGCGCGTCGTGTGCACGTCGCCGATCGAGACGTAACCGTCGTCCCATAGCGGGTGATAGGGCAGGTTGTGGCGCTGCAGATAGCGGCCGACGTCGCGGTCGGTCCAGTCGGCGATCGGATGCAGCTTCCAGCGGCCGTTGCGCAGCTCGATGAAGTCGATGGCTGCGCGGCTGGCCGATTGCGAACGACGCAGTCCGGCGAACCAGCTGCGCGCGTCGAGCTGGGCGAGCGCGCGCTGCATCGGCTCGACCTTGCGCAGGCGGTTGTAGCGCTCGATGCCGTCGAGGCCCTGTTCCCACAGGCGGCCATGGCGCGCTTCCATCCAGGCGATGCCGATCGCCGGGCGAACCACCTTGAGGTTCAGGTCGAGGCGTTCGCTCAAGGTGTCGACGAAACGATAGGTCTCGGCGAACAGGTAGCCGGTGTCGATCAGGATCACCGGGATGTCGGCGCGCTGCCGCGTGACCAGATGCAACGAGGCCGCCGCCTGCGCACCGAAGCTCGACGACAGCACGTGTTCGCCCGGCGTCGTGTCCAGCGCCCAGGCGACGCGTTCCTCGGCCGGCTGTCGCTCCAGCCAGCGATTCAGCTCGGCCAGTGCGCGGGCGTCCTCGGCCGCACTGAGCAGATCGGGCGGATTCATGCGATCACCTCCGCGGGAATGCGTCGCGGCGTTTCCACCGGCAACACGCCGGCGCGCAGCAGGAAGTCGCCGAAGCCCTCGTCGGTCGCGCGTTCGGCGGCATAGCGCGCGAACAGCGGATCGAGCGCTTCGAGGATCGCCGTCTCGGTCACGTTCTCGCGATAGGGCCGGTTCAGGCGCTGGCCGCGGAAGTCCGCGCCGAGGCGCAGGTCGTAGCGGCCGGGCGCACGGCCGACCAGCGCGATCTCGCCGAGGTACGGTCGAGAGCAACCGTTCGGGCAGCCGGACAGACGCAGCAGGATCGGTGCGTCGGCGAGCCCATGCTCGTCGAGCAGCGTCTCGATCTTCGGCAGCAGCTCGGGCAGATAGCGCTCGGCCTCGGCCATCGCGAGGCCGCAGGTCGGCAGCGCGACGCAGGCGATCGCGTGGCGACGGATCGCGCTGCCGCGGCGATAGCCGTCGAGCGCGTGGCGCTCGACCAGTGCATCGATCGCGGCGCGATCCGCCGCGGCGACGTTGGCGACGATCAGGTTCTGGTTGCAGGTCAGGCGGAAGTCGCCACTGTGGATTTTCGCGATCTCGCGCAGCCCGCTCAGCCAAGGCCGGCCCGACGTATCGGCGAGGCGGCCGGCTTCGATCTGCAGGGTCAGGTGCCAGCGGCCGTCCTCGCCTTCGATCCAGCCGTGGCGGTCGCCGTTGTGATCGAAATGGAAGGCGCGCGCCGGTTCGAGCGTGAAGCCGAGGCGGCGTTCGACCTCGGCCTTGAACCCGTCGAGGCCGAGCCGATCGATCGTGTACTTGAGGCGCGCGTGCTTGCGTTCGACGCGATTGCCGAAATCACGCTGCGTCGTGAGCACGCTTTCGGCGACGCTGAGCAATTGTTCCGGTGGCACGAAGCCGATCACGTCGCCGAGGCGCGGATAGGTGGTCGGATCGCCGTGCGTCGCGCCCATGCCGCCACCGATCGCGACATTGAAGCCGACCAGCTCGCCGGCTTCGAGCACCGCGATCAGGCCGAGATCCTGCGCGAACACGTCGACGTCGTTGGTCGGCGGCACGGCCAGGCCGATCTTGAATTTGCGCGGCAGGTAGGTCGGCCCGTACAGCGGCTCGCTTTCCTCGGTGCCCAAAGAGGCATGTGCGGCCGCAGGCCGCTCCGGTTTGCCTTCTCCCGCCTGCGGGAGAAGCTGGTCCGCAGGACCGGATGAGGGCAGCTTCTCGCCATCGAGCCAGATCTCGTGATAGGCGCGCGTCTTCGGCAGCAGATGTTCGGAGAGGCGCACCGCCCACGCATATGCGGCCGCGTGCGCGCGCGACTCGACCGGGTTCGCGGAACTCACCACGGTGCGGTTGACGTCGCCGCAGGCGGCGATCGTGTCGACCAGAGAGGCGTTGATCGCGGCGATGGTGGATTTGAGCCGGTGCTTGATCACGCCGTGCCACTGGAACGTCTGGCGCGTTGTGATGCGCAGCGTGCCGTTGGCGTGCTCGCGTGCGATCGCATCGAAGGCCAGCCATTGCGCCGGCGTGACCACGCCGCCCGGCAAGCGCGCGCGGATCATGAACGCATACGCCGGTTCGAGCTTTTGCTGGCGACGTTCCTCACGCAGGTCACGGTCGTCCTGCTGGTAGCTGCCGTGGAACTTGAGCAGCTTGTTGTCGTCCTCGCTGATCGCACCGGTAACCGGATCGGCGAGGCCATCGGCGATCGTGCCGCGCAGCAGGCGGCTCGCGGCCTTGATCTGTTCGAGGTGGGACAGGGGGGGGCTCATGGTTTCAGTACACGTCGCGGGCGTAGCGGCCCTGCTGGATGAGATCGGAGAGATAGCTTTCGGCGGCGTCGCGGTCGCGGCCGTCGTGCGTGGCGACGATGTCGACCAGTGCCGCGTGCACGTCCTTCGCCATGCGCGTCGCATCGCCGCAGACGTAGAGATGCGCGCCGTTGTCGAGCCACGCATACAGCTCGCGGGCGTGTTCGTGCAGGCGATCCTGCACATAGATTTTTTGTTGAGAAGTCCGCACAGGGATGTGCGGGCTCTTGCGAGGGATTCGCATGACGTCGTCGCGTGAGAACGCGAGGTCGAGGCGGTGCAGCGAGCCGTCGCGCAGTGCGTCCTGCCATTCGGTCTGGTAGAGGAAGTCGTTGTGGAAGTTGCGGTTGCCGAAGATCAGCCAGTTGCGGCCCGCGGCGCCGATCTCGCGGCGCTCCTGCACGAAGCCGCGGAACGGCGCGACGCCGGTGCCGGGGCCGATCATGATCACGTCACGCGTGGCGTCGGTCGGCAGGCGGAAGCGCTCGTTGGCTTCGATGAAAACCGGAATGCGCACGTCGTCGCCGGCGGCGGCGAGGAACTGCGAGGCGGCGCCATGATGGCGTGTTCCGAATGCCTCGTAGTCGACGACACCGACCGTCAAATGCACCTCGTCGCCGACCACCTTGCGGCTCGATGCGATCGAATACAGCCGCGGCGTCAGCGGACGCAACGCGGCGACCAGCTCGGTTGCGGTCCAGACGGCCGGATATTCACGCAGAAGATCGATCGGCTGGCGGTTGCGCAACAGCTCGCCCAGTGCGGCGGCACGATCGGGTGCCAGCAGACGGTTCAGCTCGACATCGCCGGCATGTGCCGCGTGTGCGGCGACGAATGGCCGCGCCAGCCTCGTGATCTCGCGCTCGCGCGTCAGCCATTGGCGCAGCGGCAGCGCGCGGCCGTCGTGATGCACCGCCGCCTCGCCATCGAGCGAGAGCGCGCCGAGCAGCGCGTCGACCAGTGCGGGTGGATTCTCCGGCCACACGCCAAGTGAGTCGCCCGGCTCGTAAGCGAGACCGGAGCCCTCCAGCGACAGTTCGACATGACGCACGTCCCGTTCGCTCGCGCGCGCGACGATGCGCTGGTTGGCCAGTACTGCAGCCGCGAATGGGCGTTCGCGCGAATGCGCGGCCACGCTCGCGTGCGGACGCAGCGGCGTCACCGTCGCCGACGCGTGCGGCGCTTTCAGCGCCTCGCGCGCGGCGGCCAGTGCCCGCGCGTGCCAGGGGCCGGCCACGCTGTCGATATCCACGTCGGCATCGGTATGGGCCAGTACGCGCTGCGCGCCGAGTTCCTCGAGACGCGCATCGAGCGCGCGGCCGACGGCGCAATAGCGCGGATAGCTGGAATCGCCCAGCGCAAGCACGCCATAGCGCAGTTCGCTCAGCCGAGGCGCGCGCTTGCCGGCGATGAATTCGATGAAGCCGCGCGCATCGTCGGGCGGATCGCCGTCGCCCTGGGTGCTGATGACGACGAGCAGCAGACGCTCGTGCGCGAGTTCGCGCAACGGGTAGGCGCCGGCGCGCACCAGGCGCACGGCGAGGCCGCCAGCCTCGGCTTCCGCGGCCAGCCTTTCGGCGATGCGCCGCGCGTTGCCGGTTTGCGAGCCGTAGATGATGCTGAGGCGCGATATCGCCGTGGCGAGCGGCGCGGCCGGGATCGCCACAGGCCGCAGGGCAGAGCCGGAGGGCGCGGCCAATGCGGCGGTGTAGCCCGACAGCCAATACAGCGCGGCCGGTTCCAGGCCTTCGACGAGGCGTGCCAGCAACGCGGCCTTGTCTTCGGGCAGCGTCGAGAATGGCAGGCGGATCGGTTCGGCGGACACGGCGTTTGATTCCCGGAGCGTGGACATCTGGACGTCTGGAGCGCCGATTCTGCGAAGTCGTGTTCGCGTACGGAAAGGAAGGCTGCGCATGTGCTTATGCCGCGCGCCTATTTCCGCGTCTGGGTAGGCCGGTCGAGACTGCCGGCCTCGTCCGTTCCTGTGCGCGCCGTGATCACCCCCCGATTTCGTCACCTGCATCGTCGTCGGCGTGCTGGCCCAACTGGTCGACGGCGCGCTTGGGATGGCCTACGGCGTCACCTCGGCGGCGCTGCTGCTCGGTCTCGGGGTGCCGCCCGCGCTGGCCAGCGCGAGTGTGCACAACGCCGAGGTGTTCACCTGTGGCGCCTCCGGCTTCAGCCACTGGCTGGCCGGCAACGTGCGGCGCCCGCTGTTCCTCGCGCTGGTGGTGCCGGGCGTGGTCGGTGCCGTGCTCGGCGCGCAGGTGGTCAGTCGCGTGCCGCCAACGTGGATGCGGATCGCGCTGACGCCTTACCTGCTCGCGATCGGTGCTTTCCTGCTGTTGCGCGCCTGGCGCGGCGGCAGCTCGGACGACGGGACCGAGGTGCCGCGCGTCAGTGGTCCGCTCGGCTTCATCGCCGGCTTCGTCGATGCGATCGGCGGTGGCGGCTGGAGCGCGCTGACCGTGACCGCACTGGTCGCGCGCGGCGCGCCGCCGCGACGGGTCATCGGCAGCGTGCATGCGGCCAAGTTCGTCGTCAGCATTGCGGCGAGCCTGATCTTTCTCGCCGGTGTCGGCGGCGCGCACGGCGATGCGGTGCTGGGTCTCATCGTCGGCGGCGTGGTCGCCGCGCCGATCGGCGCGTTGTTCGCGCGCCGCCTGCCGGCGCGTGTCGCGACCGTGCTCGCCGGCTGCACGGTTTTCGGGCTCGGCCTGCGCAACGTGCTGAGCGTCGTTGGCTGATCGGCCGGACGAAGCGCCGAGAAGGCCGTTACTTCACGATGACTTGAGCGCTGTCCGGTAGGCCATCGCGAACGTTGCGCCGAAGCAGCAGAACACCAGACGCTGTGGCGCGGCCTGATCCGTCAACCACACGTGTGCCTCGCGCACGGCGATCGCGACCGCGGCTTCGATCGGGTAGCCATACACGCCGCAGCTGATCGCCGGGAACGCGATGCTGGCTACGGACCGTTCGTTCGCGAGCCGCAGCGATGTCCGATAACAGGACGCGAGCAGCTCGGCTTCGCGATGGTCGCCGCCGCGCCATACCGGGCCGACCGTATGGATCACGAACCGCGCCGGCAGCCGAAATCCCGGTGTGATGCGCGCTTCGCCGGTCGGGCAGCGCACGCCGCGGCGCAGTTCCGGCAGCGCCCGGCAGGCGGCGAGCAGTTCCGGGCCGGCTGCGCGATGGATCGCACCGTCGACGCCGCCGCCCCCCAGAAGCGTCTCGTTGGCCGCGTTGACGATGGCGTCGACATCCAACGTCGTGATGTCGGCTTCGACGATTTCGATCACGGTGGACCTCCTCGCACGGCACGTCTGCCGCATTCTGACGCGGTTTCCGGGCCGTGACGTAAAAATGTACCAGCGGGTATTGAAAATATACTGACTAGGACATAATATTCGCGTCCATGATGATCAAGGCAATCGACAGCACGTTCGCGTACCTCATGCAGGACGTGACCCGGCAGCTGCGCAAGCACTTCGACCGGCGCGCGACCAAGTTCGCGTTGACGCGCGCGCAATGGCGCGCACTGAAGACGATCCGCCGCAACGAGGGCCTGTCGCAGACGGAGCTCGCCGACTACCTCGACATGGAGCCGATTCCGGTCGGCCGCGTGATCGACCGGCTCGAGAAGACCGGCTACGTCGAACGCCGTGCCGATCCGGGTGACCGCCGTCGCTGGCGCCTGCACCTGACGCCTAAGGCGCACGCGATCGTCGCCGAGATGGAAGTGATCGCGAGTGGCCTGCGCGACGACGCGCTGCGTGGCGTCAGGCGCGAGGATTTCGAGACATTGCTGCGCGTGCTGGCGCAGCTCAAGGACAACCTGGTCGCGCTCGATGGCGCGACGAATGAAGAAAAGGGCACGCCATGACCGACAAGCAGCCGCAATTGCAGGATACCGTCGCGGACCAGCCGCAACCGAAGCGGCGCTGGACGCGCACCTTGATGTGGATCGCGGGACCGGCGCTGGTGCTCGGCATCGGCGGATGGCTGTACGTCACCTCGGGACGCTATGCGTCGACCGATAACGCCTATGTGCAGGCCGATCACGTGACGATCGCGCCGCAGATCGGCGGCCGTGTCGTCGAAGTTGACGTGCGCGAGAACCAGGCGGTGAAGAAGGGCGACGTGCTGTTCCGGATCGATGCCGAACCGCTCGAGATCGCGGTCGCGCGCATGCAGGCGCAGGTCGAGTCGGTGAAGAGTCTGCTCGACGCGGCGCGCAGCGGCTACCGCTCCGCACAGGCGGATCAGCGTTCGGCGGCAGCCGATCTCGTCTACAAACAGCAGCAGTTCGAACGCATGAAGGAATTGCGCGGCCGCGGCCTGGTCGCGCAGCAGGCGCTGGACACCGCGGCGAACGATCTCGCCGCCGCGCGCGCGAAGCAGGACTCGAATAACGCGGCGGTCTCGAAGGCGCAGAACATGCTGGGTGGCCTGCCGGAAACGCCGGACGAACAGCTTGCCGGCTACAAGCTCGCGCTCGCGCAGCTCGCGCAGGCGAAGCTCGACCTCGGCCACGCAGTCGTGCGCGCGCCGATGGACGGCACGATCGGCAAGACCACGCTGCAGCCGGGTGATTTCCTCGGCACCGGTCAGGCCGCGATGCCGCTGGTCGCGGACACGCTGTGGGTCGACGCGAACTTCAAGGAGACCGATCTCACCCATGTGCGCGTCGGCCAGCCCGCCACGATCGAGGTCGACACGTTCCCGGGCAAGAAATGGCAGGCGCGCGTCGCCTCGATCAGTCCGGCCTCGGGCGCCGAGTTCTCGGTGCTGCCGGCGCAGAACGCGACCGGCAACTGGGTCAAGATCGTGCAGCGCATCCCGGTGCGCCTCGTGATCGAGGAGCCGAACCACGACGGCATGATCCTGCGCTCCGGCATGAGCACGAACGTGGACATCGACACCGGCCGGCAGAACTCGATCCTCGGGCGCTGGCAGGGTGGCGCGGAGCCGGTCGCGCGGGTGGCGCAGAATCCATGATGTGCGCGCAGAACAAGCCCTCTCCCCCGAGCTTGCTCGGGAGAGAGGGTTGGGTGAGGGAGCGAGGCGCCACGCAGCAGATGCGAGTGACCAGCGTCGTGTCCCCGATGTCGCCCCGCCCCCTCACCCCAGCCCTCTCCCCCAACGATGAAACCGTCGGGGGAGAGGGGGCCAATTCAGGTGCGCCTGGCGATCGAGGAAGCGAACCAGAGAACAAGCCCTCTCCCCTGAGCTTGCTCGGGGGAGAGGGTTGGGTGAGGGGGCGAGGCGCCACGCAGCGAAACGGTGCCGGGTTTCACGCGATGCTGCCTCCGCCGGCGCGTCCGGTGCGAGTGGCCAGCGTCGTGTCCGCGATGTTGCCCCGCCCCCTCACCCCAACCCTCTCCCCCAACGATGAAACTGTTGGAGGAGAGGGGGCCAGTTCATGAGCGCCGCCGCACCCACCCATCGCGAAGTCGCCAACCGCGGCCTGCTGGTCGTGTCGGTGATGCTCGCGACGCTGATGCAGGCGCTCGACACCACGATCGCGAACGTCGCGCTGCCGAATATGCAGGGCACCTTGTCGGCGACCCAGGACCAGATCTCCTGGGTGCTGACCTCATACATCGTCGCCGCCGCGATCGCGACGCCGGCGACCGGTTGGCTCGCCTCGATCATGGGCCGGCGCCGCCTGCTGCTGATCGCGATCGCCGGCTTCACGATCGCCTCGGTGTTGTGCGGCCTCGCCAGCAGCATCGGCGGGATGGTTGCGTTCCGTCTGCTGCAGGGCTTGTTCGGCGCCTCGCTGGTGCCGCTCTCGCAATCGACCCTGCTCGATGTCTACCCGCGCGAGAAGCACGGCGCGGCGATGGCCATGTGGGGCATGGGCGTGATGGTCGGCCCGATCCTCGGACCGCCGCTTGGTGGCTGGCTGACCGACGTCTACAGCTGGCACTGGGTATTCCTGATCAACGTGCCGATCGGCGCGCTCGCGCTGTTCGGCGTCGCCGCCAGCCTGCCGACCGACGAGACGCAGCAGACGCGCTTCGACTGGCGCGGCTTTGCGTTCCTTGCGATCGGCATCGGCGCGCTGCAGCTGTTCCTCGATCGCAGCGAGCAGCAGGACTGGTTCGGGTCGGTCGAGATCCAGGTCGAGGCCGCGCTCGCGTTCCTCGGTTTCTACCTGTATTTCGTGCATTGGCGCTTCAGCGCGAAGCCGTTCCTGAATCTGGGCCTGTTCGCGGATCGCAACTTCCTGGCCAGCAACCTCTTCATCTTCGTGCTCGGCGTCGTTCTGTTCGCGACGATGGCGCTGCTGCCTCCGTTTCTGCAGAACCTGATGAACTATCCGGTCGTCACCACCGGCCTGCTGCTGGCGCCGCGCGGCATCGGCACGCTGATCGCGATGATGCTGGTCGGCCGGCTGATGGCACGAGGCGTGGATGCCCGCTTGCTCGCCTGCATCGGCATGCTGCTGACCGCGTATTCGCTGTGGCAGATGATGCATTTCAGCCTCGACGTGCCACAGCACGTGATCGTCACCACCGGCGTCGTGCAGGGCCTCGGACTCGGTCTGGTGTTCGTGCCGATCTCGACCGTCGCGTACTCGACCCTGCCGATGACCGCGCGCACCGAAGCCGCAGGCATCTTCAGCCTGATGCGCAACATCGGCTCCAGCGTCGGCATCTCGATCGTGATGACGCTGCTCTCGCGCAACACGCAGATCAACCACGCCGAGATCGCCTCGCGGCTGACCCCGTTCGGCAACAACATGGCGCAGCTGCCGGTCGTGTTCGGCAACTCGGCGGGTGGGCTTGCCGCGCTCAACGGTGAAGTCACGCGCCAGGCGTCCGGCATCGCGTTCCTCAACGACTTCTGGCTGATGATGGTGCTGACCGCCGCGGCGATCCCGTTGCTGCTGCTGATCAAGCCGGTGAAACGTATCAGCGCACCGGCGATCGTCGCCGATCACTGAAGCGCGAATGGCGCAGCGCGCGTAGGGGCGCATGCGCCTCGTGTAGCATGCGTGCATGTCCCTCGAACCTTCAGCGCTGCCCTTGCCGCGGTTCGACTGCGGCGTTGCGTTGCTGCGCGCGTGGCGGCCCGATGACCTCGACAGCCTGGTCGCGAACGCGAGCCATGCGGACGTCTCGCGCGGCCTGCGTGATCGTTTTCCGTACCCCTACACCGGCGACGACGGACGCGCCTGGCTCGCGCGCGCGGTCGACGAATCGGATCGCGCCTGGGCGATCGAGATCGACGGCGCGGCGGTCGGCGGCGTCAGCCTGCATCCGGGCAGTGACGTGCATCGGTATTCGGCCGAACTCGGCTACTGGCTCGGCCGTCGCTATTGGGGTCGCGGCATCATGACCGCGATCCTCGGCATCTTTTCCGAAACAGCGATGACCGCGTTCCGCCTGCACCGGCTCTACGCGACCGTCTACGCGAACAACCCGGCATCCGCACGCGTGCTCGAGAAGGCCGGTTTCGAGCGCGAAGGCGTGCAGAAATCCGCGGTGGTCAAGCGCGGCGAGCTGCTCGATCTCGTCGTGTATGCGCGCACGCGGACAGACCTATCGTCGTGAGCGATTGTGAAGTCCGGCGTGCGCGCGAGTTGCGGCGCGATGACAGAAGCTGAACGTCGCGCGTGGAAACTCCTGCGCGAGCGTCAGGTCGACGGATTCAAGTTCCGCTGTCAGGTTCTGCTCGGTCCCTGCATCGCGGACTTCGAGAATATGGAGGCAGTTGATCGTCGAGATCGACGGTGGTCAGCACGGTGGCGAGCGCGATGCGCGTCGTGATCGCTGGTTGTCGGAGCAGGGCTTCCGGCTGCTGCGTTTCTGGAACAATGACGTCACGTCGAATATCGAAGGCGTGTATCAGCGAATCAGCGAGGCATTGCAGGACATGGGACACGACAAGGATCGGGAATCACCGTGGGCGCGTACGCGCGGGGCGCGTCACCCCCATCCCAACCCTTCCCCCGTCAAGGGGGAAGGGCTTGAACGCACCGCGCCTGCGCCTTCACGCACCGAGCGGGAAGGGCTGAAGCGCACGCGCGGCGATGAGCAAGGGGCGCGACGTGAGCGTCCGCGCAGCGAGGTGGAAGAATCGAGGCGCGATCGCCGGTCTCCTCCCCCCCTTGCGGGGGAAGGCCGGGAGGGAGGGAAGGCGCCGCAGGCGCCGCCTCGCGAAGTACGGTTGTACGGCCTCAACGCCTGCCTCGCCGCATTCGCGAAGCGACCCGAAGCGCTGCGCAAGGTGTATTTGACCGAGGCACGCATTCCGGCACTGAAACCCGTGCTTGCCTGGTGCGTGAAGCATCGTCTCGGCTATCGCATCGTCGAGGAAGCCGATCTCGACAAGCTGACCGCATCGCGGCATCACGAGGGCGTGTGTTTCGATCTGCTGCGCGCACCGCCTGTCGATCTCGCACGCTGGCTGGCCACGCTGCCGCCGAAGCCCGCGCCATCGCTGCTGCTCTGGCTCGATGGTGTCGGCAATCCGCACAACCTCGGCGCACTGCTGCGCAGTGCCGCGCATTTCGGCGTCGATGGCGTGATCGTGCCGGCTGATGCGGGTCTCGACGTGTCGGGCGCTGCCGCGCGGGTCGCCGAGGGCGCCGCGGAAGTGGTGCCGCTCGTGCAGGCGGCGTCTGCATCGGACGCACTTACTGCGCTGCACTCGCGCGGATACGCGCTTGCCGCGACGGTGCCGCGTGACGGGGTTTCGCTGTATGCGACGCCGCTGCCGCAGCGCCTCGTGCTGGTGTTCGGTGCCGAAGGCGAGGGCATGAGCGCGGCGTTGATCGAGGCGGCGGACCTGCGCCTGACCATTCCCGGCAGCGGCGCGATCGAGAGCCTCAATGTCGCCGCCAGCGTGGCCGTGCTTCTTGGCGAGTGCTGGCGCCAGTCGCAGGCATCACACATTCGCTGAGGTCGCCGTCATCGAGCGGTAAGAAGCCTGGGGCACGCTGCGCGGTTTCGATCGGAGCCGCGTGCGATGTCCAGCGTCATCACCGCGCCGCTGCCTGCCGTGCGAGACCTGCCGGTCATGGACTGGTTGCGTTCGCTGCGGGTCGCGCTGATCGCCTACGCGTTCTCGCGCGGCTTGATCCTCGCGGTCTGGGTGCTCAGCGCGCAGCTGCATCTGGATCATCCACCCGGGCGCGAGCAGCAGGCGATGCCGGCCGCCGAGATCGCGCCGGGCGCGCTGGCGCAGACGTTGCGCAACCTCGCGCTGTACAACGATGGCGGCTGGTACCTGACCATCGCCGAGCACGGCTACGAGACGCGCCCGTTCGATGCCACGCGACTCGCGAACTGGGCGTTCTTCCCGTTGCACCCGCTGCTCTGGCGCGCAACCGCGGCGCTGGTGGGCGACCTGCCCGCGGCCGGTCTGTGGCTGGCGAATCTCGCGTTTCTCGCCGCGCTGGTCGTGCTGCACCGGCTCGCGCTCGCGCTCGGGCGTGATGCCGCCGGCTCGCAGCGCGTGGTGTTCGCACTGGCGTTGTTCCCGGTCAGCTACTTCTGTGCGCTGCCGTGGAGCGAGTCGCTGTTCCTGCTGCTCAGCGCGGGCGCGTTCCTCGCCGCGGTGCGCGAGCGCTGGGGCTGGATGGCGCTGCTCGGCATGCTGGCGACCGCGACGCGCCTTGCCGGCCTGTTCCTGCTGCCGGCGCTGGCGCTGTGGGTGTGGCCGCGCCGGCATGGGCTGTCAGCGCGGCCGTGGCTCGCGCTCGCACTGATCCCGCTCGGGCTTATCGCATTCATGCTGGAGCTGCACGTGGCGACCGGCAACGCGCTCGCGTTCAGCGGCATCCAGGCCGCGTGGGGGCGTCACCCGACGTTTCCGCTGGAACCGATCCTCGCGATCGCGCAGCAGCCGCGGCTCGCGATCGAGGATTGGAACTTCCGCTGGCTCAATCTCGCGGTAACGCTCGGGGGAGCCGCAGCGGTCGTCGCGTTGTGGCGGCGGCGCGAGCCGGCTCTGGCGGTGTTCCTGCTGCTCGGCCTCGCGGCGCCGCTCGCGAGCGGCACGCTGATGTCGATGGCACGCTACGCGCTCGGCTTGTTCCCGCTGGCGCTGGTGATCGCCGATCTCACCGCGGACCGCGCGGTCGAGCGCGGTTGGTTCGCGCTCTCGACCGCGCTGCTGGCGCTGATGTCCGCGGCATTCGCGCTCGGCATGACCTTCGCCGGAGCCTGACGGAGTGAGCTGATCTAGTCGCCGCGACCGTCGTTCGCGAACGCGCCGGGCGCCGAGCCGAAATCGCCCTCCGCCTGCGCGGCGAGGTACGCGGCCACCGCGTAGACGGCGACATTCTGACGCAGCTGCTCGGGATCGATCTTGTCGAGCGTGTCGTTCGCGGTGTGGTGCCAGTCGAAATAACGCGTCGCGTCCTGGTGCAGCGACAGCCCGGCCATGCCGACCGCATGCAGCGCCGACAGGTCCGAGCCCCCGTTCCCCGGCGCGCTCGCGTCGTATTCGACACCGAGCGGCTTCAGCACTTCCGCGATCTGCGCGACCGCGCCGCGCGCTTCGGGTTTGACGCTGGCCGTGATCTTCCAGATGCGATCGGCGCCGGCATCCGATTCACTGCCGAGCACCGCGGACTTGATGTCCTTCGCGTGGCTCGCCGCGAACTCCTTGCCGCCATAGAGGCCCGCTTCCTCGTTCGCGAACGCGACGACGCGGATGCTGCGCGCCGGGCGCTGCGGCAACGCGGCGATCACATGCGCCGCGCCAACCGCGATGCCGACGCCGCTGGCGTCGTCGATCGCGCCGGTGCCCGGATCCCAGGAATCGAGGTGACCGCCCATCACGAAGTACTCGTTCGGCTTCTTGCTGCCGCGTAATTCCGCAATCACGTTCGCGCCCGTGTACTCGCCCTCGATGCCGCAATCGAGCGCAAGCTTGATCGTCACCGGCTGGCCGCGCTTGAGCACGCGTTCGAGCTGGTCCGCGTCGGTGCTGGCGAGAGCGGCCGCCGGGATCGGCGCGACGCCGTCTTCGTAGCGGGTCACGCCGGTATGCGGCAGGCGGCTGCTGTCGGTGCCGGCAGAGCGCAGCAGGAACGCGCTCGCGCCTTTGCTTGATGCGAGCGAGGGGCCCTGCGTGCGCACGGTCGAGCCAATGCCGTAGTCATGGCCGTCGCGATGCGCATGCATGCGCGCTCCGACGTACACGATCTTGCCGCGAACCATTGCGGAGTCCGCGGCCTTCAATGCATCGAACGAATCGAAGCCGACGACGTCGCTGCTGATCCCGCCGGCCGGCGTGCCCGGCGAGTGGCCGAGCGCGAGCACGGCCAGCGGCTGCGCGAATGGCGCCACGATCTCGGCATGCTCACTGCGGCGCACCCATTTCGGATAGGTGACCGGCTCGGTCCAGACCTTTTCGAAGCCGAGTGCCTTGAATTTCGCGATGACCCATTCGCGCGCCTTCGCGTCGTTCGCGCTGCCGGCGAGGCGGGCGCCGACTTCGGTGGTCAGGCCTTCAGTGAAGTTCCAGGCCGTGTTGTCGTGCAGCGCCTGTTCGCGCAATTGCGCCGCGGTCGTGAGTGCGGCGTCGGGAATCCGCGTCGGAGTGCCACCGATCGCGGATGTCACGGCAGTGGCGAGCAGGGCGGGCAAAAGGGTAAGAAACGGCTTCACGCGGAACCTCCAGGCAGTCGGATGCCTACGATGCCGCAAAAACGTGCGCCAAGTCCGGTGCCGATCGTCATGGACGTCACGTCAGGCCGCGATTTTGCGTTGTATAGATAGCCGCGTCCGACAGTCGTCGCGACATGGGAGCGGAGTCGGTATCCGCCAGCAGAGGATCCGGGTCCGTAGTCGTTTCGGCGCGATGCGTTTTCCGCACGCGCGTCTCAACTGATAGGGAAAGCTCATGAATCGCTTCGTACGTAACATGTGTCTCGCAACGTGCGTCGCGGCGGCCGCGCCGCTCTCGATCGCGGCATCGCGCATCGATGCCGACAACGGGTCGGCACCCTCGGCGGATCTGCCGTCGGTTGCCGCACAGCCCTGGAATGCGCAGCCGAGGGCTGTCCTGGACGGCGCATCGCCCACCGTTGCCGATGTGGGCGACGTGAACTCGTTCGGGCGCAACCTGCACTGGCTCGGACTCGCATTGGCCAACGTCGCCGTGGCCGGCGATTGCACCGGCACCGATCCGTCCATACCGTGCCAGACGCTTGCGCCGGCGCCGGCGACGACGAGCTTCAGCTTTACCGACGTCGCGCATATCGCGTTGCCGGAGAAGGCGTCCAATTCGCTGCTCTGCTACTGGTTCTCGCCGGTGCTGAGCTACGCCTTCAACAATCCGACCGCCGCGCCGGTCGTCGCGCGCCTGCGCTACAACCCCACGTTGACGGTGGAGAACCCGCTGCTCGCCACGCCAGGCCTGATCGATCCGACGACCGGAATGCCGTTCAGCGGCAAGCTGGAAACCAGCATGACTTCGTCGCAGCTCTTCGAACTGCCCCTGCCGGCAGGCATGAGCGTCATCGAGCGCAAGCGCGATTCCTCGGTCTGCATGGCGGGGCTGCTGAGCCGGCAGGCCTTGGTCGAGACCTACGGCCTCACAGCCGCACAGGCCAAGGAGTTCTTCAAGCGGCCGACCACGGTGCGACTCAACATCAATGGCAGCGCACAGTATGTGGATCAGGCCGCAATGACCTTCGGTCTGCGCATCATCGGCGACTGAGCTGCAACGAAAAACGCCGGCGCTGCGAAGCGCCGGCGTTGGTGGCCCTCGGCGGATGCGCCTACTTCGCCTTCAGCAGATCACGGATCTCGGTCAGCAGCACGACGTCCGCCGCCGGCGGTGCAGGCGCAGCCTCTTCCTTCTTGACCATGCGGTTCATCAGCTTGACCACCAGGAAGATCGCGAGCGCCACGATGGCGAACTGAATGATGGTGTTGAAGAACGAGCCGAACTGGATCGCGACTTCGCCCTTGCCGTCCGCGCCGGCCGCCTTGAGCACCCATTTGTAGGCCGTGAAATCGACGCCGCCGATCAGCAGGCCAATGGGCGGCATGATGATCTGGTCGACCAGCGAGGTCACGATCTTGCCGAATGCCGCACCGATGACCACGCCGACCGCGAGGTCCATCACGTTGCCGCGCATCGCGAATGCCTTGAACTCCGATAACATGCTCATGCTTGTCTCCCGCAAGACGCCGTTGAGATGCCGCAGTGTCAAGAGGCGGCGCACTACTGTACCGGAACGCCCTGCGCGCATAGAGCCGCGCGCTTTCCCTGACACAGAAACTTACCTGGTTTCGTACCCGGCGACTCGCACTTCGAGCGTTCCGATGCCCTCGAGTTCGGCGTGCACGCGGTCACCCCGTTGCAGCGCGGCGACGCCGGCCGGGGTGCCGGTGAAGATCAAGTCGCCGGGCGCGAGCGTCCACAGCTTCGAGAGTTCGTGAATGATCTCGGCTACGCCGAATACCATGTCGGCGATGTCGGTCTGCTGGCGGCGCTCGCCGTTCACGTCGAGCGCGAGCCTCGCATGTTGGGGGTGACCCGTTTCGGCGACGCGGCGCAGCGCCGAAACCGGTGCCGAACCGTCGAAGCCTTTCGCTACATCCCACGGATGGCCCTTGGCCTTGGCGATGGCCTGAAGGTCGCGGCGCGTGAGGTCGAGGCCGACGCCGTAGCCGTACACGCAATCGAGCGCGTCCGCGACCGGGATATCCCGTCCGCCCCGTGCGAGCGCGACGATCATCTCGACTTCGTGGTGAAGATCGCGAGTTGCCGGCGGATAGGGAATGTCGGCGCCGTCGGTGACCACCGCGTCGGCCGGTTTCATGAAGAACATCGGCTGTGCGCGATCGACCGTCGCGCCCATCTCCTTCGCATGCTCGGCATAGTTGCGACCGATGCAGTAGATGCGATGGACTGGAAAACGCGCGTCGGTGCCGATGACCGGAACGCTCGGCGTGGGCGGCGGGATGACGACGTCGGACATAGGCGGGACTCACGGACGCGAGAACCGCAGGATAGCAGCGCGCGTTTCAGGTCTGCGCACGCGGCTTGTCCGCGCGCCGGTCGCGCCGCCACATCAGCTTCAGCCCGGACCAGGTCGCGTCGATCGCGCAGACCTTGATGTCGACCAGGCCGATCGGCAGCGCGAACGTGCGCACGGTGTCCTCGGTGATGTCGGTCGCGACGTCGGAGCCCTTCTTCGGCCACGATGCCCAGATCACTCCGGTGGCCGGCAATCTCGCGGACAGGGACTTCAGTTCGTTCGCGAGCTGCGTCGCCTTCACCGCAAAGACATGCGCGAGCTCGAAGTTGTCGCGCGTGCCGACCAGCATCAGCGCATCGGCTTCGGCACCGACCAGCGCTGCGTAGTCGGACGGCGCATGGCGCACGAGTACGCGCTGCATCGGCGTGAGTCCGAGCTTCTGCCAGACCGGTTTGCCGGAATAGCCCGTTGCGCCCGATTGTGACATCTGTCATCTCCACGCCGTGATGGCGACGCCTTGCGGCACTACGGTGATGCGCAGAGTCTATGGCAGACTTGAGTATTGTGTTGGTTGCGCAGGGATATCGCAGAGTGGAAAAGTCCGATTTGTTGCATCAGCTGCGCATCGATCGCAGCGAGCCAGAAAAGCACTCGGGGGGCTCGCGCATATGGCTGGGCCTCGCCGTCGTCGTCGTGTTGGCCGCGCTTGCGGCGGCCGGCTGGTGGGTGCTGCGCGACGGCAAGACCTTCGAGGTGGAGGCCGCGACGGCCGCGGCGCCCGTAGGTGGCGCGGAGTCGATGGCGGTGCTGCAGGCGACCGGCTACGTGACCGCGCGCCGCCAGGCCACGGTGTCCGCGCAGATCACCGGCACCATCATCGACGAGCATGTCGAGGAGGGCGAGCACGTCGAGGAAGGCCAGGTGCTTGCGCATCTGGATTCGTCCGCACAGCGCGCCGGCCTGGCACAGGCGACTGCGCAGTTGCAGGCCGGGCAGGCACAGCTCGCGCAAATCCAGGCACAGATCGCGCAGAGCCGGCGCGATCTGACGCGCGCCGAGGATCTGGTCGGACGCAAGCTGGTGTCGGCGCAATCGGTCGAGGTGGCACGCACTCAGGTCGCCACACAGCAGGCGCAACTGGCAGCGCAGCGCAAGCAGGTTGAGCTCGCGCAGGCCGGCGTGCAGAGCGCGCAGGTGCAGCTCAACTACTGCACGGTGCGTGCGCCGTTCAGTGGCGTGATCATCGCGAAGTCCGCCCAGGTCGGCGAGATCGTGTCGCCGCTATCGGCGGGTGGCGGTTTCACCCGCACCGGCATCGGCACGATCGTCGACATGGATTCGCTGGAGATCGAGGTCGACGTCAACGAGTCCTACATCAACCGCGTGCTCGCGAAGCAGCCGACCGAAGCGGTGCTGGATGCCTATCCGGACTGGAAGATCCCCGGGCATGTGATCGCGATCATCCCGACGGCCGATCGCGGCAAGGCGACGGTCAAGGTACGCGTCCACCTGGACCAGAAGGATGCGCGCATCGTGCCGGACATGGGCGTGCGGGTGTCGTTCCTGGAGGACCCCGGCAAAGCCGCCGCGCAGTCAGCCCCGGTGCCGAAGGGCGTTCTCGTGCCGCAGTCGGCGGTCGTGCAACGCGACGGCAAGAATGGCGTGTTCGCGATCGACGGTGATCGCGCGCGCCTCAAGCCGGTGACGCCCGGACGGAACTACGGCGACTCGCGCCTCGTCGAGGGCATCGCCAGCGGCGTTCGCGTGGTCAGGCAGCCGGCGGCCGAAATGGCCGACGGGGTGAAAGTGGAAATCAAGACGTCGAAGTGAATCGATTGATCCAGCGCAATGTCGAAAACGGGATCTCTCGATCGTCGTAAACCAACAAGGGCGCCGCAAGGCTGACTCGTTCCGAACACGCCGCACTCAAAACATCCGAGGAAACGTCATGGCAAACCTGGTCGAAATCCGCAACCTCGCCAAGATCTACGAGCGCGGCAAGCAGAAGGTCGAGGTGCTGCATCACATCGAGCTCGACATCGCGCAGGGTGATTTCCTGGCATTGATGGGTCCGTCGGGCTCGGGCAAGACCACCTTGCTCAATCTGATCGGCGGCCTGGACACGCCCACGGACGGCAGCCTGAGCGTCGGCGGCGTGCGCATCGACAAGCTCGGTCAGGGCGCGCTGGCGAAGTGGCGCGCGTCGAATGTCGGTTTCATTTTCCAGTTCTACAATCTGCTGCCGATGCTGTCGGCGCAGAAGAATGTCGAACTGCCGCTGTTGCTGACCAAACTCGGCGCAGCGCAGCGCAAGAAGAATGCTTCGGTCGCGTTGCAGCTCGTCGGCCTGGCCGATCGCGCATCGCACAAGCCGACCGAACTTTCCGGGGGTCAGCAACAACGCGTCGCGATTGCGCGTGCGATCGTGTCCGATCCGACCCTGCTGGTCTGCGACGAGCCCACCGGCGATCTCGACCGCCAGTCCGCCGAAGACGTGCTCGGCTTGTTGCAGACGCTCAACCGCGATCACGGCAAGACCATCGTCATGGTCACCCATGATCCGAAGGCGGCCGAGTACGCGAGCCATACGCTGCATCTGGACAAGGGCACGCTCGTCGAGCAAGCGGCGCACGCGTGATTTCGAGCCCCTCTCCCGCCGGGAGAGGGGTTGGGGGATGAGGGTTCGGAGGAGGCCGTGCCTCTGCCGAACCCGAACCCTCATCCGGCGCTCCGCGCCACCTTCTCCCGAGGGGAGAAGGAAAGGCTGCAACCTGTGAGGTTTGCAATGAAATATCTCCATCTCATCTGGGCCGCGCTGTTCCGGCGCAAGGCACGCACGATTCTCACGTTGGTGTCGATCATCGCCGCATTCCTGCTGTTCGGATTGCTCGATGCCGTGCGTGTCTCGTTCGAGCAGGCCGGCCAGAGCGCGAACGGCGCGGAGCGTCTGCAGACCGGCGCGCGCCTGTCCTTCATCCAGCCGTTGCCGCAGGGGCTCGGCGCGCAGATCGCGGCGGTGCCCGGCATCAAGGAAGTCGCCTACGCGAACTGGTTCGGCGGCGCCTACCAGGACCCGCACAACCAGATCTTCACGTTCGCGGTGAGCCCGAACTACCTCGATGTGTATCCCGAGGTTGAAGTCTCGCCCGAGGAGCGCAAGGCCTTCGACGCCAACCTCAACGGCATCCTCGCCGGCGAGGTTCTGGTCAAGAAATACGGCTGGAAAGTGGGTGACAAGATTCCGCTGCAGTCGCAGATCTTCCCGAACAAGGAGGGCAGCAAGAACTGGAGTTTCGATCTGGCCGGCGTCATGAAGTCCAAGGACAGCAAGGCATTCCAGAGCGGGATGATCATCCTGCATTGGAAGAACTTCGACGAAACCACGCCCTACAACCGCGGCCAGGTCGGCTGGTACATCAGCCACGTGGCGAACGTGAACGATGCCGATCGGGTCGCCAAGGCGGTCGATGCGCTGTCGGCGAATTCCGATCACGAGACCAAGACCCAGACCGAGCAGGCCGCGACGGCGAACTGGATCAAGCAGATGGTCAACATCAGCCTGATCGTGACCTCGATCATGGGCGCGGTGTTCTTCACCCTGCTGCTGCTGACCGGCAACACGATGATGCAGGCGGTGCGCGACCGTACCTCGGAACTGGCCGTGCTGAAGACGATTGGCTTCTCCAGCACCAGCGTGCTCGGCATGGTGCTGGCCGAGTCGGTGCTGCTGCTCCTGCTCGGCGGCGTGATCGGACTCGGCCTGGTCAGCGTTCTTTCCCCCATCGTCTCCGCGGCCAGCGGCGGCGTGATGCGGCTTCCGAGCGTCGGAGCAGGCAGCTGGGCACTGGGCATCGCGCTCGCGGTCACGATCGGTCTGGTCATCGGCGCCTTGCCCGCACTGCGTGCGATGCGTCTGAACATTGTCGATGCACTGGCTGGACGTTGAAGAAAAGCATGCGTCATCCCGGCCATGGACTGGCCGGGATCCAGTACCAGGGAGGGAATTGAGGTTCGAACGATGAAATTCCTGATTGGCCTTCTCACGCTCATCGTCGTCATCGTCGGTGTGCTCGTGTTTCTCAACCTGCCCTGGCCGGGCTTGTTCGTGATCCTCGTCGCCCTGGGGTTGTGGATGGCGCTGACACGGCGCGGCCAGCAAACCGCATCCGTGGCTGCAGTCGGCATCAGCACGATCACCCAGCGCCTGGGATCTTCCGCGGTGATCGTGGTCGGCATTGCCGGCGTGGTCGCCGTGCTCGTCGCCATGCTCGCGATGGCGCAGGGCTACGCCGATACGCTGCGCAGGACCGGCAGCGCTGACACGGTCATCGTCATGCGCGGCGCCTCGGCCTCGGAAGTTTCCTCGGTGCTCACGCACGACAACGCGCTGGTCATCGAGCAGGCGCCGGGCGTCGCCAAGGACGATGCGGGCAAGCCGATCGTGTCGCCGGAGCTCGTTGTCGCCGCGAATCTCCCGGTCAGGAACAGCAAGAACCCGGACGATTTCGGCAGCGTGCAGCTGCGCGGCATCGGCGACGAGGCATGGAAGCTGCGCACGAACGCGAAGATCATCGCCGGGCGCAAGTTCGAACCCGGCAAATATGAACTGGTCGCGGGCAAAGGTGCGCAGGCGAATTTCGCCGGCCTCGAGCCGGGCCGGGAGATCAAGCTGGGCAGCCAGACATGGACGGTCGTCGGCATCTTCTCCTCGGGCGACGCGCTCGATTCCGAGGTGTGGGCGGATGCGCAGGTGGTCGGCAACACGTACCGGCGTGGTTCCAGCGTGACGACCGTGTTCGCCCGGCTCGCCGATGCCTCCGCGTTCGATCAGTTCAAGACGGCGCTCACGACGGATCCGCGTTTGCAGGTCGATGTCGACACGACCGTGAACTATTTCAGCAAGCAATCGGAAGGCACCTCGAAGATCATCACGATCATCGGCATCGTGGTCGGCGCGATCATGGCGATCGGTGCGGTGTTCGGCGCGCTCAACACGATGTTCGCCGCCGTGGCCACGCGCGCGCGCGAGATCGCCACGTTGCGCGCGATCGGCTTTCGGGGCCTGCCCGTGGTGGTGGCGATCATGCTCGAAACCATGCTGCTTGCGCTGGTCGGCGGCATCCTGGGCGGTCTCCTCGCGTGGCTGATCTTCAACGGCTACACCGCGTCGACGTTGGCGGCCGGGTCCACGGGCCAGCTCACGTTCGAGTTCCACGTCGCGCCGTCGGTATTGTGGACGGGCATCAAGTGGGCGCTCGCCATCGGCTTCATCGGTGGCCTGTACCCGGCGTTGCGCGCGGCTCGCTTGCCGGTGACAACCGCGCTGCGCGAGCTGTAGTCGCCATTGGCAGCCGGACGGAAGGCGAGGTCAACGCCTTCGGTCCGGCCGCGTTGTCCCGACTGACGCGACGGTTCGCAGAGGTTGGCGATGGCGAGGCAACTGCTGGGCGTCCTGATCGGCACGCTGCTGCTCGGCTCGCTATTCGGCCTGTTGCAGGGGCGCTGGCCCGCCGTGGCCGGACTGCGCCGCAGCCGCCGCGAGCTCGCCACAGATCTCGTCTACTGGTTGCTGACCCCATTGCTGACGAGACCGCTGACCCGCATCGTGGTCGCCGCCGCCGTGCTGCCGCTGCTGCTCCTGTTGCGACAACCGATCGATCGCGGACACGTGCTGCACGGCTTTGGTCCGGTCGCACAGTTGCCGGCCGCGCTGCAGGTGCTGGCGATCATCGTGCTCGGCGACCTGATCGGCTACTGGACGCATCGCGCGTTCCACCGCGGGCGCCTGTGGCGCTTCCACGCCGTGCATCATGCCGCGCGCGAGCTGACCTGGCTGTCGGCGACGCGCCTGCATCCGCTCAACGATGCCTTGTCACGGCTGGCGCAGGCGCTGCCGTTCGTACTGCTCGGGTTTGCGCCGGCAGTCGTCGCCGCCTACGTGCCGCTGCTGACTTTGCACGCGCTGCTGCTGCACGCGAACTTGCGCTGGGATTTCGGTCCGCTGCGGCAGGTGATTTCCAGCCCGACCTTCCACCGCTGGCATCACGCCGATGCGCCGGCCGCGCGTGACCACAATTTTGCCGGTCTGTTGCCGCTCTGGGATCGGCTGTTCGGCACGCTGTACTTGCCGGACGGGCAGCATCCGCAGTCGTTCGGTGTCAACGAGGCGGTGCCGGCTGGTGTGCTCGCGCAGTGGCTCTATCCGTTCCGCTCGCGGCCCAGCGCAATCAGCGCGACGCCGCCGAGGATCACTGCCATCGCGATGAGATCGAACGGATGCACGGCTTCGCCGCCGAACAAGGCACCGACCAGCACCGCGACCGGCGGATTGACATAGGCATAGCTGGTCGCCAACGCCGGTCGCACCGTATTGAGCAGGTACAGATACGCGCTGAAGCCGACCAGCGATCCGGCGATCGCGAGATAGACGACCGCCAGGCTCGCCGACAGCGGCGGCGCGACCGGCCAGCGTTCGCCGATCAGCAGCGCGAACACGAGCAGCACGGCACCGCCGGTCAGCATCTGTGCCGCCGTGTTCATAGCGGCCGGCGGCATGTTGCGGCGTTTGCTCCAGACCGAACCGAATGCCCACGAGCCCGCCGCGACGACCAGCGCGAGTGCGCCGATCGGTGAGCCGGCCATGCTGCCGCCGAGATTCAGCAGGATCACGCCGGCGAAGCCGACGCCCAGGCCGAGCCATTCCATGCGCCGTGGCCAGTGTCCGTACAGGCCGCCGAACACCGCCGCGAACAGCGGCATGCTCGCGACCGCGACCGCGGCGAGGCCGGAGGCGACGCTTTGCTCGGCGTAGCAAACCAGTCCATTGCCGAAGCCGAGCAGCATGACGCCGGTCAGCGCGGAGTTGATCCACTGCGCGCGTGTCGGTGCGGCCATGCCGCGCCAGCGCAGGAACGCGTAGAGCACGCCGCCGGCGCAGAGGAAGCGGATCGCCGCCATCAGGAATGGCGGATAGCTCGCGACGCCGACGCGGATCGCGAGATAGGTCGAACCCCAGACGAAGTACAGCGAAACCAGTGCGAGCGGCACCAGCACGCGCGGGCCGAGCAGCGGAGTCGACGGCGCTGCCGCCTCGAGTGGGGCGCAGCGAGAGGATGGGTTCATCGGGGAGCGGTCGGGGACCGTAGTGTTTGACTGGACGAGCGGTGCGCAGGATAGGTCGGATTTGGACCCAGCGCGAGCGCCGGTTGGTCCGATCGGACAGGGGCCACTCCAACTCGCGCCGGGTGCAGTGCGGTCTGACCGGTTGTGGTCACATGAGTTCAGTGCGCCGCTGTCGAAGGATCGCGCGTCGATGCCGCGCCCTGGATGACCGTGAATTCACCCTCTATCACGCCGGGTGGCGCGGGCGCCGTCTGGGCGTTCGACGACGCGGCCGGCGGCCGCGCCGAACGGAACGCATTGACGAGCAGCAGCAGGCCGCCGCCGATCGCCAGCGCAGCCAGCGCGAACATGCCGACCGCGATCAGCGCCAGCACGGCGATGATGCCGAGCACGCCGGACAGAAGGCGCGCCAGCGGGTGCCGCGGCCGGAATGCGCGAAATGGACCGTAGAACATCGCCGGTGCTCCCTGTGCCAGAATGCGCGCCCGTTTCGGCGGCGCTGAGGGACGTATCTTGGGGTTTCCGCGCGCGCCGACAAGTGCTGAAAGATGGCATGAACCATTCCCAGCCGCTGTGCCGGCTCGCTGACATCCCCGATGGCGACGCGATTGCCGTGCAGGTCGCCAGCGCGACGGGCGGTTTCGAGCTGATCGTGCTGCGTAGAGGCGAGCGTGCCTTCGCGTACCACAATGAATGCCCACACGCCGGGCGCAACCTCGACTACGCCCCGGGGCGTTTCCTGGTGCGCGATGGCCGCCTGACCTGCGCCGCGCACGGCGCAACGTTCGCGGTCGAGAGCGGCGCCTGCCTCGGCGGTCCGTGCCGCAGCGGCCTCGTCGCACTGCGGGTCGACGTCGTCGATGGCGCAGTGTGGCTGCCCTGACAGGGCGCTGAAAAACACCTTCACTGCCCAGTTGCTGCGATACAGGGGCGCAAAGCGATTGATCCGCGGAGCAAGTGGCGCGGCTTACTCGCGCCATCCTCGGCGCTCGTCCAAGAACCGCACCGCGTACCCGCACCGATCAATCGATCTGTACGCGCACATCCTGATGCGCGAGGTTCCCTGATTCACACGCGAAGGTCGGTGACATGCCGAGCACGGAACGCGTCGGTATGTGCGAGCCGGTAACCACGGTCGGTGGGCTCAGCACATCGAGTCGATAGCGGCTGACCCCTGCTGAAGCCACTCGGTCGAACGCGAACGCCGCGTGCGTGTCGGCATCCAGGAACGCGGCCTGTCTCGTCTGCAGATCGACCAGACGTACCACGGCGCCGCGCAGCGGTCGCCCAGCGGCGTCATAGGCGGTGCCGGTGACCTTGCAGTCATCGGTCGCGGCCAATGCGCTGAACGCGGGTATCGAAAGGGCCAGAGCCAAGGCAAAGCGGATCATGATGGGCCTCCGTGGGTTGCGTGCGCATCCCTGCGGGCGGTTTCCTGTCGGATATGCTACTCCGCTGCAAGCCGGCGGGTGTGGCATCCGTTGCGGGTTCGCGCGGCGCGACGAACCGGCGTTTCGATGCTGCCATGGTCGCGACGAATCAGCCGCGCCCGAACACCAGGTTCACTGAAACCAGCATGACGACCAGCATCAGTAGGGTCAGAGGAATACCGACGCGCAGGAAGTCCCGCCCGCGGTAGCCGCCCGGACCGGTGACGATCATGATCACCGGGTTCGCGCTCGGGATTACGAACACGTTCGAGGTCGAGATCGCGACGACCAGCGCATAGATGGCCGGGTTGCCGCCCGAGGCAAGTGCGACGTTGATCGCCATCGGCACCATCATCACGGTCGCGCCGACGTTGGAGACGACCTGCGCGACGAGCAAGGTGATCACCGCGATCACCGCCTGCAGACCCCACTGCGGCCATGCGCCGAGGTAGCGCAGCACTTCCTGCGCGATCCACGCGGCGGCACCGGTCGTATCCATCGCCCAGCCGAGCGGGATCAGGCAGGCCAGGGTGAAGATCGTCTTCCAGTTGATCGCACCATAGGCTTCGTCCATGTTGAGCACCCCGGTCAGCAGCATGCCGACCGCACCGACCAGCATCGCGATCGACAACTTGATGTCGGTGAACAGGCCCAGCCCCATCGCGAGCGTGAAGAACGTCACCGCGTGCCAGATCTTGCTGGGTCGCTGCTCGTCCTTCGGATAGTCGGTGACGACCACGAAATCGCGCGACTCGGCGGCGCGCGCGAGGTCACGCCAGAAGCTGTGCATGACCAGCGTGTCGCCGGCGCGCAGCGCAACTTGGCGCACGTCCTCGCGGAACACCTGGTCGCCGCGGTTGACCGCGAGCACCGAGATGCCGAAGGTCTTGCGCAGGCGCAGATCGCCGACGGACTGCTTGATCCAGCGCGAGTTCGGCGGAACCACGACCTCGGAGATGCCGGCGCGGGTCGGGTTGAACAGGTCGGCGAAGTTGCGCAGGCGCGTCTGCACCTGACACAACTGCGTGTTCGCGAAGTCGTTGACCGACTCGCGCTTGCCGAGCACGCCGAGCACGCTGCCGACCCAGATCATCTGGTCGGCCGGCGGCGCCAGGCGTGCCTCGTTGCCGGTCTTCAGCGCGAGGATCAGCGGCGCGCCGCGCAGCTGCTCGATCTCGCCGACGCTCATGCCGACCAGCGGACTGTCGGCGGTGACCATCAGTTCGAGCACGTCGCCATCGATACCGTAGGTCTCGGCGAAGTAGGTTTCGGTGCGGCCCGGCGTGACTTTCTGGCGTTCCTCGTCGCTCGGCAGCAGCTTGCGCGTGAACAGCGCGAAGTAGGCGAGGCCGCTCAGCAGCAGCGGGATGCCGATCGGCGCGATCGCGAACAGCGTGAAGGTCTGGATCGTCTGCGCGCCGGGCGGCAGGTTGCGGTTCGCGCTCGCAATCAGGTCGTTGAGCAGGATCAGCGGCGAGTTCGAGATCATCGTGACGTTGGTGCCGCACAGGATCATGCAGGCCATGGGCAGCAGCAGGCGTTTCAGCGGCAGGCCGGTGCGCGAACTGATGCGGCTGACCACCGGCAGGAACAGCGCGCTCAGCGCCTGGCTCTGGATCAGAGCCGAGAGGCTGCCGACCATCGCGTTGATGAACAGCGACACGCGCGACTCGACGCCGCCGGCCATACGCAGGATGAACGAGGCCGCTTTGCTCAGTACACCGGTGCGGTCGAGGCCGGCGCCCATGATCATCACCGCGATCAGCGAGATCACCGCGTTGCCGGCGAAGCCCTCGAACAGCTGTTCGACCGGCAGCAGGCGCGTGATGCCGATGACCACGATCACCAGCAGCGCGACGAGGTCGGCGCGAATCCATTCGAGCACCAGCATCAGCACGGTGAACGCGAGCAGCGCGAACACGAGCGCCATGTTGGTGGTGAGGGTCAGGCCGGCGTCCATTCGGGGCGGGTTCTTGTTATGGCCTGCGCGGCATCAGCTGCGCTCAGAGTCGTGCATGAACAAAGTCCCAGACGCGGTGGCCAAGGCGCAGGCCGCGGCGCTCGAAGTGCGTTTCGATACGCCACGGCGGTCGCTCGGCGGACGAGGCGTGGTCCGGGTCCGGGCGCCACAATGGTGCACGTGCGAGCACGTCCTGCATGTGTTCCGCATAGTCGGCCCAGTCCGTCGCCAAATGCAAGCGCCCACCGGAAACGACGCGCGAGGCGAGCAGGTCGAGGAAGCCGGGCTGGACCAGCCGGCGCTTGTTGTGGCGCTTCTTGTGCCAGGGGTCCGGGAAATAGATGCGCACCTCGGCGAGCGCACCCGGCGCAATCTCGTTCTCGAGCACCTCGACCGCGTCATGGGCGTACAGGCGCACGTTGCCAAGGTCGGCACCGGCGAGGCCGTTCATCAGCCGGCCGACGCCGGGCCGATGCACTTCGACGCCGATGAAGTCGCGCGCCGGTTCGGCCTGCGAGGAGTGCAGCAACTGTTCTCCGTTGCCGAAGCCGATCTCGAGCACGAGCGGCGCGGCGCGACCGAACGCGGCAGTGAAATCGCGCCGCCTGCCGTCGTAGTCGAGACCGTACCGCGACCAGTGCTCGTCGAATGCGCGCTGTTGCGCCGGAGTGAATCTTCCCTGGCGCAGGACGAAGCTTCGAATGGGTCGGTTATGCATTCGAGCCGTCCTTGGCGCGGGATTCCGGCCCGGCCATCCCTGGCCGGGCGCTCACCGGCGCGAGATGCCATTCAAGGCATCTCGCGAAAGCTCCGGCTCGCCCCTGACGCAACACGAAGCTGCGGATGCGGCGCGGGTGGAGATCTGCCGCGCCTTCCTGGTCGGCTGCCTTGCTCATCCGGCGATCGTGCCGTCGAGTGGACTCGATGCCGACGCGTAGCGCTTGCGCGGGATGCGGCCTGCGCGGAACGCGGCGCGACCCGCTTCGACCGCAAGTTTCATCGCATGCGCCATCAGCACTGGATCCTTCGCGCCGGCGATCGCGGTGTTCATCAGCACGCCGTCGCAGCCGAGCTCCATCGCGATCGCCGCGTCGGACGCGGTGCCAACCCCCGCATCGACCAGCACCGGCACCTTCGCGTTCTCGACGATCTCGAGCAGGTTGTAGCGGTTCTGGATGCCGAGCCCGGAACCGATCGGTGCAGCCAGCGGCATCACCGCCACGCAGCCGATCTCCTCCAGTCGTTTTGCAAGAATCGGATCGTCCGAGGTATAGACCATGACCTCGAAACCTTCCTTCACCAGCGTCTCGGCCGCGGCCAATGTCTGCACGACATCCGGGAACAGTGTCCTCTGGTCGCCGAGCACTTCGAGCTTGATCAAGGTATGGCCGTCGAGCAGCTCGCGCGCGAGTCGGCAGGTACGCACCGCGTCTTCCGCGGTATAGCAGCCGGCGGTGTTCGGCAGGATCGTGTAGCGCGACAGTGGCAGAGCGTCGAGCAGGTTCGGCGCATTCCGGTCTTGACCGATATTCGTGCGCCGGATCGCCACGGTGACGATCTCCGCTCCGGCCGCTTCGGTCGCGCGCCTCGTTTCGTCGAGATCCTTGAATTTGCCGGTGCCGGTGAGCAGGCGCGAGCGATAGGTCTTGCCGGCGATCACGAGCGGATCGGAGGTGACGTCAAGCGTGGAATCGGACAGGGCGTTCATGATGGCGTCGTGGTGCCGGCGGGACCGGATGGATGACTGGGCCCGTATTATCGCTTGTGCGCGGGGTGCGGGTGCGATGCGGTTCTCGCGATGCTCGCTCAGCTCGCAGCTGATATTGGGGACGCCAGTCCTACGTTGCTCGGCAACGACCTCAAACAGCCTTCCTTGGCGCGCCTTCCAGTCGGCATCCTGCCTCCTCCTCGTACCCGGCACGAGCTGCGCTTCAACGCAGCTCGCAGGCGCCGTGCGCTCGACCCTCAGCTCCTGCCTCGGGCGTTCGCCTGTGCACGCGATGCCCGATGGCATCGCGCCAGCGCTCGGGCAATGCTCGCTGCGCTCGCAGCTGTTGCTGGGCTCGCGCATCCTGCGCTCGCCAAGCAACCCGGCCCTCAGCTCCTGCTTCGGGGCGTTCGTTGCCGCACACGATGCCTGCGGGCATCGTGTAAGCGCGGCAACTCACCCACCGCC
This sequence comes from Dokdonella soli, assembly GCF_039523175.1. Classification (NCBI taxonomy): domain Bacteria; kingdom Pseudomonadati; phylum Pseudomonadota; class Gammaproteobacteria; order Lysobacterales; family Rhodanobacteraceae; genus Dokdonella; species Dokdonella soli. The sequence continues at coordinate 266,517 of NZ_BAAAEU010000010.1, forward strand.
GATCGCGTGCACGATCTCGACGCGATCGCCGGCATCGAGCATGCGCGCGCCGTATTGGCTGCGCGGCACGATCTCGCGGTTGACCTCGACGGCGATGCGGCGCTGCGCGTAGCCGGCGGTATCCAGCAGCTGGGCCAGCGACGTCGCAGCGCCGACTTCCTTCTCGTCACCGTTCAAAACGATTTTCATTGCGTCATTCTAATCGCGGGTGACCGCTTCATCCGAATCCACGGCACAAAAAAAGACGCCGCGCAGTGCGCGGCGTCGTGAGCGGGTGCGTTGTACCTCAGCGGTTGCCGTTGTCCTTGTCCTTCTTTTCATCCTGCCGCTGGACCGGTTGACGCTCCTGCCGTTGCGGCTGCTGTTGCTGCGGCATGTCGCGTGGCTGCTGGTACTGCTGTGGTTGCGCCTGGGGTTGCGGCATGCTGCGCGGCTGCTGGTACTGCGGCTGTGGCACGTTGCGTGGCTGCTGGTATTCCTGCGGTTGCGGCGCACTGCGCGGCTCGTATTGCGGCTGCGGCGCGCTGCGTGGCTGTGGCTGATACTGCGGCTGCGGGGCGCTGCGTGGTTCCACGCGCTGTTCGACGCGGGGAGCCGGCTGGTACTGCGGCTGCGCCGTCTCGCGCGGCACTTCACGGACCGGAGGCGCCTGGCGAATCTCACGCGGCGGCGCCGAGAGGGTCTGGCGTTCGACGTTCTGGCTCGAACGCGGCGGCTGCGCCGGCTGCTGGCGCTCCATCACGCGCGGCTCGGCGGCGGGGGCCGGATTCGCATGCGGTGCGAAGCGCTCCGACGGCACGGCTCGCGACGGAGCTTGCGTCGCCGCGGGTGCACGCGTCTCCGCGTTGGCCGGACCGCGGCCCTGCGGCTGCGCGGTCGGATTGCCACGGCTCTCGGGCAGGGTGCGTGCCGCGGCCGGAGCGTCGGCATGCGGCGCGAAACGCGACGACGGCAGCGCTTCGCGCGTCGGGGCGCCGGATTGCCCACGCCCCTCATTACCCGGCGCCGTCACCGATGAGCGACCTCCAACCGGAGTCGCAGGATTCGCCGGCGTCGGACGCGCCACCACGGCAGGATTCATGCGCTCGTTCGATGCGCCCGGGCGCTCCGTTGCGGCATTGCCGCGCATCGGCAGCGGCTGCGGGCGTGGAGCGTTCTGGCCAACCACCTGCACGCGCGAGGGGGCTGCGTTGCCGGCCTGCACACCAGTGGCCGGACGGGCCGCGATCTCGCGCAACTGGTTCGTCGCCAGCGGCTGTGCGCCATTGCGTTCGATCGCCTGCAGGCGCGTCGCGATCGGCGCCGGCATCGGTGGCGGCGCGGTGCGTGCGATGACGTTGCGATCCAGGGCGGCGGCCGGCGGCGCGACGCGTGTGCGCTCGGCATTGGCGGCGACAAAGCTGGCCTGGGTCGGCGCGATGCCGACGCGGCTGACCACCTGCGCGGTGCGCAGGTTGCCCGCATCGATCGACACCCGCGAATTGGCGACCGGCTGCGCGCCGATGAACGCATCGCGCGACACCGCGGTCACCGCGGCGACGTCCCGCTGGTACGCATAGTTCACGTTGGTGATCGGGCGGCCCGCCGAATAGTTGTTGTAGATATTGGTGATGTTGGTGTTGTTGATCACCGTCGTGTTGCGCACGTTGACGTTCGTGAAGTAGTCGCGCGAGGCGCTGTACCATGGTACGTAGACGTCGCGCGGTCCAAGCGGGAACCAGCCGACAGGGCCGCCGCCGATGCCGATCGAGACACTCGTGCCCCAACCGCCGCCGCCTACGAACGCAACCAGCGCCGGCGCATAGACCGCACCATAGTTGCGCGGACCCGGGCACCAGCCCCAGCGGTTGCCGATGTAGGCCCAGCGGCCGTAGTGGAACGGCGCGAAGCCCCAGGAGGCGTTGTCGATCCAGGTCCAGCCCCAGGGGTCGACCCAAGACCAGTAACCGGAGCGGTACGGCGCCCAGCCGGCCTCGACCGTGGTCGGATACCAGACATTGCCGTAGCTCGGCACGCTGTTCCAGCTGCCGTAGTCGTCGAGGTCGGAATAGCCGATCACGTCCTCGGACACGTAGCGGCGCGACACCGAGCGCTCATAGCGCGTATCGCGCGACCGGCACCATTGATCGAAATCGTCCGGGCGCGGCACGTCGAGCACTTCGTAGTCGCGCAGCGCCGAATCGTTGAAGCGGTATGAATTACCGGAGCGTACGCTGTAGCTCGCGTTGTTCTCGCCGTAGACTTCGCCGCCGCCCTGGAACACGGTGACCATTGTCGAGTTGCCCCGCGGGTCGATGTCGACGCGGTAGTCACCCGGCTGGTTCACGACGAACGCCAGCGTCGGCGTATCGACCTCGTAGTTCTGCCCGCGGCCGACGCGGCGCACATGCAGGTTCAGCACGCCCTCGGTCAGCTGGAGCTGGGCGGTGTTGTCGTCGAGGTTGAGCAGGTTGAACGTGCTGTTCTGATCGAGGCGGATGTCCGCCGAGCCGATCTGGAATTCGACACGCGAATCGCGATCGGCGTACACCTTGTCACCGGTGCCGAGCGGACGGTTGAGCGACACCTGCGTCCATTGGTCGCCGCCGGCCGGCTGGAAACTCACGTTGCCGCGCAGGTAGCCGACGCGTGCGACGCGATCCGGCGGATCTGCCAGCGCGCTGCCCGCGAACGTGCCGAGCATGAGCACCAATGCAGCTACGCACCAGGCGCGCGGCTTGGAAATACGCTTCGTGTACATCGATGATCTCCTGAGGCCTACGCCAGTTGCGGTCACGGTGGGAAATCGCTCCCCTGAGCACGGCCGTCCGCGGCTGACAGGCTGCGCACAATATCAGCGTAATCTCGCTGAACGACGACTTTCCAGCGCCGGCACTTTGCCATTTGTTGCCGTGTCGCTTAGCGGGGATTCAGCGCGGTTCCGCAGTTGGTCCGCGCTTGTCGCCTCATGTATTCGCCGCTAATCTGTCGCGCCACTTCGACGCGCTGATGCGTGGGGTCTGGTGTGACCCCGGTGGATGCAGCACAGTAGACACTGCCGGTCGCCGGGGCTGGCGCACGCGAACCACCAACAAAGGATTCCGGGCGGGTGTAGCTCAATGGTAGAGCTGTGGCTTCCCAAGCCACTGACGAGGGTTCGATTCCCTTCACCCGCTCCACACCTCAGCCCGTGCTCTCCGAACCTTCTCCCCTGCAGCCTGCTCCTGCGACTGCCGATGACATGAGCCTCGGCTGGCGCGAATGGCTGGCGCTGCCTGCCCTCGGCATCGTCGCGATCAAGGCCAAGCTCGACACCGGAGCGCGCTCGTCGGCGCTGCATGTCGAGGCGCTGGAGACGTTCCGACGGGATGGCGTCCTGCATGTGCGCTTCGAGGTGCGCCCGCGCCGGCGCGGCAGCAGGACCATCGCGTGCAGCGCGCCGGTCCTCGACCGACGGCGCGTGACCGATTCCGGTGGCCATCGCAGCGAGCGCTGGTTCATCCGCACCGACGTCGCGCTCGCGGGCCAGGTGTTCAGCACCGAAATAAATCTGACAGACCGCCGCGCGATGCTGTTTCCGCTGCTGCTCGGGCGTAGTGCGCTCGTCGGGCGTTTCCGCGTCGACCCGGCGCTTTCCTATACGTGCCCGCGCCCCGCGCGGATCGTGCCATCCACTCCCTGAAGAATTCCGCATGAAGATCGCCATCCTGTCGCGCAACGCGCGTCTGTACTCGACGGTACGCCTGGTCGAAGCCGCGCGCGCGCGCGGCCACAGCGTACGCGTGCTCGATCCCCTGCGCTGCTACATGCGCATCGCCGCCGGCGTGTTCGAGATGCACTACAAGGGCCGCGAGCTGCGCGGCATCGACGCGGTGATCCCGCGCATCGGCGCCTCGATCACCTTCTATGGCACCGCGGTCGTGCGCCAGTTCGAGATGATGGGCGTCTACACGCCGAACGATTCCGACGCGATCCTGCGTGCACGCGACAAGTTGCGCACTCTGCAACTGCTCGCGCGCGAGGGCATCGACCTGCCGACCACGGTGTTCGGCGACAACCCGGATGACACCGCCGACCTGCTCGCGATGCTGGGCGACCCGCCGCACGTGATCAAGCTCAACGAAGGCGCGCAGGGGCAGGGCGTGCTGCTCGCGGAGAAGAAGTCCGCGGCGCGCGGCATGATCGAGGCGTTCCGCAGCCTGTACACGAATTTCCTCGTGCAGGAGTTCGTGCGCGAAGCGAACGGCGCCGACCTGCGCTGCTTCGTGATCGGCGGCAAGGTGGTCGCTGCGATGCAGCGGCAGGCGCCGGAAGGCGATTTCCGCGCGAACCTGCACCGCGGTGGCAGCGCGAGCGCCGTCGAGCTGACGACAGCGGAAGCGGAAACCGCGGTGCGTGCCGCGCGCGTGATGGGACTCGGCATCGCCGGCGTCGACCTGCTGCGCTCGCGCCGAGGCCCGCTCGTCCTCGAGGTCAATTCCTCGCCGGGGCTCGAGGGCATCGAGAGCGCCAGCGGCGTCGATGTCGCCGGTGCGGTCATCGACTACCTCGCGCGGATGTCGGCACGGTCCGCGAAGGCGCTTCGTCCGCGCAACAGGCGAAAGTAGTCCGGGCAGAACACCGCTCGACCGGCGGACAGGGGTGCCGATCGCATATTGCCATTCAGGCAAGGCGTTCCAATCGTCAGAGATCGCCGGCGCGGGCGCGCGCTAGCGGACGTGGTGTTGTGCATCAAACAACGAAACAAGTAGTACGAAAGTCGTCGTTGACAAACCCGCCCGATGTTCCTAGCATGGATCTGGCCGCATCACGTCGCGGCATCCACGCGGATTCAACTCCGACGGAGGGCAGTCATGAAACTGATAATCCCGTTCGCATTGGTGCTGTTCGCAATGATCTCCCCCGCCGCGGCGAAGGAGTCGAAATACCACGAAGTGGTCAACGCCAGCTCGCAGGACAGGTTGGAACAACTCGTCGTGATGGTGCAGGGCGAGATGAAACCGGGCGGGCGCTACGAATTCGTCAAGCCGGACGAGCGCAAGACGATCGATGCGAAGTTCGCCGAGATGCTCGATCTGCTGAAGCGCAAAGGCAGCATCGAAGCCATGCAGCAGGACGAAAAGGTCCGCCTTTTCAACGCGCAGGAGATGGTGAATTCGATCCTGACCAGGCGCGACAGCGACAGGGTGATCTGCGAAAACAGGACGCCGATCGGGTCGCATATCCCCCAGACGTCTTGCCATACCTACGGACAGGCTGAGGAGGCCCGCCACGACACCGTCAAGAAGATGATGGATTGGGACCACATTGCATGTGTCGACTCCAAGACGTCGGAACAATGCATGCACAAGCCGCACGTCCGCGGCCCTGGTGAACACCTGTAGGGCGTCACCCCGATTGCCCCGTGGAGGATCCGCGGGGCAATCACGAGAGCGCGCGTGCGACCACGCGCTGCGGTCGCGGCCATTGACCCTCTTGCCATCGACGAAAATATATGTACGATGAATATCGTCGACGGGGATTCTCCCTGCCGCTCTACCTGACCGATCGGAGATTGCGTAATGAAATTGCCTGTCATTGCATTCATCGTTGCGGCATCCCTGGCTGCACCGCTTTCAGCCGCGGAAAAGGCCAGTCCCGCCGTCAACGCCGATACGAAGGAGGCTTTTGCCACCGTATCGGAGTGGGTGCACAAGCAGATGAATGAAGGCGGCCGCTATTCGCACGTCACATCGCGCGAGAAGGAGACCGTCGACAAACGCTTCGACGAGATGGACAAGCTGTTCGCGAAAAGTGGTGCGGTCGCGCAGATGTCGGACGACGAAAAGACTCGCATGTTCAATGCGCAGGAGGAGATCAATGCGATCCTGGCCAAGCGCGACAGTGAACGCCTGATCTGCAAGAACGTGGCGCCGGTCGGTTCGCATATTCCGGTCAAGACCTGCGTAACCGCCGGGGAGCTCGAGAATCGGCGGCGCGAGGACACCCATTACCTCGATCGAACCCAGCAGACGAACCAGTTGCGCGGCGGCGGAGGTTGATCCAAAGTCGAGGCACGGCGCGGCTGGTTGAGCGTAGCGTGCCGCCTTGCTTCCCGGCCAAGGCAGGCCATCACAAGGTGAGAACCTGTGTCCAAGACCGAAAATCCCCCCAAGCCAACCGAAGCCGAGCTCGGCATCCTCAATTTCCTATGGGAACGCGGACCGAGCACGGTCCGCGATGTGCATGAGGCGCTCTACCGCGATGAAGGTGCGGGCTACACGACCGCGCTGAAGCTGTTGCAGATCATGCATGGCAAGGGATTGGTCGTGCGCGACGACTCCGAGCGCGCGCACGTGTTCCGTGCGGCGGTGAGCAAGGAGCGCACGCAGAAGCGCTTCCTCGTCGACATGGTGCAGCGCGTATTCGACGGCTCGCCCTCCCAGCTCGTCCTGCAGGCGCTTGGCGGACGGCCGCGCGCGACACGCGAAGAGCTCGATGAGATTCGTGCGCTGCTCGACAAGCTCGGGGATGGGACCAAGTCATGACTGCACTACTCGCCGCATGGCTGCCATGGATCGAGATGCTCGGCTGGACGCTGCTGCATTTCCTCTGGCAAGGACTGGTGATCGGTGCGGGGTTCGCGGTGATCCGCGCGCTGCTTCCGAAAGAGCATTGCGATGCGCGCTATGCGGCCGGCCTCTCGGCGCTGGCGCTGCTGGCGATCTGCCCGCCCGTGACGTTCATGGCGTTGCGCCATCAGGAAAGTGCCGCGCTGGCAGCCGGCACGCTGAACGCAGGATCGGCACAAGTACAGCAGATCGGCGGAACAGTGGCCGCCGTAGCTGGGGACGCCTCGTTCGGTATGGAAGGAATCCTGCCATGGCTGGTGCTGCTGTGGAGCGTCGGTGTGCTGATCGTGGCTTGCCGTGCGCTGTACCAGTGGCAGCAGCTCGCGCGCGTGGTCAGGCACCAGTCCGCGCCGGACGCCCGACTGGAGGCGATGCTCGCCGATCTGGCACGCCGCTTCGGGTTCGTGCGCAGGGTCCGCGTGCTGGTATCCGCATGCATCGATACGCCGACGCTGATCGGCTGGGTGAAGCCGGTTGTGCTGCTTCCGACTGCGGTCGCGCTCGGTTTCCCGCGCCAGCAGATCGAGTTGATCCTCGCGCACGAGTTGGGCCACCTGAGCCGTTACGACCACCTGGTCAACCTGGCCCAGTCGCTTTTGGAAATCCTGTTCTTCTATCACCCGGTGGTGCACTGGATCTCGCGTGAAGTGCGCAACGAGCGTGAGATCTGCTGCGACGCGCTGGTCCTGCGCCTCACCTCGGGAGTGCCGCGCGAATACGCGCTTGCGCTTGCCGGCCTCGAGGAATTGCGCCAGTCATCGGTACAGGTCGCACTCGCTGCGAGCGGCGGCGAGCTCCTGGACCGGGTGCGCCGCATCGTGGGAATGCAGACGCCGAGTCAGGTCGCGGCCAAATCGAATTCCGGCCTATGGCTGCTGGTCGCAGCGACGCTGTGCGTCACTCTTGCAGGGATGCTGCGGGTCGAGCGTGATGACCTCGCACAATTCACGGTGCCTCACCTTTCCATCGACTGGCTGCCACGATCCCAGCTTGAGGCGTTACCGATCGCAACACTGCCGATTTCATTGAGCCGCCCGCACCTGCAGTTGGCCAGCATCGCGGCGCCTCGGGTCAGGCCGGAGCCTGCCGCCACCGCGCCGCAGCTTGGCTCGATCGACTCCACGCAGTCCGCCGTGCCGTCAGCGGCGCCTGCAGCGCAAATCGCCGTCATCGACGGCCCGCCCTCGATGTCGACCGTGGATTTCCGCAAAGACCTGGTCGGAGCCAGCGCGCTGCGTGCGGTGGCCGATCTTCCGGTTTCGAAGCCGGTTGTCGCGGCGACAAAGCCCGAGACAGCACCGACAGCGCCTGTGGCGACACGTATCGTTTCGCCAACCTATCCATCGGCCACCTGGAGCGGCAGCACCGAAAGCGTCAAACTCGAGTTCGGTGTCAGCCCGAATGGTGCGGTTTATAACGTCAAGGTGCTGGACGGCGACCCGGACAGCCCCTTCGCGCGCGCCGCCGAGCGCGCATTGCGCCAATGGCGATTCAGCGCGGCGAGCGTTTCGTTGGACTCGTCGGTGCGCTACACCCAGACGTTTGCCTTTGCGCCGCGGGGCGGGCAGGGCAAGGCCGCCGTCGAAGATTCCGGGTGCGTCCAGGCGACGGGCACGCATATCTGCCGTCACCTGGGAGAGGCGGCCACCGCGGAGAGCGTGACGACGGTGAGCGGTCTGCTGACCAGCCCGGCCGCGATGAGCCGTTAACGCAAGCCTCAGGCGCATTTAACGACGCTTTAATTCCGCGATCCCTATAGTCCAAGGCGCTGTAGTTTGCTCGACACTCCTAAGTCAGGTCAGGTGACTGGCAGATTACGGTAATCGGGGCAGTAGCTTTTTGGCCCAAGCGAGGTGTGTTCCCCCAATGACACCTCCTTGGGCCATTTTCTTTGCGGCGCCCGCTGCTTGAAGCCACCCCGCGCAGCACCCACCTCTCTGCAGCCCAGGACTTCCGCGTTAAGCTAGCGGCCTATGCGTATTCTCGTCATCGAAGACAACAGCGACATCGCGGCCAATATCGGCGATTTCCTCGCCGACAAGGGCCACGTGGTCGATTTCGCCGGCGACGGCGTGACCGGCCTGCATCTCGCCGTGGTCAATGATTTCGACGCCATCGTGCTCGATCTCGGCTTGCCCGGCATGGACGGCCTCGAGGTCTGCCGCAAGCTGCGCCAGGAGGCGAAGCGGCAAACGCCGGTGATGATGCTGACCGCGCGCGACACCCTCGACAACAAGCTGACCGGTTTCGATTCCGGCGCCGACGACTACATGGTGAAGCCGTTCGCGCTGCAGGAACTCGCGGCGCGCCTCGAAGTGCTCGGCCGTCGCGGCAAGGGCAACAAGAGCCGCGTGCTGCAGCTCGCCGACCTCATCTACAACCTCGATACGCTGACGATCAGCCGCGCCGGCAAGCAGATCCAGCTCAATCCGATCGGACTCAAGCTGCTGCAGTCGCTGATGGAGGCGGCACCCTCGGTGGTCACGCGCCAGGAACTCGAGACGCGTGTCTGGGGCGAGGAGCTTCCGGACAGCGATTCTCTGCGCGTACATATCCACGGCCTGCGCGCCGCGATCGACAAACCGTTCGACAAGGCGTTGATCCAGACACGCCACGGCATCGGGTACCGCATGGTCGATCCGGATGCGCTACCGACGTAGGCTCCGCAGCCGCATCATCATCTCGTTTGCGCTGTTCGGGCTCGGCCTCACCGCGCTGTTCGCGGTCGCCACGGTCTACATGCGTACGCGGCTGGAAGACCAGCTGGTCAACAACACGCTCGAGCGCGAGGTCAGGCACTTCGTCGACTTCAAGCGTGACAATCCCGATCCGGATGCGCCATGGGCGATGTCGCTCTACCAGGCGCAGATCGTGCGCGCCGGCCGTATCGCGACGGTGCCGCTGGCCTGGCAGAAGTACGATTCGGGCGTCTACGACATCGACGATATCGGGCGCGAAGGCAAGATCCGCCCGTACAAGCTCGCGGTCTACAAGGACGCCGACTACTGGGCGTTCCTGCGCTTCGACATCAGCACGCAGAAGCTCGGCGAGCGCCAGCTGCTGGTCGTGCTCGGCGCCTCGGTGCTCGCGTTCGCGATCTTCTCGCTGCTGATCGGCTTCTGGTTGTCCGCGCGCGTGATGAGTCCGGTCACGGAGCTCGTCCAGCGCGTGCGCGCGATGAGCAAGAGCGGGCGGCCGGAACTGCTGAAGTCGCATTTCGCGGACGACGAGGTTGGCCAGCTCGCCGCCGCGCTCGACGACTACTCGACCCGTCTCACCGAAATGGTCGAACGCGATCGCGAGTTCAACGCCGACGTCAGCCACGAATTGCGCACGCCGCTCAGCGTGATCGCGAGCACGACCGAGCTGCTGCAGGGCTCCCCCGACCTTGCCGACAAACCGCGCGAGCGCCTCAAGCGCATCGAGCGCGCGGTGCGCCAGTCGACCGAACTGATCGACGCGCTGCTGCTGCTGTCGCGGCGCGAGCGTCAGGCGCCGACCGACGGCGAGACCACCGACGTCGCGAAGGTCGTCGAGCAGGTCGTCGATGCGCAGCGTCCGCACGTCGCGAACAAGCCGGTCGAGGTGCGCGTCGACATCGAGGAGCCGCTCGCCACCGCGGCACCATCGTCGGTGGTCGCGGTCGCGCTCAGCAACCTGATCGGCAATGCGTTCAAGTACACGCAGGCCGGCGAGGTCATCGTCAGCGTCGGCCATGGCCGGGTCAGCGTCGAGGACACCGGTCCCGGCATCAACGCCGAGGATGCCGAGAAGCTGTTCGAGCGCGGCGTGCGCGGCACCCAGGTCGGCAAGGGCGGTGGCCTCGGTCTCGCGATCGTGCGTCGGCTCTGCGAACTCTATGGCTGGAAGGTCTCGCTGGCGCCGCGCCCGCAGGGCGGCGCGACCGCGACGCTCGAGTTCGGAAAGCAGACCTGGCCGAGCTGAGCGGAATCACCGCTCGGCGTGCAGCTTGCGCCGCCGCAGCGCACCTGACGCAGCACGCGCTCAGGCACTGACCGGTTCGAGCCAGCCCCAGCGATCCTCGGTGCGGCCGTCGAACAGGCCGAAGAACAGCTCCTGCACGCGATGCGTGATCGGTCCCGGCTTGCCGGCGCCGACCGGCTTGGCGTCCACTGAACGGATCGGCGTGATCTCGGCCGCAGTGCCGCACATGAACAGCTCGTCGCACAGATAGAGATACTCGCGCGGGATGTCGCGCTCGACGACTTCGATGCCGGCGCTGCGCGCGAGCGTGATGATCGTGTTGCGGGTGATGCCGTTGAGCAGCGCCGCGCTGATCGGCGTCGTGTGCAGCGCGCCATCGAATACCAGGAACAGGTTCTCGCCAGCGCCTTCGCTGAGCAGGCCGGTCGAGGCGAGTGCAATGCCTTCGCCGAAGCCGAGCCGGCGCGCTTCGCGCGCGATGAGCTGGCCGGAAAGATAGTTGCCACCGGCCTTGGCGCCGGCCGGGATCGTGTTCGGCGCGAAGCGCTGCCAGCTCGACACGCAGGCGTCGATGCCCGCTTCGAGCACGCCGGCGCCGAGGTAGGGGCCCATTTCCCACGCGGCGACCGCGACATCGGTCGGCGTTTCGGCGGACAGCCCGAAACCGCCGAGGCCGCGGTACGCGACCGGACGCAGGTAGGCCTTGCTCAGTCCGTTCGCCTTGATGACCTCGCGGCACGCCGCATTGAGCTGCTCGGGCGAATACGGCATCGCGATGTCGTAGATCTTCGCCGAATGGAACAGGCGCCGGATGTGGTCGGTCAGCCGGAAGATCGCCGGACCTTTCGGAGTCTCGTAGCTGCGGATGCCCTCGAAGACGGAGGATCCGTAGTGCAGCGCATGCGCCATCACGTGCACGGTCGCTTCCGCCCAGGGCTTGATGCGGCCGTTTTGCCAGATGTGGTCGGGATAGGTCTGGGCCATTGCGCGGGTTCCGTAGGTGAGCGCGCCATGATACCAGCCGCGTCCTGCAACGCCTTTGCTACCAGACGAGCCAGTAGCAGCCGCCTTCCACGCCCACGCCGAACGCATGCTCGCGCACGCCGCCGGATTCGTTGCTGCCGGTGCGCACGCGCAGGCTGTCGGATGCATCGAGCGCCTGTGTGTCATCCGGCGAGCCGTCGACCGCGCCGGTGGAATCGATCGCAAGCAGCGGTCGTTGTGCGATATCGCGCAGCGCGCGCAGGCGACTGCCGGCTGCACTTGCGCCGACGCCTTGCCAACGCAGCAGGCCGGCGAGCGCGTTCGGGTCACGGCGCGCGATGGCGGCTGCGACACGGTCGCGCAATTCCTCGCGCGAGGCGGGGCAGGCCGCGTCCGCTTGTGGCGCGGATGCCGTCGTCGCCACAGCTGCGCTGATGGCCGCGGATTCACCTGCCGCGCATGGCAGCCCGGAAAACACGATCTCGCCATGCCGGCCGACACAGCGATGCACGGTCTGGCCCGTGCTGCCAGCCTGTGCGATCGCCAGCGACGAAAGCGCGGCGCCCAGCAGGCCGCATGCAACGAGAGAGTAGGCTCGCATGCACGAGAGGCTAGCACCATCGAGGATGTGCGACGCTGGCGGGCGCCTCAGGCGGCTGCGATCCGTTCGCAGACCGCGAGCGTCGCCTTCGCGCGGTTGAGCGTGTAGAAGTGCAGGCCCGGAGCGCCGCCGGCGACCAGGCGCCTGCAAAGATCCGCGACGACATCGGCGGCGAATTCACGGCTCGACTCGACGTCGTCGCCATGTGCAGCGAGACGCTTGGCGAGCCAACGCGGAATTTCCGCACCGCACAGATCGGAGAAGCGCTTGAGCTGGGTGTAGTTCGCGATCGGCATGACGCCCGGCACGATCGGCACCGTGATGCCCGCGGCGCGCGCGGCGTCGACGAAGCGGAAATACGCGTCCGTGTTGTAGAAGTATTGCGTGATCGCACCGTTCGCGCCGGCATCGACCTTGGCCTTGAAGTGGCGCAGGTCTGCATGCGCGTCCTCGGACTGCGGATGCACTTCCGGGTAGCAGGCGACCTCAATGTGGAACCAGCCGTCGCGTTCCTTGCGGATGAATTCGACCAGCTCACTGGCGTAGCGAAAGTCGCCATAACTCGCCATGCCGGAAGGCAGGTCGCCGCGCAGCGCGACGATGCGCTTGCAACCCATCGCCTTGTACTGGTCGAGCAGGGCGCGGATCTCATCGCGGGTGCCACCCATGCACGACAGGTGCGGCGCCGCGTCGAGGCCATGTGCCTCGCGCAGATGGTTCACCGTGTCCGGCGTGTAGGACAGCGTCGAACCCCCGGCACCGAACGTAACGCTGGCGTATTCGGGCTTCAGGGTCTTCAGTTTCGGCAACGCCGCCTCGAGCGTTGCGCGCTGTTCGTCGGTCTTGGGCGGAAAGAATTCGAGGCTGATCGATGGCATCGCTGGAATGGGCTTCTTGGCGTTGCCGGCATTCTATATCTCTTTTTCGCGATAGAGCGATATATGGCCGAGGCGGCGTCTCGGGCGCAGGCTTGTGCAAGCCGCGTGACGCCCTCATCGTCCGCGGCTGGCAGGGAGGAATCGAAGTGATCGATCTGTACAAGCTGCACTGGTCGCACTACGTGGAAAAGGTGCGCTGGGCGCTCGATTTCAAGCGGCTCGCCTGGCGCGGCATCGAGGTCGTCGCGTTCACCAAGCAGGAGATGCAGCGTTTCGATTGCAGCAAGACCGTGCCGTTGATCCACGACAACGCAACCGGTGTGGCGATGAGCGACTCGTCGCCGATCATCCGCTACCTCGAAGAGACCTATCCTGAGCCGACGCTGCTGTCGGCGGATCCAGACGAGCGCGCGGCGGTCTGGCAATGGATGCTGACGCTCGATTCGACGCTCGGACTGAACACGCGCCGGCTCGCCTATTCGCAGATCATCATGGAGTGCCCGCAGGCGTTGCCAACGCTGTTCCTGCCGAACGTCCTTGGCGGCGTGTTCGCGCGGCCTGGCCTGCGCGTGCTCGCAGCGCCAATCCTCGGCGCGATGCTGGTGCGGCGCTTCCGCTTCGATCGCAACCGTATTGATCGGGTATACGAGCAGCTCGAGACGCAGCTGCTGCCGATCGCGGCCCGACTGGAACGCGACGGTTTCCTGGTCGGCGGCCGCTTCACTGCGGCGGACCTGACCCTCGCGTCGCTGCTGCGCCCGCTGCGCGTGGTGCCGCATTTTCGCGACCACCCGCGCCTGCAATCGCTGTTTGCTTGGCAAGCGCAATTGTTCGACGCGCACGGCCGCGAGGCGACATTCGCCTACGAGGACATCATCCGCGTGCAGCGCGAGCGCTGCGGCACGATGCGCGGCCGGGTCGGCTGGCTGACGCCGGATGCGTTGGAAGCTGCTGCGCCGACGGCCTCAGAGACCTTGCAGGTTGCACGCAACGACCAGCACCACGTCGACAGCTGGTCGCTGCCGCTCGGATTGCCGGGCTACCTGAAGCTGCGCTGGTTCAGTGGTGTCGGGCGTGTGCGCTATGCGCCTGCGGCGCTGCACGGAGTGGGTTGACCGAGGCAGGCGCATCGACGATACCGCCGGAGGCGTTACCCTGCGGCCGACTTTCCGATCCATTGGCCCATGTCCATCGCCCTCACCCCGTTTGCTCGCACCCGCCTGTTCCCGGGGGAACCCCGCTGCAACACGATCCGGGACTGCACGCCGGAGGACTTCGAGCGGCGCCTCAACGACGAGGCACCGACCAGGGTGATCGACGGCTACGCGCCGTTCTGCAAGCTGCACGTGCACCGCAACTGGACCTCGACGCGCTGCCTGACCGTGCCGATCACCGACGCGAACCGGCATCTGCTGCGCTCGGCGTACGAGGCGCGCTCGAAGGAGGAGTTGCTGGTACTGGCGCGCTGGTTCGAAGGCGCCGAGCCGCCGGTTGCGAACTGGCTCGTCGTGATCCTCTACAGCCGCGAACAACTCGTGAAGGAGGGCGCCCCGATCCAGGCCGACTGGGGCGTGGTCGGCTGCCTCTATACGGCGGAACCCGAGGAAATCCCGATGGCGCCCATCACGATGATGCGCAATGCGCTGGGCGTGGAAGAGGGCGGTTCGGGCGTGGCGCTCGACCGCGAGGCGTACCGGCGCAGCGTGGAGTTCTGGGAGCAGAACGCGAACTGGCGACCGTAGGAGCTTGCGGTCGAGATATGCACCGAACTCGAACAGCGTGCCACGGCCGGTGACGCGAAAACCGCGCGGCGCTGGCGTCAGTCTCCCAACGTTTCATTTTCGCGCGCCTGGGTTTCCAAGGGGGCTCGCGTTGAACCGACAAGTATCATCTGGATCAGAAACTCTCGCTCGAATTCGAGCATGCCGAGCCGCTCGAACTGCGTAACGTGGGTCAATTCATGGGCCAATATGTGGCGCTGACGAGGGCATAGTGAATTGACCTGAATTCCGTGCCCCGATGTGATCGCGCATATGCTGGGGTTGGGGCCGCCGAACTTCGGCTCGGGCGTGCGGAAATTCTGCACCGTCGAGATGCGCACCCGCTCGGGTTCCTGGACGCCGATTCTCCGCGCCAACGCGATCTCGCTGTCGGTCAGCGCCCGACCTCGCTTCAGAATCCAACGTTCGCGCGTCTGGGCGACGCCTACCGCGTCGGGCAGTATGCGCTCCACTTCGGCGGTTACTGCGGGCGGCGGACTGGCCAATCGGCCTCTTTCGCCGGCGGTCAGGGGCCCGGTTGCCACGCATCCCTGCATGAAGGGAAGAGACATGCAGCAGAGTGCGGCGAATCCGGGCCCGTATCTCATATTTCCGCGAGACCTTGACGTTCTCCGAAACGGCAAATCGTCAGTAGCGGTAATGGTCGGGCTTGTATGGCCCTTCCACCGACACGCCGAGGTAGGCTGCCTGCTCCGTGGTCAGCTTGGTCAGCTTCACGCCGATCTTGTCCAGATGCAGACGCGCGACCTCCTCGTCGAGCTTCTTCGGCAGGATGTAGACCTTGGCCTCGTAGGTGTCCTTGTTCGCCCACAGGTCGATCTGCGCGAGCGTCTGGTTCGAGAACGAGTTCGACATCACGAAGCTCGGATGGCCGGTCGCGCAACCGAGGTTGACGAGGCGGCCTTCGGCGAGCAGGAAGATCGCGCGTCCGTCCTTGAACACGTACTTGTCGACCTGCGGCTTGATGTTGATCTTGGTCACGCCGGCGAGTGCATTCAGCGCATCGACCTGGATCTCGTTGTCGAAATGACCGATGTTGCAGACGATCGCCTGATCCTTCATCTGGGTCAGGTGGGCGAGGGTCAGCACGTCCTTGTTGCCAGTGGTGGTGACGTAGATGTCGCCGCGGCCGAGCGTGCTCTCGACGGTGTTGACCTCGAAGCCTTCCATCGCCGCCTGCAGCGCGTTGATCGGATCGATCTCGGTGACCACCACGCGCGCGCCGTAGGCACGCAGCGAATGCGCCGAACCCTTGCCGACGTCGCCGTAACCGCACACGACCGCGACCTTGCCGGCCAGCATCACGTCCATCGCGCGCTTCAGGCCGTCGGCCAGCGACTCGCGGCAGCCGTACAGGTTGTCGAACTTGCTCTTGGTGACCGAGTCGTTGACGTTGATCGCCGGCACCAGCAGCTTGCCGGCCTCCAGCATCTGATAGAGGCGGTGCACGCCGGTGGTGGTCTCCTCGGAGACACCCTTCCAGTCCTTGACCACGCCGTGCCAGAAGCCCGGGCGCTCCTTGGCGACGCGCTTCAGCAGGTTCTTGATCACCTGCTCCTCATGCGAGGACGCCGGCTCGTCGACCCACTTCGAACCGTTCTCGAGCTCATAGCCCTTGTGGATCAACAGGGTCACATCGCCGCCATCGTCGACGACCAGCTGCGGGCCTTTGTTTCCCGGGAAGGTCAGCGCATCGAGCGTGCAGTCCCAATACTCCTCGAGCGTCTCGCCCTTCCACGCGAACACCGGCGTGCCGGTCTTGGCGATCGCGGCGGCGGCATGGTCCTGGGTCGAGAAGATGTTGCACGACGCCCAGCGCACGTCGGCGCCGATGTCCTTCAGCGTCTCGATCAGCACCGCGGTCTGGATCGTCATGTGCAGCGAACCGGTTACGCGCACGCCTTTCAGCGGCTGCTCGGCGGCGTATTTCCTGCGGATCGACATCAGGCCCGGCATCTCGTGCTCGGCGATATCGATCTCCTTGCGGCCCCAGTCGGCGAGCGACAGGTCCGCAACCTTGTAGTCGTGCTTGAGGTTGACGACGGCATTCATGGTGTGGGCTCCAGGTGCAATGAGCGGGCGCTGTTTCGGTGAGAACACGAAAGCCCGCCGAGCCTGATTCCGCGCAACGCGGACTTGCAGCGCCCCTCGGCGGGAGCGAGGGCGCGCATTATATCGCTTCTTCGAGATGAAGCGATATATAGCCCTCGCGCCTCAGCGCGCGTCGCCGTACAACTGGAAGCCGGCCCAGTAGTAGGGGTGCGTGGTGGCCCGTGTGACTCCGGGTGACGCGGTATCCACGACCCGGACGCCGCGGGTGCCCCCACCGTCCGCTGTGGCGCCGGGTGCGAGCAGGGCCAGTTGCGCACTGCGCAGCGCGGCATCCTTGTCCGCACCGGAGGCGAGTGCGGCATAGAAATCCTGCATGAGGGTCGCAGTCGAATCGTCGGATACGTTCCACAGCGAGGCCATCACCGCATGCGCGCCAGCGAATTCGAACGCGCGGATCAGGCCCAGCAGCCCTTCGCCGGCAACCTCCTCGCCGAGT
This sequence comes from Dokdonella soli, assembly GCF_039523175.1. Taxonomy (NCBI): domain Bacteria; kingdom Pseudomonadati; phylum Pseudomonadota; class Gammaproteobacteria; order Lysobacterales; family Rhodanobacteraceae; genus Dokdonella; species Dokdonella soli. The sequence continues at coordinate 283,844 of NZ_BAAAEU010000010.1, forward strand.
GCGGTGTCGCAGGCGGAAAGGGCGACGAGATCGGCGGACGTGCGCACGCCTTCGAAGATCTCCCACACCTGCAGGAAGCCGTTGTCCTCGCCCGGAGCAGCCACCGCGGGTGTGCTCAGCAAGAGACCCGAGTCGAGCGGAACGCGATCGTCGAAATAGCCGTGCGCGGCAATGTGCAGGATGTTCGCCTGCGGCGCGGCGCGGCGCACCGCGTTTTCGGTCGCCTCCGATCCGAGGAACAGGCGCGTGCGGGGGAACAGCGCCGGTAACGCCTCGACTTCGCGGCGCGTCGCAGGCAACGGCACGATGCGGCGCGGGTCGATCCGGCGTGTACGCGCATCCGCGAGCAGCATCGTGTCGGCGCCGGCGTAGCGCGGGTCGCCGAACGCGGCGACCGCGGTGTCGACGCGCGCACGTGTCGTGCGCGCGGCTCGCCCTTCGGCGAACACCGTCGCCGAAGCGACCTGGGTCAGCGGCTTCCAGGCGACGACGTACTGCGCATCGGCCCCACTGCCGCGACGCAGCGCGGCGAAGGGCAACAACGCCAGCGGTCCGTCGCTCGCGATCAGCGCGCGATCGGCGTGAACAAGCTCGCGTTCCGCCGGTTGCAGCAACAGGACATAGAGCGCGCGCGCTTGCCGCTCGAGATCCGCCAACTGCCCCGGATCGTGCGCGGCGATCGCGTTGCGCAATCGATTCACGCGCTCGCGCAGCGCAGCCTCGCCGAGTGGAATCGGGAACGCGCGCAAGCCGCTCCCGCTGCCGGCCGGAAGTACAAAGGCCCAGCCACGCTCAGGTCCGAGCAGGTAGCTGATCAGCACGCTGCCTGGATCGAGCGCACGCGCACTCGTCGTCGCGTCGAGCGGCTGCGGATCGGTCACTACAGCGAGTCGCGGAGACAGTTCGCGCAGCCGCCGGTTCAGGTCGGCGCGTCGCTCGCGCAACTGGGCGAGCTGCTCGGTCAGCGCAGCGCTGCGCTGCTTCGAACCCGATTCCGGCAAGCCGGCGAGTTCTGCGGCAGCTTCATCGTAGCTCGCATCGACGCGCCGGCGCTCGGCCAGGAGATCGGGATGCGCGTCGTCGGCGAAGTCGAGATGGCGTTCGGCCAGAAGGCGCAGCAAGCCCCTCGCGCGGCCACGCTCGGCGGTGAGGAAAGCATCGGCGACGTGACCCGCCGCGATTTGCGCTTCGGCGCAGTCGCGCGTAATTGCGCGCGTGCTGGCGACGAAGCGTGCGCGTTCGTCGCCGCCGCCGCCGATGCGGCCAATCTGTCGTTCGAGCGACGCGGCGCCCGCGCAGAATTCGGTCAGCGCGTCGTCGCGCCGTCCGTCGGCCCGCAGGACCAGACCGAGCTGGTGATGAGCCGCTGCCTCCGCGAGGCTGCCCGGCGAGCGCAGGGCAGTGATCTGCAGCGCGCGCCGCAGGCTGGCCTCGGCACCGGCGTTGTCATGGCGCGCCAGACGCAGGCGTCCGTCGAGCGCGGCCAGCTCGCCGTCATCCTCGTCGCCCTCGGTGTGCGTCCGCACGATGATTTCGCGCGCCTGCGCGAGCAGCGTCGCGGCCTTGTCGGGGTGGGCGCGGTCGAGCTCGGCCACCGCAAGTTCCTGCAGCGGCCCCGCCGAGTAGGGTTTGCCCTTGTTGATCTGGCGCTCCATTTCGAGCGCCGACTGCGCATGGACGGTCGCCGCGTCGAGACGGCCGAGTTCGCGCTCGATCTGCGCCTGGTTCAGCAACGCATCGATGCTCCAGGGATTGTCGCGGGCGACGGCCTGGTGCTCCTTGTCGCAGGCTTCCAGCATGTGCAGGGCCGGTTCGAGCTCACCGCGCGTCCGCAGTTCAACGCCGAGAGCGCAGAACGCGGCGTTGGGCAGGCCGTCCTGCCGTGGAAAGCGTGTGGCGACGTCGATCGCCTCGCGCAGATGGCGTTCCGCCGCCGCGTGATCGCCGTGATCGGCCTCGATCTGCGCGAAGTTGATCAGCACCAGCGGTTTCAGCTGCCCATCCGGCATGCTGGCGAGCAGCGGCGTCGCCTCTTCGATCAGGCGACGCGCACGCGTGAGGTTGCCGCGATGCGTCTCGACGATGGCCAGTGCCGTCATCGCGTCGAGCACCCAGTGACCGTTCGGATCGCCGGCCTTGAATACGGCGATGGCGCGCTCGTAATGGCCCACGGAGGCTTCGCGATCGCGCTGCTGATTCGTCAGCGCTCCCTGTTCGATGGCGGTTATCGCACGTTCCCAGAATGTCGGCGCAAGCTCCGCGTACAGCGCGTCCGCCTGCGCCAGCTCCGCCATCGCCGCCTCCGACTGGCCGCGTCGCGAACGCATCGCGCCGAGCAGGTAGTGCGTATAGGCGGCGGCCAGCGTGTGCGCCTGACCCTGCGCGTCGAGATCGACGAGCGCGGCCTTGAGCGTGTCGAAGGCGGCCTCCCATTCGCCGCGTGACGCAAAGCTCTTGGCATAGGCCACATGCAACACCATGCGTTCGCGCGCAGCCGCCGTCGGCGTGTACTTCAGGCTGGCGGCGCGCCATTCGGCGGCAAGGTCAGCCTGCTTGCCCGCCGCGGCCTGCCGAGCGGCCTCGAACGCGGCCCACGCGGCCCAGGGGCCAAGGTGTCGCTGCTCCAGCTCGGCAACGGTCGACGCGACGACCTTTCGCTCCGCCTCGCCGGCCTTGCCATGACCGATGTCGGACATCGCGCCGTCGAACGACGCGCGCGCGGAGCGATCCAGCGGTAGCGCCGCTTCGAACGTCCATCCGGTATCGGGGCGCGTGCCGAGAGTCCAATTCGCCGCGGCACCGTCGTGGCGTCCGCGCAGCAGGACCGCGCCGCGACCGACGTTCTCGACCATCAGCAACGCGAGATCGAACGGGTTGGAGATCTCGCCTGCGGAGTGATGGGGGCCTGCATCCTGCGTGAACGCATCGACGCGATCGCCGGGCCCGAGCCCCGCGTCATGCAGCGGGGTGTTCTTCGACACATCGCGCAGCATGACCGCAGCGCCCGCGTCGCGAAGCGTCACGGCCATGCACAGCGGCATGAGCATCGCTACGGCGAGAGGGAAGGCACGAACCATGGCGTTTCGTTCCTCTTGAATGCGACGCATCGAACGCGCCGCGCGGCGGCTGTATTGTCAGCGATCCGCGCGCGGCAGTGAACCTGGTCGACGCGGCGCTCGTCCGCGCAAAAAAAGGGGCCGCGTTTAGCGGCCCCTTTCCTGTCGATGTCCCGACCTTCCGCGTTACTTCAATCCGGCGGCCTTGCGCAGCTCGGCGGCTTTGTCGGTCTTCTCCCACGAGAACGCAGTGAACTTCTCGCCGTTGGCGAGCTTCACCTCGTGCGGCGCGCGGCCGAAGTGGCCATAGCTCGCGGTCGCCTGGTACATCGGATGCACCAGGTCGAGCATCTTGAGGATGCCGTACGGGCGCAGGTCGAAGTGATTGCGGATCAGCTTCTCGATCTTGTCGTCGGTGATCTTCCCGGTGCCGAATGTGGTCACCGAGATCGAGGTCGGGTGCGCGACGCCGATTGCGTATGACACCTGCACCTCGCAACGATCGGCGATGCCGGCCGCTACGATGTTCTTAGCGACATAGCGCGCTGCGTACGCCGCGGAACGATCGACCTTGGACGGATCCTTGCCCGAGAACGCGCCGCCGCCGTGGCGGGCCCAGCCGCCGTAGGTGTCGACGATGATCTTGCGGCCGGTCAGGCCGCAGTCGCCAACCGGTCCGCCGATCACGAACTTGCCGGTCGGATTGATATGGAACTTGGTGCCCTTGTGCAGCCACTTCGCGGGCAGCACGGGCTTGAGAATGTGCTCGCGCACGGCCTCGATCAGGTCCTTCTGCTTGACCGACGGATCATGCTGGGTCGACAGCACCACCGCATCGATCGCGGTCGCCTTGCCGTTTTCGTAGCGCAGCGTGACCTGCGACTTCGCGTCCGGACGCAGCCACGGCAGCGGCGAGTTCTTCTTCTTGCGCACCTTGGCCTGCTGCTCGACCAGGCGATGCGACAGGTGGATCGCGGCCGGCATGTAGCTGTCGGTCTCGTTGGTCGCGTAGCCGAACATCAGGCCCTGATCGCCGGCACCCTGGTCTTCCGGGTTCTTGCGGTCGACGCCCTGGTTGATGTCCGGCGACTGCTTGCCGATCAGGTTCAGCACGCCGCAGGTCGCGCCGTCGAAACCGACTTCGCTGGAGTTGTAGCCGATGTCGACGATGACTTTGCGCGTCAGCGCCTCGAGGTCGATCCACGCGCTGGTGGTCACTTCGCCGGCGACGATCGCCACGCCGGTCTTGACCATCGTCTCGCAGGCCACGCGCGCGCGCTTGTCCTGCGCGAGGATCGCGTCGAGGACGGCGTCGGAGATCTGGTCGGCGACCTTGTCCGGATGGCCTTCGGAGACCGATTCGGAGGTGAAGAGGTAGCTGCTCATCGCGGCAAATATCCTTCTATACGGATGTATGGATAAATCAAGGTCGCGCATCATACACGGCGCGGGTTTCGATTGCAGTACGGTGGCTGAATATCGATGTTACGGATTCATTCGGGCCAGGTGTTGAGGTGCGGCCCAAACGTCTCGCGCTGGCGGCGAACGATGCAGAAGCGGTGCCCGGTCGGCGCCTGCATGACCCACCAGCGCTCGCGCACGAAGGCGATGCGCTTCGCGCCGAGCGCCTCCAGCCGTTTTGCCTCGGCCTCGAGGTCGTCGGTCTCGATGTCCAGGTGCACGCGCGATTCGTGCTCGACCTTCTGCAGCAGGATCAGCGGCTCCTCCGCGGCGGTCTCGAGTTCGGCGTAGCGGCCGTCGCCGTCCTGGTCGACGCTCGCGATCTTCTTGCCGAAAGCGCGGCTCCAGAATTCGGCGGCGGGCGCGAGATCGTCGACCTGGCAGTCGATGACGAGGGTGCAGAAGCGGCTGTGGTGCATGACGATTTCCGGTGCTGGATGGTTCTTTAATAGCTCGTCATTCCGGCGTACGCCGGAATCCAGTGTCTTCGAATGAATTGCCCGGTGCTGGATCCGGCTTGCGCCGGGATAACGAGCCTTGATGTGTTTCCCAATTCTCGATTCTCGGCTCTATTGCGCCAGCGCAAGGTCGTCGAGCATCGCCTTCAGGAAGCGTGCCGCCTCGCCGCCGGTCGCAGCGCGGTGATCGAAGGTCAGCGACAGCGGAATCACGCGGTGCGATTCGAAACCGCCCATCACCGGCGTCATCTGGTGGCGGCCCTTGCCGGCCGCGATGATCGCGACGCAGGGCGGCACCACGACCGGGGTCGCGTAGCGGCCGGCGAACACGCCGAAGTTCGACAGCGAGATCGTGTAGCCGCTGAGCTCCGACGGCGGGATCGAGCGCGATTCGACCTCGGCACGCAGGCGGTTCACCGCCGCGCGCACGCCGGCCGCGTCGAGCTTGTCGGCGTTGCGCAGCGCTGGCACGAACAAACCGTCGTCGGTGTCGACCGCGATGCCGATGTCGACATGCGGATGCAGGGTGCGCGTCAGGTTCTCGCCATCGAACCACGCATTCAGTGCCGGCACGGTCTTGCAGGCGCGCACGATCGCGCGCACCAGGCGTCCGGTGATGTCGTTGCCGGGCAGCCAGGCATGGATGTCGGCATCGTCGCTCAACGTGGTCGGTACCACCGCGGCATGCGCGGCAGCCATCACGCGCGCCATGTTGCGGCGCACGCCCTTGAGTTGTTCCGGTTGACCGGTCGCAGTGACCGTCGGCGGCGTCGTGCGCATCGGCTTGCCGGCCGCGGAGACCGCCGTGCGCTGTGCGGCAGCAGGAACCGCGGTCGAGGGCTGAGGGCTGAGGGCTGAGGGCTGGGCGCGCATCGCACCCGGCGATGCATCCGCTGCGGCAACGGCGCCGATCTTTGCTGTGCCGGCTGTCGCCGCATTCTTGACGTCCTGCAGCGTCACCACACCGCCCGCGCCACTCGGCGTGACACGTGCGAGTTCGACGCCGAGCTTCTTCGCCAGCGCGCGCACCGCCGGCACCGCCTTGACGCCGCCGACGCTCATCGCCTGTTCCGCATGCACGCGGTCGCTGCTCTGCATCGCGCCGACCACGGTGCCCTCGTCGGCGCGGCCGGCGTTGTTGTTCGTGACGATCTCACCGCCCTCGTCGGAGGCAACCACGCCCTTGTGATCCGGCGCCTCGCTGCCGGCGCCTTTCGCGGCCTTCGGCGGCGCGTGGTGATGTCCGGTCGTCTCCGCCTCGGCACGCTGCGGCATCTTCGGATCGATCTCGAACTCGGCCAGCGCCGCGCCGGTCGCGATCACGTCGCCGGCGCCGCCATGCACCTTGAGCAGTTTCCCGGAATACGGCGAAGGCACCTCGACGACCGCCTTCGCGGTCTCCATCGAGACCATTGGCTCGTCGAGCTTCACGCTGCCGCCTTCCTTGACCAGCCACTCGACGATGGTCGCGTCGGGCAGGCCTTCGCCGAGGTCGGGGAGATGGAATGTCTTGATGTCGGCCATGAGTGAACTCGTCGTTGCGGGTGCGCGGATCAGCGACCCGGTTCAGTGGATATGCAGCGCGATAAGAGCCAGCAGCGCCGGCAGCGCCTGTACGAAGAAAATCTTGCGGCTGACCGTCCAGCCACCGTACAGGCCGGCCACGATCACGCAGGACAGGAAGAAAATCTTCACATGCCAACCCGAAGCTCCCAGGCACAGTCCCCAGATGAGACCGGCCGCGAGGAATCCGTTGTAGAGCCCCTGGTTCGCGGCCAGCGTCTTCGAGGCCGCCGAAAATTCCGGGGTCAGCCCGAACGTCTTGCGGCCGTAGGGCGTGTCCCACAGGAACATTTCGAGCACAAGAAAATAAATGTGCAACAACGCAACCAGGGCGACCAGGACATTCGCGATCACAGTCACGTCGGATCTCCCGATGATGGTCAGCTCGCCGCCAGTGTCCGCTTCACCGCAGCGACGATGCGCTCGACGCTCGGCAGGTATTTCATCTCGAGCCGGTACAGCGGGATATGGGTGTCGTAACCGGTCACGCGCTCGACCGGCGCGAGCAGGTCGTAGAGCGCCTCGTCGGCGAGCCGCGCAGCGATTTCGGCACCGAAGCCCGCCGTGCGCGGGGCCTCGTGCACGATCACGCAGCGGCCGGTCTTCCTGACGGATTCATGGATCGTGTCGAAGTCGAGCGGCGTCAGCGTCGCTACGTCGATGACCTCGGCGCTGATGCCCTGTTCGGCGAGCGCGTCGGCGGCTTCCAGCGTTTCCTTGACCTGTGCGCCCCAGGTCACCAAGGTCACGTCGCTGCCATCGCGCAGCACGAAGCAGACATCGAGCGGCAGCGCCTCGCCGTCGTCGGCGACCTCTTCCTTGTACTGGCGATAGATGCGCTTCGGTTCGAAGAACATCACCGGGTCCGGATCGCGGATCGCAGCCAGCAGCAGGCCGTAGGCGCGACCGGGCGAGGACGGCAACACGACTCTCAAGCCGGGAATGTTCGTGAACAGGTGTTCGTTCGCCTCGGAATGATGCTCCGGTGCGCGGATGCCGCCGCCCCAAGGCGCGCGGAACACGGCCGGGCAGCTCATGCGTCCGCGCGTGCGTGTGCGCAAGCGCGCGGCGTGGCACGCGATGTGCTCCATCATCGGGTAGATGAAGCCTTCGAACTGCGCCTCGGCGACCGGCCTCATGCCCTGGGCCGCGAGGCCGACCGTGAGGCCGGCGATCGTCGTCTCGTCGAGGGGCGTGTCGATCACGCGCTCGGCGCCGAACTTCTCCTGCAGGCCCTGCGTCGCGCGGAATACGCCGCCGTTGACGCCGACGTCCTCGCCGAGCACGACCACGCTCGGGTCGTGCTTCATTTCGTACGCGAGCGCCTGGGTGACAGCTTCGATAAGGGTGATTTGTGCCATGGAAGTTACCTTTGCGATCATCCTTGATCGCGAGGATCAAGAAGCGGCCATCCATGGCCGCACTGTTCATGAAAAGCCTCCCGCGTGCGGGGGACGACGAAAGAATTCAATGGTGTTGATCGGCGGCGATCGCGGCGGCGCGTTGCGATGCGAGATCCGCCGGCACTTCCGCGAACGTGTAGTCGAAGATCGCCTCGACTGGCTGCGATTTCGTCTCGAGGTACGCGTTGACCTCGGCATCGACCCTGGTCGCGCAGTCGGTTTTCCAGTCCTCTTCCTCTTTCTCGGTCCACGCGTTCAGCGACATCAGATAGGTCTTCATGCGCTTCATCGGTTCGCGCTGCCACGCGGCCTTGACCTCGTCGTCCGGACGGTAGCGACGCGCGTCGTCGGCGGTGGTGTGGTCGGAGAGGCGATAGGTGACCGCCTCGATGACCATGCCGCCATGGCCGTGGCGCGCGCGCTTGATCGCGTGGTCCATCGCGGCGCGCATCGCGATCAGGTCGTTGCCGTCGACCTGCAGGCATTCGAGGCCCGCCGCGATGCCTTTCTGCGCCAGCGTCTTCGCGCCGGTCTGCGCGCTGCGCGGTACCGAGATCGCCCACTGGTTGTTGACGATCACCGCGATCAGCGGCAGCTGCATGGCGCCGGCGACGTTGATCGCGCCATAGAAATCCGCCTTCGACGAGCCGCCATCGCCGACCACGGTGACCGCGACTCTTGGTTCCTTGCGCACCTTGAATGCGAGCGCGGAACCGGCTGCGTGCAGGCACTGCGTCGCGATCGGCACGCACCAGGCGAAATCGTGCGCGGGGCCGGAAAAATTGTTGCCGCGCTCGTCGCCGCCCCAATACAGCAATACTTCGCGCGGCTTCACGCCGCGGTAGAACTGCGCGCCGTACTCGCGATACATCGGCGCGAACACGTCGTCTTCCTGCATCGCGCTGCCGATCGCGACGTGTGCGGCCTCATGGCCGAGGCAGGAGGCGTAGGTGCCGAGCTTGCCGGTGCGCTGCAGCGCTACGGCCTTGGCATCGAACACGCGCACGTAAAGCATCAGCTTGTACAGCTCGACGAGCTGGCGGATGTCGCGCGCGATTGCGGGCAGGTCGTCGCGGACGAGCTTGCCATCCGCGTCGAGGTATTGCAGGTATTCGATTTCGAAAGTGGCAGCGATGGACACGTGAAACCTCTACTGCGGTAACGGGCTGCGGCTGCCGCACGCGCGGAAAGCCGCCGGAATGGGCTGGGCGTCGGTTATCGCGGGCTGACAGGCGCGCAGATCCGGCGCGGCAGCGGGAACACCCGCCGGGGAGACGATTTAGATAGCAAAGTCCGCACCAGCGAAGCAAGGCGTGCCGCACCATCCCTATCCGGACATCCTCGCACGGTTGGCGCACCGTTCGCGCAGCCGCGGTTGCCGTCGCGGCCGCGCGATGACGGTTCAATCTACATTGAACGACTGCAAGTCAACCGGCGCGGTCGTGCTGACGGTGGCCGAGTTGTTGCCGGGCGTCGAGTCGTTGAGCGCGCTGATGGTCACGGTGTTGCTCAGCATCGTGCCGGCGGGCGTTCCAGGGGCCACGGTGACGACCAGGGTGAAACTCGGTGTGGTCCCAAGCGTGAATGTAGGGATGCTGCAATGCACGGGGCCCGTGGATCCGACAGCGGGCGTCGTGCAAGTCCAGCCGGAGGCGATGCCAAGCGAGGTGAAGGTGACGCCCGCCGGCAGGGGATCATCGATGGCGAGATTGAATCCGTTATCGGGGCCGTTGTCGACGGGCTTGATGGTGTAGGTGAGCTGGGCGCCTGCGGCCACCGGGTTCGGTGAGCCGGTCATCGTCACCGTGATATCGGTCGGGACGAAGCCGGCATCGGCGCGGTTCGCGCCGACTGCGCCAAGCAGCGCCAACAAACCGGTGGCGGCGAACGTGCGGGTACGGCGGGTATTCTTCATGCGTTGCTCCTGGGAATGGAATAGCGGTGCTGTCATGGTGCCAGGGGCGGATTGTGCCCGATCGCAGCGGATTTCGAGCGCCCCGTACTGATTCGCAGACCGGGCATCCTGCCGCCGTTGACTCGCCGCATCCTGCGGCTCGGCCTTGCCGTTCGCATCCGCTCCTGCGAACGCGGTGCAAACAAACGGTCGCGGCGGAACCGCGCCACCCTTTGTCGCGCCAGGCACTTGAGTGCCGGTCGCGGCGGCGCACCCGGGTGCTGGAGCGGTCTTTTGAACCGGCTCAACCTGCCGTGCACGCCGCTGTCGGCTAAGCTTGACCCTTTCGACTCCATGGGATCGCCGCGTTTGCGGCCCACAGCATGACTTCCGAGACCAACAAGCGCGATCTCGAGCCCGGCATCGAACTGGACCTGCGCGAGCGCACGACGTATGGCGGCTACCTGCAGCTGCCGACCCTGCTGTCGGCGCAGAAGCCGCTCAGCGATCCGCCGCATCACGACGAGATGCTGTTCATCGTCCAGCACCAGGTCGCCGAGTTGTGGATGAAGCTGATGATCCACGAACTGCGCGCGGCGATCACCCGCCTGTGCGAGGACGACGTCGACACGACCTTGAAGATCCTCGCGCGCGTGAAGCAGGTGCAGCAGCAGCTGTTCGCGCAATGGGGCGTGCTGGCGACGCTGACGCCGTCGGAGTACCTCGAGTTCCGCGACGTGCTCGGTCCGGCTTCGGGCTTCCAGTCGCAGCAGTACCGCACGATCGAGTTCATGCTCGGCAACAAGAACGCGGACATGCTCAAGGTCTTCGCACATGACCCGGCTGGACAGGCGGAACTGAAGCGCGTACTCGATGCGCCGAGCCTGTACGACGAATTCCTGCGCTACCTCGCGCGCCGTGGCCATGCGGTGCCGGCCGCCTGTCTCGAACGCGACTTCACGCAGCCGCACGAACGCGTCGCTGAACTCGTGCCGGTGTTCAAGCGCATCTACGAGAACGCGCGCGGGTTCTGGCCGGAATATCACTTGTGCGAGCAGCTGGTCGACATCGAGGAGAGTTTCCAGCTCTGGCGTTTCCGCCACATGAAGACGGTCGAGCGCATCATCGGCTATCGCCGCGGCACCGGAGGCTCCTCCGGCGTCGCGTTCCTGAAGAAGGCGCTGGACCTGACGTTCTTTCCCGAGTTGCTGGAAGTGCGCACGGTGATCGGCGCGCCGGCGTAGCGCGGCGGAGGCGCACCGCCGAATGCGGCGGCGCATCACGTCCGGCGTTTGACTCGCCGCGATCCAGCGGTTACACGTGCGGATCACGTTCGTTGTGCGTTATCGCGCCGGACGCTTCTTGGTGACCGAAATCAAAAGGGGAGATACCGCATGAGCGGTCCGGCCAACTCGTCCGCCACCGGCGACGCGCCTCCACAGTTTCCGACCCGCCTCGGCCATCCGAAGCCGCTGTGGATGCTGTTCATGACCGAGTTCTGGGAACGCTTTGCGTTCTACGGGATCCGCTGGGCGCTGGTGCTGTACATGGTCGCGCAGTTCCACGCCGGTAGCGCCGCCGGCGAGGCGCCGTCGAACCGGATCTACGGCGCCTATCTCGCGCTGGTCTACGCAGCGTCGATCGCCGGCGGATACATCGCCGACCGCGTCCTCGGCTATCAGCGCTCGATCCTGCTCGGCGCCGTGATCATGGCGGCTGGCCTGTTCATGATCGCGTGGCCGGATGAATTGATCTTCAAGATCGGGCTCGCGACGATCATCTGCGGCAACGGACTGTTCAAACCGAACATCTCGACGATGGTCGGCAAGCTCTACGGCGTAGACGACACGCGTCGTGACGCCGGCTTCACGATCTTCTACATGGGCATCAACTCCGGCGCCTTCGTCGCGCCGATCCTGACCGGCGTCCTCGCCGACAGCGTATTCGGCAGCCAGGCGATGCCCGCCTACAATGTCGTCTTCATCGCCTCCGGCGTCGGCATGCTGCTGAGCCTGGTCTGGTTCTGGTTCGGTCGCCGCGAGCTGGGCAGCATCGGGCGCCCGCCCGCGGCCAGCCCGGACAAACGTAACGTGCTGTATGTGCTGTTCGGCGCTTTGCTCGCCATTCCAGGCGTCTACATGCTGCTCGCGATGGGTGCGACCGCGTTGGCGTGGATACTCGGCATCCTGTTCATCGGCCTGTGCGCGCTGCTGCTCGTCGAAGGTATCCGCGAAGGCGCCGTGCAACGCGACAAGGTGATCGCGATGCTGATCATCTTCGCGTTCAACGTGCTGTTCTGGATGTTCTTCGAACAGGCCGGCAGCTCCTTCACCTTCCTCGCCGACAAGATCGTGAATCGTCAGTTCGGCGACTGGACCTTCCCGAATGCCTGGTTCCAGTCGGTCAACTCGCTCGCGATCATTGGCCTGGCGCCGCTGATCGCGGTGATCTGGGTCTGGATGGGGCGGCGCAACGCCGAGCCGTCGATTCCGCGCAAGTTCGGTCTGGGCCTGTTCTTCAACGGACTCGCGTTCCTGCTGTTGATGTTCGCGCTGTCGAAGCTGGTCAGCGATACCGGCAAGATCCCGTTCTGGACCCTGTTCATGGTCTACGTGATCCAGTCGGTCGGCGAGCTGTGCCTGTCGCCGATCGGCCTGTCGATGGTGACCAAGCTCGCGCCGGTGCGGCTGGTCGGCTTCGGTATGGGCGGCTGGTTCCTGTCGACCGGCATCGGCAACAACCTGTCCGGCATCTTCGCCGGCATCGTCAGCGGCGAGAGCGGCATGACCACGGCTTCGGCACTGAGCGGCTACACCTTCGGTTTCTGGGCGCTGGTCGGCGCGGGAGTGTTCCTGTTCCTGATCGGGCCGCTGATCAACAAGCTGATGCACGGCGTGCGGTAAAGCGGAGGGAGACGGGAGTCTCCCTATACCGGAGCGAGCTTGTCGAGGATGCGCACGAGCGCGCGGCGATCGTCCGCGTCGAGCTGACCGAGCAGCGTGCGCTCGTGTTCGCGTGCGAGCGGTGCGACGGTGTCATGGATCTTCCAGCCCGCAGCCGTGAGGCGCAGCACCGAGCGACGTTTGTCGCCGTCGTGCGCGCGCCGTACGACACGCTTCGCCGCGACCAGGCCCGCGAGCGCGCGGCTGACCGCCACCTTGTCCATCTCGGTATAGCCGGCGACCTCGCTGGCGGAGATGCCATCGCCGTCGAAGCGCGCAAGCACGGCCATCACGCGCCATTCGGTCATCGAGAGGTCGAAACGGTCCTGGTATTCGCGCGCGATCGCCTGGCTGACCCGGTTCGACAGGATCGACAGCCGGTACGGCAGGAAGCGTTCGAGTTCGAGCGGGGTGCGATCGGCCATGCGGCGGTCTACCTTGCAACTGGTTTCAACTGTAACAATAATCTATGCGATCGTCCCTGATCGCGAAAGTCAGGAGAGGTCGCAGCAGCTTTTGCGATCATCCACGATCGCGACCAAAAGAAGCGGCCATCCTTGAGGTTTGTTTTTGCGATCATCCGTGATCGCGTGAATCAAAAAGCGGCCATCCATGGCCGCACTTCTCACCAGAAGCACACATCACGTAACCCAGTCGGAGTCTGCCATGAACGCCCAGCCCAACCTCGGTATGCAGGTCACCACGTTCGAGAACCCGATGGGTATTGATGGCTTCGAGTTCGTCGAGTTCGCCGCGCCGGCGGGCCGCGCCGCCGAGCTGCACGCGCTGTTCCGGCGCATGGGCTTTTCCGCGGTGCTCAAGCACAGGACGCGGCCGATCACGGTGTATCGCCAGAACGGCGTGAACTTCCTCGTCAACGAGGATCCGGACTCGTTCGCGGCCGATTTCGCGAACGCGCACGGCCCTTGCGCCTGCGGTTTCGCGATCCGCTTCAGGAAGCCCGCGGCCGAGGTGCTGAAGGCTGTGCTCGGAAACGGCGGCGAAGCGATCACGCACAAGATCGACAGCAAGGCCGTGAACGCGCCGGTCGTGAAGGGTATCGGCGACTGCATGCTGTACCTCGTCGATCGCTATGGCAATGCCGGCAGCATCTATGACGGCGACTATGCGCCGATCGAGGGCGTCGAGCAGAATCCGCCGGGATTCGGCCTGACCTTCATCGACCACCTCACGCACAACCTCTACTTCGGCAACATGCAGAAGTGGTCGGACTACTACGAGCGGCTGTTCAACTTCCGCGAGATCCGCTACTTCGACATCAAGGGCGCCAAGACCGGCCTGGTCTCCAAGGCGATGACCGCGCCGGACGGCATCGTGCGCATCCCGCTCAACGAATCCTCCGATCCTAGGTCGCAGATCAACGAATACCTTGATGCGTACCATGGCGAAGGCATCCAGCACATCGCCTGCTTCACCGACGACATCTACACGACGGTGGAGAAGATGCGCGCCGCCGGCGTCGAATTCCTCGACACGCCCGACACCTATTTCGAGGTGATCGACATCCGCGTGCCGAACCATGGCGAGGACGTGCCGCGCCTGGCTAGAAACAAGATCCTGATCGACGCCGACAAGGAGACCAAGCAGCGCAAGCTGCTGCAGATCTTCACGCAGAACGCGGTCGGCCCGATCTTCTTCGAGATCATCCAGCGCAAGGGCAACGAGGGCTTCGGCGAGGGTAACTTCCAAGCGCTGTTCGAGTCGATCGAGCGTGATCAAATGAAGCGCGGCGTGCTCTGATTTCGTAGCGCGGGCCTCGGCCCACCGCTTCCGGGAAAATCGCTATCGTGGGCGAAGCCCACCTCATGCGGAGCATGCGATGCAATCGAACGGCTACCAATCCGGTTTCGCCAACGAGTTCGCGACCGAGGCGCTCGCAGGCACGCTGCCCGAAGGCCGCAATTCGCCGCAGCGGGTTGCACATGGCCTGTATGCCGAGCAGTTGTCCGGCACCGCATTCACCGCTCCGCGCCATGCGAATCGGCGCAGCTGGCTGTATCGCATCCGGCCTGCGGCGATGCACGGTACGTTCGCGCCGTTCGTGCAGCCGAAGTTCCACAACGATTTCGGCAGCGCGCCGGTGTCGCCGGACCAGTTGCGCTGGAGCCCATTGCCGCTGCCGGACGCGCCGACCGATTTCGTCGACGGTCTGTTCACGATGGCCGGTAACGGTTCTGCCGCCGCGCAGAGCGGCATCGGCATCCACCTGTATGCGGCCAATCGCGACATGCAGGGGCGCTATTTCTACGACGCCGACGGCGAGCTGCTGATCGTGCCGCAGCAGGGTCGCCTTCACATCGAGACCGAACTTGGCGTGCTCAACATCGAGCCGCAGGAGATCGCGTTGATCCCGCGCGGCATCCGTTTCCGCGTCGCGCTGCCGGACGGAGCGTCGCGCGGCTACGTCTGCGAGAACTTCGGCGCGATGCTCAAGCTGCCTGACCTCGGTCCGATCGGCAGCAATGGCCTTGCCAACCCGCGCGATTTCCTGACGCCGAACGCCGCGTTCGAGGATGTCGACGGCGTGTTCGAGCTGGTCGCGAAGTTCCAGGGACATCTCTGGCGCGCCGATATCGGTCATTCGCCGCTTGACGTGGTCGGCTGGCACGGCAACTACGCACCGTGCAGGTACGACCTGCGCCGCTTCAACACGATCGGCTCGATCAGCTACGACCATCCGGACCCGTCGATCTTCCTCGTGCTGCACTCGCCGAGCGACAGCGAAGGCGTCAGCAACATGGACTTCGTGATCTTCCCGCCGCGCTGGCTGGTCGCACAGGATACGTTCCGCCCGCCGTGGTTCCACCGCAATATCGCGAGCGAGTTCATGGGCCTCGTGCACGGCGCCTACGACGCCAAGGCCGAAGGCTTCGTGCCGGGCGGCGCTTCGCTGCACAATTCGATGAGCGGCCATGGACCGGATGCGGCGACGTTCGAGAAGGCGTCCGCCGCCGATCTGAGCCGGGCCGACGTCATCAAGGACACGATGGCCTTCATGTTCGAGTCGCGCGCGGTGCTGCGCCCGACGAAGCAGGCGCTCGACGCCGCGCATCGCCAGCGCGACTACCAGGCATGCTGGCAGGGCCTTCACAAGAGATTTTCCGTTCCATCCGCAGGATGAGCGATCGCATGGCGCCGTCACTGCATCGGGTAGTCGCTGTGTCGGGCCGGTCTTCGGATCGGGCACTGCCGACGCCGTGGTACCTGCGCCGGGTCGATCTGCTGCGATCCTGCAAGACGGGCGAGGTCATCGAGGCGACGCCGCAACCCCTGTCGCATCGGCTGCGCATCGCAGCTGCCGGCGTGCTGATCGGCGTGCCGGTCGTTCTGGCCTCGCAGTGGTTCTTCAAGACCTGGGTTCCGCGCTATTACGCCGAACTGGATGCGCTCTCCAAGACCGATCCCGTCTTCGCCGCGCGCAAGCTAGCCGAGTTCATCTCGCTGTTGTTGCTCGCGCCGGTGCTGACCTGCATCGTCGCTGCCATCGCGATGACGGTGCAGGCCAGCCGCATCGTGCGCGCAGGACGCCGCCCGTTGCCGGGTGCGAAGGTGCGCGGGCGTACGGAAGTCGTCGCCGGCTGGTGGTGCGTACGCCTGCCGACCTTGCTCTGGGGTTCGCTGCTCCTGGCCTGCGCGCTCTGGGCGTGGTGGTCCTATGTCCAGTTGGCCTCGATGTTCTGGAACGGCTATCTCGACAAGCGGACCGAAGTCCTATCGAAAACCTCACCGCGGGCAGCTGCGCAATCGATGCACGATGCGCCCGGTATCCCCGAAAACGGAGTCAGACCATGAAGCTTGCCAGTCTCAAGGAAGGCGGCCGCGACGGCACGCTCGTCGTCGTTAGCCGCAACCTGCAGCGCGCGGTGCGCGCAGACGCGATTGCACCGACCCTGCAGCGCGCGCTGGAGGACTGGTCGAATGCCGCGCCGCGTCTGAATGCGCTGTACCAGGCGCTGAACGAGGACCACGCCGACGGCGCATTCGATCTCGACGATGCCGTGCTCGCTGCGCCGCTGCCTCGCGCCTACGAGTTCGTCGACGGTAGCGCGTACCTGCCGCACGTCGAGCGCGTGCGGCGCGCGCGCGGTGCCGAGGTGCCGGAGAGTTTCTACACCGATCCGCTGATGTATCAGGCGACCAGCGCGGGGTTCTACGGTCCGCGCGATCCGATCCTCGCCGCCAGTGAGGACTGGGGTATTGATCTCGAGGCCGAAGTCATCGTTGTCACCGACGATGTGCCGATGGGCGCCGCGCCGGCGACCGCCGCGCAGCACATCCAGCTGATCGGCATCGTCAACGATGTTTCGCTGCGTGGCTTGATCCCGGGCGAACTCGCGAAAGGCTTCGGTTTCCTGCAGTCGAAGCCGCGTTCGGCGCTGTCGCCGGTGTTCGTGACGCCGGATGAACTGGGCGACGCGTGGCAGGGTAGCAAGCTGCTTCTGCCGATGCGCACCTGGATCAACGGCAAGTGGTTCGGCGAGGCCGAGTGCGGCGTCGACATGCAGTTCAGCTTCGCTGAGCTCGTTGCGCATGCGGCGAAGACGCGGCCGCTGTCGGCGGGCACGATCGTCGGCTCCGGCACGATCGCGAACGAGGACACCGCGAAGGGCGCCTCGTGCCTGGCCGAGCAGCGCACGGTCGAGACGCTGCGCGACGGCAAGCCGTCGACGCCCTTCCTGAAGTTCGGCGACACGGTGCGCATCGAGATCACCGACGAGGCCGGCAGGAGTATCTTCGGCGCGATCGAGCAGGTCGTGACGAAGCAGGCGCAGCGCGGATAAGCCCCCTCTCCCCCAACGGCTTCTTCGTTGGGGGAGAGGGCTGGGGTGAGAGGGCGCGGGCTGCCGACAGAGTGAAACGCGGATGCCTTCCAGGCCCGTCATCCAAAGCGCACTTGCGGTCGGTCCGCGAGAGCTGCGGTGTCGCATCGGCGTGTGGCTCCGCCCCCTCACCCAACCCTCTCCCCCAAACGAGCTTGGGGAGAGGGCTTGAAGCAGCGGCGTGCCAGCGATTCGGCCGTCGTAACACACCGGGTATGCAGCACGTTGCGTTAATCTCTGGCGGCGAGAGCGGTTGAAACCGCCACAACGAGAAGCGTATGTCGACCGAATCGCCGCTGACGCTCTACGACTACTGGCGTTCCAGCGCCTGCTACCGCGTGCGCATCGCGCTGAACCTCAAGGGCCTGCCTTATGCGCAGAAGCCGGTGCACCTCTTGAAGAACGGCGGCGAGCAGCACAGCACCGCACATCGCGAACTCAATCCGCAGGAAACGATTCCGGTGCTTGCGGACGGCGTGCGCGTGATCCGGCAGTCGCTCGCAATCATCGAGTACCTCGACGAAACCTATGGCGGCCATATGCTGCTGCCCGCGACCGCGCGCGATCGCGCGCACGTGCGCGGGCTGGCGCTGCTGATCGCCTGTGACATTCATCCGCTCAACAACCTGCGCGTGATGCAATTCCTCGAACGCGACTACGGCGTGCAGCAGGCCGAGCGCGAACGCTGGACGCGGCACTGGATGGAGGAGGGTTTCCGCGCGTTCGAGGCGATTCTCGCCGCGGACAGCGCGACAGGCCTGTACTGCCACGGCGATGCGCCGACGCTAGCGGACGCCTGCCTGATCCCGCAGGTCTACAACGCGAACCGCTTCGGGGTGGACCTCGCGCCGTATCCGACGATCCGGCGCATCAACGCACAGTGTCTGTCATTGCCGGCGTTCGATGCGGCGCGGCCGGAGCGGCAGCCGGACGCGGCCTAGGAAACTCTGATAGCGGTCGTGACGTCATGCCCGCGAAAGCGGGCATCCACTGAAAGCGGCAACTGGCACACCCAGCCATTCGGCTGCTTAAAGCCACTTAGCGGGAACGACGATCCTTTTTCGGAGGTTCCCCGGATGGCATCGCGAGCATCAAGTCGAGCATGCGGCGTATACGATTAGGTACATGCCGAATGCCACAAATGACGCGCCGAGAAACATCGTGTAGCCGCGGCAGCCTTCGCTACCGATGAGCACCTTGATCAGCGACTGTGAGTAGCAGAACCACCATTCCTTTGCTGGATCCACGAGCCATTCCCAGCGCCTGATCGCTCCGCGCAGAAGAACCGCTCCGCAACCAACAGCAAACAACCCCAGCCGAGGTCGGCAAGAGGCTGTCCCCGCATGCCTACCCCGCGATATACCGCTGCAACTGCTCGATCTGCGTGCCCTGTTCGCTGATCACCGCCTTTACGAGGTCGCCGATCGAGACGACGCCGACGACCTTGCCCTTGTCAACGACCGGCAGGTGGCGCACGCGGCGGTCGGTGCACAGACGCATGCAGGTTTCGACCGTGTCCGCTGGCGCGACAGTAAGCACCGGTGCGGTCATGATGTCGCGTACTGGCGTGTTGCTGGACGAGTGGCCGCGCAGGATGACCTTGCGCGCGTAGTCGCGTTCGGAAACGATGCCGAGGAGTTCATCGCCGCGCATCACCAGCAGCGCGCCGATGTAGCGATCGGCCATGATCTGGATCGCGGTGAGCACCGGTTCGTCGGGGCCGATCGTGTAGATCTGGCTGCCCTTTTCCGCGAGGAGATGCTTGACCTGGAGCATATGCGCCTCCGAGCGATCGCGGCGGGGCTGCCGCGATGCCAAGTCTAGCGCTGCCCGCACGCGGCTGCTCGTCGTTGCGCCGCACGACCCGGTGGGTGTTCAGGGCGTGCAAGGTCCGCTTCGGAATAAGACGGCGCCGCACCGGCAGGCGCCGCACAAGCTCCGGACCCTCACCCCCAAACCCTCTCCCGACGGGAGAGGGGCTTTGTGGCGCCGTGTGTAGCCCGCTACGGGCAGGACTCGAAGCCGTCGACGAAGATCGAATCGACGATCACGCCGACGTTCGCGCTCGCGTTGTTGTTCGCGGGCACCGGATCGGTCGTGGCCGAAGTGGCCGAAGCCGCCAACGCGATCGGATTGGCACCGCTGTAGCCACGCGGCACGCATAGGCTGGTCGTCACGGTTTGCGAAGCGCCGGACGCGAGACTTGAAAACGCGCACGGAAAGGCGGTCGTGCATCCGCCGCTGTTACCAGCGAACGTCAAGCCGGCCGGTGTCGCGCTGCTGAGCTGCACGTTGGCCGCGGCGGAAGGACCGTTGTTGGTAACCGTGATCGAGTAGTTCATGCGCGTGCCGGGCTCCGCCATCGCCGGCGGCGCTATCGTGACGGCGAGGTCGGCGCTGGCGCCGCCCGTGCTGGGCGGCAGCGGCCACGCCCATGCGCCGCGCGAGCGCGTGAAGGCCGCCAGCGTGGTGAAGCCGCGGTCGATGCTGAGGCTCCAGACCATCACGTGCGGCAAACCCTCGAAGCGTTGCCAGACTGGCGTCGCGGCGGTGATGTCGTCGGTGTAGTAGAGGCCCCAGTCCATGCCCACGAACACCTGCTGCGGGATGTGCGGATTGACGATCACCGCGTTGGCCGGGATGTCCGGCAGGTTGCCGCTCTTGTCGACCCAGACATAACTCGCGCATTGCGCTGTGCAGGTCACTTGCAGCAAATGGCCGGGCGTTGCCGATGTGTTTGCGGTGAAACCGCCGACCGCGGCGTAGCCGACCAGCGGATTCAACGGATCGGTAGCCACATCCATGATCGGCCGATTCGGCAGTACCGCATTGGTGCCGGTCACGTTGACGGCAGTTGCCGCGCCTGCGCCACCGAGGCCGAACACGTATTGCACGTTGCCGTCATTGGTGGCCGCCATTGCGATGGTCGGGTCGCTGACCGAGTAGTGGATCTGGTTGATGTAGGAGCGGTTGTCAGAACCCACGATCAGGTTGTTCTTGGTCAGATCACCGGTCTTGGAGGTCCACGAGGACGACGGCAGGCCGCCCACGATCGACTCCCAGACGCGCTGCGTGCCGAGGACGATATGGGTGCAGCCGACGGCAGTCGTGCAGCCGCTGCCGACTGCATCGAGCGCGCCGTAGCGATACAGGTCGAACGGCGTGAAGAAGCTCGCGCGCTCGCCGCTCGGGAACGACGGTTTGATGCCCACCGGGTTGCCAAACGCGCCGGTCGTGCTGACATAGATGTCGGCGTAGTAGATCGAGCTGTACCACCACTGACCCTTTACCGGCTCGATGCGCGAAACGATGCCATCGCCGCCATTGGTCGATGTCCACGCGCTCGCCGTGGGCGTGCCGCTGAACATGACCGCTGCACTACCGTTGTCCTGGAAGCCTGCGGCTGCGCCCGCACTGGTCGAGGTCGCGAAGTTCGCGGTGATGTCACCGTGGTACATCTCGATGGTGGACAGGCTGTCGTTCAGCGCGATCCAGTTGGCGTTCGCCGAGCCGGTCGCGGTCAGTGCGTTGCTGACGTAGTAGATGCCGCCGTCGTTGCCGTTCAGCAGCTTGTTCGCATCGCCGCCGATGAACGTGCGCGCGTGGTTGTCCGGATGCACGGGACCACCGCTGTATGCATCGGTCAGATTGACGTAGCTCGAGCCGCCGTCGGTCGATCGGAACAGGTCGACGGTGCTCACGAACAGCACAGCCGGATCGGTCGGGGAAACCGTGAGGCCCGCGTCGTACCACATTTGCGTGCCCGGATTGCTCGGCGCGCCGATCTGGGTCCAGGCGTCGCCGCCGTTGGTGGTCTTCCAGATACCGAGAATGCCCTTGGTGGCGACGTTCGAGAACATCGCGTACAGCGTCAGCGGATCGCTCGGCGCAACCGCGAGTTCGAGACGGCCGCGCGAGGTGTTTGCAACGCCATTGCCGGTACCGGCCGGGAAACCGTTCGCAAGCAAGGTCCAGGCGGTGTTCGCCGGGCAGCCGCTGCTCGGCATCGTCGTGCGATAGACGCCGTTCGCGCCGTTCTTGCCGAGGTCGGGTTGTACCGGCGTCGGTAGGCCGCGCGTGCCGATGCCCGCATACAGATACGTGGTGCCGCTGCGATTGACCGCGAGCAGGCCGGTCGTGTCCTGGCGCTGCGCGCTGGGGCCGCTCGCGAACGCGCTGGTGTAGCAGGGACCGGTCCAGTTCGAGCCGGCGTCGTAGGAGAAATACACACCGGTCTTGGTGCCGACAACCACGTTGTTCGAATTGTTCGGATCGACGACGACCTTGCCGATCGCCTGGTACTGCGGAAAGCCGCCAGCCGAGGGGCCGTAGAGCGGATTGAATACGCTGGCGCCGAGCAATTGCCAGGTCTCACCACGGTCGGTGCTCTTGAGCACACCGGCCGCGCCGAACGACATCGAGCCGTAGCGCAGGTCGCCGGTGCCGGCATACAGCACGTTGTGGTTGCCGGGGTCCATGGTGAGATCGCCGATCGCCATGCTCGCGATTTCGGGGAAGTCGGTCTTGACCGTCCAGGTGGTGTTCGAGGCGCAGCAGTTGGTGGTCTTCCACACACCGCCGCCATCGGAACCGAGCCAGGCGACGGCCGGGTTGTCGGGATCGGTGAGGATCACGTTGGTGCGGCCGGCGTTGTTGCCGGAGCCATAGCCTTCACCCACGAGCGGCTTGGGGCCAAGCAGCGTGAACGCGTTCGGGTCGAGTGCGAGCGCCGTGTCCGCGGAGAGTTGGTAGGTCTTCCGGCCCGACGGTACGGCCGATGCGATCCTGCGATCCTGCTTGGCGGCATCCAGCAGCCAGGCGGGCTCGAAGCGCAGGTTGTGCGGATCGCCGCCGTAGCCGAGGCGGATCGCCCAGTAGTCGCCGTCCACCGGAGGACGCCCCTGTCCGGCCTCTTCCGCCTCGCCGTGTCGGAAGGTCGGCTCGTGCGAGTCGTGGTAGTTCCAGATTCCCGCCGCTGCAGACGCCACCGTCATGCCGGCCGTGGCCAGCCACGCAACACGCTTGCTCATGGATTCTCCCTCAGGGGCTCGCCGGAGCGCGGGCTCCGTCGTGAGGCCGATGATACTCATCGATCAGATAGAGCGGGCGCTGCTTCGACTCGACATAGAGCCGGCCGAGGTATTCGCCGATCACGCCGAGCGCGATCAATTGCACGCCACCGAGAAACAGCACGACCACCATCAGCGACGGATAGCCGCGCACCGGGTCACCGTACAGCATGGCCTTGCCGAGCACCCAGAGTCCGAACAGGAACGAGCACAGCGCGGTGAGCATGCCGAAATACGTCGCGACCTTGAGCGGTGCGCCGGAGAACGAGGTGATGCCGTCGATCGCGAAGTTCCACAGCTTCCAGTAGTTCCACTTGGTCTGGCCGGCATGGCGCGGATCGCGGTGGTAGACGACCGACAACTGGCGGAAGCCGACCCAGGTGAACAGGCCCTTCATGAAGCGCTGGCGTTCGCGCACCTGTTTCAGCGCGTCCAGCGCGCGCCGCGAGAGGAGGCGGAAGTCGCCGGTGTCGCGCGGAATCGGCGTCGCCGACAGGCGTCCCATCACGCGGTAGAAGCCCGATGCGGTCATCTTCTTGAAGCCGGTCTCGCCGGCGCGCGAGGCGCGCGTGCCGTAGACCACGTCGTAGCCCTCGTGCCAGTGCTGCACGAAGGTCGGGATCAGTTCCGGCGGGTCCTGCAGGTCCGAGTCGATCACGACCGCGGCGTCCGCATCGACGTGGTCGAGGCCAGCGGTCAGCGCGAGTTCCTTGCCGAAATTGCGCGAGAGTCTCAGCGTCGACACGCGCGGATCGGCCGCGCGCAGCTGGCACATGATCTCGTAGGTATCGTCGCGGCTGCCGTCGTCGACGTAGAGCACTTCCGCTTCGAGATCGAGCCCATCGAGCACGGCGGCGAGTCGCGCATGGAAATCGCGCAGGCCCTCGCTTTCGTTGTAGGCGGGCACGACGACGGTGAGCTTGGACATGGGCGATACCGGAGAGGGAATCATGGAATGCTAGCCGACTCCACGATATGGCGTCATCGCGGTGCGTCCGGTTTGCATATGGCCATCTATTCGACTATTCTAGAATTATGGAATCAAAGATGGCTGTCGCCGCGCTTTCCGCGCTGGCCCATGAAAGCCGGCTCGCCGTATATCGACTGCTGGTGCAGGCCGGACCGGACGGGCTGGCCGTGGGGGACCTGCAGGCGCACACCGACATTCCGCCGGCGACGCTGACCCATCACCTGCATGCACTGCGCCGCGCCGGCCTGATCGTCGATATGCGCGACGGCCGTTCGATCGTCTGCCATGCCGACTACAAGCAGATGAACGCGCTGCTCGCGTTCCTCACCGAGAACTGCTGTGGCGACGCATCAGCCTGCGTGGCGGGCGCCGTCTGCAAACCGGCCAAACCCACCCGGAGGACCCGCTCATGAGACGCTTCCATGTGCACGTCAACGTGAAAGACCTCGATGCCAGCATCCGCTTCTATACGCAGCTGTTCTCGACGGAACCGACAGTGACAAAACCCGATTACGCGAAATGGATGCTCGACGATCCACGGATGTCCTCCGCGCGCGGTTGCTGTGGTCCGGCGGCCACGTCGGCCACGTCCTGCTGCGCCTGAACGGAGCATCGGCCATGAGTTACAACGTGCTGTTCCTGTGCACCGGCAACTCCGCGCGCAGCATCATGGCGGAAGCCCTGCTCGGCGTGCTCGGCAAAGGTCGTTTCATCGCTTACAGCGCGGGCAGTTACCCGAGCGGCAAGGTGCAGCCGCTCGCGGCGGACCTTGCGACGAAGCTCGGCTATCCGCCTGACCGGTTGCGCAGCAAGAGTTGGGATGAATACGCGGCTCCCGGTGCGCCGAAGATGGATTTCATCATCACGGTCTGCGACAACGCGGCCGGCGAGGTCTGCCCGATCTGGCCAGGTCAGCCGGTCAGCGCGCACTGGGGCGTCGCCGATCCCGCGGCCGTCGTCGGCAGCGAGGACGACCGCCGCGCGGCTTTCCGCGATGCGTTCACGATCCTGCGCCGGCGCGTCGAGCGGCTGCTGGCATTGCCAATCGACAAGCTCGACCGACTCGCGCGCGAGCGCGAACTGCATGCAATCGGGGCGACCAGCGAATGATCGATCTGAAGCGTCGCCTCGCTGCCGAGGCCCTGGGCTCCGCCGCGCTGGCCGCGATCGTGATCGGCTCGGGCGTGATGGCCGAGCGCCTTGCGGGCGGCAACGTCGCCGTCGCACTGCTCGCGAACACGCTGGCAACCGCGGCGGGACTATTCGCGCTGATCGTCGTGTTCGCGCCGATCTCGGGCGCGCATTTCAATCCGGCGCTGACGCTGGCGCTCGCATTGCGCCGCGAACTGCGCGCGCGGGAAGCGCTGGCCTACGGCACGGTGCAGATCATCGCGATGCTCGGCGGCATGCTGCTTGCGCACGCGATGTTCGGTCTGCCGGCATGGCTGCCTTCTGCGAAGCCGCGACCCGGTTTCGCGCAGGCGCTGGGCGAGGCAGTCGCGACGTTCATGCTGCTCACCGCGGTGCTCGGCACGCGCCGGCGCAGTCTCGAAAGCGCAGCCGCGACGGTCGCGCTGACGATCGCGGCCGGCTACTGGTTCACTTCCTCGACCTCATTCGCGAACCCGGCGATCACGCTGGCGCGCGCGTTGTCGGACACGTTCGCCGGCATTCGCGTGGCAGATGTGCCGTCGTTCCTCGCCGGCCAGTTTGCCGGTTGCCTGATCGCCAGCGCATGCGCGGCGTTGCTGTTCGATCCTGCGGGCGAGGCAGGTGTCGCGACGAATCCTCAACGCGGCAGATAGGCCGCACCGCCGAGCTGGTTTGCCTGGTGTTGGATCCAGGCGGCGCGGCGTTGCACGTAGGCGCTCGGACGTTCGACGCGGAAGCGCGTCGGATTCGGCAGCACCGCCGCGAGCAGCGCGGCCTGGTGCGCGTCGAGCTGTGCCGGCGTCGTGTGGAAGAACAGCTCGCTGGCCGCACCCACACCGTAGATGCCGTCACCGAGCTCGGCGACGTTGAGGTAGACCTCGAGGATGCGCCGCTTCGGCCACAAGGTTTCGAGCAGCACGGTGAAATACGCTTCGAGGCCCTTGCGCACGAAGCTGCGTCCGCTCCACAGGAACAGGTTCTTCGCGACCTGCTGGCTGATCGTGCTGGCACCGCGCAGTCGTTCGCCATCGTCGGCCTCGGCGAGCGCGCTCTGGATCGCGTCGAAATCGAAGCCGTGGTGGAACGGGAATTTCTGATCCTCGGCCGCGACCAGCGCGATCGGCAGCGTCTTCGCGACGCGATCCCATGGCGTCCAGCGGTAGTGCAGCGCGAACGTGCGGTCGCCGTCGAGCCTGGCGCCGATCCAGTCTTCGAGCATGACGGCCGACGCGATCGGCGGCACGAAGCGCAGTATCAGCACCGCGAGCACGCTGAGCGCCAGCCACGTTGCGAGCGCGAACAACAACCCGCGCGCGATGCGTCGCGACAGCGGTCGATGGGTGGTGGACTTCGGCAAACGCGGCCTCCCGAAACGACGCCGGCGCGGGAGTCCGCGCCGGCGTCCATCAGCTTAGCCCGCCCGATGGGTCCGTCGCAGCAGCGCCGTGTATCAGGGCTGCATGGTGCTGAGGTCGACCAGTACCTTCCAGCGGTTGTCGCGCCATTGCCAGATGCGCAGGTCGCTGCCGCAGCCGGCGCACGCCTCCGCGCCGCCCAGCGTGTAGCCGAGATCACCGCTCGCCGCCACGCCGAGTGCGCGACGAGGGCCGCGCCCGAGGCCGGCGGGATCCTTCGCAACGAGGTTCAGCGCATCGGCCGCGTCCGCGGGCAGCTGTGACTGGCGCAGCACGTGGAGGGTCGGTCCGGCGAAAGCGGGCAGCGCGGATTTCGCGTGGTCGCCGGCGAGTGCGCGCCGCAGTTCGTCGTCGACGCGTTCGAGCTGTCGGCGGCGGTCCTCGATGGCAGCGATATCCGCGCGCGCGGATGACGCTGTCGGGGCGGCGAGCGTCACCACCGCAGCCGCCTTCGCCAGGCCGGCATGCGCCACGCCGTTGTCCGCCTGCACACGCCAGATGCCGTCCTCGGCGCGTCTCCAGACCGTCAGGAAATGCCCATGCGATATCTTCTCGGAGCCGGCGCCGTGCGCGCTCCATGGGCCGCTGGTGAAACCGACGTCGCCCGCTTCGGAAATGCCGACAAGGTCTGGTTCCCACTGCAGGAAGCTGCTGTCGTCGGCATCGCGAGCCAGCGTATCGAGCGCAGGGAGCGGGAGCGGCCGGAACAGCCAGGAGCCGGCATCGAAATGCGCGAGGAAGGCCCGACGCACGCCGTCGCGCTGCGCGTCGGCGGCGAATCCGCGTTCGGCGGCGAGCAGGGATGCGCGGTCGAGGTCGGGGGTGGCCGTCGCGACCGCGACGGCGAACAGGCTGGTGAGCAGCATGGCGGGCTCCGGGATCGGGGGTCGCATTGCAGCAGGCGGGCAGGCGGAACGAGCGGTCCGCGGCCGCGCTCCGGCGCGTCACCATCACCGGATAGCGCAAACCGGCTCTCCGGATTTGCATGAAGGGGGCGCCGGATGTTCGACGCGCCGTCGCCCTCCGGCCGCCTCGTGGGGTTCGCTGGATTGCGAAATCCGTGATGAACGCCGCGCTCGGCGCGCCCCGAACTGCCATGAATCGCTGTTAGTTTTTCGTGAACCGCGCTATGATTGGCGTGTCCGTCGACGGCCTGCGGAACTCCCGGCGAGTCGGGAACTCTCACACGGTCGTCTGCTGCACGAGTCATTTCTGGTCCATTGCCATGCGCCTGCGTTTCGCCAAGTTGCTGCTGCTCTTGCTGTTCCCGCTTGCGGGCACGGCACAGACGCTGCCGTCCTTGGTGCCGGCCAAGGCGCCGCTGGTCGAGGAGTTGCTTGCCCTCGATCCGACCGGCCAGCCGCTGCTCGAGCAAGGTGCGCCGGTGCTGCCGATCTGGTCGGGTGCGAACGGTGAGCTGCTCGCGGTCGTTGCGTTGCCGCGCGGCTGGTCGAATACGTTGATCGACCCGATGCCTGCGTATGGCGGGCCGTCCGCGTGGCATCTCGCGGGCAGCCCGGTCGCGAATGCGGGCGGGTTGCGCTGGCAGCTGGGTGGCGGGCTGCACGCCGATGCAATGTTCGGCCAGTATCTTTCGCTCGCTCCGGCGACTTGTACGTCGGCGGGATGCGACGTGGCGACGGCTTCGCGCTGGTCGCGCGGCACGCTGACCGGTTCGCTCGGCATGGGCTGGACCGCGTCCAACGGCGGCCTCGATCTTTCCTATGGGCTGTCCTGGCTGCAGTCGCAGGGTCATCCCGCGACGTTCGGCAACCTCGCATTCGGCAATACGGTACCCGTGCCGGTACTTACATTGCCGAACGCACGGTCCTTCTCGCTCGACAGCGAGGCTTCGCTATATGCGCGCGGCCGCTGGCAGTTCGAGCGGGGTCCCGCGCTCGATGTCGCGGCGAGCTATGGCCGCGGCCATCTGTCCGCGCTCGGCACGATCGGCAATGCGTTTGCGCCGGGCATCGATCTCGACCAGCTTTCGCTGAGCCTTGGCCTTGACGCCGGCTCGCTGCGCGGCGCGATCGTCGGTCATGTGCTCAGCAGCGACGATCCGGCATTGGCCGGCAAGCGCTGGACCACGCTGGATCTCGGCGTTTCCTGGCGCACGCCGTGGAGCGGTGAGCTCAGCGTCGGCGCGCAGAATCTCTGGGCCGCACCGAGCAATTCTCCGCGCGACGCGGAGAACACCCAGACCCGCACGCCGTACATCCAGTACCGCCAGGATCTCTGAGAAGATCCGGGTCGGCCGCGCCTGTCGCGGCATCGGTGGGCGAGCGGCCGCGACACACAAGGCAGTTCCTGCCTGCCTTGCGCCCCTCCACTCAGAGCCGGGCGTCGCAAGCGCATCCGCACAATCCGTGGCGTTCTGACTGGCGCACTGCGCCTGTCGGTGTCGGTGGCGTGCGCGTTCCACTTCGTGCAGGGCTTTCGCGAGCCGGGCGTGCGGTAAAGCCTGTGCTTGGCGATCGCGTCCGCGGGCGTCGCCGGCATGATTTGATGATTCCTGCGCCTCCCGACAGGGATCTCCAAACACCCCTTCGGCGCCTCCGCAAGTGCCGCGGCGCTGCACTGCGACAATTCAACCATTGCCGCAACTTATTGAATTTAAATGAATAAATCCCAGTGTTAAGCGCGCGCTCAGGGATTCCCAAGGCGTAAGAATCTTGTTAGTATCGTCCACTGCCGAGGGTTTTGGTGGACCGTTTTGGTCGTTCCCAGGGAATGGGAGAGCACATGTCCCGAGCTGTGACACAACTCTGACGTTGGAGAGTGAAATGAATCTAATGAGCAACGAGCTTTTCAAAGCCGTGCGCTATGCCTTGTATGCGGGCGCCACTGCCGCCGTCGGCCTGTCCGCCGGTGCGGTGTTCGCGCAGGATGCGGCACAAGACCAAAGCGGTCAGAAACTTGAAACCATCACGGTGACGGGTTCGAACATCCGTCGCGTCGATATCGAAACGTCCAACCCGGTCGTCACCATCGATCGCGCCGCGATCGAGAAGACCGGCAAGCTGACCCTGGGCGACCTGGTCCAGCAGCTGCCGGCGGTCACCGGTCCGAACACCAACCCGCAGGTCAACAACGGCGGCGGTACCGGTTCGTCGAGCATCGGCCTGCGCGGCCTCGGCTCGCAGCGCACGCTGGTCCTGATCAATGGCCACCGCTTCCTCAG